>JBBAKF010000035.1:0-22509 GCA_040403635.1 Polynucleobacter sp.
ATCTTGTAGGCCAATGCGTAATTGCTTGTGACCATTCAGACGAACACCATCCGGTAAAATGCAAGTCACGGTATCTTCCTCAAACCATAGACTTAAGGCATTTTCTAAATCGCACTTCATCAGACTGGTATACCAACTTTCAATCACTTCTTCGACATCATGAAATAAGCGTGCTGAGCGAGACATTAGTGACGTTTCCTTAAAGTAACACTACGATTCAATTCTTCAAAAGCAGACTGAGGGGTAATAAGATTTAAGCAGTTAAGATGCCCTAGTGGACATTTTCTTTGGTGACATGGGCTACAGTCAAGTCCTAAAAACAAAATTCTTGCATAGGGTGATAAAGGAGGGGTGTGTTTCGGATCACTTGAGCCATAAAATGCGACCTGAGGAATACTCAAAGCGGCAGCAATATGCATGAGACCAGAATCATTACTAGCCATCCCCTGCGCTAAAGAAATCAAAGCAATAGACTGATCTAAAGTGACCAAGCCGCATACGTTATGGATTTTGGTATGCAAAGAACTGTCGGTAGTTTGTAAAATTTGCTCACAAATGACCTTATCTTTTGAGCTTCCCATGAGTAAAACATGACAAGAGGGGTCCTTCAGCAAAATTTCTTCGGCCAAAGTTGCAAAGTGATTGCTAGGCCACTGTTTTGCTGGGCCATATTCAGCCCCTGGGGCAAAAATATAAAATTTCTGGGGAAAACCTAGGGGGTCTAGTATGGATAAGGATTGATTTTGTGCTTTTGGATCAATCTGTAATTGTGGTCTTTTAAAACTAGGATCGCAAACATTGAGTGGATTCACTAAATGAATCAGACTGCAGTAATGCTCCACCATGGGGGGACGATTCTTTTTTGGCGGATTAGGAAGAAAATGAGACAGTAGCGGCGATCTTAGTTCGCCTTGATAGCCGTAAATTTTGGGAATTTTAGATAAAACAGGAATGATGATCGATTTCCAGCTATTTGGTAAGACAAAGGCTTGATCAAAAGATTCTTGAGCAAGTGCTTTTGCGATTTGGCGTCGCTTAGAAAGTTCAATTCTGCCGTGAGAAAAATCTGCCTCGATGACCTCACTGATTGCAGGCATAGCGCGGTAAACAGGCGCTACCCAAGGGGAAGCAAGTACCGTGAGATCTTGACTGTATTGACTAAGATTACGTATAAAAGGTTCGGTCATCACAGCATCACCAATCCAGTTGGGGGCGATGATGAGCGTTTTGGGCATGAGTATTAATGCCCTATCTGAGCACCAGCTTTTAAATGATACTCAGCGCCACAATAAGGGCATTTGGCATGACCAGTATGGGCAATATCTAAAAAAACGCGGGGATGTAAGTCCCAGTTTCTCCCCTCACCCGGCGGGCAATGCAGGGGAAGATCTTTGGTATCGATTTCAATAGGTGTTTGGGTAGTTGTCATAATTAATTAACGTAAGTAAGCCAAGAGCGATACTTATCATTTTTACCTTTTACTATGTCAAAAAATACATTTTGTATTTTTTCAGTTAAAGGACCTCTACCACCATTGCCAATGATGCGGTCATCAAGTTCACGAATTGGAGTAACTTCTGCCGCAGTACCTGTGAAAAATGCTTCATCAGCACAATACATCTCATCACGAGTAATTCTTTTTTCACGTACTTCAATATTTAAATCTTGGGCAATTTTAATAATTGCATCCCGGGTAATACCCGCTAGGCAAGAAGCTAAATCTGGGGTGTAAAGAACACCATCACGAACGATAAAGACATTTTCTCCAGACCCCTCAGAAACATAGCCATCAGTATCTAAAAGTAGCGCCTCATCGTAGCCATGCGCAGTCACTTCTTGATTCGCTAAAATAGAGTTGATGTAATAGCCAGAAGCCTTAGCTCTGACCAAAGAGACATTGACATGATGGCGACTAAATGAGGATGTTTTCACACGGATCCCCTTATTGAGGCCATCTTCTCCTAAATAAGCACCCCATTGCCACGCTGCAATAGAAACTAAAATTTGATTACCTTTGGGTGAAATCCCTAGCTTTTCAGAACCAATCCAAGCTAATGGACGCAGATAGCATGATTCGAGCTTATTCGCTTTAACAACTTCTAATTGAGCAGCGATTAATTCTTGTTGCGAGTAAGGCATTTCCATTTGAAAAATTTTGGCAGAGTTAAGCCATCGCTTGGTATGTTCATAAAGCCTAAAAATTGCAGGACCTTGATCGGTTTGATAAGCACGGACCCCCTCGAAAACTGCCATTCCATAATGGAGGCTATGGGTGAGAACGTGGATATTGGCATCACGCCAATCGACTAATTTACCGTTAAACCAAATAAAACCATCACGATCAGACATTGACATTATTGTTTCCCTAGCGCATTTAAGATGTTTGTCTATTGTAAAACAGCCTGTAGTTTTGCATGTGTTTTTTGGTGAAGTGCTGTTTTTGCAATCTTTCGTCAAAATTATCCTGTATGATAAATTTTTATCCAAACAGCTGTTTTTCATTGAATAATAATCGCACATGATTCACTCCACAACGCTCAAAGTCAATCGTTTATCCGATTTAATAGCGCAAAATCGTATTACAGGAAAAAGAGTATTTATTCGCGCGGATTTGAATGTTCCACAAGATGCTTTTGGACAAATCACAGAAGATACACGTATAACCGCCTCAATACCTGCAATTCAAATGTGTTTGGATGCTGGTGCAGCTGTTATGGTCACTTCGCATTTGGGCAGACCCACGGAAGGGGATTTGCAAGTTGCAGATTCATTAGCGCCTGTCGCGGACCGTTTGGCGGATCTTTTAGGTAGGAAAGTTGCTCTGATCTCTGACTGGGTGTCCGGTGACTTTCAGGTCAACCCTGGAGAAATAGTACTGCTTGAAAATTGCCGTGGAAATGTTGGCGAAAAGAAAGATGACCAAGAGTTATCCAAAAAAATGGCAAAACTTTGTGATGTTTATGTCAATGATGCTTTTGGCACTGCTCACCGTGCTGAGGCCACGACTCATGGTATGGCTAGATTTGCACCAATTGCGTGCGCAGGACCTCTAATGGAAGCAGAAATAGATGCGCTATCTTTTGCATTGAATGACCCCAAAAGACCGCTTGTCGCTATTGTTGCTGGATCAAAAGTTTCTACAAAGCTGAGTATTTTGCGCACACTTGCGGATCGAGTAGATCAATTAATTGTAGGTGGTGGGATTGCCAATACCTTCATGCTCGCTGCGGGTCTTCCTATTGGCTTATCGCTTGCAGAGCCTGACTTAGTTGATCAAGCCAAAGAAATTATGGACATCATGCACCAACGGGGAGCATCAGTACCAATCCCCGAGGATGTGATTGTTGCTAATGAATTATCCCCTCTTGCACGTGCAAACAAGGTGAGTGTTAACGATGTTGCTGATGACGACATGATTCTTGATATTGGCCCTAAAACAGCAGCTAAGCTCGTAAGTATGATTGCAAATGCGGGCACCATTTTATGGAATGGACCGGTTGGGGTTTTTGAAATTGATCAGTTCGGTGGAGGTACAAAAATGTTAGCCGCCGCGATTGCACATAGCCCTGGATTTTCTGTTGCAGGCGGTGGCGATACTTTGGCAGCAATTGCTAAATATGGAATTGAAAAACAAGTTGGTTATATATCAACTGGCGGTGGTGCATTTTTAGAGTTTTTAGAGGGTAAAGTATTACCCGCAATTGCAATACTTCAAGAAAGAGCTACCGAATGAGTCTGACTCGTGCCACAAAGATTGTCGCTACCTTAGGGCCCGCAACAACTGAGCCTGAAGTTTTAAAAGAGGTCATTTTGGCTGGAGTTGATGTTGTAAGACTTAATTTCTCGCATGGGGTTGCACAGGACCATCGTGATCGTGCTCAGCTAGTCAGAGCAATTTCTAAAGAAGTCGGCAAAGAGATCGCCATTATGGCCGATTTACAGGGCCCTAAAATTCGGGTGGGTAAGTTTGAGCATGGCAAAGTTAAGTTAGAGCAAGGCCAAAAATTCTTATTAGACGCCGATTGCACCTTAGGAAATGATCAGCAGGTAGGGCTTGATTACAAGAACCTCCCGCAGGACCTCATCCCAGGAGATCAACTACTGCTCAATGATGGCTTAATTGTCTTGCGCGTAGAGAAAATCCTTGGAAATTGTGTCCATACTTTGGTAGAGACAGGTGGAGAGCTTTCAAACAATAAAGGTATTAATCGTGCTGGAGGAGGATTGACGGCTCCGGCGTTAACAGATAAAGATATCGAAGATCTTGCAACGGCCATTGATATGGGTGTTGATTATATTGCGATTAGTTTTCCAAAAAATGCGGATGATATGCATTTGGCAAGAAAGTTAGCTAACAGCCATAGCCTTAAAAAGGGCCAAGAGGTACGTTTAATTGCCAAAATAGAACGCGCTGAAGCAATCGAAGAAGGCGTGCTTGAAGGTATTATTGCCGCATCTGATGGCATCATGGTGGCGCGTGGGGATCTCGCTGTGGAAGTTGGCAACGCGGCAGTGCCTGCACTTCAAAAGCGGATGATTCGATTGGCAACGGCAGCGGACAAGTTTGTTATTACGGCTACCCAAATGATGGAGTCAATGATTACTAGCCCAATGCCAACCCGTGCAGAGGTTAGCGATGTGGCAAATGCAGTTTTAGACGGAACCGATGCGGTGATGTTGTCGGCAGAAACAGCTTCAGGTCAATTTCCGGTGAAGGTTGTTGAACAGATGTCAGCAATTTGTATCGCGGCTGAAAACTCAGAAACAGTAACTTTAGATGATGATTTCTTAGACCAAACTTTTACACGAATTGACCAGTCAATTGCGCTAGGAGCCTTATTTACTGCTTACCATTTAAAGGTTAAAGCTATCGCAGCATTGACGGAGTCAGGATCAACTGCGCTATGGATGAGTCGTCACAAAATACACATTCCTATTTTTGCGCTGACAAAAAGTATTACTACGCAACGCGCCATGACAATGTACCGCAATGTCACCCCAATTCAGATTGATTTGAGTACCGACCGTGAAATTGCCCTTCGAGAAGTTGAAGAGTTCTTATTAAATCAGGGAGTGATTCAATCTGGCGATATGGTGGCTTTAACTGTTGGAGAGCCAATGGGTCAAGCAGGTGGTACGAATACCCTTAAAATCATTAAAGTAAAATAAATTTTTGGAGAAGATATGTCTTTAGTTTCTTTACGTCAGTTATTGGATCATGCTGCTGAGCATGGGTATGGTTTACCGGCATTTAATGTCAATAACTTAGAGCAGGTCCAGGCGATCATGTCGGCAGCTCATGAAGTTGGCTCACCGGTGATCATGCAGGCTTCTGCAGGTGCTAGAAAATATGCGGGAGAAGCATTTCTGAGGCATTTAATCGAAGCTGCGGTCGAGTCATATCCTGACATTCCCGTGGTCATGCATCAAGATCATGGTCAAAGTCCTGCAATATGTATGGCTGCTATCAAAAGCGGTTTTACTAGTGTGATGATGGATGGTTCATTGATGGGCGATGGAAAGTCTGTTGCGTCATATGAATATAACGTTGCTGTTTCTCAGGAAGTGGTTAAATTTTCTCACTCCATTGGCGTCACTGTAGAGGCAGAACTTGGCGTTCTGGGCTCTTTAGAGACCATGAAAGGTGACAAAGAAGACGGTCATGGCGCGGAAGGTACGATGACTCGTGAACAGTTATTGACTGATGTTGAGCAGGCAGCAGATTTTGTCAGACAAACACAATGTGATGCTTTGGCTATTGCCATTGGTACAAGTCATGGCGCATACAAATTTAGTAAGAAACCTACTGGAGAAACTTTAGCGATAGAGCGGATTCGTGAAATCCATCAACGTATCCCTAATACACATTTAGTCATGCATGGCTCTTCCTCTGTTCCCCAAGAGCTCTTGGAAATGATTCGAGAGTTTGGCGGTGACATGAAAGAAACTTATGGGGTTCCTGTCGAAGAAATTCAAGAAGGTATCAAAAATGGCGTACGTAAAATTAATATCGATACCGATATTCGTTTGGCGATGACAGCGGCTATTCGTCAATATTTTTATCAAAACCCAGGAAAGTTTGATCCGAGAGACTATCTCAAGCCAGCGCGCGAAGCAGCTAAGCAGATTTGTAAGGCGCGTTTCTTGGCATTTGGTTGTGAAGGACAGGCTTATAAAATTAAGCCAATGAGTTTGGATAAAATGGCTGATCGATATCAATCAGGCGAGCTTGCTCAATTAGTTAAGTAATGACAGACGCGCTGTTAGAAACAAGCATTCAATCCTTGCCTTTGATTTCCAAAGGCAAGGTTAGAGATATTTATGCTGTAAATGACCAACATTTACTCATGGTAACTACTGACCGCTTATCAGCCTTTGATGTAGTGATGCAAGAGCCTATCCCTGGTAAAGGCATTGTGCTCAACCAAATGGCGAATTTTTGGTTTGATCGTTTAAAACATATTGTGCCCAATCACCTCACCGGAATTGATCCTGCATCTGTTGTCAAGCCCAATGAAGTCAATCAAGTTATTGGGCGCGCTATGGTTGTAAAAAGATTAAAGCCTATATTAGTGGAAGCTGTGGTACGGGGTTACTTGTCTGGCAGTGGCTGGAAAGATTACCAAGATACAGGTGCCGTTTGCGGCGTTGTTTTACCCAGTGGCCTGCAAAATGCTCAGCAGTTGCATACACCAATATTTACTCCGGCTGCAAAAGCAGCGGTGGGAGATCATGATGAAAATATTTCTTTTGAAGAGGTGATTCTTAGAATTGGTCAAGCGTATGCACAGCAAATGAAAGATTTGAGTATCCGCTTATACGAAGAGGCTTCTCAATTTGCTGCGAGTAAAGGAATCTTAATTGCGGATACTAAATTTGAATTTGGATTGAATGACTCAGGTCAAATGGTTTTGATGGATGAAATATTGACTGCAGACTCTTCTCGCTTTTGGCCTGCAAATTCCTATGTGGTTGGACAAAACCCGCCATCCTTTGATAAACAATTTGTGAGAGATTGGTTAGAGTCAGTTAAGATTGATGGCAAGGCATGGAATAAAAAAGCACCTGCACCGCACTTGCCAAGCGAGGTTATCGAGCAAACGGCAGCCAAGTATCAAGAAGCATTAACTATACTTACTAAGTAAACGTGCATACCTACAGTAGGAGAGCAAATGAGTTATCAAGAAAGTAGTCAATCGCAGTCACCCATCGTTGGCATTGTCATGGGATCCAACTCGGATTGGGATGTGATGTCATTTGCAGCTCAAATATTGACCGAATTTGATATACCCCATGAAAGACAAGTGCTCTCAGCACACCGCATGCCTGATGACATGTTTAATTACGCGCAAAGTGCACAGAGTAGGGGATTAAAAGCAATTATTGCTGGCGCCGGCGGGGCGGCACATTTACCTGGAATGCTTGCTGCAAAGACGATGGTTCCTATTTATGGAGTTCCCGTCCCCTCAAAATATTTGCGCGGTGAAGATTCATTACTTTCGATAGTACAAATGCCCAAAGGAATTCCTGTGGCAACATTTGCGATTGGGGAGGCTGGAGCGGCGAATGCAGCTTTGCATGTCATTGCAAATTTAGCGATGTATTCTGAAAAGTTACAACAAAAGTTATTGGCGTTTCGTGAAACACAAACTCTTAAAGCCAAACAGATGACATTGCCCTAAGAAGATGATTAATCAGGTAAGGCCAATCAATTCAGCCACTTATTTAGGGATATTAGGTGGTGGGCAGCTTGGCAGATTTTTTGTCCAAGCAGCTCAAGACTTAGGATTTCAGGTATGCGTTTTAGATCCTGATCCCCATAGTCCAGCAGGGCAGATTGCACAAGAGCATATTCAGGCAAACTATGAGGACGAGAAAGCTCTTTTGCAAATGGCAAAGATATGCACAGCTATTAGCACTGAATTTGAAAATGTCCCTGCAAAAACGATTGATTATTTAATAGCACAAGGTGTTTTTGTGGCACCGAAAAGTTTTGCGGTTTCAATTGCGCAAAACCGAATAAAAGAAAAAGAATTTTTGCGCTCAAGTGAAGTGCAGATGGGTATTGGCCCTGCGCCATATGCAAAGATTGAAAATGAAAGTGATCTTACAAAAATTGATGCATCACTTTTCCCCGGGATACTTAAAACTGCACAATTAGGCTATGACGGCAAGGGTCAAGAAACGATTTATCATGCGCAGGAATTAAGGCAGGCCTGGGAAATTTTAGGGAGAGTACCTTGTGTGCTCGAGAAAAAATTAAATTTAGCATTTGAGTTATCAGCCATTATTGCGAGGGGCCATGATGATGAAGTGCATCTATTACCGATTGCGCAAAACTTGCATGAAGGGGGCATATTACATTTAAGTATTGTGCCAGCTCCTGATTTAAATCCGTCTTTACAAGAAAAAATGCAAGTGGCCGCTAATATTTTGATACGTAAACTTGAGTATGTTGGGGTGTTATGTATTGAGTTTTTTGTATTACAAGATGGCAGTCTAGTCATCAATGAGGTTGCGCCAAGACCGCATAATTCTGGCCACCATTCCTTAGATGCCTGTTTAACGAGTCAATTTGAACAGCAAGTCAGAACTCTAGCGCAGTTGCCACTGGGGAATTCAAGATTACTCTCACCTGTGGTGATGCTCAACATTTTGGGGGATATTTGGTTTACTGAAAACTCGGGACACCATCAAAAAACACCCCCTTGGTCGGAGATTTTAACAATGCCATCAGCGAAGCTACATTTGTATGGCAAGTCTGAACCAAAAATTGGGCGTAAGATGGGGCATATCAATTTTATTGCACCAACAATTGATGAGGCGTTGGCCCACGCCAATAAAGCGATGGAGATTTTAGGTATCCATACTGCAAAAAGGCAATAAGTGAGTGCGCGTATTTTTTCGCCTAGCGAAATCAAACTAGACACAGTAATTGAGCATCTAAGCAAAGGCTATTTAGTAGCCATTCCTACGGAAACTGTTTATGGCCTTGCTGCAAATGCCAAAGATGAATCAGCCATACAAAAAATTTTCGATTTAAAAAATCGACCACAAACCCATCCACTAATTGTGCATATTGCGCCTCCAAAGCAACTCGAGGCTGTAGAGAATTTTTGGGAGGAGAGCTTGGCCAATTGGTCAGATGATGTCCCTGAAGAGGCGATTATTTTAGCTAAGGCGTATTGGCCGGGGCCACTTACTTTAATTTTAAAAAAATCCAAACAAGTCTCGAGCATGATTACTGGAGGGCAAGAGACTGTCGGAATTCGTGCGCCAAATCATCCTTGGACAATTCAAATATTACAAGCATTTCAAGGGGGGATTGTTGCGCCCTCAGCAAACCGTTTTGGGCGTATATCACCAACAACAGCTGGTCACGTTTTTGATGAGTTTAGTTCGGTCGAAACTGAAACAGAACTCATGATTTTAGATGGTGGACCATGTACGGTTGGCATTGAGTCTACGATACTTGATTTATCGCGGATTAATACTATGGGACCAGTCATTTTAAGGCCGGGAGTATTAACTGAAGATGCCATTTGTAAGACTTTAGGGGTATCTAACTTACAAACAAAAGATCAATCGATACGTCATTCGGGAGGCATGTTGGGGCATTATGCGCCACATACTCAACTCCTCTGTAAGGCAGTTTCAACCCTAATTGAAGAAGATTTTGGGTGCGAAAAAATCGCAGTCATTACTTTTTTAGACATTGATATTCTTAAAAAGCAATGGCAAGGCAAGAACGTTGATTGGTTACACATACCTCAAGACGCGATTGAAGTTGCAAAAAATATTTACGGTTTATTAAGAGAGCTTGATCAGGGAAATTACCAAACAATTATTTTTGATCAATTACCCAATACTAACGAATGGGTGGGCGTTAATGATCGCCTATCTCGGTCAGTATATGGTTCAGGCTCCCATTAATTACTTGGGCAGTCATCTAACACCCAACTAATTAGAGCATCATTCACTGAAGTTCCTCCAAGGCTAGCATTAGCATGATTGACCGTAGAGGAAACAGCATATACTTTGCCGGACTTACTCACCACATAGCCACTCACTGCTCTGACGGTTTGTAGAGTACCGGTTTTCATATAGGCACCTGTTTTGTGCAGGCCTGAAGGTATGCTCAGATCGGGACTAAACGTATCTTCGTGCTGAATTGTGGCCCATAATTTTTTTAAACGATCTAAAAGGCGATTCTTCATTGTGCCATCTACACCAGCAATAGGCAGGGAAGAGATAAATACTTGATTATGTTTTGAATAAATGGCGTGGTTTAAAAGTGCGGTCATACTCTGTGACGAGATACGTTCTATATGAGATAAACCAGAACCATTTTCGATGACAAGCTCTGGAAAGTTTAATTTCGATTTTTTTAACCAGTCCTTAATAAGCCGAACACTATCGGTTGTTGAGCTTGGCCGTAGGCCTTTTTCTACTCCAATGGTAAGCATTAATTGTCTTGCCATTACATTATTAGAATATTTATTAATGTCCCTAACAGCATCGGCAAGCAATGTGCCTTGGTGAGAATATAAAAGCTTAGCTTGCGCTGGAACTTCTGCTTCAATGATCTGAGGGCTAGATTTCCAAATGCCTCCAGCATCCTCCCAAGCCGCTAAGATGCCCTGTTTTAAAAACTGATTAGCGTCTATGAATACAGAGTTCCAATTGATATCAAGACAATTACCTGAAATAGGACCGGCAAAAATAGCTTGCCTCTCGTCATCATTAATTTTGCGAATAGATATTTTTACAGATTTAGTCCAGTCTGTACAAGCCCCCTTCGTTATTTGTAATTGATTAATAACTTTTAGACCAGCTAAACGCGGTGTATAAGATATATCGGCCTGCCCACCTTGATTAGAAATCCGAAAAGAAAGGGTCTGAAAAGAATATAGGAGGGGGTCAGGGACAACGTTATAGGTTCTATTGGATTCACCATCTAGAGGGGCTGACTGACGCACACTACTGGAATAAATCGTGCGATCAAAAACTAAATTACCTTGAATTTCTTGAATGCCAGATTGGCGTAAATAATTGACTATCTGCGATAACTGTTCAGGCACTAATTTAGGGTCACCAAAACCTTGCCAAATTAAATTGCCGTAAAGGACGCCTTGATCAATAACACCATTGGTATAGAGATTGGTATTCCACCGATACTGTGGGCCTAAGATATCTAGAGCTGTGATTGTGGTCACTAGTTTCATGGTGGAGGCAGGGTTAAGTGGTAGATTACTATTCCAAGCATACGACGATGTCTGTGAGTGTGTCTTCCCAATTGGGCGAACATGAAACCCAAGAGAACTGTCTGGGATTTTGGAACTAAGTAATGCTTTTTTCACGCTTTGAGGCAATAGTTCATCAGCGCACACAAAAAGAGGCGTCAATAAAATACTGAGAAGAAAAAAACTACGATAAAAAATATGCATCCAATAAATCAAGATATTTAGCAATTATGAAGACAAAGCAACCTAGTTTAAGGCACTTTTACGAAACCTCATGAATCATTAGGAGCAAAATTAATGAAAATTTCTTTGAGTCCTTATGAAAAGTTTGATAGCATGAAGACATAAATAAAAATCCATTGGGGACATGATGAATAAGAGTGAACTTTCTGAGGCAATAGCATTGGGAGCTGATGTTTCTAAATCCAAAGGAGAGGAAGTACTCGCGGCCTTTTTAAAGATTATTGAAATGCAACTCACCAATCATGAAACAGTTCAACTATCAGGCTTTGGAACTTTTTCAGCAAAAACTCGCAGTGCAAGATCGGGAAGAAATCCTAAAACAGGTGAGGTCATCGAAATAGGATCTTCTGTCGTCGTGCGATTTACTCCAGGTAAAGCATTTAAAGACCAAGTGAATCAAATAATCGATTGACATCATACTCTGCTAATGCAAGGGTCTTTCTTTCTGATTTCTTGTTAAAATTCCCAAAAGAGTGCTTCAATAGGAAGCACCATTAAAGGAGCTATCTTGACAGTTATAACAAATATAGAAGATCTGAGAGTCCTGCACGAAAAACGTGCACCAAGAATGTTTTATGATTACGCTGATTCTGGCTCATGGACTGAGGGTACATATCGATCCAACGAATCTGAATTCTCTAAAATTAAGTTTAGACAACGTGTCGCGGTCAATGTGGATCATCGCAGTATTGCCTCGACAATGCTTGGTCAGCCGGTTGCTATGCCAGTTGCTTTATCCCCAGTTGGCCTGACGGGTATGCAATATCCAGATGGAGAGATCTTAGCGGCGAGAGCAGCTAAAGATTTTGGTGTGCCGTATTGCTTATCAACTATGAGCATTTGTTCCATGGAAGAAATCGCTAAGCACACAAATCATCCATTTTGGTTTCAGCTATATGTGATGCGGGATAAAAAGTTTGTCAGTAGTTTGATTGAAAGAGCGAGAGCTGCAAAATGTTCTGCATTAGTAGTTACTCTAGATCTGCAGATACTTGGACAAAGACATAAGGATATCAAAAATGGCTTATCTGCACCTCCAAAGCCTACATTGAAAAATTTAATCAATTTATGCATGAAACCACGCTGGTGTCTTGGAATGTTACAAACCAAAAATCGCCAGTTTGGAAACATTGTGGGTCATGTAGAGGGCGTCGATGATATGAGTTCACTCAGTGCTTGGACTGCTAGTCAATTTGACCCAACATTAGATTGGGAAGAAGTTGCGCAGATTAAAAAGCAGTGGGGTGGTAAATTAATTTTGAAGGGAATTTTAGACCCTGAGGATGCCAAACTTGCTGTTGCTGTTGGTGTTGATGCAATTATTGTATCTAATCATGGTGGTAGACAACTCGATGGTGCTCCGGCCACTATTGAAGCTTTACCCGCTATCGTTGAAGCTGTTGGTTCGCAAATCGAGATTTGGTTAGATAGTGGGATTAGGTCGGGTCAAGATGTGATTAAAGCATTAGCACTAGGTGCGACGGGTACTATGATAGGTAGATCCTATATTTATGGCCTAGGCGCTATGGGACAAGCGGGCGTGACAAAATCTTTAGAAATTATTGCAAAGGAACTCGACTTAACGATGGCATTTTGTGGTTTAAAGGATGTACGTCAAGTTGAGCGTAGCATCCTTTATCCAGGCACTTTTTAACGACCGCCAGAGACATCTATTAAGGCGCCGTGCACGTAGCTTGAGTGATCGGAGCAAAGCCATAAAACGGTTTGAGCAACCTCCTCGGGTAAGCCTACACGACCCAGTGGAACTCCTGCCGCCCATTTTTGAATAACTTCCATACCACCATGAACGTCGTGGATAGAGGTGCCTATTAGGCCAGGGCGCACAGCATTTACGCGAATACCCACGTTACCTACTTCTTTGGCAAGCCCTAAGCAAAACCCATCAACTGCTGCTTTAGACGAAGCATAATGAATTTCTTCGGCAATACCGCCAGTTCTAGCAGCCACTGATGACATCAGGATAATTTTTCCACCATGACCGCCATGGTCGGTAGACATTCTTTTAACAGCCTCTCTGACACAAATAATCAGTCCAATCACATTAATATCAAACAATTCTTTTAACTGTTTTTCAGTGGTTTGTGAAATCGGGTTTTTTCCACCAATGATGCCAGCGTTGGCAACTAAGCAATCTAAGGTACCTATCTGATCTACCTCTTTAAATAAGCGTTCTATTTCAGACTCTTTAGAACAGTCTGCTTGAATTGCAATAGCTGCGCCGCCACTCGCTTGAATATTGGCTACAAGCTGATCAGACGCGTCTTTACTATGCGTGTAATTAACGACGACATAATAATTTTGTGCTGCAGCTAATTTTGCTATTTCCGCACCGATTCCTCTACTCGCCCCAGTAATGAGCATTATTTTTTTTGACACACGCGTCTCCTTGATGTTTTTTGATAGCTTAAATCATATATGAATTTTTGAGTTGTAGAAAATCTTGCATTTGTTTATTTAAAACTAAAATTTCTTGATAAATAAGATTTACTAGATCTTGGCCAAATTCTTTTTCAGATTTTTGTAAAGTTTGGCAGTGATTAATTAAAAACTGCGCATTGATCAATTTAGCCCCCCCGAGAATTTTATGGCACAGAGGAGTCAAGATCGATAAATCGGTGTGATGAAGTTGCAAATGCAGTTCTTGCGCAAGATCTTTTTGCGTTTTAAGAATAGACTGTAAGATCGATTTTGCAGCTTCCTCATTGTGATTTGCAAAATCTAATAAACGGTTAAAGTCCCAACGCACTCGATCGGCAGTAAAAATTTTGACTAGAGATTGAAAAAAATCAGGAAGTTCGATGGGTTTAATCATGCAAGCACTGATGATATTAAGTTCCTCAGCCTCGAGTTTGCCAACAAATTGCGTATCACCGGTCAGAATTATGATTTTTGCTAATGGGTATTGTGCATTGATTTGTGAGGCAAATTGTCGACCAGTAATTTCGGGCATAAACTCATCAGTAATAATTAGATCAATAGATTGTTGACCCATCATGATAAGACCGGCTTGCGCATGCTCTGCTTGAAAACAGCGAAAACCAAAGTAGCTTAATTGACGACTAATAATTTCTCTACAAGCGGGATAGTCATCAACAATAAGCGCTGTCTTTCCAGAGAAATAATTTTCATGAATATCAATCTTGGTTTTGATGACTTCTTGATAATGGGATAACGGTAAAGAAGATGATCTTTTGAGGCGTAAACGAAACCCTGCCGAGGTACCTAAATTTGGGTTGCTATCAATACTTAGATGACTATCCATGGAGCGCAGAATGGCAGTAGTAATAGATAAACCTAATCCAGTTCCTGGAACTGCTTGATGATGACTATCCTCCGATCGCTGATAAGGCTCTATGATGCGCTCAAGATCTTCCTCTGGAATACCACAACCGGTATCAATAACCTGAAACTGAATCAATTGTTCCGCATGAGTATCATTGAGAACGGTAACGGTCAGATAAATCAGGCCATGATGCGTAAACTTGATAGAGTTGCTTAGCAAGTTAGCTAGTATTTGCTTAAGGCGTGTACTGTCTATTAAAAGACTTGGAGCAATGACGCCGTCAAAATGAATCTTTAAGACGTTCGAACGTTTATTACAAAGACCTTGAAAAGATTGCGTGAGTTGAATTAAAAGCTCTCGCAAAGACGTGGGTTCTTGAATAAGCATAATTTTTCCCGACTCGATTTTACTTAAGTCTAGTACTTGATTGAGCATTTCTACGATTGATTTGGAGGTATTGTAGGCACCTTGTATTAAGACCTTACTTTGCCTACTGAGAGTGTTATCTTTAATCAGTAATTCATGAGTTCCTAGAATTGCTTGTAAAGGATTCCTAACCTCATGGCTAATTGTGGCTAAGAAATTTGACTTGGCAGAACTTAATTCGCGAGAATTTTGATGCATCTGCGCCATGGAGCAGATATTTTCTTGAGAACTTAAATAGGAACGGTAAGTTTTACAAAATTGAACACACAAGAAAACCACAAAACAAAATAAAAATAACAAGATACCTAATAACCAAGAGGCCCACTTTGGATGGACGAAAAACGTAAAGCCTCTGTCCGGAATGAGATACATATAAATGCTTGTAGCCACTATAAATATAGTAGCTACTGTTATTAAAGATATGATTTGCTTTAAAAAAGTATTCATTTAGTCACACACTTTATTTTCTTTACAAAAGGCAATCAGGTCTGCTATGTTGTTGACACCTAATTTTTCATAAAGTCGACTCTTGTAAGTGGCAACTGTCTTATTACTAATATGAAGTTGTTCGGAGATATCAGAATTGCTAAACCCTCTCCCAAGAAATTTAAGAACTTGGAACTCTCTATCGGAGATGCGGCCTAATTTTTCCTGATCAGTTGTGTTGGGCATTGCAGTTGTATTCGCGGTATAAAACGAATAGCCTTGAGATACAGCAATTGCCGCTGTCACAATAATTTTTCCTGAGGCGGATTTGTTAACAAAGCCCTGTGCGCCGAGTAGGCGAACACGATGGCCATAGACCTTTTCATCATGACTTGAAAGAATCAGTATTTTTAGATCCTTGCTTATTTTTTTTAATTTCGCAATCAAATCAAAGGCATCAGTATCAGGCAGATCCAAATCAAGAACAATCATGTGAGGGTCTAGATTTTTAGCTAGGCTAAGACAAGATTCGCCATCATGTGCAAAGCCCAAAATGTCAAAATGCACTTGTTGATTAAACAAAGTTCGAAGAGCAAGCAACATTGCTGGATGGTCGTCGACAAGTAAAACTTTTGTGAGCATGGCTAATCCCCATATTGATTATGCTTGATGGGGGTGATGTTTAAGGACGCACTCAATTGACTCGTCGTAATTTTTAGTAGTTGATGTTTTGAGACAGTCGGCATCATGAGAGGTCCATAGCAATATTGAACATGATTATCTTTTGCAAAGTTGAAATCATGAACTAAAGAAATTCCCTCGCCATAAGTATGGTGATTTTGACTCTTGCAAGTGATCAATAGATCATTGAAAATTTCACGAGATAGTGATGTTGACATAGCTGCTCTAAGAAGACCTGTGGCAATATGAATGCCCTGAAACATTTGGGTGTTTAGCCAAGAGAGCTCAGACTGACTTCCTGAGAAATTTTTAAGCTCGAAAATTAAACCTAATCGTTGCAGTTGATTTAGTGGAGCTTCATAAGATTTTATATTTTGATTTTTATAAGCAATTAGTGGGACTCGTATGAGGCCCACTGGGAGTTGAGAGGCAATAATACTATTTTCATAAATCCTCAAAAATTCCGCTTGATTTAAAAATGTGACTGGAAGAGGTAGTAAGCTTAATATAGCTCTTCCGTGACAGTACCAATAAGCAATATCCTCAAGGGTATTTTTAAAGTCGTGTAAATAATTTATTTCATTGGATTGGTTTAATTGATTACAAATTGTGCCAATAAATTTTTGGTTTTGGCTATCAAAAATGGGATCAAGATATATCTGTTGATCCTCAAATTGTTGTTGCTTAATTTGCGGTTGCTCAACATTTATTTGTTTGGTTAACCATGATTTTAAGTTTTGATAAATATTTTGATCTTCTTTCATATGCTCCTTGAATCTAGTTGACTAGTGTCTCTTGAGTCTAGTTCAGAACCATAGATCAATAAAAGAGGTGCTTGCTGAAAATAGAGTAGGTAATTTCTTAAAATAAACCTTCACACAACAAAGGCTTTTGTAATTCCGTATGATGATGTTTTATTCATTTGAAGGAGTATTTCGTGAGTCAATATATTCTTGCTGCCGTATTAGGAATTATGGTGTTTTTTACGATAGCAGTAGCGCCTACTGTTTTTAAGGTACTGCCAACAGAATGGTCTAGCGCTTATGTCAGGAATTTTTTCCCCAAATATTATTTTATTTTGGGGGTACTTTGCTTAGTAGCTGGTGTATTGAGCTCTCAAGTTATCCTCGCCTACACCGCATACTCTTGCGCTATTCTTTTTGCTTTTTCATTATGGGTATTGACACCTAGAATTAATCAAGCAAAAGATCAGGGACTTAAATCACGTTTTGCTTATTTGCACGGATTAAGTGTTGTGATTAACTTGGTTCAATTAGTTGTCATCATCTATGCTTTGTGGATGAGCGCATCAACTTAATCAATGCAATGGAGTCAAAAAGAAAAATGTGCTTTAAAGAGCACCTTTTTCTTTTAAAGTTTTATCAACCCAAGAATCATCGTATTGATCACTTAGTATCGCAGCAATCATTTTTTCTTCTTGGAGTTGTTTTTCTTTGCCAAGTCTAATGGCGTCTTGAGCCAAGTTTCTTGGAATTGCCATAACACCATCGATATCTGCCACGATAATATCGCCAGGATGAACCTCCATGCCGCCAATCGTGATGGGTTGATTAATTGTTCCTGGGCCATCTTTAAATGGACCTCGTAATGAAACACCTCTAGCCCAGCAAGGGAATAACTCACGTTCAAATGCGTCTATATCTCTTACCGCCCCATCAACAATTGCAGCAACAGCACCTCTTTTTTTAGCAATAGTCATTAAGATTTCACCAAACAACGCACGATCTATTTCGCCGTCCCCTGCGATTACAAGAGCATCTCCAGGTTTTATCATTTGTAGGGCTTTGTGGATCATGAGGTTATCTCCAGAGCGAACCTCTACGGTAAAGGCGTTTGCACATACTGAAATGAGTTTTTTGTGAATAGGTAATATTTGTTTTGCCACTAAATTGCGACCAAGGCTGTCGCTTAGAATTGAACTGGGGATACCGGATAGTGCAACTATTTCCTCAGAAAGGGGTAGGGTGCGTTCATGAATAGCGTAACCGTTTGTCATGTGATCTTTCTAGTTGTGCAATACATAAATTCTAAATGCTTTGAATGTGCGTAAATAAAAAATAGTAAACATTATTATTTCTTTAATAAATTCAGTGACTTATCTATTTTTACAAGGCGAAAATCGAATTTGTTTGGTCATGCTTGCAAAGTTCATAAACCTTCCTTATAATTTATTAGCAGTCGTCTAGGTGGAGTGCTAACATTTTCTACTAAGGCTGAAAAGTTTAGATATGATTTATTTTTTTAATTGAGGAGAATGCATGAACTTACGTCCTTTGCATGATCGTGTGATCAT
Organism: Polynucleobacter sp.; assembly: GCA_040403635.1. Lineage (GTDB taxonomy): Bacteria > Pseudomonadota > Gammaproteobacteria > Burkholderiales > Burkholderiaceae > Polynucleobacter. Next base: position 18,638 of record JBBAKF010000035.1, read on the forward strand.
CAAACGTTTAGATAACGAAACAAAAACTGCTTCAGGAATTGTTATTCCAGACAATGCAGCAGAAAAACCAGATCAAGGTGAAGTATTAGCAGTTGGTCCAGGTAAAAGAGATGACCAAGGTAAACATATAGCAGTTGACCTTAAAGTTGGTGATCGCGTTTTATTTGGTAAGTACGCTGGTCAAACAGTCAAAGTAGAAGGTGATGAACTTCTCGTAATGCGTGAAGAAGACATCATGGCCGTTGTTCAAAAATAAGCAACATATTCAGTAGAAAGGAATTAACATGGCAGCAAAAGATGTAGTATTCGGAGATTCAGCACGTGCTCGCATGGTCGAGGGCGTCAATATTTTAGCTAACGCAGTTAAAGTTACTTTAGGACCAAAAGGTCGTAACGTAGTTTTAGAGCGTTCTTTCGGTGGTCCAATGGTTACTAAAGATGGTGTGTCAGTTGCTAAAGAAATCGAACTCAAAGACAAGCTCCAAAATATGGGCGCTCAAATGGTTAAAGAAGTTGCATCTAAAACAGCCGATGACGCTGGTGACGGTACAACAACAGCAACAGTTCTTGCACAATCAATCGTCCGTGAAGGCATGAAATACGTTGTTGCTGGCCATAACCCAATGGATCTTAAGCGCGGTATTGATAAGGCTGTAACAGCTGCTTTAGCAGAGATTTCAAAACTCAGCAAGCCATGCACAACAACAAAAGAAATCGCTCAAGTTGGTTCAATTTCAGCGAACTCTGATAGCAGTATTGGTGATCGTATTGCTGAAGCTATGGAGCGCGTTGGTAAAGAAGGCGTTATCACTGTAGAAGATGGTAAGTCACTTGCAGATGAATTAGATGTTGTTGAAGGTATGCAGTTTGATCGTGGATATTTATCACCATACTTCATTAACAATCCAGAAAAACAGGTTGTTATTCTTGAAAATCCATTCATCTTATTGTTTGATAAGAAGATCAGCAACATCCGTGATTTACTGCCAGTACTCGAGCAAGTAGCGAAATCAGGTCGTCCCTTATTGATTATTGCTGAAGATGTTGAAGGCGAAGCCTTAGCAACTTTAGTAGTGAATAACATCCGTGGAATCCTCAAAACTTGTGCTGTTAAGGCACCTGGCTTTGGTGATCGTCGCAAAGCCATGTTGGAAGACATTGCAGTATTGACTAAAGGACAAGTAATTGCTGAAGAAGTGGGTTTAACTCTTGAGAAAGTTACTCTTGAAGATTTAGGTCAAGCTAAGCGTGTAGAGATTGGTAAAGAAAACACCACCATCATTGATGGTGCTGGTGATGAAAAGCAAATCGAAACGCGTGTAAAGTTGATCCGTGCACAAATCGAAGAAGCGACTAGCGACTACGACCGTGAAAAACTCCAAGAGCGCGTTGCTAAGTTAGCAGGCGGTGTTGCAGTGATTCGTGTTGGTGCTGCTACAGAAATAGAAATGAAAGAGAAAAAAGCCCGTGTGGATGATGCTTTACATGCAACACGTGCAGCAGTAGAAGAAGGTATCGTACCTGGCGGTGGCGTAGCACTTGTGAGAGCAAAACAAGCAATTCTTAATCTTAAAGGTGATAACGCTGACCAAAATGCAGGTATTGGTATCGTATTACGCGCTATGGAAGAGCCATTACGCGTCATCGTTACAAATGCTGGTGACGAGGCAAGTGTTGTCATTAACCAAGTAGCCTCAGGTACAGGTAATTATGGTTACAACGCTGCAACGGGCGAATATGGTGATTTAGTTGAGCAAGGTGTTATTGATCCAGCTAAAGTAACCAAAACAGCTTTAGTGAATGCTGCATCGGTTGCTGGATTACTCTTGACAACTGATTGCGCAATTTGCGAATCAGCTAAAGATGATGCTCCTTCAATGCCTGGTGGTATGGGTGATATGGGCGGTATGGGTGGCATGGGCGGCATGATGTAAGTTGTTGAAGTAATCACAAAAAAGACACCTTTGGGTGTCTTTTTTTATGTTTACTATCTAGTAACTAAAATCATGTATATTATTTTCTTATGACAAAACTAAAACATTATTTAGCCTTTCTGCTCCTATGTTTGCCATTTAGCGCATATGCCTCTGGAGCTACTAGACACTTTGAGCAAATCCTTGCTGATTATTTAGTATGGGTAGTTATTTTGGTGGTCCCATTTGCGGTCATATACATTTTTTGGAAAATACATATTCTGCCTGAGCTATATGCAGAAAAAGTACATCATCCCCAAACAAAATTGATTCAAGTCATATGTATTATGTCTATTATCTTTGGAGGAATTTTATGGCCTTTAGCATGGATCTTGGCATATTCTAAGCCGGTACTACATAAGATGGCTTACGGAACAGATAAGTCTGATGAGTATTATTCAGATCCAGAAAGTGATCATGCAGGCAAACCATTGACCCTTGCCGTAGTTGATGATGAAATTACCAATCTCAAAGAAAAACTCAGTGGATTAGAAGAAAAGAGACAAAGAGTTTTAGGTCAAAATTCCAATCAAGTGGTGGGGTCTTAATAAATGTTAGAGCTCATACTCGGTGGTTATGCTGCAATCATATGGTTCGTCTTCATTAAAAAGAAGTGGTTACCCTGGAACATTAAGTCCCAAATTGGATCAGTCATTGGCGGAGTATTATTGCTAGCCAGTATTGTGTTTACAGTCAACGTAATTACACCAGGATCAGAAGATGTTCGTGTCATCAACTTTGTGACGGAAGTGGTTCCTAGAGTACAAGGTACTGTGACCAAAGTTGCCGTGGAGGGTAATACTTTAGTCAAAAAAGGGGATGTCTTGATTGAAATCGACGACACCCCATACCGCTTGAAAGTGAAGCAACTTCAAGCGCAACTTGCAGATACGCAAGCCACATCAAAGACCTTAAAACAAAGCTTTGACGCTGCAAAGGCGAACACTTCCGCTGCCCAAGCACACTTAGATCTTATGAAAAAGCGCTTAGCAGAATCGACAGAGTTAAATCGCACGGGTGCAGGTAATCGTTATGATGTGGAGTATTACCAAGCTGAAGTGCAAAAAGCCAAAAGTGCTTATGACGCATCAAGAGCATCTGAGACTACTGCACAGTTAAAACTGAATGCTGTGGTTGGTGAAGATAATGCCACTGTTGCACAAATCAAGGCTCAGCTAGAAAGTGCACAATACGATTTAGACTCATGCATTGTGCGAGCCCCCGCAGACGGCTATCCTACAGCAGTCACCATACGACCAGGAAACTATGCTGTTTCAATGCCTCTCCGTCCTTTAATGAGCTTTGTGTGGAATGATCAGCGTGTGATTGCCTTTTTTGATCAAAATGAATTACGTCATGTAGAGCCTGGTAATCCTGTTGAATTTACGCTAAAAGCGGTTCCTGGAAAAATCATTTATGGTAAGGTAGAATCTATTGTGTGGGCCTCTAGTCAGGGGCAAATCGCGCAATCGGGAACAGTACCAACTGCACCTGCAGAAATGTTACATGCTCCCTTACCTCTCAAGTATGGAGTAAAGATTACCCCAATTGAAATGGATGGGGAACCTATACCAATGATGCCTATGGGGGCACGTGGTATAGCAGGGATTTACACTGAACATCTTAAGCCATTACATATCGTGCGGATGTTGGTCATTCGCTTGCATGCCAAAATCAATAATCTGGTATTTAAGTTACCTTAAGGATGATGAGGGATTACAAAGGCATCATCGTAGCGCTTGTGGCTAGTGGGTTGTTACTGGCATGCGCAAGCGATCCACCAAAGCGAAATGATGTTCTCAATTTAGCTTTAGGAAAAACTGATGTTTTGCCACAATGGGGTAGCGAATTTTCTGTAGGGAAGTTTGATGAGTTAACGCTTGGATTTCCCCTAGATCC
>JBBAKF010000036.1:0-22335 GCA_040403635.1 Polynucleobacter sp.
ATCAATTGATTACCTTCATCATCAATATTGTTGCGAATTGGATAAATCATAATTTTTCCAACCGGCATCCAGCCAGCGCGGATGGTATCAGCCCCACTTAGAAACGGCTCAAAAGGAGTGACTCCACGCCAAATGGTGTAACCAGAATAGATAGGATCGCCCTCATTGGGGTAAAGCAATCCTCTCAAAATAGAATAAATTCCATCACAGCCAATCATGACAGAGGATCTGACCGAAGGCAAAGGTTCGCCGTCACGATTCTCGAAATGTGATGTGACGCCATTTGCATCTTGTTCATAGCCCACAAATTTATGATTAGTGGCAATCACATCATCTCCAAGACGCTCCTTGGCTGCTTCTAATAAAAGCATTTGTAAATCACCGCGATGAATCGAGAACTGGGGCCATTGATATCCAGCTGCTTGACCTACGATTTCACGGTAGATCAATTGACCATGTTGATTGTAATAAGAGGCATCTTTAGTACGAATTCCTACGCGATCTAAAGCTGGTAATAAACCTAATTCCTCTAACTCACGAACAGCATGCGGCAATAAATTAATGCCTGCACCTAAAGGCTGTAACTCAAGTACTGATTCATAAACCCGACTTTTTATACCAATCTGATGCAAACTGATGGCTAAAAACAGTCCCGCAATGCCTCCACCCACAATGGCTACTTCAGTATTTTTTTCCATTTTTTTTCCTTTTTATATATTTGAAAATGTATTTCATATTAAAAATCCTGTCCAATATCTAAAAAATGCTAAATTAATACTTTTAAGATATCAAAAGGAATTTTGTGGAATTAAGGCATTTACGGTATTTTGTTGCAGTTGCACAAGAAGAGCATATGACACGTGCAGCTGCTCAATTAGGAATCCAACAACCGCCTTTAACTCAGCAAATTCAAATTCTAGAAAAAGAACTTGGGGTTAAATTATTTATTCGCGAATCGCGCCGTATTTATCTCAGTCCCGCGGGCAGAGTATTTTTAACTGATGCTCAGGCTATCCTTGCGAGTGTCGAGCAAGCGATACATCGTGTCCAGCGTTTTGAATTAGGTGAGGAAGGCAATATTCGCTTAGGTTTTACGAGTTCTGCATCCATGCATCAAATGACACCAGATTTAGTTCGTACTTTTCGACAAACATATCCGCTCATTTCACTGGATATTGAAGAAGGTGCGGCACACGATCTCATCCATGCAGTGGCGCAAGAAAAAATTGATATCGCTTTTTCTCGATCTTCTGTCAAGCCATATCCAGGGATCGCTAGTATCGAATTGCTCAAAGAGGATATGGTGATCGCTATTCCAATGCATCATCCTTTAAGCACCACTCCTAATGGGATTCTTAGCCTCAAAGATTTACGTGATGAAAATTTTATTTTCTACCAACAAGTCAATGGCTCAGGTATTAAAGAGCTCCTTATCAGTGAATGCGCCAAGGATGGCTTTGAACCAAAGTCTGCTCAAGTGGTTTATCGCATTATGGGGGCATTACATATTGTGGCTTCTGGTTTAGGTATCGCCATCGTTCCAAAATCGATGCAAGCAATCCAACCAGAAAGTGTGGTGTATAAAACTTTTCATCCAAACTCAGTATTAACAGTTCCCTTAAGTCTTGCTTACCGTGAGAACTCTTCAAAAATTGCAGTACAACGATTTCTAGTGCTCGCCCATGAATTTACAAAAAATTGGTCCTCAAAGCATTAAGATATCGTTTTAGAGGATTTTCATGTCAAATTCATCCACGCCTGCTTTTGCAGCTTTTAAATTTGTTGGCTTTCGGTTTCTCGTAGTTACTTTTATGCTGACGATGATGGCTGATAATATTGAACATGTGATCAGCTATTGGGTGCTCTATCAAAAATTCCAATCCCCCGAGCTTGCTGGCTTTGCCGTTCTATCCCATTGGTTACCATTTTTAGTTTTTTCTGTTCCTGCCGGAGCACTTGCAGATAGATTTGATCCTCGTAGATTGATTCAGATTGGTATTGCTTTGTTTATGTTCTGCTCCTTAGCCTGGGCCTATCTCTTCATCACCGAAACTGTAGAGATGTGGCACGCCATGGTTTTATTAGTGTTGCATGGTTTTGCCGGTGTTTTATGGATGACGATCTCACAAATCTTGTTGTATGACATTGTGGATCATTCCGTTTTACCTAGTGCGGTTCGCATCTTAGCAACTGCCCGTTATCTGGGGCTTCTCATTGGCCCTGCTGTAGGGGCGGGCCTGATGGTCTCTGTAGGACCTAAATATGGATTGATCATTAATACTTTTTTATATTTGCCAACGATTCTATGGTTAATCAAAGCCCCCTATGGTCCAGCATTTCGGGTCGGTGAAGCCCCCGTAAAAAGAGCCGTGAAGGGTTTTCAAGATATTGTCCAAACCATTCGGGATGTTTCTGGAAAGAATGTGATTGTTTCGATGATCCTGCTGGCAGGAGCCGCTTCCTTTTTTGTTGGCAATGGCTATCAAGCGCAAATGCCAGGCTTTGCACATGATCTCGGCCATGGTAATCCCGGGCTTTTGTATAGTCTTTTATTAAGTGCCGATGCAGCTGGTGCATTACTTGCGGGGATTATTTTAGAGAGCCGAAACTTTTTAAAACCGAATCCAAGAACTGCACTGATTCTAGCAATTTGTTGGTGTTTTATTTTGGTGACCTTTGCCCTCAATCAAAATTATTACTTTGCGATTGCCCTTCTTTTGATGTGTGGATTTTTTGAGTTATCTTTCAACTCCATGGCGCAAAGCATTGTGCAACTCAATGCCCCTACCGAAATCCGTGGGCGCGTCATTGGTCTTTACAATATGTCATCCTTAGGGATGCGAGCTGGCTCAGGAATCACAGTAGGTATTGTCGGTGGAGTGATTGGGATTCATGCATCATTAGCGATTGCCGCTACAGTACTGATGTTGCTGATCAGCTTTATTTTATTGCGCTACGGTCGATCACTGTAAAAGCGAAGGCTTCATTTGTGCAAAGGGAGTGCTTTGCTCCCATGCATAACCCATCTGCAATAGGGCAAACTCACCCTGTGGCTTGCCAATCAGCTGGATACCAAAGGGCATCCCGTTCTCCATGCCTGAAGGGACAGCTAATACTGGCAATCCCGCAAGCGTTGGTCCAATGACAACCTCCATCCAGCGGTGATAGGTATCCATCGTTTGCCCTGCAATCTTCTTAGGCCAATCCATGTTGGCATCAAATGCAAATACCTGTGCACTGGGTAAAACTAATACGTCATAGATTGTAAGTAATCGGTTTAATTCTTTGGTCCAGGCAGTGCGTGTAACCGATGCGTTATATACCGCGTTTGCCGATAATGCCTGTGACTGCTCGATTTCCCAAATAGCCTCTGGCTTGAGCAAATCTCGTTGTGCCGGATTCTGATACAAGGGTAATAGCTTACTTCCCGTCACAAATGCTCTGAGAACCAACCAAGCGCGCCATAGTTCTGACATGTCAAATTGTGGCGTGACAAACTCAACTTCACAACCCATCGCTGAAAAATAAGTCAGGCTCTTTTGAGTCTTCTCGAGTAAACCTTCATCCATCGGTAAGTAACCATCAAAATCACCTAACCAGCCTACTTTTTTACCCTGCATTGATGCAAATAAATCTTCCTTAAAGATATCCGGTGATGCTTGCAAGCTGAGTGGGTAACGTGCGTCATGCCCCGCTTGAATAGCTAACATCATCGCTAAATCAGAAATATTTCTAGCCATCGGGCCGTCCGTTGGCAGTTGGTCGTAATATACCTCTTGACCATTACCAGATGGAACGCGACCCTGCGATGGACGTAATCCGTAAACATTATTCCAAGCACTTGGATTACGTAAAGAACCTCCAAAATCACTCCCATCTGCAATCGGTAACATCTGTAATGCTAGTGCAACTGCTGCACCGCCACTACTGCCCCCTGCCGACTTAGTTACATCGTAGCTATTAAGGGTTCTACCAAACACAGTGTTATAAGTATGCGATCCTAATCCAAATTCTGGCACATTGGTTTTACCAATTAAAATACCTCCCGCATGGCGCATCCTTTGAACAACGACAGAATCTTGTGCATGGAGATTATTTTTAAATATAGGTGAACCCATCGTCGTAGGTATGCCTCTAGTGCCAGCTAAATCTTTCGGTGCGAGCGGAAATCCATATAAAAAACCTTTGTTGGGCGTGTGATGAAATGCTTGATCTTTTTCTTGGGCTTGCATGATCAACTTGGCCTCATCTTGTAAGGACACAATCGCATTGACCTGATGATTCAGTTTTTGGATTTGATCTAAGTAAGCGCGCATGACTTCTTCGCAGGAGATTTGTCGCTGATGAATCAATTGCGATAATTGCGTAGCACTCAATGAGGTGATGTCTTGCGGTTTCATGGCATGATTGGAGTTAATATGGATGCATTCTACTCAATTTGACAGTGTGTCTTTCAATTTAGTCTAGTTGATGACTTTAGCCTGCACTATCAATATGAGTAAGTTTTCGCTTCAGAAGTAAAATAGGGATTCTATGTCATCAAAATCTTTTTCTGCAGCCATTTCTAAAGAAGAAATCTGGTGGGCGCCCTTAAAAAATAGGGTATTTGCATTGCTGTGGCTTACTTGGTTGACCTCCAATATTTGTATGTGGATGAATGATGTCGCAGCGTCTTGGATGATGACCAGCTTATCCGCATCACCCACCCTCATTGCTTTAGTTCAAACCGCTTCTAACCTACCAGTATTTTTATTAGGCTTGCCTAGTGGCGCATTTGCCGATATTCTGAACCGGAAAAAATATTTTATAGCTACCCAAATCTGGATTGCTCTAAATGCCGCAGTCCTATGTTTTATGACTTTCACTAACTCGCTCAATGCCCCTTTATTACTATTTTTAACTTTTACCAATGGCATTGGTCTTGCGATGCGCTGGCCCGTATTTGCAGCGATTGTCCCCGATCTTGTAATCCGTGAACAATTACCTTCAGCCTTAGCACTGAACGGCGTAGCCATGAACGCCTCTAGAATCATCGGCCCATTGATTGCAGGCTTTTTAATTGCTAGTGCTGGTACAGAATATGTTTTTGCCCTCAACATGGTGCTGTCCTTAGGCTGCACAATTCTCATTTGGCGCTGGAAATATACGTCCAATGTTTCCACTTTGCCAGGTGAGCGCTTCTTAGGTGCTATTCGTGTCGGCATCCAGTTTTCTAAATCTTCAGCTCGGATGCGCGCTGTTCTGTTACGTGTCTTTATTTTCTTTGTGCAATCATCAGCCTTAATGGCACTCTTACCTGTGATTGCTAAAGATCATTTCAGTGGCGATGCAAAAACTTTTACGATTATGCTTTCATGCTTAGGTCTTGGTGCTATTTTGGCTGCATCACAATTACCTCGCTTACGTAATCGCTTTGATCGCAATCAACTCGTGACACAGAGCCAAATTTTGCAGGCACTCACTTCCATTGGTGTCGTACTAGCGCCTTCTTTATGGCTTGCTGCCATCATGATGATACTCAGTGGTGGCTTTTGGATTTTGACTGCAAACTCGTTATCAATTTCAGCGCAACTCGCTCTCCCAAGTTGGATCAGAGCAAGAGGAATGTCGATCTTTCAAATGTCACTCATGGGCGGGAGCGCGATCGGCGCAGCCGTTTGGGGGGTTCTCACAAGTTATACCAATGTGACGATTAGTGTGATCTGCGGCTCTTTATTTGGCATTATCGCTGTATTGATGACCAAGCATTTAAAACTTGAAGGGGGTACTGAGGAGGATTTAACTCCTGTTTGCCCTTTGGAACATCCCATTCCCGATCGTGATATTGATCCCCATATCGGCCCAGTTCTGATATCCGTCGAGTATAAAATCCCTGTTAAACATATTGAAGCCTTTAAAAAAATCATGCAACGCTCTCGAGATGCGCGTCTGCGTCAAGGGGCAATGTCTTGGAGTTTATTTGAGGATGCTGAAAAAGAGGGCATGATGGTAGAAAATTTTGTATTCGAAACTTGGGCAGATTATTTACGTCGATTTGACCGCTTCACAACAAATGACCTTAATCTCCAAGAAGAGCGCTACCAATATCATGTGGGAGCCAAGCAACCAAAAATTACTCGCCGAGTAGCCACAACTATTTCCGCAGATAGTTAGTTAGGTGTGCCAACTCCGTCTACGTGGGAACTAAATCCGAACTCCATTCGGAATATTTAATCTTGTAGATTAAATATTCCTGAAACGCTTGTTTACAACCATTTAATCGCTTTAAAGCGACGGTATAAGAAATAGCAACCGCCAAAAATAACCGTCAGCGCCAGTGGATAGCCAAGTTGCCACTGTAATTCAGGCATCATTTCAAAATTCATGCCCCAAATTCCTGCAAATGAAGTTGCCAAGCCAAAAATACCCGCCCAAGCAGCAAGTCGTTTTGTGATTTCTGACTCATCAATCGTCACCAATGAAAGATTGACCTGAATGAGTTGTGAGAGTGCACTCTCTAATGTATCTATCCGATCAACAACACGTTTCAGATGATCTTGTAAATCCCGAAAGTATTCGTTGAGCTCACCGCCTTCGAGCACTGCAGGTAATCTTCCACCACTGAAATTTGCAAACTTCTCTAAAAGTGGTACACAAGCATGTTTAAGAATCGATACTTTACGTTTCATGTAGTAAAGCGTTTCTACATTTGCACGTCCCATGGATTTGGTTTTAGTAAAGATGTCTTCTTCCACCGTGTCTAACTCAAGCTCCATTTCATTGAGTACTTCAAAATAATGATCAACAACATAATCCACTAATGCATATAAAACATAACGCGACCCTAATTTAAGTAGGTGCGGTTCATGCTCACAGCGATCTCTGACGCCTAAGAAGTCCTGCGGACTATTCTTTCTGATCGATAGAATAAAGTTCTTGCCTGTAAAGACATCTAATTCGCCAATTTGTAATTCTTTATCGGGCAACATCGTAATTAAATGCGCGACCGAGAAAAGAACGTCACCATACTCCTCTTTTTTGGGGCGTTGATTGCTATGCCGGACATCTTGAATCGCAAGATCATGTAAACCAAACTCTTCTTGCATACCTACAATTTCTTCTTCAGTAGGATCTTTGAGAGCCACCCAGACAAACACACCTTCTTTTTTCAGGTAATCACTGATTTGAGCAAAAGTAATATCAGCAATTTTTAGACCATCTTTGTATGCAACACAATTAATTAACATAAAAAAATCCTTTACAGTTTCCTGTAAAGGATTTTAATCAGTGTATACGAAAGTTTTAAGTCAGGGCTTCATTAAGCTTTAGGGGCCCAAGCAGAGCACCAACCAGCACCAGCTACTTGCTTACCAGCGAACAATTGGCATGCGCCTGCTGCTGAGGTTGCTGCACCCTTGTATAAGGCACAGTTATTACATTTTTGAGCCGCCTTGTGCTTTGGATATTTTGCAGCGTCAACTTTAGTTGTGTCAGCCTTGTAACCTAAACCCACAGCTTGTGGATCTGTTTCTGCAAGCATCGGAGCTTGTGCAAAAGCTGATCCAGCAGAAGCCAGTGCTACGCTTGAAGCTGACAAGATAATAAATTGGCGACGACTTGATTTCATAAAATTTCCTTTTCGTGGGGTTTTAATAACGTTCAAATATAAGCATAAATCATAAAAATTAATTGTGTATGTAAAGCGTAAGTAATTGTTTTCATTAACTTTTTAAATGAAAATGATTCTCAATTATCTTTCATCAAGTTATTTATAACGACTTCCTAGTAAGGATAAAAATTCCTTACGTAAATCAGGGTCTCTTAAGAAGGTACCCCGCATCACGCTATTGAGCATCTTTGACTCTGGATCTTTCACACCACGCCATTGCATACAAAGATGATCGGCGTCCATTACGACTGCAAGACCTAAGGGCTTCATCTTACTTTCTAAGGCATCGGCTAACTGAATCACCGCCTCTTCTTGGATTTGTGGTCTGCCCATAATCCACTCGGTAATTCGTGCATATTTTGACAAACCAATCAGATTACTATTTTTGTTGGGTAAAACCCCAATCCACACCTTACCCATAATCGGACAAAAATGGTGCGAGCAAGCACTGCGCACAGTAATCGGACCAATGACCATGAGCTCATTTAAATGCGATACATTCGGAAACTCTGTTAGCGATGGCATGTTCGAATACCTGCCAGAAAAGACCTCTTTAACAAACATTTTGGCAATGCGTCCAGCCGTGTCTTGCGTGTTGTGATCACCCTCAGTATCAATTACTAGACTATCTAATACTTCTTTCATTTTTTCTTTAACTTCAGCCAAGATACCTTCAACATCTCCTGGCTCTAGATGCTGCGAAATATTGTCATTTGCATGAAATCGCACTTGCGCATTTTTAAGACGCTCACGAATTTTTACAGATACCGGAATACCCACATCGAGGGGAGATTTTTTTTCGTTATTTTGACTCATCGTATTTTTTAAAAAGTGGTTATTAAATGATTGTCGCAGTTATTGCAAGAAATTTCTAAAAGTCGGGGTTTTTACTTTTTTTGACCAATTTTTCCTTCTGTGCCTTGCATCAGTTTTTGGATATTCGACTGATGACGCCAAATCAGAAGAATACCGATCCCCAAGACGGCAAGACACATATCTTGCCCGATCGTTTTATCAAAGAAGAACAGAAAGTAACAATACATCGGAGCAAAGATGGCTGTTGTAAGAGCTGCTAAAGACGAGTACCGGAAACAAAAAGCCATGATTAACCAGGTAGATAATGCTGCTAAGCCAATAGCCCAATGAATCCCAAATAAAACACCCGCCGCAGTGGCGACGCCCTTGCCACCTTGAAAGCGATGCCAGATTGGAAATACATGGCCTACAAATACCGCAAAGGTTACAGCCGCAATCACCCACCCTAAATTGGGTTGATCTTGTAAAACGTATTTTGCAACCATTACCGCCACAAAGCCCTTGAGTGCATCCCCGAGTAAAGTTATGATGGCTGCTTTTTTATTACCCGTGCGCAGAACATTGGTGGCACCCGGATTGCCAGAGCCGTAAGAATAGGGATTAGGTAAGCCCATCCATTGACTGACGACCACCGCAAAGGAAACAGAACCTAAAAGATAAGCGCCGATGATCAGTATGATGGCTAGTCCGATTGTCATGTCATCCCCTTGGGTGGTGTTGTTGATGAATATTTTTTAAACGCTCTCTTGCAATATGTGTATATATTTGTGTCGTAGATATATCAGCATGCCCTAATAATAATTGAACTACGCGTAAGTCCGCTCCATGATTCAGTAAATGCGTTGCAAACGCATGTCTTAATGTGTGGGGGGAAAGATGGCCTGGAATACCTGCAATCTGCGCATATCTTTTAATCACATACCAAAAAGCTTGTCGTGTCAGACAATCAGCCGTGTGTCGCCCAATAAACAAATACTCACTCGTTTGATTTTGTAAAAGCTTGGGCCGTGCCTGATCAAGATACTGTTGGAGGTACTGCGCTGCCTCTCCACCAAATGGCACAAGACGCTCTTTATTTCCTTTACCACCCATAATATGAATAATGCCTTCGTTTAGACGCAAATGAATTAACTTTAAATGAATCATCTCTGAAACGCGTAAGCCACTGGCGTACATCAACTCAATCATGGCACGATCACGCAATCCCAAGTCTTCCTCAAGATTAGGCGCTTGCAATAAAGCTTCTACGTGTTGCTCGCTCAAACTCGTCGGCATACGCATCCCCTGTTTTGCAGGTCGCAATTGCAGACACGGATCTTCTGTTAAGTAATTTTGTCGAATCATATAACGAAAAAAACGTTTTAACACGGTTAAGCGGCGATTCGCGGAGGTCGCCTTGTCAGCCCGTCGAATTGCCATAAATTGCGTGATTTCAACAGCGCTTGTCTGCAAGAGATTGCGCTGATGCGTCATGTCTAACCACTGCGCAAAAATCTCTAAATCACTGCGGTAGGCCTCTAAGGTATTTTTTGATAAGCCGTCCTCAAGCCAAAGAGCGTCCAAAAACAGCGTTATCGAATCGGTACTTTGCCGTAAAATAGCCGATTGTTCCTTATTTTTATTCATCTACCCAAAAGTTTCTCTTGAATACCGCCTTCATTCTTCTCCCTGATTTTATGCTGATTTTGTTGGCTTGGTGTATTAATCGCTACACCTTCATCAATCAAAGTATTTGGGATGGCGTAGAAAAATTAGTCTACTGGGTGCTCTTTCCGTGTCTCTTATTTAATGCGGCAATTAATGCCAAATTAATTTGGGCAGATAATTTTTTAATGTTACTTCTGCTTGCCACGTGTATGGTCACCATGGGCCTATTAGCCTATTGTGCTCGCTGGATCTTTTCTCCAGATCCGATCAATTTAGTGTCAGGGATTCAAACCGCTATTCGGTTTAATACTTACATAGTGCTTGCAGTTAGCGCGCGAATACTCGATGCCAAGGGACTTGAACTGATGGCGATTACCATCGCTTGTCTAGTCCCAATTTCTAATGCCCTCTCTGTGTATAGTCTTGCCCATCGGAGCGGCCAGAACACCCTTTTTGAAATTATTAAAAACCCTTTTGTCATTGCAACGACTTCGGGTTTGTTTTTAAATTTCTTAGGAGTGCAACTCCCCGAGATGGTGCAATTTAACATATCACGCATGGGTAATGCTTCTATCCCTTTAGGTCTTTTGTGTGTAGGGGCGAGTTTGCGGTGGATTGCCACAAAAAATGATGGCGCTCTTGTCATGTACTGGACTTTTTTAAAACTGATGGCCTTCCCTGCACTCGCTCTTTTAGGAGCTAACTTACTGAACTTACCCCCAGAGCAAAAGTTCAATGCCGTACTCTTTGCCTGTATGCCAACTGCCAATAGCGCTTTTGTCTTAGCCTCACGCATGGGGGGCAATGGCCCCATTGTCGCTGTTACGATCTCTGTGATGACCCTCTTAGCTGCGGCCACAATCCCATTTTGGATTTATATCGTCAAGTAATTTTTAATCTCTAAAGTTGTTAAAAGTCAGTGGGGCTTCTGGAACGTCTTTTCGCAATAAGGACATGGTGGCTTGTAAATCATCCCGTTTTGCGCCCGTGACGCGCACTGCGTCACCTTGGATACTGGCTTGTACTTTTATTTTGCTGTCTTTGATGACGCGCACAATCTTTTTTGCCAAATCGCCTTGTATCCCTTTTTGAATCTCAATCACTTGCTTCATCTTATCTCCAGAAATCTTATCTTTCTTCCCGACTTTTAAAAAGCGTACATCCACTTGCCGTTTCGCCATCTTATTGATCAACACATCTTTGACCTGGCTTAACTTAAAGTCGTCATCGGCATACATCGTCAGTTCTTGCTCTTTTTGCTCAACCCGCGCGTCAGAGCCCTTAAAGTCAAAGCGCGTTGAAATTTCTTTATTGGCCTGTTCAAGGGCATTTTTCACTTCAATCATGTCTGGTTCAGATACAACGTCAAATGATGGCATCGAAATTCTCCTTCAGTAAATTAATTCAGTAATAATATCTCTCTGTGCAAATATTATTTAATTCTCCTCTCAAATCATTGAATTCTTTTGGTTTTGATGTCAAAGCCCAAGAGTTGATCTGCGTTAAAAATACCCAAGAATTGTTTGAGGCAATCTCCTATGCCAATGCAAAGACGCTGCCTTTTTTTGTTCTGGGTGGCGGGAGTAATGTTCTTATTACAAAAGATTTACCAGGTCTAACCATCCATTTACAGCTTCTGGGTAAGTCGATCGTTCACGAGTCAAGCACCCATACCTTCATTGATGTGGCGGCAGGTGAGCATTGGCATGACTTTGTCGCTTGGTCGCTTGATCAAGGATTACCTGGTCTAGAAAATTTAGCGCTGATTCCCGGCACGTGTGGGGCGTCACCTATCCAAAATATTGGCGCTTACGGAAGTGATGTCGCTGCCTTCATTGATTCTGTTGAGGTTCTGGATCTTGAACATCTAACCGATGGTCGCGAATGGCAAACGCTATCTCGACAAGATTGCCAGTTTAGCTACCGCCACAGTATTTTTAAAACATTTCCGCAACGCTATATCGTGACTCAAGTACGTTTTGCATTGCCAAAAATCTGGCGAGCTAATCTGAGTTACGAGGAACTTGCTAAATATTTTCTGAATCAGCCAAACCCCTCTGCACAAGAGATCTTTGATGCCGTTTGCCAAATCCGTAGGAAGAAGCTTCCCGATCCTAAGCTACTCGGTAATGCGGGAAGTTTTTTTCATAATCCACAGGTTAGTGAAGCCACTTATTTAGCCCTGCGGGATAAGTTTCCTGGTTTAGTCGCCTTTGCTGGAGAGACCATCAATGGCCTTACACGTTATAAACTTGCCGCAGGATGGTTAATCGATCAATGTGGCTTAAAGGGGTATCGTCAGGGTGATGTTGGTGTTTATGATCAGCAAGCCCTCGTTTTAGTCAACTACGGCTCTGGTACTGGACAAAATATCTTAGATTTGGCAAGTATGGTCCAAGAAAAAATCCACGCTGTTTATGGCGTGGATTTAACTTTTGAACCGGTGATTATTCCAGCTCAGTAGCAAAACTTTTTAAGCAAAGTTCTTTGCTGCGAATTCCCAATTTACGAGATTCCAAAATGACTCAACATATTTTGGACGTGCATTGCGATAATCCACATAATAAGCATGCTCCCAGACATCACAAGTTAACAAGGCTTTAGCATCTGTAGTTAACGGTGTGCCTGCATTACTTGTGGATACAAGATCAAGGCTACCATCAGCTTTTTTAACTAACCATGCCCAACCAGAACCAAATGTACCTACAGCACATTTCGTGAACTCTTCTTTGAACTTGTCAAAAGAGCCCCACTTCGCATTGATAGCGTCAGCAAGTGCACCTGTTGGAGCGCCACCACCTTGTGGCTTAAGACCCATCCAGTAAAACGTATGGTTCCATACTTGAGCGGCGTTATTAAATACACCACCACTCGATTTTTTTACGATCTCTTCTAAACTCATGTTTTCAAACTCAGTTCCCTTTTGCAAGTTATTTAAGTTAGTAACATAAGTCTGATGATGCTTGCCATAATGAAACTCTAATGTTTCTTTTGAAATATGTGGCGCTAATGCATCTAGTGCATAAGGTAGTGTTGGTAAGGCGTGTTCCATGTCTTCTCCTAGGGTTAAATCAATCAATGAATCATTTTAAGCAGATATTTTGAAGCTTGCATTTTTTTACAATTATGACAGTTTTCATATGTTATTCATCTTGTGTCGGCTCAATTGTTGCCAGGGTTACCTGCGCTCGGCCCTGAGCCATTGCCAAAGTATATGTTGTAGCAGTCCGCATCTCTTGGGGATTACGCATGGCCAAATCACCCTCTAGAATCAGTGAATATCCGCGCTCTAAAGTTCGCTTTGGGTTTAAGGTTTCGATTTGGATGAAGTAGTGTTCTTGCTGTTGGCGCCAATAGCGTAATTTTTCCTGCCAAGCACGCACGAGGCGCTCTTGTAATTGATTTTGACGTTGGCGCATTTGTGTTGGGTTGGGAATGGCATGCTGCAAGCGCAAACTCAACTGGTCCATTCTTTGAGTCTCGCGCTCTAATTTTTGTTGCATGATACGTTGCATAAAGTCCGCATATCCTTGCAGATTTCTGAGTAACTCTAGGCGATCTGGTGTTGCCATCTCAGCGGCAGCAGTCGGTGTTGGCGCACGTAAATCAGCCACGAAATCAGCAATTGTGAAATCGGTTTCATGTCCGACCCCACTGATAATTGGAATGTTGCAGTTTGCAATAGCGTAAGCCAATTGTTCATCATTAAATGCCCATAAATCTTCAATGCTGCCACCGCCTCTGACTAACAAGATGACATCAACCTGCGAACTCTTCTGCGCTTGTGCAAGTGCTTTAATCATTCCAGGAGCTGCTTCTGGCCCCTGCACAAGGCTTGGATAGATCACAATAGGAATATGACTGGATCTACGCGCTAAGGTTGCCAAAACATCCTTAAGCGCTGCGGCCTGTGTCGAAGTAATAATACCAATGGCGCGTGGGTGCAGTGGTAAGTCTTTTTTGCTCGCGGCCGCGAATAAACCCTCTTTTTCTAGCTTCGCCTCGAGTTTCATGAAGGCTTCAAATAATGCTCCTGCACCGGCTTTACGCATTTGTTGCACAGTGAGTTGCATATCTCCCCGAGCAGTATAAAAACCGACTTGGGCAGCAACCTCAACTTGATCCCCATCCCTAGGCTGAAAATCCACGCCAAAGTTTTTACCCTTGAACATCACCCCATTAATTTGACTTTGCTCATCCTTCAGTTTGAAATACCAGTGACCACTGGGATAACTCTTAAAATTAGATATCTCCCCCCGAACCCATACTGTGTCAAATGAGGCATTTATAAGGCTAGATATCGCCTCATTTAGTTGGCCAACAGTGAGGATTTCGCTTGTCATTTGCATATGTTTTAATCAGAAATGTGCTATTTAAAGGGTTTCGCAGGCAAAAAATGTCCACAGGCTTTGAAACTTAAAGGGTTTGAGGGCTTGTCACTGACATCAAACTGTATCAATTATATAAGTATATGTTTTTATTATGATTTTAAATTCTATCAAAATACTTTTACCATCTTTATATGACGTTTTCAAGGATTAAATTTTTTTAATTTAAAAGTTTTGCACAGAGTTATCCACAGATAAATCGGGTAAAGTGTGAATATGTTAACAATTATTTCAGCGTCTGGTTGGCCCATTTGGCCCTTGCTTTTGATCTCGATGATGGGTCTTGCCATCATCCTTGAACGCATCTGGTTTTTAAGAAAAAGTAAGCTGGCGCCTGTCAAAGATTTAGAGCAAGCACTTACATATTTAAGGAAAATTCATGTAGGACAAAGCCTACAATCTGCCGATTTGGAGCTGCTCGGACAATCCTCCCCACTCGGAAATATCCTCTCTCAAGGTCTTGCTGCGTTTATGAGCAAAGCGGGTCAAAACCAATGCTTGGAACTCATGCGCGACACTGCAAGTCCGGTGATGTTGCGACTTAGTCAATATTTGAGTACTCTTGCCACGATCGCTACGATTGCACCATTAATAGGCTTATTTGGTACTGTTCTTGGAATGATTGAAATTTTTAGCGCCCAAGGCGCAAATGGCTCCCCACAACAACTCGCGCAAGGTATTTCTATGGCTCTGTACAACACGGCTTTTGGTTTGTTAATCGCCATTCCAGCAATCGCCGGTTGGCGCTACCTAAGGAATCTGGCTGATGCAAGAGTGCATGATTTCAATGATGCAACTCGCGTACTGTTAAAAAATATGTTCCCCCAATAATGTTGCAACATCAACCGCTCCTCAGTGAACCGAAAAACTCTCCAGTCGATGGTTTAGGGATCTCCCATCAGGGTCCAGAAATTAATCTGATTCCCTTTATCGATGTCCTTTTGGTGATTTTGATTTTTCTGATGATCTCGACGACATTCACACAATATCAAGAGCTCTCTATCACTCTGCCGAGTGTTGCCGGCGAAAACGCCTCCAGCAGTGTCAAAGAAATTCGTATTGCAGTCAGTAAGGATGGTAAGTACGCCATCAATGGCATTGTCACCGAGACTAAAGATTTAGGAACAAAATTAGAGTCCATCAAAAATCAATCGACACAAGCCAATCAAGGAGACGTTAATAGCTTGCGTGTTGTGATAGCAGCAGATGCAAAAGCCTCCCATCAAGCGGTCATGCAGGTTTTAGAACTCGCTAGCCTGGCAGGTTTGAGTCAAATTGTTTTTGCGACACAAGATACCCAAGTGTCCCCGAAAAAACGTTAAGCTCATCAGTCTATGCAACTAAAAGCGCCACAGTTTTGGGAATCACGGGGACTTCTACCCATCCTTCTGTGGCCTCTATCATTCATCTACGGCCTCATCATTGGGATTCGCAAATGGTGTTTTCAGATCGGTCTTCTTAACCATCAAAAACTACCCGTACCTGTTATTTTTGTGGGTAATCTTCGTGTGGGTGGGACTGGCAAAACGCCCTGCGTGATTGCTATTGCTAAAGCACTGTACCTCAAGGGATTTAGTCCAGGCATCCTGACACGGGGCTATCGCTCCAGTCTTGAACCTGATCAAACCCAAGAAGTTTTACCACACAGTACGAGCGTACAAGTCGGGGATGAGGCCCTTGTACTTGCGAATCATCTACGCCCACTTAAAATCCCTGTTTGGGTCGGCGCCATGCGCAATAAAGCTGGGCTGGAGCTTTTAAAACACTACAAAGCCTGCGATGTTTTGCTCAGTGATGATGGCCTGCAGCACTATGCATTGCAACGCCATCCTGCAAGGGATGGGGGTCATGATCTTGAAATCATTGTTCGCGATGCCCGCGCGGAAGGTAATCAAATGCTCTTGCCCGCCGGTCCACTGCGTGAACCGCCCTCTAGACAGCGTGACTTCACCCTCAATATGCAAATGATGACTTTTGAGAGTATGCCGAATCAGACTTTATTAGATGAGAAAAACTTTACGGTATCGTGTTTTTTAAAACAAGCCTATCGTTTAATAGACCCCACGCAAGTCCAAGATCTTCAGTCTTTTGTGGGAAAAAAGATTGTGGCCGTGGCGGGTATTGCAGTTCCTGAAAAGTTTTTTCAAGCATTGAGAGATCTCGGACTAGATATAGGCACTTTAGCTCTGGAAGATCATGCAAATTACTCTACAATACAATTTAATAGTGATTTGTTTCAAAGGGTCGATGTGATTTTGATGACAGAAAAAGATGCCGTAAAATGTCCCCATCTGCAAGATGACAAAATTTGGGTTGTTCCTCTTGAAGCTAAATTACCCCCAAGCTTGATTGATTTAATGAGTCAAGTGTTGCATCGCTAAGCAAAGAGTCCACTATGGAAAAACGCTACTTAAATATTCTCGTGTGTCCTAACTGCAAAGGACGACTTTCATTCAATGAGGTCGCTTCCGAATTAGTCTGTGATTTCGATAAACTGGCATTCCCCGTCCAAGATGGTATTGCAGTCATGCTCATCGATCAAGCGCGTCAAATCCTGCCGGCAAGCAACCCATAATTGATGAGTGCACCATTTATTGCGGTCATTCCTGCTCGCCTCGCTTCTACCCGATTGCCACGTAAACCTCTAGCGGATATTGGTGGTACCCCCATGGTTGTGCGCGTTGCTCAGCAAGCTGCAAAAAGCGCAGCATCGCGCGTAATTGTCGCCACCGATAGTGATGAGATCTTGCAAGTGTGCGCTGATCATCAGATTGAAGCTATTAAAACTCTTGCCTCTCATCCAACGGGAACGGACCGTCTTTGTGAGGTTGTCAGATTGCTGGATTTAGCAACCGATGCCATCGTGGTGAATGTCCAAGGGGATGAGCCTTTTATTCCGCCAATCCTGATTAACCAAGTAGCTAATGCTTTAGCTACCAATACGCAATGCGCAATTGCTACTGCGGCTGTAAACATTTCAGATCTAGCAGAAATCCAAAACCCTAATGTTGTCAAAGTGGTCACCAATAAACATAACGAGGCCTTATATTTTTCAAGAGCCACGATTCCTTTCTCAAGAGAGAATCAAGTACTTAGCACACTTTCTTTACGTCACTTAGGAATTTACGCTTATAAAGTGCATTTTTTACAAGATTTCGCCTATCTTCCACCAGCGCCGATTGAACAAATTGAAGCTCTGGAACAGTTACGTGCCTTATATAATGGTTACAAAATTCATGTTCAGGTTTATCATGAGTCTCCCCCCGGGGGAATCGATACACCTGAAGATTTATTACTTGCCCAAGAGCAATGGGCACGTCTTTTTAACAAATAAGTTTATGATGTTTGAATATTTTTATAGAGGATAGTTCATGCGGCTCATTTTATTAGGTGCTCCTGGGGCGGGCAAAGGTACTCAAGCAAAATTTATCTGTGAAAAATTTTCTATTCCGCAAATATCAACTGGCGATATGCTCAGAGCTGCAGTCAAAGAAGGCACACCTTTAGGCATCGAAGCCAAAAAGATTATGGACTCTGGCGGTCTTGTCTCAGACGATATTATCATCGGCCTAGTCAAAGACCGTTTAATGCAACCTGATTGCGTTAAAGGTTATTTATTCGATGGTTTCCCAAGAACAATTCCGCAGGCACAAGCCATGAAGGATGCGCAGGTTCCGATTGATTTTGTTGTTGAAATCGATGTTCCTTTTGATGCCATTATTGAGCGCATGAGCGGTCGTCGGGTTCATGTGGCCTCTGGTAGAACTTATCATGTGCGTTTTAATCCACCAAAGGTCGCCGATAAAGACGATGTCACAGGTGAAGAACTGATTCAGCGTGATGATGACAAAGAAGCTACCGTCCGCAAGCGCTTAGATGTTTATGACGCGCAAACAAAACCGCTCATTGAATATTATTCTTCTTGGGCAAATGGCGGCGATCCGCAAGCAAAAATCGCTGCTCCAAAATACTCTAAAGTCCATGGTACGGGTTCGGTTGAGGAAATCACTAATCGTGTTTTTGGTGCACTAGGCAGCTAAACGAACACAGAAGTTTGTGCTCGCTCTTTTGGCAAAGCGTTATTTAAGTTCTTTGAGGGCGGTCTCAAAGGACTCGATATCCTCAAAACTCCGATAGACCGAAGCGTATCGTATATACGCCACCTTATCAAGTCGTTTGAGTTCACGCATCACCATTTCACCAATGCGGGAAGTCGGAATCTCTTTTTCACCTAGACTGATGACACGCTCCTCAAGATGCGCAATTGCGGCATCAAGCGCATCCGAAGATACAGGCCTTTTACGTAGCGCCAAGCGCATCGAACTGATAATTTTTTCCCGACTGTACTCTACCCGACTACCATCTTTTTTGACGAGCGTGGGCATGGACAACTCGATACGCTCATAAGTCGTAAAACGTTTATCGCACTGCTCACACCGGCGACGCCTTCGCACCGCACGACCATCCTCAGAAACTCGAGAGTCTAAGACTTGAGTTTCTTCATGAGGACAAAATGGACAATGCATCTTTTCGAGTTATGCTCCGTAAACTGGGAAGCGCTTGGTTAACTGCTCAACCTCTGAACGCACCCGATCAATCGTTGCTTGATCATTAGGCTGATCCAAAATATCCGCAATCCAATGGCCTACCTGAATCGCTTCTGGCACTCTAAAACCACGCGTGGTCATTGCAGGTGAACCCAAACGGATACCACTCGTCACAAATGGTTTTTCTGGATCATTAGGGATCGAATTTTTATTCGCGGTAATGTGAGCAAGACCTAAGACTCTCTCGGCTTCCTTACCAGTAATTTTTTTCGCACGTAAATCGACCAACATGACATGCGACTGAGTTTTCCCAGAAATAATACGTAACCCGCGGCTAACAAGCGTCTTTGCCAGAGCATCCGCATTATCAAGAACATGCTGCTGATACTCTTTAAAGTCTGGCTTTTGTGCTTCTAAAAAAGCGACCGCCTTAGCTGCAATGACATGCATGAGCGGTCCACCTTGTAAACCGGGGAAAATCGCAGAATTAATCGCTTTTTCATGCTCGGCCTTCATGAGAATAATCCCGCCTCGAGGACCGCGTAAACCTTTATGAGTCGTTGATGTCACAACATCTGCATGTGGCACAGGGTTAGGATACACACCCGCGGCAATGAGCCCCGCATAATGCGCCATATCGACTAAAAAAATCGCGCCCACTTCTTTCGCGACTTTGGCAAACCGTTCAAAATCAATATGTAAAGAGTAAGCTGATGCACCTGCAATGATTAACTTGGGACGATGCTCGCGCGCCAAACGCTCCATGGCGTCATAATCAATCGCCTCACTCGCATCGAGCCCATAGGGCACAATATTGAACCATTTACCACTCATATTGAGTGGCATACCATGCGTTAAGTGACCACCATCAGCAAGACTCATCCCCAAAATTGTGTCGCCTGGTTTTAAAAACGCTAAAAATACGGCTTCATTTGCTGAAGCACCACAATGTGGTTGCACATTTGCAGCGTCCGCTCCAAATAAAGCTTTAACTCGGTCGATGGCCAGTTGTTCGGCAATATCAACGAATTCACAACCTCCGTAATAACGCTTACCAGGATAACCTTCGGCATATTTGTTCGTTAATTGGGACCCTTGGGCCTCCAAAACAGCTGGAGATGTGTAATTTTCAGAGGCGATGAGCTCAATATGGGCCTCTTGACGGGCATTTTCTGATTGGATAGCAGCCCACAGGGCTGGATCAGTTTTTGCTAAGGTCTGACTTCTTTCAAACATCTTTCGATTCCTTCATGAATTAGGGATAAAATACTTATATACCTACATGATACAAAACATGACCAATCTTGACAGGAAAGTTAAGAAAAATCTTTTATAACCTGTAATTAATTACTTAATAAATCTAATCTCTTTATGCAACACGAAGATCTATCCATTCTTAGCCTTATTCTCAATGCTAGCGTTGTCGTTCAACTCATCTTGTTGATGCTGGTGTCTTTATCAATCGGGTCATGGTCAATTATTATCCGTAAAGGCTTTGCTTTAGCCTCAGTAAAAAAAGCAACTGAAGAGTTTGAAAAGAACTTTTGGTCAGGAGGCGATCTCAATACCTTGCTGGAGTCAGCGCAAAGAAACCAAAAGAATTATGCAAATTCCTTAGAGCGGATTTTTCAGTCAGGCATGCAAGAGTTCATTAAAGCGCGCGATATTGACCCTGCTCGCCGCGCTATGAAGGCAACTTATCAACGTGAAATGGATTCTTTAGAGTCCAATTTATCTTTCTTGGCATCCGTTGGTTCAGTTTCTCCGTATATCGGACTGTTTGGTACTGTCTGGGGAATTATGAACTCGTTCCGAGGTTTGGCCAATGTACAACAAGCGACTCTAGCTAGTGTGGCTCCCGGCATTGCTGAAGCTTTGGTCGCAACAGCGATTGGTCTTTTTGCAGCGATTCCCGCTGTAGTGTTTTACAACCGAAGTGCTTCCGATGTGGATCGTTTGGCGATTCGTTTTGAAACATTTATAGAAGAATTTACTAACATTTTGCAACGACAAACTCATGGCAAGCATTCAACGTAGTAGTCGCGGCGGTCGTCGCCGTGCAATGTCCGATATCAATGTCGTCCCTTACATTGATGTGATGTTAGTTTTACTTGTTATCTTTATGGTGACTGCTCCGTTTGTTAACCCAGGTGTTGTGAATTTACCGAGTGTAGGCGGAGCAAAAGTACAGCCACTTCCACCGATCTTTCTTAACATTAATGAGAAAGAACAAATTAAAGTGAATGAAAATGGCGGTACTACAAGAACACTTACCCGCAGCCAATTAGGGAGCTTTGCGCGTGAACTATCCACAAAAAACCCTGACCAGCCCATGGTCATTGCGGCAGACAAATCTATTCGCTATGAAGTAGTCATGGATGTCATGTCACAACTAAAAGAAAACGGCGTCCAGCGCGTTGGTCTAGCCGTTAAGAGTAAATAAGCGATGGCAATTGCAACTGCTATGCGCTATCCGCGTTGGGAGTATCCCGAACCGGGGAACAAAAAATCATTTTTTTTATCCCTAGCAGCACATAGCTTGTTAGCCCTGATGTTTATGGTAGGGCTTAACTGGAAAACAAGCTCTACCCCCGCAGGTGTTGAAGTTGAACTCTGGGATAACTCTCCGCCGCAGGTGATTGAACAAGCCCCTGCAGAAAAAGTAATTCCCGCAATCGATGAAAAAGCAGAGATTGTTTTGGAAAAGAAAAAAGTAGAGCCTAAAGTGGAACCTCCGAAGAAGGCGGAAGTAAAACCTGTCGTACCAAGCAAACCGGTAGAAAAAGAAAAACCAAAAACTGAAGTCAAACCCAAAGTAGAGCCGCCGAAAGAAAAATCTAAAGCCAAAGAGGAAGTTAAGGAAAAGCCGAAAGCACCTCCGGTAGATGCCAAACAAAAAGCTGCTGAAGAGAAAGAGCGGGCTGACCGAATTACTAAAATGCAAGCAGCCGCAGCCGCAGAGAGCGGCGGTACTGGAGGCACGTCTGGAACAGGAACTGGCACAGGCGGAGTTGCCTCTCCTGGATATGCTGATAAAGTGCGCAGAGCCATAAAACCCCGAATTGTATTCACAGGTGCCGCACAGGTAGAGGGCAATCCAGCAGCGCAAGTCACTGTTGACTTGGCGCCAGATGGCAAGATCTTACAACGTCGACTCAGCAAAACGAGTGGCCTGCCGGATTGGGATGCGGCTGTGCTCAGAGCCATTGACGATGCCGGCAGTTTACCCAAAGAAGATAACGGAACAGTTCCTAAATCTATCGTACTGATTTTTAGACCAAAAGATTAA
>JBBAKF010000037.1:0-22314 GCA_040403635.1 Polynucleobacter sp.
TTGTTGCTGTCCCCCTGATAATTGACCAGGAAATTTATCTTTTTGAGCCATCAAGCCAACGCGCTCAAGATAGGTTAGCCCATGCTTGAGTGCCAGATCAGAGCTTCGTTTTAAAACTTTGACTTGGGCAATTGTGAGATTATCAATAACGGATAAATGTGGGAATAGTTCAAAGCTTTGAAACACCATTCCCACTTGAGAGCGTAATAAAGAAAGATTAGTCAAGGGATCTTGTAAAGATACGCCATCGACCACGATCGTCCCAGACTGAATCTCTTCTAAGCCATTAATGGTTTTAATGAGGGTTGATTTACCTGAGCCTGAGGGACCACAGATAACGACAACCTCACCTTTAGCAACGCTCAAAGAGCAATCCTTTAAGACTTGAAACTGGCCGTACCATTTATTAATCTTTTGCAGTTCTATGAGTGCCATATATATGCTCTTTATATTTAACGAATGACAGCGACTTTTCGCTGAATTCTTTTGACGATACTAGAAAGGCTAAAACAAATACAAAAATAGACAATAGCTGCTAACAAATAACTCTCGATAGGCCTGCCATAGTTTTTTCCAGCAACTTCAAAGCCCTTTAACAGATCATAAGCACCAATGGCATAGACTAAAGAAGTATCTTGAAAGAGGATGATGGTTTGTGTCATTAAAACGGGGATCATGTTCCGAAAAGCTTGTGGCAGAATAATTAGGCGCATTTTTTGTTGATAATTCATGCCAAGAGCGGAGGCTGCTTGACCTTGCCCGACGGCGATTGAGTTGATGCCAGCGCGGATAATTTCCGAGAAAAAAGCCGCTTCAAAAGCGATAAAGGTAATGTATGCAGACAGCTCAGCGCCGATAGGGCGACCAATGATTGCTGGCATGAGAAGAAAAAACCAAAGAATCACCATGACGAGTGGAATCGAGCGCATGATGTTGACATACCAAGTGGCAGTCAGAATCAGTACGCGAAACTTAGATAGGCGCATTAAAGCCAGTAATGTGCCAAAAATAATTCCCCCAAGGGTAGCTACGAGGGTAAGCTGAATACTAAAAAGAAGGCCTTTGATTAAGAATTTCTCGATCAAGTCCCAGTTATAAAATGATAAATCGAGAAGCATCAGTGCGCTCCCGAAGGGTGACTAGGAGAAATAAAACCAGGAATCCTTGACTTGCGCTCAATCATAGCCATCACACGGTTGACACTCAGTGCTGTCAGCATATAAAGGAAAGTAACCGCGAGATACATCTCAATACCTTTAGAAGTTTCTTCTTGGGTTTGCATCGCAAAAAGTGTCAATTCAGAAACAGAAACAGCAAAGGCTACGGAAGAGTTCTTCACGATATTCATACACTCAGAAGTCAGTGGAGGAATAACAATGCGCAGTGCCATAGGCAAAATGACAAAGCGATAGGTTTGAAATTTGGTCATCCCTAAAGATTGGGCAGCAAAACTTTGTCCTTTGGGTAGCGAAAATATGCCTGCTTTAATTTGCTCGGCGATTCTAGCGGAGGTAAAAAATCCTAAGGCAAGGCTGACTAGCAAAAATGAGGGTACGCTTTTGAGAAGAGGGAATATTATTGGAATGACGTGATACCAAAGAAAGATCTGAACTAAGACTGGGATATTGCGAAAAAGTTCAACCCACGCATTAGCAATAAATACAACCAGCTTACCGAGGAATGTTTGTGGGGCAATGGTACGTAGAGTACCAATTGTGATACCCAGGACAAGGGCAATTAAAAGAGCTAGACCAGACACAGCAAGGGTCCACCCCCAAGCGGTAAGAAGCCAGTCTAAGTAGGTGGGATCACCAAGTGGATGTCCGAATAGAAAGAATTCCCCAAAACAGCGCGGTGCATAATCTTCTGAATAGGTACTCTTACAAAAGATTTGCCAATCGAGTGACATGGTTAATGATCACGCATTATCTTTTAACGTATTCTTCTGCTGGTTTATCGTTAGGGTTAGCCCAAGCATTTTTGGTGTTATCCGATAAATCAAGTCCAACACGATTGCCTTTTGGGGGAATCGGATCTTGAAACCATTGCTTATACATTTTGGCAATCGTGCCGTCTTTCATCATCGCTTTAATAGAGTTATCTACAGCAGTTTTAAATTCGGCATCATCTTTGCGAATCATGATGGCAATCGGCTCGACACTCAAGACTTCACCAACGATTTTGAAATCCTTTGGATTTTTAGCATTTGCTATGTTGCCAGCAAGAATAGAGCCATCCATGACAAAGGCATCCGCGCGCCCAGATTCAAGGAGTAAGAAACTATCGGCATGATCCTTGCCAAAGATTTCTTCAAAATTAACCCCAATGGCACGTTCATTCTTACGTAGATGTTGTACTGAAGTTGTACCGGTAGTTGTAGCGACTTTTTTGTTAGCGAGTTGTGCGATTGTAGAGATATTA
The DNA here is from genome assembly GCA_040403635.1 of Polynucleobacter sp. GTDB lineage: Bacteria > Pseudomonadota > Gammaproteobacteria > Burkholderiales > Burkholderiaceae > Polynucleobacter. The sequence continues at coordinate 2,422 of JBBAKF010000037.1, forward strand.
GAATCTGCTTTGACTGCGATTCTGACTTCCTCTACATAGGTAGTAACGGCAAAAGCAACGTCTTTCTGACGTGTTGCATTATTGGTTGTTGAGCCACATTCAATATCCACAGTACCATTTTGAACTAAAGGAATACGATTTTGCGAGGTCACGGATTGATAATCAACCTTAATCGCAGTTTTTAATCTTTTTTCCAAATCAAGAATGACACGCTTACAAATCTCCACATGAAAGCCTGTGTACTTGCCATCACCTAAAGTGTAGGAAAGGGCCCCAGAAGAATCACGTACACCCATCGTGATCGCTTTGGAAGCACTTATTTTATCCAGTGTCCCAGCAGCATATGCAGGAATTGAAGCTAGGCTCACGCAAAGAGTGGCGAGGACAAGTGGCAGACGGATGAGAGTGGTATTTTTCATGGGATTATCTTTACTAAAGCACTTAGGAAATAGGTTATGAAAATAAAGTGTCAACGAGATGATTAAATCTTTGGGAATTTTCTTGCGGCCCAATAAATAGTGCCATTAGCACCATACTTTTCAGAATGGGGAGTTTCTGGTTCCATCGTGAAGGTATCGCCAACTTTTAAATATTGTGTATCGTCATCGCGCGTTAACCACATTTCACCTTGTGCAATGACGGCATGCACCGCAAATTCGTGGGTGTGTAACTCACTAGTGGAATTAGCGGCCCATTCGCGAATCGAGACACCGTCATAGCCTTTTGTAATTGAAGCCTCGGTAAATGCGTCTAAATTAAGTTCTTGCATATCAGTCCTTTATAATATAGTTAGTAGTTCAAAACACCTTGATTCAATGGTCGGTCAATTAAAAGATTATTTCAATATAAACGAAATTTACACTTTTGACTTCTTAGGTTCTTCCCTAGATAGTTCTTAGTCAATATCAGATCAGTTATCCTAAAATTAATGCTGCAACAATGGTTATGCCTGAGCCTACTGCAGCCGCAATAATCAACCACGAGGCGGGAACTTGTTGGGTCTGTAATTTGGATCCTTGAGGAATATGGTCACTTGGCTGCACAGTGGTGATTGCGCTCGGTAAAACCTGAGGTGCTGATGAATCCTCGGAATTTTGTTCTGCGGGAGTGTTTGGGGAAGATTGTCCACCGAGCTCTTGGTTAAAGGCTTTAAAAAAGTCGTCAGACATTTTTTTAGCAACACTATCAATTAAACGTGAACCAATTTGTGCTAACTTGCCACCAACGTGAGCTTTGGCAGAGTAGGTTAACTCAGTACCACCTTCCACAGCTTTTAGCGTTACTGAAGAGGATCCTTTACCAAATCCTACAGCTCCGCCTTGACCTTCAAATACCAAAACGCAGGATTGGGGCGCATTAATTTCTGTCACGTGTAAGGTGCCTTTAAATTTTGCCTTAAGGGGACCAATAGCTGCAGTAATGAGAACTTGAAATAAATCTGGACTAACGAGTTCAACGGTCTCGCAACCCGGTAAGCATTTTTTTAATACATCGGGGCTATTTAAAGCATCCCAAACAGCCTGTTGACTAGCGGGAATGATTTGCGAGCCTAAAATTTCCATGGTAATTTCTCAGTTAATGTGAATAAAATGATTGTATTGTTCTTTTAAGAAGCTGATATCTCTAACTTAATGTGATTGTACTCAGGAAAGCAAGTGGTCATTACGTTTTTTGGTAAGTATTATTCTTTAAATATTTATAAATCAATGGTTTAATGAATTCATGAAACCCAAAGGGCTCATGCCATATTTTTCGTAAAACGACTCTCATCTATAATCTGAAACTTCTATATCAGTAGTAGTGAACAACATTAAACAGATTTAAGTAGTCCGCAATGATCTTTAGAAAGACAATTATGCATATTGTAGTCATCGATGATTTTGAAAACGCTTTAGCGATTTTACAAACGAGTTCCATAGTCAACTCAAAAGCAAGTATTGAAAGGTATCAAGACAGGCTCACTGGCGATGCTTTAGTCAAAGCATTAAAGCCCGCCAATATTTTGGTGATGAATCGCGACAGAACACCGCTGACAAAATCTTTAATAGAGCAGCTGCCAGATTTGCAATACGTGATTTTTACTGGAAGCAGAAACTTACAGGTCGACTATGCGGCATTAAAAGAGCGCAATATACCTATTAGTTATACAGAGTTTGGGCCTTCTAAAGAAACAACAGTTGAATTAACCTGGGCATTAATTTTGGCGGCCTACAAAAGAATTGGTGAGCAAAGTCAATTACTCAAAGATGGTCAGTGGCGCAATGAGCATTCGGTATTACCAGCATTACTAGGCGAGCGTTTAGGTGTTCTTGGACTGGGTAACATTGGGGCGAAAGTAGCTAAAGTAGGTTTGGCCTTTGGTATGGATGTAGTCACATGGAGTCCTAATATGACGCCTGCGCGTGCCGCGGAACATGGTGTTCAGGCTGTCAGTCAAGAAGAGCTTCTCAAGACTTCTAAAATTGTGACACTGCATTTAGTTCCAGGACAAGGGACAAAAGGGATTATGAATGCGCAGACATTATCTTTAATGCGCTCCGATGCTTTATTGGTCAATACATCTAGATCGACACTCATCAACACCCCAGACTTAGTGGCTGCTTTACGAGCTGGCAAGCCTGCGATGGCTGCTTTAGACGTTTACGACGACGAGCCATTGCCACAGAATCACTCATTTAGAGAATTGAATCAAATCCTGATGACGCCGCACTTGGGGTTTGTTTCTCAGCCTGTTTATCACAAGCTCACGCAGGGCTCATTAAGTGCAGTAGAAGCATTTTTACAGGGTAAGCCGCTCATTAATCTCGTGCAGTAAGTTATACGCGCTAGACTTCCTTTGGATAGTAAAAGCCCGCTTTGGCGGGCTTTTACTTATAATCAAATTTTTACTCCTTGATCTTGATCATGAACCTTCGGCAAATCCATTGTGGTGTTATGCGGCGACATATTTATTTGAGCTTATTGACTTGCTGGATGTTGGCGGTGATTTCTCCTGTATTTGCGCAATCTCAGGGTGTCGTATCAATTGCGGCGGCGGCTAATTTAAATGGAGTGCTTGATGAGTTAATACAGCACTATACTAAAAAAACTGGCCAAAATTTGAAAGTGGTTTATGGCTCATCGGGGCATTTTTTTCAGCAGATTACGCAAGGTGCAAAATACGATATTTTCCTGTCTGCCAATGAAGAGTTTGTTGACAAGTTAGCTGCACTGGGTTTTTCTGCACAAGCTGGGACAGTATACGCACGCGGAAGACTTGTCTTATTAACTTCGCAAAAATCTAAGATTCGTATGAGCGCAGACTTAAGTGATCTAAAAAATGCGATTCAAGATAGACGCTTGATTAAATTTGCGATTGCAAATCCCGCCTTAGCACCTTACGGTTTGGCAGCCAAACAAACGCTTGACCATATGGGTTTGATAGGTATGTTTCAACCCTTGTTTGTTTTGGGTAGTGATGTGGGTCAGACGATGTTATTTATTCGTTCAGAGGCTGCGCAAGCAGGAATGGTGCCCTGGTCGATGGTTAAGCAGTCAACGCAGATCAAAGAGGATACTTATTACCTTATTCCAGAAAAGATGCATCAACCGATTCTACAAAAAATGATTTTATTCAAGACATCTCTGCCCCAAGCGCAGGGCTTTTATGCGTTTTTACAAACTCCAGAAGTCAGAGTGATTTGGCAGCAATATGGTTATGAATGATGAGTAATTAAATGGATTGGCAAGCCTTATATCTTTCTTTTCAGCTGGGACTGTTGACGGCTTTTGTATTGATTCCTTTGGGCATCTTAATTTCTTTTTGGATGCAAAGACAATCTGCACTGACGAATCAAATTTTAGAGACTATATTTACACTCCCTTTAGTTTTACCTCCGACGGTATTGGGTTATTACATGTTAGTGGGCTTTGGCAAGGGCAGTTGGCTTGGTGAGTGGTTATATGACCTGACACAGGTTTCTTTTGTTTTTTCTTTCGCAGGAATCTGGTTGGCGAGCTTGGTCTTTAATATTCCATTTGCTTGGTTGCCCATCCGCAGATCTTTTGAGGCCATTCCCCAAGAATTAAAAGACGCTTACAAAACCTGTGGCTTAAATCCTTGGCAAGCCTTTTGGAAAATCGAATTACCATTAGCATGGAAGGGCATTGTGACGGCATTGATCATGACATTTACTCATACTCTAGGGGAATTTGGGGTGGTCTTGATGGTCGGGGGGAATATACCGGGGAGTACTAGAACCGTATCGATATCGATTTATGATCAAATGCAAACCTTACACATGGAAGAAGCAGGGTTGATGGCGATGGCTTTACTGGTAATTTCATTTTTAGGGCTTTTAATCAGTCAAGCGATTTTGGCGCGTGGTCATAGCTTGTCAAAATATAAAGCCTAATGCAATGTTAAAAGTAGAACTGTACGCAGACCAACCCGTCAAATTAGATATGGCTTTTGAGTGCCATGATGGCGAGCTATTGGCATTAGTTGGCCCCTCAGGTAGTGGTAAGACAAGTGCATTACGGGCGATTTCAGGGCTTTTACCTGTGAGTCGAGGCAAAATTGCCGTTGGTCATCAGACCTGGTTAGATACTGCGCAGAAAATCGCACTACCTGCGACCAAAAGGTCGGTTGGAGTAGTGTTTCAAAATTATGCGCTTTTCCCACATTTAAATGCCTATGAAAATATACGTTTAGCCTTACCTTCTCACCTGAGTGCTTCGTATATTGAAGACTTATTACATGACATGGGTTTATTAGACTTACAAAAGCGCTTTCCTCATGAGTTATCAGGAGGCCAGCGTCAGCGTGTCGCATTAGCCAGGGCATTTGCTAGGCAGCCGGAAGTTTTACTTCTAGATGAGGCATTTTCTGCGGTTGACCATCCCACCAGAAAAATATTATATGAAGAGTTAATTAAATTAAGGCAGCGGATCAAAATCCCGATTGTGATGGTCACTCATGACTTACGCGAGGCAAGGTTGCTTAGCGATAAGATGTGTATATTGGATTATGGAAAAACGCTTCAGCAGGCAACGCCAGCGCATATTTTTTCCAGTCCACGCAATGAAAGAGTAGCCCAGTTAGTAGGTTTATCAGATATCTATTCAGGTGTATTTTTTAAGACTGCGCATGTAGATCGACCAACAGGACAAGCACTTGCTAAATTGCAATGGGGTCAAGGGATTCATTCCGTGACCTTAGACATTATGGATAAAGGGCGATTGCCAGATCACACGGAAGTGCGTTGGGTGATTTCTGGGGAGTACATTGAATTATCTACTACGAAAAAAAGTACGGTCAATAGTTTTGCTGCGACGGTGCGAAAAATTTTACAGTTAGGTGATATTTCGAGTGTGACCTTATCTCTGGAATTGCCATTTGAAGAAGACATGCATCTCGAGTTAAGTGCACGGGTGATAAAAGATCTTCAGCTACATATGGATTGTCGTATTTACATTTCATTAGATCCAAGCGGGATTCACATCATGCCTGTCTATTCAGATCCACAAGTGAAGATGGCGCAAAAACAATTACGCGAAAAAAAGGTACATATAGGTGCAGCGATTCTGGTAGCAGGGCAAGGGACGCGACTAGGCGAGATCCCAAAATCCTTAATGAAAATTGAAGGCAAGACGCTGCTCGAGCGGCATGTTGGCACATTAATGTCCTTTGTGACACAACCTGTGATTGTGGTGACTGGATTTTATGCTAAACATATTCGGCAGCAGTTAGAGCATCATCAAGTAGAGTGGGTTCATAATCCGCAGCCGGAACTAGGACAGTCTTCCTCGGTGCGACTCGCCCTTGAAGAACTTTATAAAAACCACCAAAGTCTAGATGTGATTATTATGATGCTTGGTGATCAACCGTATTTAAATGCGTCCGATTTGAGGCAGTTAATTGAGCACTTTAAGGTCATGGTAACAGGACAGTTTTTAATTCCGATGGTCGACGGTAAAAGAGGAAACCCGGTATTACTATCGGGACTTGCTTTAAAAAACATCATTGAACATAGTTCTGATATGACTGTGCGCAAATATATGGATTTACACCCTGAGCTAGTAACTGTTTGGGAGAGTTCTAACCACCATTTTATTTTTGATCTCGATACGCCACAAGATATTAACGACTTTGAAAGTAAGACTGGCTTATCTATTGAACTGCCCTCTCGATGAGAAAGAAGTGAGTGTTATGGAAAATATTGACATTACTGTATTAAGACAACTATATGCTTGGCGCTGTGAAGGAAAAAAAGCTGTTTTAGTCACGGTCATCAGAACTTGGGGCTCTTCTCCGAGACCGATTGGTTCGATTATGGCTTTATGTGAGGACAGTCGAGTCGTAGGCAGTATTTCTGGGGGGTGTATTGAAGATGATTTAATACGCCAACACCTTGAAGCAAAGGTATTTGATGAAAAATTACCTCTGAAGATGCAATACGGTATTACAGCTGACGAAGCGCACCGATTTGGATTACCATGCGGTGGCACTTTAGAGTTAATGCTGGAATACAACCCTACAGCAGATGAATTAGGGGAATTGATTAAACACCTAAGCCTTGGACATTTAGTCGCCCGTCAATTAGAGCTCAGTACGGGAAATGTGAGTTTAGTGACGACTGAGCAACCTGCAGAACTTGTTATTTCAGAGACTGATCTCATCAATACTTTTGGTCCGGAGTTTAGGATGCTAATTATTGGTGCAGGTCAAATGAGTGAATATTTGGCGACGATGGCTTTATTTAATGGCTTTTCAGTCACGGTTTGCGATCCCCGGCAGGAGTATATAGGTAATTGGTCGGTATTGGGGGTGGCAATCAATCATGGATCACCAGACGACGTCGTTACTCAATTTAAGCCCGACTCAAGAACCTGTGTGGTTGCATTGACGCATGATCCTAAGCTAGACGATTTAGCACTTTTAGAAGCATTAGAGACTGAAGCGTTTTATGTAGGTGCAATTGGTTCAAGACGTAATAACTCGGCCCGTAAAATACGTATGAAAGAACATTTCGGACATACGGATAGTTCCTTAAAAAAACTTAAAGGCCCTATTGGAATCTATATTGGTAGCAAGACGCCTGCTGAAATTGCGGTTAGTGTCATGGCCGAGGTATTAGCTGTTAAAAATGGGGTATCACTTTCGAAAGAGATGTCGGTTGAACAGGCCAAAAAAGATATAGAGGCCCAGTAGGGATGTACTTATTGAATATTAAAAAATCTCCCTACAAGACCAAGCGTAGCGCAAGCAAATAAGATGCGTAAAATACTTTGTTGATATCGAATCATGGCAATACTTGCAATGATAATGATGGCTAGACTAAAGATCACATGAGGTATGAGAATACCGGTATTCATATTTTCAGGAAATAGAGTGTGCAATGCAAAAAATACGGCTAAATTTGCAATCACGCCAACGATAGCGCAAGTGATGCCAGTGAGAATTGGGGTCAACTTTAATTCAGAGCGCGTTGATTCAATCAAAGGTCCGCCCAGAAAAATAAAACAAAAAGACGGTAAGAAAACAAACCAGCTAGCGACTATTGCTCCTAAAACGCCAGTTAATATGGGCGAATCTAAAACTAAGGTATTAACGTAGGCTGCAATAAATCCTACAAAAGTCAGCACAATAATCAAAGGTCCAGGTGTGGTTTCTCCTAAAGCCAGACCGTCCATCATTTGCGCTGTGGTTAACCACCCAAAATCCTCAACGCTTGCCTGAAAGACATAAGGAAGGACGGCATAAGCACCGCCAAAACTTAGAAGTGCTACTTTTGTAAAAAACCAAGCGAGTTGACTCAACAGATGATCTGAGCCAAGGCAGGCCAATAAAATCCCAAAGGGAATGCTAAAGGCAAGTAATGAGCATCCTAAAATAATTAAAAAACGATGGGAGCTATATTGCGTGTGTTGGGCTTGCTCTGAGTCATCGTCAATCAAACTTTTGGGGCCAGGACTTTGTTTTTGAGTTGTGTGTGCCAAGTCGGGTGATTCTAACCAGAGGGGTTTATAGCGAAAAACAAGATAGCCTATCAAACCTGCGCTAATAATTATGATTGGATAGGATACTTGCAGTTGCATGGCAAGAAAGGCACTCAATGCAAGGGTAATATGGATGGGTTTTTTGAGGATCTTTTTACTAATTCTAAATCCGGCTGCGATCACTATCGCGGTAACCGCAGGTTTGATGCCAAGAAAGATACCTGCAATGATTGTTGTATTGCTGTAAAGCACATAGAGGATAGACAACAGGGTAAGGAGCAAAAGTGCTGGAAAAATAAATAAAAGACCAGCGATGATGCCCCCGATTGTACGGTGCATTAACCAACCCATATAAATAATGAGTTGCAATGCCTCAGGCCCAGGCAAAATCATACAATAATTTAGAGCATGTAAAAAACGCTTTTCAGAAATCCAACGTTTATTGTTGACTAGCTCTTGATGGACAGTAGCAATCTGCCCAGCAGGACCACCAAAGCTGATAAAGCCTAATTTAAACCAAAATAATACTGCCTCACGAAAGGAAACAGTATTAGGCTGAGTAGACATAAAATACGAGTTTAGTGATCAAGCATGCCACTGACGACTTGACTAAAGCCGGCGTCTACATAGGTGATTTCACCGGTAATACCAGCGGCTAGGTCAGATAAAAAGAATGCAGCTGCATTACCCACATCATCGATCGTTACATTACGGCGTAGGGGGGCATTTTGTTCGACGCTATGAAGAATTTTGCCAAAGTCTTTAATACCGCTAGCGGCGAGTGTTTTGATCGGACCAGCAGAAATACCGTTAACACGTACACCAGAGCTTCCCATTGATTGGGCTAAATAACGCACACTTGCTTCAAGAGATGCTTTGGCAAGACCCATCGTATTGTAATTAGGAACAACACGTAACGCGCCTAAATAGGTGAGTGTCAATAGGGCAGCATTTGGCGAGAGCATCGCTTGCGCTGCTTTTGCCATTGCGGGAAAACTATATGCTGAAATATCATGCGCAATGCGGAAGGATTCACGATTGAGTCCTTCTAAAAAATCGCCTGTAATAGCATCTTTTGGGGCAAAGCCAATGGCATGAACAAAGCCGTCGAATTGGGGCCAAGTTTTACTTAAATCAGTAAAAAGTTGTGAAATTTGTTCGTCACTACCGACATCACAATCAAAAATCAGTGTGCTATTAAACTCCTTTGCAAAATCTGTAATACGCTCCTTAAAGCGATCACTAACATAAGTAAATGCAAGCTCAGCACCTTCCCGATAACAGGCTTTGGCGATGCCATAAGCGATTGAACGATTAGATAAAACACCTGTAATGAGAATTTTTTTACCTGCAAGAAAGCCCATATCAATATCCTTATAATGAGAAGTTTAGCCCTAATTATCCCAAATCTTGGTGGCACCACTACAATTGTGGAAAAACGATCTCTTGTGGCAGTTGGTAGAATGACAAAAGTCCAATGAAAATATTCTTATTCCTTTTTAGTATTTTGATCTTTCCTCAATCTGGGTGGGCAGCGCATGCCTTTGCTCAGTATGGTAATCCCAAATATCCTAAAGATTTTTCTTACTTTGAGTTTGTTAATCCTCAGGCTCCACAGGGGGGGACACTGACACTAGCGAATCCTGATCGTCGAACAAGTTTTGATAAATTTAATCCTTATACCCTCAGGGGTGTCGCAGCCCCGGGAATTGCGGGCTTATTATTTGAATCTTTAGCCATTGGCAGTGCAGATGAAACATCTACGATTTATGGATTAATTGCCGATGACATGACCTTATCGAGTGATCATTTATCGATGACATTTCGTATTCGACCAGAGGCTAAATTTAGTGATGGTAGTCCTATATTGGCTAGTGATGTGAAATATAGCTTTGACACGTTAACGAGTAAATTAGCCCATCCTACTTACCGAAATGTTTTTGCAGACATCAAACAAGTCGTGGTCTTGGCAGATCGCCTAGTACGTTTTGATTTTAAAAGTAGAACAGGAGAAGCGCCGCTATTAGCAGGTACGATGCCGATTTTCTCGCCTAAATGGGGGGTGAAGGCTGATGGTACTAAAACACCATTTGATCAATTGGCATTTGAAAAGCCGATTGGTAGCGGGCCTTACATCATTGAATCCTATCAGACGGGTAGAAACATCATTTTTAAAAAGAATCCAAATTACTGGGGTAATCATCTCAATGTTCGGGTAGGCAATTTTAATTTTGACCGCATTGTCTATAAATTATTTAGCGATGACACCGTTCGATTAGAAGCTTTTAAAGCTGGCGAATTTGATGCCATTGTTGAGTATCGGGCTAAGTTATGGGCGAAAAGTTATGTCGGTAGAAAGTTTGATCAGGGGTTATTAGTCAAAAAAGAATTTGAGCATCACAATGGTGCTGGGATGCAGGGCTTTGCGATGAATACACGTAAAGAAATCTTCAAAGATCCTCGTGTGCGTGAAGCTCTAGGTCTAGCGCTTGATTATGAATGGCTTAATCGTCAAATTTTTTATAATCAATATAAGCGCCTAGACAGTTATTTCTCGAATTCATTACTCGGTGCGCACTACGAAAAAAATAGTGTACCTACTGGTGCTGAATTAAAGCTCCTCAAAAGTTTGCAACAAAAATATCCGCAAGAGATTCCGGCTTCAGTATTTGGCCCGATGCCATCAGCGGTGAGTACGGCACAGCCACAATCCTTACGGGCTAATTTACTTAAAGCCAAAGAATTACTTGCGCAAGCGGGATGGACATACCGAGATGGGGCGTTACGCAATGCTGCTGGGCAGCCTTTTGTTTTTGAGATGTTAGAAGATAGCCCCTTTTTATTGCGGATATTAACAGCCTATGTCAGAAACCTTGAGAAATTGGGTATTAAAGCGAATGTGCGCACATCAGATAATGCTTTGTACCAACAGCGCTTGGATGAGCATGATTTTGAGATGACGACGATTCGATACCAAGATACACAAAGTCCTGGCAATGAACTTTGGGACCGATTTGGTAGCGAGGCAGCGGGGCAAAAAGGGACTGATAATCAAATTGGAGTACGTTTAAAGAGTGTCGACGAGCTGATTGCATTAATCACCCGCGCAGAGGAGCGTGAAAATTTATATATTGCAACACGGGCTCTTGATCGGATTTTGATTCATAACTACTTTGTTGTACCGCATTGGTATAACCCGACTCACCGTATTGCTTACAGTACGCAATTAGGGATGCCACCGCCGCCGAGTTATTACACCGCAGAAGCTTGGATCATTGGTAATTGGTGGCGAAACGCGGGTAATACTGTGGCAAAGGAATAACAATGAGACACGGATTAGCTCCCTATATAGTCAAGCGATTATTACTGATGATCCCCACTTTGATTGGGGTATTAACGCTCACATTTGCGGTGGTGCAGTTTGTGCCAGGTGGACCCGTTGAGCAGATGGTGTTGGAATTAAAAGGTCGTGGTGGGGCGGGTGTTGGGGCTGGAGAGTCTACCGGGGGTGGTAGCACATACAGAGGTCGACAAGGCATTGATGAGAAAAATTTATCAGAGATTAAAGCACTTTATGGCTTCGATAAGCCGCCCTTAGAGCGCTATTTTAGTATGCTTGCTAGGTTTGCCCAGTTTGATCTTGGGAAAAGCTATTATCAGCATCAAAGTGTTTGGGATTTAGTGATTTCAAAATTACCTGTCTCGATCAGTATTGGCTTATGGACTTTTTTCATTACCTATTTGATCTCGATACCACTGGGAATATCGAAAGCGATTCGAGACGGTACTAGGTTCGACACAGTTTCAAGCTTATTAATTCTTATAGGCTACGCCATACCTGGCTTTGTCTTAGGCATATTGTTACTCGTGATATTTGGTGGGGGGACTTTTTTACAGATATTTCCACTGCGTGGTTTGGTCTCCGATAATTGGGAGTCACTCAGTTGGTCCGCCAAAATTTTGGATTACGCTTGGCATTTAGTCTTGCCAATTACGGCCTCTGTATTAGGTAATTTTGCAGTCATTACGATGCTGACTAAAAATTCATTCATTGAAGAAATTCGTAAGCAATATGTGATCACTGCACGCGCCAAAGGTTTGTCTGAAGGTTTAGTGATGTGGCGTCATATATTTCGAAACGCAATGATACCTCTTGTAACTGGTTTTCCTGCAGCATTTATTGGGGCATTTTTTGCTGGATCACTCTTAATTGAAACCCTATTTTCTCTTGATGGATTGGGATTAATGTCTTTTGAGGCGGTTATGCGACGAGATTATCCAGTGGTATTTGGTACCCTATATGTCTTCACATTGATTGGCTTATTTACCAAATTAATCTCAGACATTGCATATGTTTTAGTTGATCCGCGGATTCAGTTTGAAAGTCAGGGGTCATAGCATGGCAGCTATCAAAAAAAGAAACACGGCGTGGTTACGATTTAAAAGCAATCGACTCGGTTATTACAGTATGTGGATTTTTCTGGTGATTTTTGGGATTAGTTTGTTTGCAGAACTAGTGGCTAATGATCGTCCTATCATTGCATCATACGAAGGCAAGGTATATTTTCCTATTGTTAAAAATTATCCTGAAACAGTCTTCGGTGGCGATTTTGAAACGCCAACAGACTTTCATGATCCGATCATTCGGCAAAATTTACGTCAGTCCGGGAACTGGGCAATTTACCCTTTAGTGGAATACAGCTACTTAAGCCTCAATTACTTTGCAAAGCAGCCTAACCCTGCAGCGCCATCGTCAGATAATTGGATAGGAACAGATGATCGTGGCAGAGACGTATTCGCGCGCTTAATTTACGGCTTTCGGATTTCCGTTTTATTTGGCTTAGCATTGACTGTCGTAGGCGTTGTAATCGGTGTTTTACTGGGCGGCTTAATGGGTTATTTAGGCGGTCGTTTCGATCTGATTAGCCAACGCATTATTGATGTTTGGCGCTCTTTACCAGAACTATATCTTTTGATTATTTTTGCCTCTGTATTTACGCCTAGTATTTGGTTACTCGTGATTTTGTTATCTTTATTTAGTTGGATTAATTTGTCGGATTATGTCCGCGTCGAGTTTTTCCGTAATCGTGGCTTGGAATATGTTAAAGCCGCGCGTGCATTAGGCTTATCCGATTGGAAAATGATGTATCGCCACATTTTACCCAACAGTTTGATACCGGTGATTACCTTTTTGCCTTTTCAAATGAGTGCTGCAATTTTATCGCTGACGAGTTTAGATTTTTTAGGATTAGGAGTGCCACCAGATACGCCGAGTCTAGGAGAGTTACTCTCTCAAGGCAAGGGTAATTTAGATGCTTGGTGGATTTCATTATCGACTTTTATCGTTTTAGTTGGTACCTTATTGTTATTGACCTTTATGGGTGAAGCTCTCAGAAATGCGTTTGATCCTCGTAGAAAAGGATCCTCATGACAGCGCATTTAAAAATTACGCAACTAAGCGTGCAATTTGGTGAGGGCAGAAAAGAACGTAAGGTTGTCGATGGACTTAATTTAGAAGTGTTACCAGGTTCTCGTATCGCCATTGTAGGAGAGTCAGGCTCTGGAAAATCTTTGACCGCGTTATCGATCTTGGGATTATTACCTGACGGCGCCAAAGTTGGGGGGCAGATTCACTGGGGAGATCAGAATTTACTGCGCATACCTGCAGAGCAATTAAGGGGTATTCGTGGTCGTGAGATTGCCATGATTTTTCAAGAGCCCATGACGGCACTTAATCCATTATTTACGATTGGTTATCAAATCATAGAAGCGGTTTTGGTTCATGAGCCTTTGATTGGTAAAGAGCTTGCCCGCAAGCGTGCCCAAGAAATGCTCGAGCGTGTCGGTTTGCCCGATGTTAAAAATAAAATGCAAGCCTACCCGCATCAGTTATCTGGTGGACAAAGACAACGCGCCATGATTGCTATGGCCTTATCGACGAAGCCAAAATTATTAATTGCAGATGAACCCACAACTGCGCTTGATGTTAATTTAAGAAAACAAATTTTGGAGTTGATTCAGGAATTACAGCAGCAATCTGAGCATCAAGCGATGTCTGTCTTATTGATTACCCATGATTTAAATTTGGTCAAGAAATTTGCTCAGCAGGTCGTTGTTATGTATCAAGGTAAAGTTGTAGAGGTTGGTACAACACAAGAAGTTTTTAGCAATCCCCAAACCGCGTATACGCAGTCCTTAGTCAATAGTCACCCTGAGTCACATTTATTACCCGTTATTCCATTAGCCACGCAATTACTCGAGGCGCGAAATATTTCCGTATCTTATCCAAAAGCACAGTCGGGATGGGCGCAAATTTTAGAGTTTTATAAAAAACCCAGTTACGCCTCGGTACTCAGACAAGTCAGTCTTGACCTTAGGCAAGGGGAAACTTTAGGAATCATTGGTGAGTCAGGCTCAGGTAAAACTACTTTAGGGATGGCTTTATTAGATTTACTTGGTGGCACAACGGCTAAGCTTGAGGGTGATATTGAGATTTTAGGACATAAGTGGAAGCAATTAGACGTTTTGCAAAAGCGCCAATTACGGGCGAAGTTTCAAGTGATCTTTCAAGATCCCTTTGGTTCATTATCACCTCGGATGACTGTGGGACAAATTGTTTCTGAGGGTTTGGATGTGCATCAATCGCACCTGAGTAAAGAGCAAAAATTACTTAAAGTATCTGAGGCATTAGCCGAGGTGGGTATAGAAAAAAATGCGATTGAAAGATACCCTCATGAATTTTCAGGCGGTCAGAGGCAACGAATTGCAATAGCTCGGGCGCTGATTTTAAAGCCAGAGATTTTGATTCTTGATGAACCCACATCAGCACTAGATGTAACAATACAAAAACAAGTATTGACCTTACTGAATGAGTTACAACATCGATATAACTTAGCTTATATTTTTATTAGTCATGACATTGTGGTGGTGCAAGCAATGTCACATCGAATTATGGTGTTGCGCGAGGGTGATATTGTGGAGTTTGGTCCAACGCAGGAGATTATTCAGTCGCCAAAGTCAGATTACACAAAAAGCTTAATTCAAGAGGCTTTTTTATGAACATGTCACAAAAACTATTGAAAAATGTCACAATCTTAGTTAAACTTGGGTAAACATATATTCAAATAGCAAAATAAAATGAAAATTCAACAACTTACGAAGTTTTCTTTAATTACTACTTTAGTTATTGGTACAGCATTTAGTCAATTGTCGAATGCCCAGTCAACTGAAGAAGTAAATTCTGTAGTCACGCCTAAGCAGAGTTTTTATGGAAAAGTTGCCGGCTCTGTCTCTGATAGCACTTCCACACTGATTAATAATGCGATGCAACTGATTGGGGTCAGGTATCGTTGGGGTGAGAAAGTACAGACTGGATTTGATGCAAGTGCTTTTGTGAAATATGTTTTTAAAGATAATCTTGGCTTTTTGTTCCCCTCCAAAACGGATGAGATCAGTAAAGTTGGCTTACAGATTTCTAGAGATAATTTAAAGCCTGGTGACTTAGTCTTCTTTAACACCTTACAACGTGAAAATTCTCACGTGGGTATTTATGTTGGTGAAAACAAGTTCATTCATGCTCCAGCTAGAGGGTCTGGCGTTCGCGTAGATGATATGACAACAATGTATTGGGACAAGCGTTTTGATGGTGCAAGACGCGTCAAGTCAGTAGCTAAAGATGCATCCCAGATGGATATTGTTATTAAGTAATTAATAATAAATCGATTTAAAAGTAAAAATAAAAGCAGCTTCGGCTGCTTTTATTTTGGGAATATTTTTTGGCTTACTTTTTATTAAACTCTTCTATTTTGTTTTTCAAAGTCATTAATTGCTGTTGCATTGCCATTTCTCCGGCCAAAATAGCAGCATTACGAGATTTGAAGTCAGTGCCCTTCATTTGGGATAGCTGGGGGACAACAATGACATCGGCAAGCGGTAACTCCCAGTTGGCAATACTTCGACCCATAATCGTGGTGGTTTGTAGTAAGGTGCCTAAAATGCCACTCACAGTTTGATCGGATGGGTCAGAGGAAATATTGACTGCAATGACGATATCAGCACCTAAATTTTTCGTAAATTTGATAGGTACTGGAGAGCTCAAACCACCATCGACGTATTCTTTTCCAAGGATGATGGTTGGCATAAAGATGCCTGGAACACTACTCGAAGCTCGAACAGCTTGCCCAGTATCGCCCCGTTGAAATAAGATGGGGTTACCTGTTTTGAGATCCGTTGCGACAATCGCTAATGGAATCCTCATTTGCTCAATGGGTCGATTTTTGACTACTTGATTGATTTTTGATTGCAACGCATCGCCTTTAATCATGCCACCGAGTTTGCCAACAAATGGATTTGTCCAGTCTGTAATGGTTGCCTCATCGAGATCAATAGCGATTTGATGCAGTTCATTAGCAGTAATACCGGAAGCATAAATTGAACCGATGACACTGCCTGCGCTTGTACCCACAATAATGTGCGGCTTGAGTCCATTTGCTTCAAGAACTTTGATCACTCCAATGTGTGCAAAACCACGTGCGGCACCACCACCAAGAGCGAGGCCAATTACCGGTTTTTTTGCGCTAACTTGCGGCTTTATTGGGGTTTCTGGAATAACTTCTTTATTGACGGGTTTGATTGAGCAAGCACTAAAGAAGAGTCCACAAAACATGAAGATGGTGCTGTATTTGAGGGTGAAGGTAAAAAACGATTTCATATGGGGGAGAGCGAGACTTTCAATTCAGGAGGAGGGTTTTCATCACAGAGTAGTAAATAATTTTCCTATTCGTAAGGAATTAGATATAATAGCGTATACGATGAAAATGCAGGCGTAGACTAAAAATTTATTTTATGCGTTTGAGGATTACGACTCATCGCCTTGCCAGCAAAGAATTGACATTTCTACAGTGAATAACTGTCAAATCATGGGCAATTTACAATGGGTAATCTGACAGTTCAACTACTCAAGTTAGAGATAGAAAATTATTATTGAAAGTAATTTCAAATTCCATGACACATGATTGAAAATTATTACAAGCAAGTCCTTGAAACTGCACTTTTATGCAGCCCTGAGCCCTTATCAATTAATGAGCTTTCCCGTTTATATGGTGATGAGGTTACGCCAGAAAAAATCATTCTTTGGTTACATGAGTTGCAAAACGACTGGGCAGAAAAGGGAATGGAGTTAGTCCACATTGCCACAGGATGGCGCTTTCAGAGCCGACTATCCATGCGTGAGTATTTAGATCGACTTACTGTAGAAAAGCCCCCGAAGTATTCTCGTGCGGTGATGGAAACTTTAGCTATTATTGCTTATAGACAACCAGTAACACGAGGTGAGATTGAAGAGATTCGTGGCGTCACTGTAAGTTCGCAGATTGTCCGTCAATTAGAGGATCGTCATTGGATCGAGGTCATTGGCCATAAAGATACGATTGGTAGGCCAGCTTTATATGCAACGACTAAACAATTTTTGGATGATATGAGTATTCCAAATCTACAGTCCCTACCCTCATTGGAAGACTGTGTAGTTGTTGACCAAATTGCCCAGCAAGTAATTAATTTTGAACAGACTCTATTAGATGAGTCAGCGCTTGATAACTCTTTGGAAGAGGAGGCGCAAACCTCAAGTACAGAGCATCAGTTGACAGATGATGCACACCCCGATGATTTAGAAGAGAAGAAAAAATTAGATGACTGAAAAAAAGCATTCTGACGATCCCGTACGGATTGTCAAGCCAGAGGCGACTGAGCCTAAAGAACATGTAGAGCAATCTCCACAAAGCATCAGTGAAGTGTCTGCCGAACCTGGGGTTGCCCCTGAGGCGAGAAGACCTAGAAACCCACGCTTCGGACGTAAAGGTGGGAAATTTGGACCTAAAAGACCGCGCCCTGAAGGTGAGGGTGCGTCAAGCGGGCCAGCTGATCAAGCAGTTGTATCTGGTCATCCTGCGCGTTCTCGTACACCCGGTCGTGGGCCTAACCCAAGACAGCAAAGCAATAAACCTAACCCGTTAAAAGAGCAAAGCGACATGTTGTTTGCGCAAGTTGTTTCTGGTGAGTTTGATGCGATTTTAGATACCCCAGAAATGCCACAACAAGCATTACAAGGAATGGTCTCGGATGAGCAAGCTCAGACAGTTATTGTTGACCCCAGTTTAAAAGCCTTGGAAGATGCACAATCACGACAATGGAATCAGGAAGAGACGGGTGAAGTTGAAGAGAATGAAGAGCAAAATCAGCAATATCAATTTGCTAACGTTAATGAATTACCCATGTCGATGCGGGATGAGGTTTGGTCAGATTTAGATGGCCTAGATGATGATGTTGAAGATGAGGACACGGTCAAACTGCATAAAGTCTTAGCAGATGCAGGCATGGGATCTCGTCGTGAGATGGAAGATTTAATTATTCAGGGTCGCGTATCGGTAAACAGTATGCCAGCGCATATTGGTCAGAGAATTGGTGCAACAGACCAGGTACGGATTAATGGCAAGTCCGTACATCGGAAGATTCAGACGAAGCCACCGCGTGTATTGATGTATCACAAACCTGCGGGCGAGATTGTCAGCCAATCCGATCCAGAGGGGCGTCCAACTGTTTTTGAGCGCTTGCCGAAGGCTAAAAATGGTCGTTGGATAGCAGTAGGTCGATTAGACTTTAATACGGAAGGTCTTTTATTATTTACGACCTCAGGTGAGTTAGCGAATCGTTTAATGCACCCTAGATATGGTATTGAGCGCGAGTATGCGGTTCGTATTTTGGGTGAACTCGAGCATGAGCAGGCTCAAATATTGAAAACTGGTGTAACGCTAGAGGATGGTGTTGCCAAATTTTTACGACTGGCCGATGGTGGTGGTGACGGTGCCAACCGTTGGTACCATGTCGCACTCACTGAAGGTAAAAATCGCGAAGTTAGAAGAATGTTTGAAGCGGTAGGACATATGGTTTCACGTCTGATAAGAACGCGATATGGTATTTTTGTCCTCCCACCACGCTTGCGTAGAGGGCAGTTTGATGAGGTCCCTACAGATCAGGTTGTGCAGCTGATGAAAATGGCGGGATTAAAAACAGCCAATTTGACAACTTCGACTTCAAAGCCAGCTGCGCGAGGACATGATCGAAATCAGGATAGTCATGGACAGCCAGACCCTATGCAAACCTCAGTATCGTATTGGGGTTCTAGAGAGGCCTTGAAAATGGCGGATGGACATTTGGGTCTGACACAACATAAAAATGGGCATGGTAGTAACGGTAACTCAGGGAATGGCGCCAACAAACAGGGCCGTTCACAGGGGCGTTCACAGGGTCGTCCACAAGGTCGTCCTGGAGGGAAAGTTTCTCATGAACATGGCTTTGCTGGGGCGCCGGGGAGTGGTGGTCCAAATCAACGTAACGCTAGAAATGCCAGGAATAGTCAAAATCGACTAAAATCGAGTTTTAAAGGTCCTAGAACAAAGAAACCTAGCGATTTAGTGTAAATTCGTATATAATCTTATTTTGCTGAAATTTGTATGTTTTTTAGCAAGAAATGGGCATTTGCCCATTTTTTTTTGCATAAAATGTTTTTTAGAAGTGGTGTGAGATGGTGAATCAAAACCAAGTGATTACTGATGTAGTAGAAGGTCTAGGCTACCATCTCGTAGATATTGAGCGAGAAGGCCGTGGATTACTGCGCGTCACAATCGAAAATAAAGACTATAACGTTTTAATTATGGTCGGTGATTGTGAGAAAGTAAGCCATCAATTGACCTACACATTACCTGTGGAAAATGTGCCATTTGAAAGACTTGAGGTCTCATCACCAGGCGTTGATCGTATCTTAAAAACTGCCGATGATTTTCAGCGTTTTGAAGGTTTAGAGATCACTTTAAAGTTGCATATAGCAATGGGTAATCGGAAAAATTTTACTGGGGTTTC
>JBBAKF010000038.1:0-21985 GCA_040403635.1 Polynucleobacter sp.
GGTCGTTGGCTGATAGCGGGTCTTGCAGTGGCTTTGGGTATTACACTTGCCGTCGCAATTCATACGGTAAATAGATCGGCGCTCAGCGAGTTTAGTCGGGCCTTAGATCTCGTCAATGGCCAGGCATCTGCCCAAATCGTAATGCCTACCGGTGAATTCTCTGATCAACTCTATGACCAAATTGTTTCACGTCAAACGGAGCTCGGGCTCCGCGCAGTCAGTCCAGTTTTAGAACGAAATACTGCACAAATTCGTGTTCTTGGTATTGATATTTTTCAGGCAGCTCGAGTATCACCCTCTTTGATGCCTTTAGTTTCTGAAGATCAAGATCAAGGATTATTTTCAGACGATGCTATCTTTTTATCGGCCGCTGCCTTACAAAAGTTGCAATTATCAGTAGGAAACTCCTTAGCACTAGATTACGGGGGAAAGACAGTTCTTTTTAAGATTGTCGGGACTGTACCGGGGGCAGTTGGTCAAGTGATTGCCGTTATGGACTTAGGTCTCATGCAGTGGCGCCTTGGAGGTCTTGGTCGGATTAGCCGCTTGGATGTACAACTTCTCAATGACAAAGGAATAGAGGATGTCGCTAAGGCCGTTCAGAATCTCAATCTTGATGTGCGTTTAATTAGTGCACAAAAGCGTGATCGCCGCGCCTCAAATTTGTCGCGGGCATATCGGGTTAATTTAAATGTTTTAGCACTTGTTGCGCTGTTTGCAGGTGCTTTTTTAGTCTTTACAACCATCAGCTTTTCGGTTCTGCGCCAACAATCCCAACTAGCACTTCTGAGTATTTTGGGGGCAAGTCCTCGCTGGATATTTTCTTTAGTACTAGCGCAAGCTGCAGGCATTGCCGCTTTGGGAGGTCTTCTAGGAATTGGCATGGGCCTTACTTTAGCTTTTTTCTTACTAAAAATGATTGGTGGTGATTTAGGCGGAGGCTACTTCTCTGGCGCAGTGCCACCGCTCGAAATTGATACTGTTGCCCTGTTAGGCTTTTGGATCCTTGCCATTGCCGTGGGTTTATTAGCCGCCTACTTTCCAGCAAGAGCTTTCACATCAAAGCGCCTCACCGAACTCTTGAGAGCTGGATCTATCGAACGCGTATTACGACCTGTAATGCATCATCGTGTTGCTCTTATTTTTAGCCTTGCCAGCTTAGCCCTAGCATTTATACCGGCTATTGATAATCTTCCCCTCGCGGCATATGCTTCGATTGCATGCTTATTATTTGCAGGCTTAGCGCTCATACCGTGGTTAGTTCAGCATTTCTTTTCATCACTCACCAAGATTTTGTCGCAATGGCAAAAACAACCGTCACCTCTGACTTTTGCAATCTGGCGCTTAGCTCAAGCACCAGCTAACGCTGCAGGATTAATCGCAGGCGTAGTTGCTGCTCTTGCCCTTACTGTAGGTATGGTGGTGATGGTTGCTAGTTTTCGAGACTCAATGACACTATGGCTTGACCAAGTATTACCCGCAGATTTATATGCCAACTTTAAACAGTTAAATCATGACGATGAGTCTCTGAGAACCCCTAATCTATTAAAAAGTATTGCGCAAGTTCCGGGTGTTGAACGCTATGAATTAAGCGTGCAACGTAAGATTCTGTTTCAATCCGATCGACCCGAAGTGACTTTAATTGCTCGACCAATCCAACAGGCTCGCGCTGCAAATACTCTGCCCTTAATTGGTTCAGTGTATTCCCAAAACTCTTCACCAAATCAGCCTACCTTACCGATAGTCTATGTCTCTGAGGCTATGGTTGACTTATATGATTGGCGTCCTGGTGAGATTCAAACCCTACCGGCTTTCAATGGGCAGCAAAGTGCCCAAAAAGTATGGGTTGCTGGAATTTTCAGGGACTACGGTCGACAGCATGGTGCGCTGATCATTGATCTTGCCGTATACCAAAATTTGAGTAGTGATCAACAGTATTCAGGTATCGCGATTTGGCTAGTTAATCAAGCCGATCCAGCGGAGGTACTTAATAGGCTGCGTAGTGAAATTCCCCAGTTTCGTGATCAGGAGTTTAATAACCGTAATAGCCTTCGAGCTCTATCTCTGACAATCTTTGATCGTAGTTTTGCCCTCACTTATGCACTAGAGATTGCTGCTCTGCTAGTGGCGCTGTTTGCAGTGGCGACAGGTTTTGCTGGTCAAGCATTACTTCGACAAAAAGAATATGCCTTGGTGTACTATCTGGGTCAATCTGGCGCTCAACGAACAAGCTGGATCATTATCGAGTCAGGACTTTTATTAGGATTAGCGAGTATTTGGGGAACAATCTTGGGTTTAATAATGAGCCAGATATTAATTCACCGTGTTAATCCGCAATCCTTTCATTGGACGATGGATACAAGCGTGCCGTATCTCGCACTAGTTATTCTTACATTAGCCTTAATTGGTTCAGGTATTGCAGCTGCTCTATTAGCTTCAAAGCGCAATCTGAATCCCACTAATTTAATTACTGCATTACGAGAGGAATGGTAATGCCCCAGAGTAAACGGCGTTATTTTATGCAGGCATTAGCAATGGCGTACGCCTTGCCTGTTTCGCAATGGGCAAATTCTTCCACGGTCACTTATGCACCTGTTCGTCCGAGGGCATTGGTATTCCCACGAGATTATGGAGCACACCCAGAATTTAGAACGGAGTGGTGGTATCTCACGGGTTGGCTTGGTACCGGTACAAACGCGATAGGTTTTCAGATTACATTCTTTCGAAGCCGTACGCAACATTCACCCGATAATCCAAGTCGTTTTGCCCCACAACAGTTACTATTTGCACATGCTGCCTTGGCCATACCAGCAGAGGGTAAATTACGTCATGCTGATGTCGCTGGACGAGTTGGTCCTTCAGGTAACGCTTTTGATACTGCTGACACCAAATTACGGCTGGCGAACTGGACAATGGAGAGAGCTAAAAATGATCGTTATCAGTTTTACGTTCCAGCGGATACCTTTACGATCCATCTAGAAGTAGCGCCCTTACAAGCTCCCGTTTTGCGGGGTAAGGACGGATTTTCTGCGAAAGGTCCTAGCTCAGAACTTGCCAGTTATTATTACAGCCGTCCGCAGTTGGATATCACAGCTCAAATTGAGATCAAAGATAAGTCATCGAAAGCCAAGCAAAGCTCTTTAATAAAGTACTCTGGGGTCGGCTGGCTTGATCATGAATGGTCTAGTAGTTTACTAATGCCTGGTGCAGTTGGATGGGATTGGATTGGAATAAACCTTCTCGACGGTGGAAGCATCATGGCCTTTCGGATAAGAGATCGGGCAGGCAAGGCCCTATTTAGCGAATGGGATCGACGTGATTCAAAAGGTCAAGTCCTAGAGCATGATTCGAATGCAGTTTGGGAAATAATGGGCCAATGGAGTTCGCCGCGATCGCTTGCAAATTATCCAACAGGATTTTTAATTCGGGTCAATCATCAAAGCTTGCGCTTACAAACCCTGATGCTAGATCAAGAGGTAGATGCTCGCGCTAGTACAGGTGGGTTTTACTACGAGGGCGCAGTTGAAATGAGTCATAACCAAGTAGTTATTGGCCGAGGTTATCTTGAGCTAACTGGATATAGCCAAGCAGTAAAGTTATAACTCCTTCATTGAGAATCATTAAAAACGAATAACTTCTATAGCGTTTAGTATCCAGCCAAAATTCCCAAGTCATTTTTTTATCTGTATAGATCTCCTCAAATAACTCGATTTTTTTTGTTTACTTTTCAAAGGTGACCAACTCGTTTTGCCATAATGCTTTAAGATTTGGCTTACTGCATCTCTGACTACAGGAATGCTGCATGTAACCCCATTTATTTTAAGGATAACCCTTGTTTGATACTTTTACTCATGTAAGTGCTTTACTAATCTCTGCATTACTGTTTGGAGGTATGTTGTTATTTTCGGCTAGCTTTGCCGCTTTTCTATTTAAATCCTTACCACCAGCAGAGGCAAGTGCATTAATACGTAAAGCCTTTCCACCTTTTTATATTTTTGTGATCGGTACATCCCTCATTGCAGCATTACTAGCCCTAACGAGTAGTTTATTTAGCGCCAGTATCCTGGCGCTTATTGCGATCACCACGATTCCTACTCGGCAAATTTTAATGCCGGCAATTAATACCGCTACGGACGCAAAACTCAAAAAGCGTTTTTTAGTGTTGCACGGATTATCGGTTGTTATTACCCTAGGACACATCGTGGCAGCAGCATTTGTGATTGTTGATTTAGCTGCACATTAAACCTATGAGAGTGGATTGATCTCAAGTACGATGATTTTTTGAATTCACGCGCAAATGTCATCGGTTAAAGTCCTTTAACACCCTTAATTCACCAAATGAATGTCACAACTTAGCCTATATAGCTAGGCGAAACTAGCCAAAGGCTTTTATGATGAAATATTACATTTTTTAATAAGGTTAATCTCGTTTGTATTTAAGGAAATATATCCTCCCACGATGGGTGATGTTCAGTATATGTATTGGACTAGCCATGAGCTGCTCAGTAATGGCTCAGCCTACGGAAAAAAATATCGTAGTTGGTTCAAAACGTTTCACGGAAAGCTACATCCTTGGGGAGATACTAAATCTAACATTGCGTGATGCCGGAGTACAAGCTGTGCATCGACAAGGTCTTGGCAATACGGCGATTGTCGTCCAAGCGCTGATCACTAAACAAATTGATATTTATCCAGAATACACTGGAACTATCTTACGAGAAATATTAAAGCGTCCAGAAACTCAAGTCTCTCTGAGTGAGCTAAACACCTGGCTAAAACCCCAGGGCTTAAAAGTAGCAATACCGCTAGGCTTTAACAATACCTATGCACTCGCAATGAGGGCAGATAAAGCGAAAGCCCTAGGTCTTAAAAGTATCAGTGACATCGCCAATCTGACAACTGACCAGCAATCCATGCTGCGTATTACCTTATCGCCTGAATTTAAGACTCGGTCTGATGGCTGGCCGACACTTATTCAGACTTACAATCTAAAAGTAAACCCCGGGAGAGTGCTAGAACATGGCTTAGCCTATGACGCTTTGGCACGCGGTGATGCCGATATTGTGGATGCCTACTCCACTGACGCAGCGATCGCGCGAAAAGGTCTCATTTTATTAGAGGATGACAGACAGGCATTTCCGCGCTATGACGCAATACTTTTGATGCGCTCGGATTTTAATGAGCAGCTACTTGAAGGTTTAGTGGGAAAACTCAATGAATCAACCATGACAAAGCTCAATGGACTCGCTGAATCTGGCGTGAGTTTTGAAAAAGTAGCGCAGGGATTTTTAGATTCATCCATTGACAATCCTTCTGACCAAACACAAATCTCAAAGTTTTTTAAGTTACTGTTTGGTCCAGACTTTTTTATCGCCCTTCGAACGCATGTTCTGCTGGTAGTCATTTCTTCAACCATGGCTCTTTTAGTCGGGGTTCCACTTGGTATTCTTGCTCATCGTCGATCCCGGTATACGAATTGGATTTTAGGCGGTGTTGGTATTTTACAAACTATACCCTCACTGGCATTGCTGACTATTTTGATCGCTGCACTTGGTCAAATAGGTACGATACCAGCCGTTTTAGCATTATTTCTCTATGGCCTACTCCCGATTGTCAATGCGACCCATATCAGTTTGATGGAGGTTCCACTGACTCTTAAAGAAGCCGCTCTAGCTCTTGGTTGTAACGCATGGCGATTATTAATTTTCATCGAGCTAGCATTTGCTCGACCATTCATTATGACTGGTTTAGCATCGGCAACCGTGATTGGCGTAGGTACCTGCACCCTAGCAGCATTGGTAGGAGCCGGTGGATTTGGTGATCGAATAGTAGCTGGACTAGCGGTAAACGATCACGCATTAATGCTTGCTGGTGCCATACCGGCTGCGATTTTGGCGCTGCTTGCGCAAGCTATACTCACACCAAAACGAAAACCCAAAAATATCTAGTTATCAATCAAGACTGGGCATTCGAAATAGCCATAAAGAAACCAATTGGATGAAGTGATAAGCTGACTACACACAAATCAGCGACATCAAACACATCAAGGTCGAGCAAGTGTAAAACCTAAGCTACTAATGGAGTTGCTCAAGACTATCTCTAAAAAGTACTTTGATTCATACCCAGTTATCAGTTTTTAATCCAGGCACAACTGAAAACTCATCTTCGTGATTGGTGACGAGTAACATATTTAAAGCTAAAGCATGGGCAGCGATCATGGTGTCTAAAGTACCCATGGGTTGACCTTTTTTTTCTAAAAAAGCTCTGAGCTTGCCATACTTCCAAATACATTCCACATCAAAGGGATAAATTTTTAAAGTTGCTAAAAACATCTCTAAAAATTCTTTACCTTTGACAGAACCAGAATGTTCGATGCCAAAACTTAATTCCGCAGCACTCACACTAGAGATGCCAATTTCCTCAAACTTGTATTTACGAAATCGGCTCAGAATTTTGGATGGTCGTTGATTGATAATATTAATGCAGATCGATGTGTCAAGTAGGATCATAGCTTTATCTCTTCTCTAATTTGTTGAAAGTGTTGATCACGTTTCATTTTGAAACCTGACTCAAGAGTATCTAGTGCAGCACAAATATCACTAAACAATCTTTCCTTGGGCATGAGTAAAACCCCACCAGCATGATGCTCAATGGTTACCTCCCCATCTTCAAATCGGTATGCCTTTGGCAATCGTACTGCTTGACTTCTGCCATGCCTAAAAATGTATGCTTTTTCCATAAATTCTCCCCCAAAATAGATGAACAGTATATCGGGTAGAAGGCATAAGAAATAGGGCTTACCCCACTCGGAGTAAGCCTTTTATTTGATCACTTTTTACAGTTTAATTTTGGGAAGAAACGCACTGGATGTGATTTATCTTCCAACAATTACAGGGTCTAGGGACTTGTGTAATGTCTGTTAAATTTGCCATTAAAGATTCATTGGAATCTCAACAATTTTGGCAGCACCCGATTCTAGGTGCTCATTGAAGAGAGTATTTTGAAATCGTTCAAAATCACACCATAAAACCTTTCGAAATTTTTATCAACCCACTTCTCTAAAGTCTCGGGATCTGATCGGAAAATTGAAAACTATGTGTACGATACAGACCAACTAATTTTTTAGGCTTATATTAACTATTTCTTGTAAAAACTTCAACACGATTTTTCATTGCATTGATAATGAGTCGACGATCGCTACCGATGCTAAATACAGTAATACCTTTAGCAATCCAGTCATTGCGCTCTTGGGCCATGCTAGTTGAGTTTGAAGAAAAGAGAGAAGCAATTACATACACTTGATGTTTATTTGCTGACTCAATAACCTTAGTAAAAGCTTCAATAACATTTGGATGTGCTACCTCTCCTAAAAATCCAAGATCGTGCGCCAAATCAAATGGTCCAAGCATAACCCCATCCAAACCATCCAAAGAGATAATCGATGCTATATTTTTTACGCCATCTTCATTTTCAATGAGCGCCCAAACTAAATTATTCTCATTTGAGTACTTTGCATATTTTAGCCAATCATCCGCCTGATGCCAACTGGCTCGAGTCCCAGGACATGCCCCTCTAACCCCGCCATTACCATCTACTTTGTATCGCGCAGCAGCAATAACAGCTTTCGCCTGCTGGGCAGACGATATATTTGGCGCTACTATTCCCAAAGCACCAGCATCTAATGCCCTCATGATAAAACTAGGATCATGATTGGGAATTCGCACTAAAGGTGTTATACCAATAGCATCAGCTGCTCGAATTAAGTCAACTAAACTTTCCAAATAGAATGATCCGTGCTCACAGTCGATGATGACGTAATCGAAACCAGCAGCACCAGCTATTTCAATCAACTCAGGAGAGTTAATTTGCATAATTACCCCGATAGCTGGCAAACCTGATGAAATCGTATTTTTTAACTTATTTTCCCTCATCATAGTGTTAAAAAAATATCCGCCTAATCGGCTTTGATTCCCATATCACGCATAGTTTGGGGCCATCTTTTAGCTTCAGCTTTCACAAATTCAGTAAATTGAGCTGGGCTTGAGCTAATGATGGACAAACCGACATCAGAAAATCTATCTATTACCGCTGGTTCACTTAAATACCTCTTAATCTCTTCATTTAAAAGGTTTCGTATTGCCATTGGCGTATTTTTAGGGGCAAATAGTCCAAACCATATCTCCACATCAAAGTTCATTAAACCCAAATCTTTGTAATTTGGCACACCCTGAAGACTGGCAATTTTTTGGTCTCCGTTAACAGCCAAAGGAATTAAGGTTCCATCTTTTATAAAATTGATCACAACAGGGATCGATGAAAAAGATACTTGAACCTGACCGCTTGCTTGCCCAATAACTGCCGCAGATCCTCCTTTATAGGGAATATGCATTAATTTAATATTTGTACCCCTTGTGAACATTTCCATCGCTAAATGGGTTCCAGTACCACTACCTGAAGATGCATAGTTCAATTCATTTGGCTTGGCTTTGGCAAGGTCAACGAGTTGCTGCACTGATTTAATACCTGTAGATTTATGTGCAACCAGAACAATTTGGGAATTAGCAATGCCAATAATCGGGTCAAAGTCCATTACGGGGTCATAGGGCACTTTAGAATACAAACCTAAATTAGTAACATGATTTGGTCCATTAAATAGCAAGGTATATCCATCAGGCGTAGCTTTTGCAACTGCTTCTGTTGCGGCTAAGCCACCACCGCCGGCCCTGTTTTCGATAATAATTGGCTGACCTAACCTTTCAGTCAATCTTTGACCAATCAATCGCATCATAATGTCCCCAACAGCACCCGAAGGATAGGGGACAACAATTTTAATGGGCCGGTCTGGGTATTTTTGAGCAGAAGCTGAAGAAGCTACCCAAAAACCCATACTCAATAATACAAACATTAGGAATCTTTTTGGACTACCTAAATTATTTTTCATTTTGCCCCTATCTTTTTTTAAATTAAAAATGAGTAAGACCTTTACTGCCAGTATTGACTGCTCGTAATAACAGACCATCTTCCGTAGTGACATACAAAGAATCTCTCAGTGCATCACCAAATGCACAGTTAACCGGTAGGCACTCAGGAAGTAGATGTGATTCTTTAATAGATCCATCTGGAGTAAATACGTAAATCATTGGACCCGCTCCGCTTTTTGTGCTCCCAGCCGCAGCATAAATATTGCCTTCCTGGTCTACAGTTAAACCCTCCGCCCCGCGGTGCACTCCCCTATAGTCCTCCCAAAAGGCATGCATTAATACAAAAGGTCCAACAGTTTTATCCACCAATACTGGATAAGATCTGATTTGACGAATACCGCCCGGTTCATTAGTTGTATCAGAGACATAAAGTGTTTTTTCATCTGGAGATAACGCGACACCGCGTGGACGAGTGGTATCAAATGTAATCCGCTCAATTTCCCAATGACTTTGTGGCCGAGGACCTAAGTGCAATCTCAAAACCGACTGATGAGATAGCATAGGAAATACCTGTGGGCCAGATGCCAAAAGCGAGTGATAACAATCCGTAAATAGAAGTCCCCCTTTTAGATCGGCCACTAATAAATGGGGTTGGTTGTGTGGAACACCGTGCAAATGGGTTGAAGTTGCAGAAGATGAACCATCCTCGAGCATTCGAATTACTCGTCTTGAGCCCTCTTGACATCCATACAAGGCACCATCACTACCAAAAGCAATACCATTCACACGATTGGTATATTTACGTTCCACTTCCAGCGCTCGAGACTGGGGATTAAATGAGCGAATAGAGTTGTCATTTACATCTGCAAATAACATTTTTTCACCATCCCACGCCAACCCTCCCAAAGGCCGACCACCGGTTTCAAATAGTTTTTCAAATCTCCAACTCATAATGTTCCTTTAATTAATCTTGACAGGAAGACCCGCTATACCAAGTCGAACCTTAAACACTGAGGTGTAGGTCGTAATATATAAATCCTTCCAATCCTCATCTCCAAAACCTAAATTAGTAGCATGTCCAGGTATTTTGATTCGTCCTAAAAGCTCACCTTTGGGAGAGAACACTTGAATGCCAGCTGGGCCAGTGCAATACACATTACCTAAAATATCAAGCTTCATGCCATCAGCAACACCTGCCTCAGTTCCTACTAACTTGCAAAATAATTTTTCATTTTTGAGGCTTCCGTCTGGGTTGACCTCATAAACTTTAATTAAATTTTCACGTGTATCGTTGATATATAACAATGATTCATCCGCAGAAAATGCAAGGCCATTTGGATAAACAAAATCTTTAACGACTAAAGTTGTTTTTCCATCAGGAGAAATACGAAAGACGCCGTGATAATCCATATAACGTTGTAGATCTCCGCCATGCATTTCTACATTATTTAAGGCGCCAGATGGATCTGTAAAATAAATTGAGCCATCTGATTTCACAACGATATCATTTGGCGTGTTTAATTTCTGACCATCATATTCTGTGCAGAGAGTAGTGATGCTGCCATCATGCTCCAATCGCCATACACGTCGCCACGCCCATCCAGCAACTACTAAGCGTCCATCTAAATCAAATGTGAGGCCATCAGCCCTGTAACTCGGCCTCATAACCACTTGGCGCCCGACCCCCTTTTTATATTTCCATATGGTATCGCCAATAATATCCACCCAGAAGAATTCGCCTGTCTTACTATTCCAGACTGGGCCTTCACCAAACAGTAAATCATTTGCAATCACTTCTAATTCGGAATTGAGTGGGACAATTTTGTCAAACCCCGGCACTACCATATCGACTTCCATTAAGCCTCCAGCAAATAATATTGAATTAATACATTAGGGATTAGTGCAATTCAAAAGCAACTAAAAATCTTGAAACCAAATTGTAAGTAGCAATAGTTCCCACCAAATCAACTAATTCCTGATCTCCGCCCATTGCTTTTTTTGCTAAATCAAAGGTCTCTGGAGAAACCTTTACATCTCTTGTCATCTCCAGTGTTAGACGCAAAACTGCAATCTCAGTAGCATCAAATAAGACGGTATTTTTTATTGCACTTTCTAGATTGAGCATTGCACTACCCTGCTCTGGCGTCCCTCCAGCTGCTACAAAAAGAGGAAGATGTGCGTTGTATTCATAATCAGCCTTATTAACGACTGCCACAGTACACATTGCTAATTCTCTTAACTTTGGAATAGTTGTTAGATTATTCCGAACCTTACCTAAGAAAAAGTTATAGCCCTCAGTAAATGCTGGGCTATGTAACAACAATCGATCAAGTTCAGATAGTTCTCCTCCACGCCTTTTTCGTACTGCATCAACAATTTCTTTAGGTTCGCTCAAATCCAATGGAACCAACGGAATACGTGCCATGCTCAATCTCCCTTATTTATATTTATAAAACTTAAAACCTTACTGCAAATAAACCTAAAATTCCAAATCGAGGCCACATGCGATAAAGTCCAAAATTCATTGACCCCATATTCAACGAGGCTACCTCTAGTGAAAATTTAATTGCAGGCTGAATTCTTTCCTCAACAGTCATTCTAGGAGTGCCCCCACTTATTAAATTCAGAACAGCATTTATTTTTGACTTAATTTGCAGTAAAAATTTTTCAAATACCTCAGGGGATTGATCTGACTTTCCCGTTATGGGATCTCGAGTATGTAAATGAATAATTGCTGCGCCGGCCTTCCTAGCACCAACAGCTACATCCATAATTTCACCAAGATTGATTGGCCAATATGAAGACATTAACGGGGTACGAGTCGCTCCCGTAGCCGCACAAGTAATTATGACTTTAATTTGCTTTTTATCTGTTGTTTTATCTGCCTGTAAAGTCATGATAATATTTTTTTATTCCTTTTTTTTCGAACAATTAAGTTAAAATAATTAAGATCTAATTAAATAAACAATTTTTATAGCAAATTTGAATTTAATTGTTCGAATGAATAAAGTCAACACTTTTTTACAAATCAATGACAATGAAAAATATACCAAGCCGATCAATACGCCACTGGGAAATTTCTGAAAATCTAGAGAGCGCCATTAAAAATGGGCACTACCCAATTGGCACTTTACTTCCGACAGAAGAAAAATTATGTGAAATATTTGGCGCCAGCCGTTACAGCATGCGACAAGCTCTATCCTACTTAGTAGCTAGGGGGCTAATTTCTAGAAAAGCCCGAGCTGGGTCACTTGTTATAGCGAGCGCCAGCATTCCGCAGCTCGTTCAATCCGTAGGATCAATTCAACAACTACTGAATTACCCTGGAGAAAGTAGTCGTGATGTGTTTGATACGGGATATATTGAGGCTGATCACAGTTTAGCAACTTTACTTAACTGTTCTGTTGGTGAGTCTTGGTTTGTAATCCAATCCCTTCGCAATACCAAGGGATATCCCGTACCTATTTGTATAACTAATTTTTACGTTACGCCAGAATACGCAGGCGTAATAAAGCATAAAAATAGGTTTATACCTGTTGCTGATCAAATTTCAGAAATGTATGGTGAAGTTGCAGATGAAACTCAAATTGACATTACTGCGACTACCCTTTCAACTTTTGAGGCAAGTAAACTGAAGGCAAAGAAAGGATCCCCTGCTCTTAAGTTAACGAGGCGCTATTCAAATAAAAAAGGGAGAATTTTTGCAGTGGGTATTGCAACACATCCCGCTGATCGTTACACCTATACCTTTAACCTAAAAAGAGCGGAGCTATCAAAAAAATAAGCCTCAATATCCACTTAAGTTAGAGCCCAATTACCTTTTCCAAAGGAATAATTGACAATTAGATTTGGATTTTATTTTATAAATTCAAGTCTGAAACCTCTTCTTTTAATCCATTTAAATTAAGACTACTTTAGAGTAAATTATTATGTTTGAACACTTCTTAGAAGTACAAAATCCTATCTATGATGAGGTTCTTAAAGAGCTTCGAAATGGTTATAAAGAAACGCATTGGATGTGGTTTATCTTCCCACAATTGCAACGTCTAGGAACTAGTGCAATGTCTGTTAAATTTGCCATTAAAGATTCATCAGAAGCTAAACAATATTGGCAGCACCCAATATTAGGCGCTCGTTTAAGAGAGTGTTTTGAAATCGTTCAAAATCACACCATAAAACCTCAAGCAATTTTTAGTTCAATTGACTATTTGAAATTCAAAAGTTCTTACCAACTTTTTAGCCCCTGGATAAATCAAGCATAATCGGTGATCACTTAATCTTTTTAAAATTAGAGTAATTTCTCTAAGAAAAATGTTGAGCGCTTAACCGCTTCTTCGTAAGAGGTTCTGTAATCTAATACATCTATTTCATCAAACTGAAGTTTTAATACTTTTCGCCTTAAATGAATTTGCTCAATAAAAATCTTTGCGTTTTTTTGGAGAAATCTCGTGGCTGTAAGAAGTTGTTTGGATTCTCTTTCGATAACCAAGGAAAGATCAAATAAATCTCGTGCTGTCGCTCGGTCACCTCGATTCCATAATTTTTTAGCCACAATTTCAACTGCCGTCTCGACCCTGATTTCTTGTCCATTAATCTCCCAAAATTCATAAGGCTCTGCCGTTAAATTTGGAGCTGCAACAAAATCAATCTCCCCTTCTGGTCGAATCAACTTCACATAAGAACTCTGATCCTCTACATATTGAGATGCAACCTCAGCAGCAACATCACTCAGTCTAGGTGTAACAAAGCCAAGATATTGAGGGTCTGGAACAAAAACATCAATATCTTTGCTGAGGCGATGATGATATCGAAACATCAATACAGTTCCACCACCTAAAGTCCAAAATAACTCGCTTGTACCATGTGCTTTAATATTCTCTAAGATTCTTAACGCATGCGGTAGTAATTGTTGCCAAACTCCATCTGACAAAGTGCGTTTAACTATTTTTGCCATCGTTTAATTCCATGCAGGTCTAGGTGAATGCATTTCAGAAGCCCACATATAGATATTTTTCCATATGGCTTTAGGTTGCACTTGATTCAAATGTGAAGCCTCCTCAACCGCAGAAACAATCAGCTCTAAAGGCGCCTCATCCAAAAAAGAAGCGATATATGGATAAATTTTTTCTGGCAAATCTCCAAATGCTAGCGAGTGTGATAAATCAGTACTTTTTAAAATCGACTTATAACTTACACTCGCATTTTGACTAGCCATCCCTAGGGCATCATGCCTATTTTTATGCTCTTGTGTTGTCAACCTCAAACCCAGTAAAGAGAGTAGCGAAAATAGTTTGGTAGCGCCTAAATCATTTAAAGTACCTGCCTCAAGATGATGAATAGTCGATCTTGATAAGCCACAAAGCTTTGCCAACCTATCCTGAGATAAGCCTAAGGCAATTCTGCGCTGGGCAACTTTAAGTCCAATTTCACGTAAGTTCATAGAGTCATTATAACAAAAATGTGTAATATATTACACATTTTATTGACCTATTTTTTATCCGGTATTTACAAACCGTTTGTGAAACGACTTTACCTTGGCTAAAGCCCAATAAAAAATGCGAAGACTGTTTAAAGTCTTCGCATCATATAGAGTGGTAGGCTCGACTGAATTCGAATCAGCGACCCCTACCATGTCAAGGTAGTGCTCTAACCAACTGAGCTACGAGCCTAAAGAGCATATTCTATCATCTTCTGGATACCTCTGTCACCCCTTTTACTTCAGATAGTGCTTGTAAGGCCCATTGGATATCCGCTGCTTGATGAACCTCCACCGCAAAACTCATAGTCGCCATCCCTTTACTGGAGAGGGTTTTTACCCCAACCACATTAATTTTTAGCTTGGAATAGACCTCCGAGATATCTCTGAGTAAGCCCTGCCGATCAACGGCTAATACAAAGATTTCGACGGCAAATAAGGCTTTTTCTGATTGCGCATTGTCATTCCAAGCCGTTTTGAGGATACGCTCTGGCGCCCGCTCAATGAGTTGCTTAAGCGTCGGACATTGTTGTCGGTGGATTGATACTCCCCGCCCTTTTGTTACAAAGCCACTGATCTCATCCGGCGGTACTGGTCGGCAACATTTGGATAACTGCGTCATCAGGGAATCTACCCCTACGACTAAGATATCGCCACCATCCCCCTTGCGTTTGGAGGGATGTAATAAAAACTCGGCAATGTCCTCGGCCGATTCTTGCTGCTCTGCCTGCTCTCTGTCTTTGTGTTCTTTTTCTTTGAGCTCTTTGTCTTTGCTATCTTTGCTGTCTTTATTTTCTAGTTCAGCTTCCTGCGCATGAAACCATGCCCTCACCTTCGATTTAGCGCGGTGCGAGGCAAGATACGCTTTATCCGCCAATAACCAATCTCGCGAGGGACCACCTTGTTTGACCGTTAAGATCTCAATCGTCTGACCACTTTTAAGGACAGTATCTAGAGGTACCATCACCCCATCAATTTTTGCCCCACGACAACGATGTCCAATATTGGTATGCACCGAATACGCAAAATCCAAGGGTGTCGATTTTGGATCCAAGACAATGACTCGTCCGAGCGGTGTTAGTGCATAGATGTGATCATCAATGCTTTGCCCTTTCATTTGTACCCAAGCTTCATCTTTCCACGAGATGAGTTGCCGTGCCCAAGCGATACGTTGCTCGTAAAGAGCTGCATCACTGAGCGTACCCGTCTTAGCTCCCTCTTTGTAGCGCCAATGCGCCGCCACACCATATTCCGCTTGATGATGCATAGCATGCGTGCGGATTTGGATCTCAAAGACATTACCGTTTTTATCAGCCACTACCGTGTGTAGTGATTGATAACCGTTCGGCTTCGGATGCGTGATGTAGTCGTCAAACTCTTGTTCTAAAGGTAGGTAGATGTCGTGAGCAATCCCTAAGACGGCGTAACATTGCGGTACCGTCTCTACCAAAATTCGAATCGCACTGATGTCATATAAACGCGAAAAGTCCATCTCCTTACCCTGCATTTTTTTCCAGATACTATAAATGTGCTTAGGGCGACCTTGGATCTGCGCCTCAATCTTATTGGCTTTTAATAAAACCTCAAACTGTTGCATGATGGTTTCAATAAAGCTCTGACGCGCGTTACGCTTCCCATCGAGCTGCTGGGCAATGGCATAGTAAGCCTGCGTATCCATACACCGAAATGCTAAATCCTCCATCTCCCATTTAATCTGCCATATCCCTAAACGATTGGCTAAGGCCGCATCAATTTCGAGGAGCTCAGCTGACCAAGCATACGGCACAGAAAGTTTTTCTTGTGTGACCCACCGTAGCGTTTGGAGTCGGGAGGCTAGATACATGATCACTACCCGAATGTCCTGCGAGAACGCCAAGAGCATTTTGCGTAATGTTTCTGCTTGTCCACCAGCCGCTTTACTGCGGGTGGCTTCTAATGCCTGAAAACTTTTAATCAGACTCGTGGTCTCTTCACCATACTGCGCTTGTAATTTTGGTGTACTAAGCGTCGTATCTAAATGCGCAATGGCGTTTAAGGTGGCCTCATCGAGATAGAGCGTTTTGGCAATTGCGATCATCCCCGCAATATGACCGTCCTGCGGCTCCCCAAACCAAGTGATGGGTTGGGAAGTTTCTTTTTGAGCTTTAAATTCTAGATCGCGCATACATACCAATGTACCCGAACTCTGAGCGACCCTGCCAATTTACTGAAAAAATTCCCGTGCAACTTGTATGTGATTGGGTAATACAAATGCTGGTGCATGCCCCGCATCCGGGATTTCTGTACTGGTGGCATGCCTGTTACGGGCACACATCTCGGCGACTGTTGCTGCGGATAATAAATCCGACTGCGCACCCCGCACAATTAGTGTGGGTATTTTGATCGCATCAAAACTCTGCCATAAGGCTTTTTCACCAGCCAGAGCAGTGACGGGATTCGTGGCCATAATCGGTGTATTAATCTGCAAGTCATAATGCAATTGCCATGCACCTTGCTTGTAGACAAGTTGCGGTAAGTTTAATTCTTGGAGCTGCTCGGCTGTATGCTGCCCAAAGGTCGAAGTGAGTCCATTGACATAGGCTAATCCCTCCGCCTGGGTTTTAAATACGACAGGCTTACTCAGGTATTTCATGAGCCGAACAAAAAATGCCGGATCAATTCTGGGACCCACATCATTGAGTAAAAGGCGATGGATCGGTTGATGCTCCATCCCAGCGAGCACCATCCCAATCAGGCCCCCCATGGAGGTGCCAAACCAGTCTAATTTTTGGGGTTTAAGATGCGCAATCAGCGTGACCATATCACTCACATACTGCGCAATGCCGTAGAGCATGGGATTCGCCAAATAGTCTGAGTCTCCTCTACCCACCACATCGGGACAGACAACATAGTAGCGGTCTGACATCGCACGCGCGAGCGTGGCAAAGTCACCCCCCCGTCGGGTGAGTCCATGTACACAGAGCAAGACATTAGGATTGCTAGCATCCCCCCAAGTCAGATACGCCATGCGGTGTAATCCTGCCGGACTAATACATTGCACAGATCCCCGTTGACTATCCCTTAAATAATTAGGTTGCTTGACTGGTGTTTCTTCGGCAGAAGGAGAACTGGTTGATGCCTGAGCTTGGGCCTGGACCTCTGCTTCGGCTTGGGCTTGAGCCTGTGTTTGAGTTTGAGCTTGTTGCGCATTGTGCTGCCGAACATTTGCCTCTTGCACACGCATCAACTCGCGTATCCGCAACCACCAAGAAGATCTGTTCATGTAGGCTTTCTAGGCGCTTGGGATTTCAGGTTGTAAGGTAACGTGATCAATCCCATGCCGTTCAATGAGCATAGCACGAATCAATGCTAAAGTTTGTGGCCATTCTTCGAGACGCGTGATCTCTATATGTCCGATTAATGCCGGAAATCCCGGAGACATCTCCCAGAC
This sequence comes from Polynucleobacter sp., assembly GCA_040403635.1. Taxonomy (GTDB): domain Bacteria; phylum Pseudomonadota; class Gammaproteobacteria; order Burkholderiales; family Burkholderiaceae; genus Polynucleobacter. The sequence goes on from JBBAKF010000038.1 coordinate 17,828, forward strand.
GTGTAAGTCATGCACCGAGACAACTCCCTGGATGACTTTTAAATCTTCTCCGACTTGTAAATAGTCGATGTGGTGCGGGACACCCTTCATTAAAAAATGATAGGACTCTTTTAAAATACTGACTGTGGATTTAACGAGTATTAAACACACCACAATCGACAAAATCGGATCAATCTGCATCCACCCCGTGAACTGAATCACCACCCCCGCTATTAAGGCTGCAACAGATCCTAATAAATCCCCCATAACGTGCACAAGCGCTGCGCGTGAGTTCATGCTTTTGTTATTGCGCGAGAGCATCCAGGCGACTAAGATATTGACCATTAATCCCAGAGCCGCCACAATGCTGACCGTTTCTCCGGCCACCACATGCGGATTCTGAAACCGATTAATCGCCTCTACTGTGATCCAGACAATCAAAGCGACCATCGAGAGTGCGTTGACAAACGCTGCGAGTGCTTCCGCCCTGCCCAGTCCAAAAGAGTATTTGGGAGATGGTGGTGATTTAGAGATGTACTGCGCTAATACCGCTAAAAATAATCCCGCCGCATCCGTGACCATATGTCCCGCATCAGAGATTAAGGCTAAGGAGTTGGCATAGATGCCGGCAATGACTTCCACAATCGCAAAGCCTAATGTGCAACATAAGGCGATTGTTAATACTTTTTGACTGGTAACTTCTTTGGCATGCGAGTGGTGCGCATCACCCACTTTGTGTTCATGTAAACCGCTCGGCGTGACACCCTCAACATGCGAATGATGAGAGTGTCCCCGCATATTAAAGCGCCACGATGAGTGGTGCAGGCGTTTTTGCGATGACGTCCTCTACAGTAACGCCAGTTGCCAACTCAACGAGTTCTAAGCCCTTGGCCGTAACATTGATCACGCATAAGTCGGTGATGATTTGATTGACGACCTGCACACCCGTTAACGGCAGAGTACATTCTGGCAATATTTTAAAGTCTTCTGTGCCGTCTTTTTTACGGGCAACATGCTCCATCACAATGATCACATGGCCAACACCAGCGACGAGGTCCATCGCGCCGCCCATACCTTTGACCATTTTTCCAGGAATCATCCAGTTGGCTAAATCGCCCTTGGCACTGACTTGCATCGCCCCTAAAATCGCGACGTTAATCTTGCCACCACGAATCATCCCAAAAGAATCCGCCGAGGAGAAGATCGATGATCCTGGCAAGGTCGTGACAGTTTGTTTGCCTGCATTGATCAGATCTGCGTCTACTTCCGCATCTGTGGGGTAAGGTCCAATGCCCATCAGACCATTTTCTGATTGCAACCAAACTTCCATGCCCGCCGGAATGTGATTAGCCACCAGAGTAGGTAAACCAATCCCTAAATTTACATAAAAACCATCTTTTAATTCTTGGGCAGCTCTTGCTGCCATTTGATCTTTTGTCCATGCCATGTCGTTGTTCCTATCTCGTCTTAGTCGCGTTTTAGTTATGCTGTACGGGTCGTTCTTTGTTCAATCCGCTTTTCAGGAGTCGGGTTGAGCACGATACGGTGTACATAAATGCCTGGCGTATGAATCTGATCCGGGTCTAACTCACCGTTTTCAACAATCTCTTCCACTTCAGCAATCGTGACCTTACCGGCCATCGCTGCCACTGGATTAAAGTTACGTGCGGTTAAGCGGTAAACGAGGTTGCCGGACTTATCCGCTTTCCAAGCTTTGACCAAAGCGACGTTAGGCGCGAGTGTGCGCTCCATTAAATACGTATGACCATCAAACTCACGCGTCTCTTTACCCTCAGCCACTAAAGTGCCCACACCTGTCTTCGTAAAGAATGCCGGGATACCACAGCCACCAGAGCGCAGTTTTTCCGCTAGAGTACCTTGTGGTGTCAATTCCACTTCCACTTCCTTGGCTAAAAACTGTCTTTCAAATTCAGCATTACCGCCAATAAAGGAACAAATCATTTTTTTGATTTGGCGATTTTCTAGCAAAATCCCTAAGCCATAGCCATCGATTCCGCAGTTATTAGAAATCACGGTCAGATCTTTTGCGCCTTTTGCTTTCATACCTGCAATCAATGCTTCCGGAATACCACAAATCCCAAATCCACCAACAGCCATCATGATGCCGTCTTTGACAACACCATCTAAAGCCTCTTGTGCACTAGCGAACACTTTATTCATCTTTTCTCCTTTATAGACCGCTTTGTATGATTGCTATGATACCTTCTTCTTGGGGCATTTTATTGAACAATGTGACCATCATCGACGGTCATGATCGAGCCATTGATAAACCGCGACTCTGTACTGGCTAGCAGGAGTAAAATTCCTTCCAAGTCCTGCGCCTGTCCAACCCGTTTGCGGGGCAGTTTTTGAATCAATTTTTGCCCGGCTTCCGTCTCCCAATGCGCCGCGTTAATTTCTGTGGAGATATACCCCGGACAGATCGCATTGACATTAATCCCGTAACGACCCCACTCGAGCGCCATCGCATGCGTCATATGAATCACCGCGGCTTTACTCATGGAATAAATACTGATTTGCGAGAGCGCTTTAATCCCCGCCATGGAGGCGATATTGATGATGCGCTGCGCTGGGGGCTCTTGCCCCTGATCCTGCGCAAGTTTGGCCCGCGTAATCATCTGCACGCCAACTGCTTGCGCCATAAAAAAAGCGCCTTTGGTATTGGTCCCTAGGACGTAGTCGTAGTCTTTTTCAGTAACGTCCACAATGCGCTGGGTCGTCGATACCCCGGAATTATTGACCAAGATGTCAATGGCACCTGCAAGCTCAGTCGCCTCTCTCACCGCCTGTATGATCGAGTCATGGGACTGTACATCCAGGGTGACGCAATACGCTCGCCCCCCGGCACTTTTAATTTCCTGGGCAAGTTCTTCTAAGCGCTGCCTGCGACGCGCTGCTAACACAAGGGTCGCCCCAGCTTTAGCTAAAGATTTGGCAAATTGCACCCCTAAACCACTCGATGCCCCAGTCACAAGCGCTACTTTTCCCGTCAAATCAATCTGGTATGACATCTTTTCTCCTTGAATATTCCCCATTTTAATCAGATTCGTTAATTCCTAAAATGTTCTCAATTGACAATAATGGGATAATTGAATCTATAAATAATAAATTGAGATTTGAGAGATTTATGCATACAGCACTTACTCCAGCAGCAATTTTAGAGCAATTTGGTCCCCGTGAAGCGATGGAATACGATGTCGTGATTGTGGGTGGCGGCCCCGCCGGCCTGTCCTGTGCCATTCATATTAAACAGCTCGCCTTACAAAATCAGCAAGAGGTTTCAGTCGTCGTTTTAGAAAAAGGCTCTGAGATCGGTGCTCATATTGTTTCTGGGGCAGTCATGGACCCCATCGCCTTGAATGAACTTTTCCCGAATTGGCAAGAGCTCGGTGCTCCACTTCATACTCCCGTTAAAGAAGATCGTTTTCTGTTTTTAACGAGTACGCGAAGTATGAAGACCCCCGATTGGCTCTTACCCGATTCGTTTAAGAATCATGGTAATTACATTATTAGTTTGTCTGATGTGACCCGCTGGCTTGGTGCACGTGCTGAAGAACTCGGTGTCGAAATCTTCCCAGGCTTTGCCGCCGCCGAAGTACTTTTTGATGATGCAGGACGCGTCAAAGGTGTGGCAACCGGTAATCTAGGCATCGGCAAAGATGGTCAAGTAACCGATCAGTTCCAACTCGGCATGGAACTGCACGCTAAATATACGATCTTCGCTGAAGGCGCTCGCGGTCATTTGGGTAAGCAATTAATTGCGCAGTTTAAGTTAGATGCTACTAGCGCGCCACAAAACTACGGTATCGGCATTAAAGAACTTTGGGAAATCGATCCTGCTGTGTATGAGGAAGGTCTTGTGATTCATACGGCTGGCTGGCCTCTTACAAGTGACACCTATGGCGGCTCTTTTTTGTATCACATGAGTAACCATCAAGTTGCTGTAGGCTTTGTGGTAGGCCTAGGTTATAAGAACCCCTATCTCTCCCCCTTCGAAGAATTCCAACGCTATAAAACCCATCCAAGTATCAGAAAGTTTTTTGAGAATGGTAAACGCCTGAGCTACGGCGCGCGCGCTATTACCGCTGGTGGTCTCAATAGCTTACCGAAAACGATTTTCCCAGGCGGTGCTTTAATTGGTTGTGACGCTGGGTATCT
>JBBAKF010000039.1:0-20734 GCA_040403635.1 Polynucleobacter sp.
AGATATTCCGATCTTTTTATATGGCGAGACCAAGACTTCGAGACACATTCCGAATGATATTTTAAGAGAGTTACACGGCTTTATTCATATGAATGAAGACACGCCAGAGTTCGTTGCGCGCCATATTATCCGTGAAGCGAAAGTTTACTTAGATTCTCTTGCACCGCCATTTTTTAAATCTTTAATTCATTATGCTTCTGAGGGATCATACTCATGGCATTGTCCTGGGCACTCCGGTGGCGTAGCCTTCTTGAAGAGTCCTGTTGGACAAATTTTCCACCAATTTTTTGGTGAGAACATGCTCCGTGCTGACGTTTGTAATGCGGTAGAGGAGCTTGGGCAATTGCTCGATCATACGGGCCCTGTAGCGGCCTCAGAGCGTAATGCCGCGCGGATCTTCGGTGTGGATCATTTGTATTTTGTAACGAATGGCACATCCACTTCTAATAAAATTGTATGGCACTCAACAGTAGCACCTGGTGACGTCGTGATTGTTGACCGAAATTGTCATAAGTCTGTATTACATTCCATCATGATGATGGGGGCGATACCGGTCTTTCTAATGCCAACTCGAAACAATTTTGGGATTATTGGCCCGATTCCTAAAGAAGAGTTTGAGTGGGCAAATATCCAAAAGAAGATTGATAACAATCCATTTATCAAAGACAAGACGGTGATGCCGCGGGTCTTGACGATTACGCAGAGCACCTATGATGGTGTGGTCTACAACGTGGAGATGATTAAAGAGATGTTGGATGGTCGGGTGGACTCACTCCACTTTGATGAAGCATGGTTGCCGCATGCCACTTTCCATGATTTTTATAAAAACATGCATGCCGTCGGCAGAGATCGTGCGCGTCCACAAAAAAGTTTAGTCTTTGCCACGCAATCAACCCATAAATTATTAGCAGGGATTTCACAGGCATCGCAGATTCTGGTGCAAGACTCTGAAGAACGCAAATTAGATCCAACCTGCTTTAATGAGTCCTACTTGATGCACACATCAACGAGCCCACAGTACGCCATTATTGCGTCCTGTGACGTTGCAGCGGCGATGATGGAGCCTCCAGGAGGAACATCTTTAGTAGAAGAGTCCATCGCTGAAGCGATTGATTTTAGAAGAGCGATGCTCAAGGTCGATGAGGAATATGGACATGATTGGTGGTTTAAGGTTTGGGGGCCAGATCACTTGGCTGAACAAGGAATTGGTGAGCAAAACGATTGGGTATTACATTCCAACGATACATGGCATAACTTTGGCAACTTAGCTGAAGGCTTTAATATGCTTGACCCGATCAAAGCAACGATTGTGACTCCTGGAATCGATATTGAAGGTAACTTTGGGTTAGAGGGGATTCCTGCTAGTATTGTAACTAAATACTTAGCTGAGCATGGTGTGATCGTCGAAAAAACCGGCTTATATTCATTTTTTATTATGTTTACGATCGGGATTACTAAAGGTCGCTGGAACACCTTGGTGGCAGAACTACAGCAATTTAAAGACCACTACGATAAGAACATGCCCTTATGGCGTGTTCTGCCAGAGTTTGCCAATAAATACCCGCAGTATGAGCGGATTGGACTCAAAGATATTGCCAACACGATTCATGCGTTTTACAGAGACCATGATGTGGCACGCATGACCACGGAGATGTACTTGTCCGACATGATTCCGGCGATGCCACCATCGGAGGCATTTGCCAAAATGGCGCATCGTGATATTGAGCGGGTTGGTATTGATGACCTTGAGAATCGCATCACGGCGATGTTAGTTACGCCTTATCCACCGGGAATCCCGCTGTTAATACCTGGTGAGCGCTTTAATAAAAGAATCGTGGATTATTTAAAGTTTGCTCGGGACTATAATGAGAAATTTCCTGGCTTTGAGACAGACATCCATGGTTTAGTCAAAGAGGAAGTTCAGGGCCGTAAAACATACTTTGTCGACTGCGTTAAAAATACTTAAGGACTACTGCTTTGCCATAATACTGGCGCGCACCTTGGTGATAGCGGCAATGACCCGCGCGGGTGCTGTGCCACCAATATGGTCGCGCCCACTGACTGAACCTTCGAGAGTTAGAACGGCAAAAACGTCTTCTTGGATCATGGCCTCATCCGTGATCTCACAGGCTTTACGCAGTTCAGGTAAGCTTAAATCGGATAAGTCGACCTGTTGAGCAGCGCAAACCTTGACCGCGTTAGCAACTGCTTCATGAGCATCTCTAAACGCTAGACCTTTTTTGACTAAGTAATCTGCCAAATCGGTTGCAGTGGCAAAACCTTTTTGTACCGCTTGGCGCATCGCTGATTCATTAAAACTGATGTGAGGAACCATATCAGCAAAAATTCTGAGAGTATCAATTAAGGTATCTACAGAATCAAATAAAGGTTCTTTATCTTCTTGATTGTCTTTGTTGTAAGCAAGCGCTTGCCCCTTCATTAAGGTCAGAAGACTCACTAAATTGCCATTCACACGACCGGTTTTGCCACGAGCGAGTTCGGGGACATCGGGATTTTTCTTTTGCGGCATGATGGAACTACCCGTACAAAATCGGTCAGGGAGTTGAATGAAGCCAAATTGGGGGCTCATCCAAATAACAAGCTCTTCAGAAAATCGTGAGATGTGCATCATCACTAGACTAGCGCAGGCACAAAACTCAATGGCAAAATCACGATCAGAGACAGCGTCCAGAGAGTTCTCACAAACTCCATCAAAGCCGAGAAGTTCGGCGACGCGCTCTCGGTTAATCGGGTAACTTGTCCCGGCAAGAGCTGCGGCCCCAAGGGGTAAAAAGTTAAGCCTTTTACGGCAGTCCTCTAGACGACTGACGTCTCTACCGAGCATCTCTGCATAGGCCATCAGATGATGACCAACGGTAATAGGTTGAGCTACTTGCAGATGGGTAAAACCAGGCATGATCATGCTCGAGTATTTTTCGGCGAGGGAGCAAAATCCCAAACGCAAATTTTGTAGCTCGTTAATAGCTTGGTCAATACCTTCTCTGAGCCATAGACGAATATCGGTAGCGACTTGATCATTTCTGGAGCGAGCAGTGTGCAGGCGTTTACCAGCATCCCCAATTAAATGGGTTAATCTAGCTTCAATATTCAGGTGAACATCTTCTAGGGCTAATTTCCAAGTAAAATGACCTTGTTCGATCTCTTGAAGGATTTGTTGTAGACCTGAACGAATTTGAGCGAAGTCTTCCGCGCTAATGATATTTTGCTCACTTAACATTTGAGCATGTGCTAAGGAGCCTTGTATATCAACCGCAGCCATACGGTAATCAAAGCCGATGGAAGCTGTATAGCGTTGAACAAGCTCTGAAACAGGTTCAGAAAAGCGCGCGGACCACGCTTGTGATTTATTATCGAGTGAATTATTGGATGATGACATGAATATAAGTTTAACGCCACCTGACAGCTTAGTCATAGCTTCTCGTGAAAGTAGGCTTGCAATGTGGCAAGCAAAACACGTTCAAGCCCTATTAAAGGGGCTGTACCCACATTGTGAAATCACTATTTTGGGGATGACCACAAAAGGCGACCAAATTTTAGATGTTAGTTTATCTAAAATTGGCGGCAAGGGTCTCTTCATTAAAGAATTAGAAACAGCACTACTAGAAGGGCGAGCAGATTTAGCGGTGCACTCTCTCAAAGATGTGCCAATGGAGATGCCTGAGGGCTTTGAATTAACCGCTATATTAGAAAGAGAAGATCCTCTAGATGCCTTTGTATCGAATCAATATGATACTTTGGCGCAAATGCCAAAAGGTGCCAAATTAGGAACCTCGAGTCTGCGCAGACAAGCGCAGGTGATGAAAAAGTACCCCCACATAGAAGTTGTGCCCCTGCGTGGCAACTTAGATACGCGACTGGCCAAACTCGACCGTGGTGAGTTCGATGCGATGATACTCGCCGCAGCAGGCCTGACGCGACTCGGTTTAACCTCAAGAATCAAATCTACCATACCTGCACAGGATTCTTTACCAGCAGCTGGTCAAGGTGCTTTGGGTATCGAGATTCTGTCAAATAATACGGTTTTAGCCCAACAGTTAGCGCCATTGCGTGATGTACTCGCCACTTATCAGGTCAGTGCAGAACGCCAAGTGTCAAGAAGGCTTGGTGGTTCATGTGAGATTCCGATTGCAGCATATGCCACTTGGGCTAGTGATCAAACCGAGTTGCATCTCAATGCCTTGGTCGCCAACATTGACGGCACAAAAGTTGTTGCAGCGAAAGATAGCGCACAGGTAAAAGATATGGAAGATGCCATTGCCCTCGGTAATCGTATTGCTGATCAGTTAATTGCTGATGGGGCACAGCAAATTATTGCAAGTTTAGGAAACTAAATTGATGTCGGCGCCCTATTCGCGTGTCATCATTACAAGACCGCGGCAGCAAAACACTAAACTGCAAAAGCGTTTAACGCAGATTTTTTCAGAGCAAGCAATCACCTTACCGATTGTTTCGATGCCCTTATTGGAGATAGTACCGATTGGCCAAAAGGAATTGGCTCAAGCTATCCATCAGTCATTAATGCAAACCCAGTGGGTGAGTTTTGTGAGCCCCAATGCATTTTGGATCACCGATCAATTACTAAAACAGCATCATTTGCCTTGGCCTGTACACCTCAAAATAGCTGTTGTGGGTGGAGGGAGTGAGCGCAGTATTGTGGAGTCTGGACTTGAATTTGTGCAAATTGTGAAGCCCCAAGATACGACCGCATGGGATTCTGAGGGCTTATGGGAAGCACTTCAAGTGGCACAAGCGCAGTGGCAGGGTGTGCGGATGGTGATGATACACGGAGAAGGTGGCAGAAACTTTTTAGCCGAGCACCTATTGCAGGCGGGGGCACATATTGAAGAGTTTGCAGTCTATCGCCGGCAGGGTTTAGCTATCGATGATCCAGCTTGGGAGTACTTAAAAACCGATCAAGCATCTTTGTGGGTCTTTAATTCTTCTCAAGCGGGACAAGCATTACAAGCAGGATTAAAAGCCTTTGGAATATCTTCAGAATTCTTGCGACATGAGACAGCAATTGTTTCCCACCCAAGGATAGCGGAAAAGATTCAAGAAATTGGATTTGGTCATGTGCTGATGATTGCGCCGGGTGATGAGGAACTCATTAAAACGCTGCTGCAGAACTGTAAAACGGCATTATGATGTGATGATTAGTATTAATTAATCTAAGACAATAATTTCAGAGCATGAGTGAACAAAATCAGCAATCACTAGCAACACCGACCAACCCTTTCAGTCAAAGCTTGATTAGGGGCCTATTTGCGGTGGCTTGCTTGGCAATCATTCTTTTACTGGTTTGGGGTGGTTTGCGGATCAACAACTTAAGTCAGCAGATTAAGAAAATAGAAGATATCTCAAAAACAAATAGTCAGCAACTCATCAACTTTAATCAAATGTTAGGCCGGTCAATTGACGATCAAGCTCAGAGTGCGCCGACATCTTCAGCAGATTTAAAGGCATCGATTGAGATCTTTGAAAAATTCAATAGTTTAATTGCGCAGATTGATTTATTAAATGATCAACCTGAGGCTCAATCACAAAAACTCGAGCAAAAAAATCAAAAAACCCCCTCTCAAGATCAGACTCGTAGTGATAAAGTGCCAGCCAATTCGGAGATGCGGTGGTGGTCATCGATTGGACAATATGTGTTCAACCCGATTAAAAACTACTTTGGCCAACTCATTCAAGTACAAGTCTTAGATTCGAGTATTGATCAACTTGCCATGACCGAACTAAGTCAAAAGATGATGCGGGAAGAAATCTTAATGCGTTTATTAACAGCACGCAATTTGTTGCTGTATGGCCAGATCAAGATGACAAGCCTAGAGGTAATCAAAGTTAAGGGTATTGTCGAAAAAAATTATATCCCGCAGGATGAAGGTACCCAGAAGGTGATGGAAGATATTGCCTTTATTCAGAAGAATTTACAAGAGTTAGAAAAAAAGAATGCTGCTATAGCCATAGGTGATAAAAAATAATGCGATTGATTATTTGGTTGGCCATCATAGCGATTAGTGCTGTAGTGATTGCGTGGTTATTTACAAACAACCAAGGTCATGTAACGATGTATTGGCAGAACTATCGTGTCGACTTATCCATGAACTTATTCATGATTTTAGGTTTTGCAGTTTTTTTTCTAATCTTTAATTTTTTTAAAATAGTTTCACTATTGATTGAATTGCCCTCAAGAGCTAGGTTGTATCGACAAAAACAAGTAGAGTTAAGGGCATTACATGCACAGCAAGAAGCAGTAGAACATTTATTTGCAGGACGCTACTTAAAATCGTTGAAATCTGCACAACAAGCGATGGGCTTTGTGGATACGGCACAAATTAGTTACATGGTCGCAGCGCAGGCGAGTCATCAAATGAAGCAATACAAAGATCGTGATACCTGGCTCGAAAGTATTGTGGATGAAAGATACCAAACGACAAAGTTGATTTTGAATGCGCAGATGTTGATTGAACAGCGTGAGGCTAGACAAGCCCTGAAAAGCCTCGGGCAAATACAGAAAAGTGGCGCCCGTCAATTTGTTGTCCAAGCATTAGCCATGAGAGCGCATCAGATTTTGCAGCAATGGCCACAAATGTTAAGAATCTCCAATAGCTTACTTAAAAAAAGTTATTTACCACCAGCCCTCGGAAAGGCGCGTGTGCATGAAGCGCTAACACAATGGATAAAAAGTGGTCGTATCTCACAAGAGGAGTTAATGAAACAGTGGGATGAGTTTGATCCAGAGTCGAAAAAAAATCCGCAATGGTTAAAGCTTTTTGCGCAGGGTTTTTTGACGACTGGTCATTCAGAAATGGCCAAGAAAATGCTTGATCAAGCATTAGATCAAGTACTTGATGACGAGCTATTAATCTTGTATCCACAATGTGCCTTACACACTTTATCGAAGACACCTTATGTAGCTGTCATACAAAAGCTTGAACAGTGGTTACTCAAAGAGCCAGCCCACCCGAGTTTGCATCTCGCTCTCGGACAAACTTGTAGGGGTAATCAGTTGTGGGGCAAAGCATTACTCAGTTTGCAAAGAGCCATTGATTCGCCAAGAGCAACTGCAAAAATTAGATTGAAGGCGCAATATGAGATGTATCAGGTTTATGAAGCCCTAGAGGATCATGAAAAAAGCGCAGTACATCAAAAAGAAGTCCTGCGCTTATTACTTCAGGCACATCCTATCGGTTAACGTGGTTTAAAGCTAGACTTGCCAAACGATTTCGTCGCTGGCTTTTCACGACCTGCAAAGCCCTCACCACGAGGTTTAGTAAAACGTTGCTCTGAGGCATTGGAACTTACTTTTGGCTTTGAGGGAAACTCTCCAAAGGGCTTGCTTGGACTCTTAGAAAAACTTTCTGTTTTTGGACCTGTTTTCCGAGCGTCACTGCGTTGACCTTTACCATATTTACTATCTTTAAACTCTGGTCTAGCAGGAGCTGCGCCATCACCTGAAGGGCGAGGTTTTGGAGCAGAAAAAGTACTCGTACGGGGAGCATCTTGAGAAAAGCTATTTGCTTGATTAGAGCGATTTGGGGCACGACCACTACCACCGCCACCACCACCGCCACCGCTTCTATCAGAGCGTCCACCGCCTGATCGGCCACCAGGACGTGAGCTAGTAGACTCGGCTTTCTTTTGGGGCTCAAGACCGGGGATGATTGATGGTGTTAATGTATTTTGAGTAAAGCGTTCAATACCTCGAATTTTTACACGTTCACTATGTAAGGCAATCGTAATAGCGATACCTGATCGTCCTGCGCGACCTGTTCTGCCAATACGGTGAGTGTAGTCTTCAGGCTTCATAGGTAAGCCAAAGTTAATCACGTGGCTAATCGTTGGCACATCAATTCCGCGGGCAGCCACATCAGTCGCGACCAAAATTTTGGTAACACCCTTGCGCAGTGAATCTAGGCGACGATTTCTGACTGCTTGGGGCATGGCGCCATGCAGAGCGCTTGCGGCGTAACCATCCGCGCGTAAATTGTCGGCAATATCTTCACTTTCAATTTGTGTACTAGCAAAAACTACCGCTTGATCGAGTGTTGGATCTGACAACCAGTGGCGTAAGATTTTGTGTTTATGTGAAACGCTATCAGCCCAGTGCATTGTTTGGGTAATGTTTGTATGGACATCACCAGCATGAGCCAGTTCAATCCGTGTGGGTTCATTTACGAGCTCGTTGGCTAATTCCATAATTCTTGGTGCAAATGTCGCAGAAAACATCATGGTTTGTTGCAGGTTCTCGCAGCGCTGATGAATATTTTCTAGATCTTCCGCAAAACCTAAATCGAGCATTCTATCGGCTTCATCGACAACTAAATGTTGAACCTTATCCAGGCGAATCGCGCGACTATCATTTAAATCGATGAGTCGACCAGGAGTAGCCACGACGAGTTGGGCGCCTTTTAAAGAGGCAATTTGTTTACCGTAAGGCATACCACCCATGATGGTTGCAATCCGAATACCGCGGGCAAATTTAACGATTTCAATGGCATCAGCAGCCACTTGTTGAGCTAGTTCACGGGTAGGGCACAGCACTAAAATTTGTGGCTCAGCACGACCAGGTACGGGTTTCCCGTTTGGATTTGCCATTAGCATTTGATGAATCAGGGGGATTAGGAAGGCAGCTGTTTTACCGCTACCAGTTTGGCTACTCACCATCAAGTCGCCACCGAGAATCGCGGCGGGGATAACCTTTTCTTGAACGGGTGTTGCATGTTCAAAGCCAAGTGCAGATGTCGCTTCAATGAGGGCTGGGTGTAAATCGAGTTCTTTAAAAGTAATAGGCATATCAATTCCCTACGAGAGGGATCTCCAAAGTTGTGAGTACTTTTAAAAAAGTACTGGTCAAAAGGCATCGACCATCAACATGAGGAGTAGGCGCTTCCCAATGCAGGGAAATATCCATAAGATCTAGATACGACTACGTCTTAAAGACTTACAGACATACCTAAAAGGCAATTTGTGTCAGCAGTGCTGGGGACGATGAAAATACTACAGGAGCGACTATACCATGAATCTATCAGGGTTGTCCCTAATATTTGCTTAAAACGCACAATATTATTTTCTCTTAAGCATTTTTAGTACACGCTCTATGGTTTTACCGTAGGGTGGGTGCACTGACTTAGTCCCACTCACTCCCTTAAAGCCCCACATGCTTCGCACTGAAAACACAGGTTTGAAATGGCTAAAGGTATCAAAGCCATGTTTCCCATGGTAACTTCCCATACCGCTTGGACCAACGCCACCAAAGGGTAAATAGTGATTACTGAAATGGAGGAATGTATCGTTCACTGTTACGCCACCCGCACGTGTTTTTGCTAAAAGCAGGTTTAATTTTTTTTGATTATGACCAAACCAATACATCGCTAATGGTTGTGGCCTTGATTGAATAAAACTAATGGCTTCGGACAAATCGCCATAAGTGATTATCGGCAAGATGGGACCAAAAATCTCCTCCTGCATGATTTTCAGAGAGCTCGAAGGCTCTAAAACCAATGTTGGCATGATTGTGTTGAGTGGGTGATTCACTTCACCTAGAGGAATAAGCTGTGCCCTTTGTGTTTGAGCATCTTCTAAAAGAGCATTCCAGCGCTCTTGTTGTATTTGATCGATCGGGTTTGTCAGTTGCGTATGTTCAGCGTACATGGCAGCAAATGCAAGCTTTAGTTGGTTGATCAGTTCATCTTTTAATGCATGGGGTACGAGGACGTAATCAGGGGCAATACACGTTTGACCAGAGTTAAATAACTTTCCGTAAAGTAAGCGTGGGGCGCAATGTTTCATAGAAACGCTTGAATCAAGAATAGCCGGTGATTTACCCCCCAGTTCGAGAGTGACGGGCGTCAAATTTTCACCAGCGGCTTTTGCGACTAAACGTCCAGTTACAGTACTCCCCGTAAAAAGAAGGTGGTCGAAAGGTAAATTGGCAAAACTTTCTGAAGTTTCAGGATCGCCATTGACCACAGTAATTTCTGTAGGACTGAAATATTGGGCAATTAAACTGGCTAGATAGCCTGAAGTTCGTGCAGAGCGATCGGAAGGTTTTAGCCAAACTCGGTTTCCCGCAGCAAGAGCAGAAATCGTGGGAATGAGGGCTAAACTTAAGGGATAGTTCCAAGGACTCATGATGCCGACGACCCCTTTTGCTTGAGGTAATAAATAGCTTTTTGATGGAAATAAATGAAAAGGAGTTTTTACTGCGACGGGCTTGACCCACTGATTGAGGTTTTTGAGGGTAAAAGAAGCTTCCGCACGAATTGATATGAGTTCAGCGAGTTGCGTTTCGACGGGGTGTCTAAAGCCAAAATCCGCGGTAATCACTTTGCACAAGTTTTCTTCATTTTCATTGAGCATGGTGATCAGTCGCTGTATACGATCTTTACGGACAGCAATTTCCGTATAGGGTTCGGCAAGAAATGCTTGTTTATGTTGTTCTAAGTCGTAATATAGGGGATTCATAAATTGTCTTATCGAGGAGGGGTATTTATATGCAAACGCAACTGATCACTTTAGGCGGTGGTTGTTTCTGGTGTCTAGAAGCAGTTTATCAAGAGTTAGTCGGGGTAAAAGAAGTTGTTTCCGGCTATGCTGGTGGATTTGTAGAGTCGCCCACTTATGCGGCTGTCTGCGGTGGTGTTACTGGACACGCGGAAGTTGTGCAAATTCATTTTGATCCTGAAAAAGTTTCGTTAAGGCAGATTTTAGAGGTATTTTATGTAATTCATGATCCAACGACTCTGAATCGCCAGGGGCATGATGTTGGGAGTCAGTACCGATCCGTAATTTATTGCGAAGACCAGTCACAAATCGATGCTGCTCTAGAGTTTGTTGAGGGGTTAAAGCATGACCAAGTTTACAAAGATCCTATCGTCACAGAAATCATCATGGCGCCCACGTTTTATCGTGCAGAAGATTATCACCAAAATTATTATGTGACGCATCCTTATCAGGGGTATTGTGTTGGGGTTGTGGCGCCTAAGCTAGATAAGTTTCGTAAAAACTTTGCGCAGCTAAAAAAGAAAGCCGATTAAGGCGCCAGACGTTCAATCTGCCAATCTTGAGCTTGCCGCGTAAAGTTGATGCGGTCATGAAGGCGTGAGGGGCGACCTTGCCAAAATTCAATGCGTAAAGGCTGCACACTATACCCGCCCCAAAAAGGTGGTCTAGTAGGTTGATCCCCTAGTTGCGCTCGATACTTCTGTTCTTCAACCTCTAAAAATGCACGATTGGGAATGACACTACTTTGCGGTGAGGCCCACGCCCCGATTCTAGACTCAATCGGTCGTGAATTGTAATAAGCATCACTCAGATCAGGTGCAAGAGTCGAACAGACGCCTTCAATGCGGACTTGGCGTTCGAGTTCATGCCAAAAAAATAGAAGGGCTACACGCGGGTTCGCTGCAATGGATCGCCCTTTTTGGCTGTGATAATTCGTATAAAAAACAAACTCTTGATTGATGATGCCTTTAAGAAGAACAGTCCGTACACTTGGGCCACCATGATCACTGATTGTGGCGAGTGTCATTGCGTGGGGTTCGGGACATTGGGCTTGGGATGCTTGCTCAAACCACAATTTAAATTGTTCAATCGGGTCCGGATTGACATCGGCTTCGGCAAGACTACCTTTGGAATAGGATTTTCTGAGATCAGCGAGATTTTGCATAGAAACAGTATAGCGAATTCACGAATGCTTGATAATAGTTATTAATGAATGATGCCACTCAAACTATCGATCCAAGTCATGAGCGCCGTTTAGGCGGTGTAGCGCGTTTGTATGGCGAGGATATTTTTAACGCTCTGCAAAAGACGCATGTGGTGGTGATTGGTTTGGGCGGGGTAGGATCATGGGCGGCCGAGGCACTTGTGAGAAGTGCTATTGGCGAAATCACCTTAATTGATTTTGATCACGTCTCAATTAGTAACACCAATCGACAATTACACGCCTTAGAGGGCGAGTTTGGTAAATCCAAGATAGACGTGATGGCACAAAGACTTGTGTTGATTAATCCAGAACTCAAGGTCCACTGCATCGATGATTTTTTAAAGCCAGATAATTTTGCACAATATTTACCCAAAGGGGCGGCGATCTTGGATGCGATGGATGATGTGGCTAGTAAGTTAGCCCTTGCGCAATGGGTTCGTCAGGAGCAAGTGCCATTTGTGATGAGTGGCGGGGCGGGTGGAAAAATGAATCCGTCTTGTATCGGTGTGGACGATTTAGCACGAGCTACACATGATTCCATGCTTGCGAAAATACGGGCAAGTTTGCGACAACAGTATGGCTTTGAAAAAGATCCCAAAAGAAAGATGAAGATACGCGTCGTCTTCTCATCTGAGCAAAATATCAGTTCAGCAGGTGGTGGTTTATCCTGTGCTGGGTATGGATCAACGGTGATGGTGACAGCTACATTTGGCTTTTCAGCAGCCGCTGAAATCATTGCACAAATTGTGGCATTACATAAATCGGTCTAAGACTTTTTTACTAAACTTATCCAGATTTTGCCGATCTTTAATCAGATATTGAATCCCATTAGCATCTGTAATTAACAAGGCTTGCTTTGAAACACGCCGAATATCTTGCTCTGTTTTAAGTTTTAGCTTTGTCGAACCACGATCAGTTTCAATCTCCCAAATACTAGGAAGCGCATAGGAGTTGATATCAACGATGGCGTGTATGACAGGGATAAACTCAATCTGTTCGAGTGAGGACTGAATAAGGCTTTGATTAACAGGGTCTAAATCAGCTAAAGATTCGAACCAGACTAATTCGTGGCCATCTTGATCAACAATTGAAAAGCCATGGTCGGGATTAGAAATTGGAAAGGCACGGATAATTTTTACTTGATCATACGACATACCAGAATCGAGTTCTAGTCGAATATTTCCAAATTCGTCCTTTGTCAGAGAGAAGTTCATCATCGGCTCTTTCATTAAATCGACTCCGCGATTTCTGCGGCATGTCTAGCTTGGGCTTGATAAAGCTGATAATAAGTCCCTTGGGCCGCCATTAAGGCATCATGATTACCAACTTCTACAATTTCACCCTTATCTAGAACGATTAAACGATCTGCTTTGCGTAAAGTGGAAAGACGGTGGGCAATCGCAAGGGTTGTTCTGCCATGGACTAAATTGTCTAGCGCTTTTTGGATTTCTTTTTCAGTCGTTGTGTCAACGGATGAAGTTGCTTCGTCTAGGATCAGGATTTTAGGATCGATGAGTAATGCCCGGGCAATCGAAATCCGTTGCCGCTCACCCCCAGAAAGAGATTGACCGCGTTCGCCGACAAGTGAATCGTAGCCCAGAGGCAACCGTAAGATAAAGTCATGCGCATTTGCAGCTTTTGCGGCTTGGACAATTTCAGCGCGGGTTGCTTGGGGTTTGCCGTAGGCAATATTTTCAGCAATCGTCCCAAAAAATAGAAAAGGTTCTTGTAAGACCATACCAAATAATTGTCGGAGTTCTTTGGTATCGATATTTCTGACATCAATGCCATCAATTTTGACACTTCCTTCGCTAACATCGTAGAAGCGGCAAATTAAATTGACTAGAGTACTTTTACCGGAGCCACTGTGTCCAACTAAACCGATCATTTCACCGGGTTGAATTTGTAAATTAATATTTTTTGTAACGGCGCGGTTACCATACCGAAAACTTACATTGTGAAGATCAATTTGACCGCGAATATCTTTGGGGAGGGTAATGGGATTTTTGGTATCTGGAACACTCGATTCATGATCGAGAATATCAAATACCCGTTTAGCACCTGCAGCAGCTTTTTGAGTGTGAGACACAATCCGACTCATCGAATCCATACGACTATAAAAACGAGAAATATAAGCTAAGAAGGCTGTTAAAACACCGACTGTAATGTAATCATTAGCGACTTGGTAAATACCAAAAGCCCAGACAACAAGTAAACCAATTTCTGTGAGTAAGGTCACCGTCGGCGCAAAAGAAGACCAGGTACGATTGACACGATCATTAACTTCTAAATTACGTTGGTTCGCAGCGATGAAGCGTTGATTTTCTCGATCTTCCTGCGCAAACGCTTTGACTACACGAATTCCTGGAATCGTGTCGGAGAGCACATTATTTACCTCAGACCAATTACGATCCACTTTTTCAAAGCCGTAACGTAATTTATCTCTGACGAAGTGGATCATCCAAGCGATAAATGGCAGGGGGAGTAATGTAACGGCTGCCAGTAATGGATCGATACTAATTAAAATGACTGCGGTCATAACAAGCATTAGCATATCGGTGAGAAAATCTAACAAGTGCAGAGATAAGAAAATACAAATACGGTCTGTTTCGTTACCGATACGCGTCATTAAATCGCCGGTCCGTTTAGCCCCAAAATATTCTAGTGATAAATGGATTAAATGCTCAAATGTCTTGGTACGTAGTTCCATCCCAATACGCTCACTTACTAAAGCGAGGATGTAGGTTTTCCACCAACCTAGGCCCCAGGCAACAAGAGCAGCCAATAAAAGCCCTCCTAAATACATACCAGCGAGTTCATAATCGATCACGCGGGTAGTTTGAAATGGAATTAAAACATCATCCATTAAAGGCATGCTGATATATGGGGGTACCAAAGTTGCTGCGGTTGAAAGCAAAGTTAACACAAAGCCGAGAAAAAGATCTTTTTTATAAGGTTTAGCAAAACGCCATAATTTAAAAAGCGTCAGAGTGGAAGGCGGAATTTCAGTTTCAGGATCACAGATGATGCAGTTAGTTTGTCCGATAGGGATGGCGCTATAGCACGTTGGACAAGTCGTATCTGAACCCTGGATTAATGCGGGGGAAAGCTTTGTTTTTAGAAATGCTTCTCGCTGGGTAAAAGTTTCTTTAAATTGCGTGATGAGTGTATTCAGTGCCAAGGTATAGTGCCACGTTTGGACAAGACCAGACTTGGCATATAAGGATAAGTGTCCAACACCGGCATGATCACTTAATTTCAACTCATAGCCATCGTGTATTGGCCAGTTTTGTATTGCGCCAGTCTCGCTTACCTGAGAAATAAACATCTGTGAACTATCGTCCGATGAGGCCCATAAAGTTAGTAAAAACTTTTCGAAATGTAAAACCTGGTTGAGATCAACTTCCACAGAACACAGGGGAACTTTTTTGGCCAAATCGAACTTATTCTCCCAGCGGGGATGAATAGGGGGTATAAGGGAGGGCAGCTGTTGAAGATTGTCCATGAAAAAAAGTATAGTCTAGTCTCAAGAAGTCGTGATGAATCTGAATCAACGTCATCAATTTAGGGTGTTTTGTCAACTTTTTTAACATTCAGGAGTTATTGCATTTATAAGTTAGAATTTAATACAAATTTAATGATTTTTTAATTTCAAATAATTACGAAAAGAAATCGAAATACATGCCACAACTCCTTGATAAAACAATTAATATTCTTGACATCAAGTATATTAAAGGCCCTAACATGTGGTGCTGGGTTGAGGTATTGGAAGCACTGATCGATATTGGTGAATTAGAGGAGTATCCCTCTGACAAAATACCCGGGTTTTACCAGCGCTTAGTTAATAAATTACCTTCTTTGGTTGAGCATCGTTGTAGTTATGAAGAGAGAGGCGGATTTCTCAAGCGTGTAGAAGAAGGTACTTGGCCAGTTCATATCATGGAACATTTAACCCTTGAGCTTCAGGGCCTGGCTGGTTTTGCTGGTGGCTTTGGTCGGGCGCGTGAGAGTAGTACATCGGGCATCTATAAATTAATTGTTGCTACCCCGCATGAGGAAGTGACTAAGCAGGCAATTTTTTACGCAAAAGAGCTCTTATTAGCTTTGATTCAAGATCGGGAGTATGACTTAGAGGCGAATATAGAGCACCTTAAAGAAATGATGGATGATTTGTGTTTGGGACCAAGTACTGGTTGTATCGTCAAGGCGGGTAAAGAAAAACTCATTCCGCATATTCGTTTGTCAAAAGGTAATTTAGTGCAATTAGGTTATGGCGCTGAACAAAAACGTATTTGGACAGCAGAAACGGATCAAACAAGTGCGATTGCTGAAACCATATCGCGAGATAAAAATCTGACTAAAACCCTGCTTGCCTCTGTTGGACTTCCAATTCCTTATGGTGAATTAGTACAAAACGAAAATCATGCTTGGGAAGTTGCTCAAGAAATCGGTTTGCCAGTCGTGGTTAAACCACAAGACGGTAATCATGGCCGAGGTGTGTTTACGAATTTAAACACGCAGGAAGAAATATTCGCCGCCTATGAAGTAGCAAGACATGAAGGCAGCGGCGTGCTTGTCGAGAAATTTATTTTAGGCGATGAACATCGATTACTAGTGGTTGGAGATCATCTCGTTGCTGCTGCTAAAGGTGAAGAATGTAAAGTCATCGGTGATGGCAAGCATACGATTTTAGAGCTCATCGACTTGCAAATCAATTCTGATCCAAGACGAGGCTCGAGTGAAGATTTCCCCTTAAACCCTGTGCGGATCGATTCAATTGCTGAGCTCGAGTTAAAAAGCCAAGGGTATACCTCTGAGAGTATCGTCGAGACCGGTAAGCAGGCATTGATTCAACGTAATGGCAATGTTGCCTTTGATGTCACTGATATTGTGCATCCTTCAGTAGCAAAAAAAGTAGTTTTAGCTGCAAAGGTTATAGGTTTAGATGTTGCAGGAGTTGATTTAGTTGCCTTAGATATTTCTAAGCCCCTTGAGGAACAGGGAGCGGCGATTGTCGAGGTCAATGCGGGACCTGGATTACTCATGCACATTAAGCCAGCTAAAGGAAATGCTCAACCGGTTGGGCAAGCCATTATTCGGCATTTGTTTCCGGTTGATAAGAATGGTCGAATTCCAATCATTGGTGTGTGTGGATCTCGTGGATCGACATTAGTTTCACAAATATGCGCTTACATTCTTAAACTAAATAATTTTTATGTTGCATTATCGAATCAACAAGGCCTCAGCTTTAACCAAAGACCCGTTGAAAAAAATGGCAGCACAGAATGGGACCGTGGTCGCAGGACTTTATTGAATCCTCTCGTTGAGGCGGCGGTTATAGAATCCACTCCAAAAAGTATTTTGATGCAAGGCATACCCTACGATTTATGTTCAGTCGGAGTGATGACAGGAGTAGATAAGAGTACTTTTTATCCAGAGCAATCTATCATTGAAGAAAAACAGTTATATTCCATTTATCGCACACAGGTAGACGTTGTTATTCCTGAGTCGAATGGGGTTGCCGTATTAAATGCTGATGATGACATGGTTGTGGAGATGGCAGAAATTAGTCCTGCCGAAGTGATGTTCTACAGTGTAGATCCAAGTCATGCAGCTTTGACTGATTTGGCAAACAAAGGTGGGCGATCAGTGACGTTGATAGATCAGAAGATTACCCTTCGTCAGGGATTTAATCATATTTATGCATTTGAAATGGGTGAATCTGAATTCTTAGAACACGATGAATTTTCTGATCACCTTTCAGTCATGCTTGCCGCAGTAGGTGCTATGTGGGCAGTCGGTTTACCCTTTGAGATTTTAGAAACCGGAATCGCAACGTTTTTGCCTGAGGAGGCAATCGCATAATGGATTTACAACGCGTCCGAGCATTACGTGGTCCTAATTTATGGAGTCGACATACCGCCATTGAAGCCGTCATTTTTTGTGAAGAAGCGGAGCGATCGATACAAGGCTTACTGGATTTTGAGATTCAGTTAAGAAGTTTATTTCCCCAATTACATTTTGCGCACAACGTTGTGTCATCGCGTAATGTCATCTCGATGGCCGATGTCATTGAGCATGTGGTTCTTGGATTACAAGCACAAGCAGGTTGCCCAGTAACATTTAGTCGCACTGTGAAAGCGAATCAAGAAGGTATTTATCAAGTGGTTGTTGAATACAGTGAAGAGTCTGTGGGTAGACTTGCTTTAGATTTAGCTTGGAAATTAGTCATTGCGGCAAGAGAAAATCACGATTTTGATTTACAAACTGCGCTACATGAACTGAGTCAGCTGGATGAAGAGGTTCGTTTAGGGCCAAGCACAGGATCAATTGTTCAATCTGCTGTTGAAAGAAACATTCCTTATCGTCGTCTGACCGAGGGTAGTTTGGTGCAATTTGGTTGGGGATCAAGGCAGAAACGTATTCAAGCTGCAGAAACCAGTCACACAAGTGCTATCGCTGAATCGATTGCCCAAGATAAAGAACTAACGAAAGATTTATTACATGCTGTGGGCGTTGCAGTACCGATGGGTAAAGTCGTAGATAACCCAGATGATGCTTGGAGAGTTGCCCAAGAGCTAGGCTCGACGATAGTGATTAAGCCCCGCGATGGTAATCAAGGTAAAGGTGTTGCTGTCAATATTAAATCTGAAGAGCAGGTGAGATCAGCATTTGCAGTTGCCCAACATTATGGAAGTAAGATTATTGTTGAACGCTATATGCCTGGTCAAGATTTTCGTTTGCTTGTGGTCGGTGATCAGCTCATCGCTGCCGCCCGGCGCGACCCACCACAGGTCATTGGTGACGGGATATCGACAATTATGCAACTTGTCGATGAGATTAATCGTGATCCATTGCGTGGTGATGGACACGCAACACCGCTCACAAAAATTCGGATTGATGATATTGCTCTTGCAACACTCTCTAAACAAAAATTAGAAGTGCATTCAGTGCCAATCAATGGGCAACGGGTTGTGTTAAGAAACAATGCAAATTTAAGTACGGGTGGCACTGCTACTGATGTTACGCAGGATGTTCACCCTGATTTAGCGGCAAGTGCCGTGACGGCAGCCAAAATGGTGGGACTCGATATTTGTGGGGTAGACATTGTCTGTGAAGCAATTTATAAGCCATTAGAAGAACAAGGAGGTGGCATTGTTGAAGTCAATGCAGCGCCAGGTTTGAGAATGCATCTTAATCCATCCTATGGTAAAAGTCAGCCAGTCGGGGATGCCATTATTTCCATGATGTATCCATTCCCTGATAATGGGCGTATCCCTATCGTTGCTGTATCTGGCACGAATGGTAAAACAACTACAGTCAGGTTGATTTCGCATCTTTTGCGTACACAAGGCAATCGTGTTGGTATGACAACTACTGACGGTATTTATATTGAAAACGAGCGTATTGATACTGGTGATTGTAGTGGACCTAAAAGTGCAAGAAGTGTGTTAATGCATCCTGAAGTGGATGCGGCAGTTTTTGAAACAGCGCGTGGTGGAATATTACGTGAAGGCCTAGGCTTTGATGCATGTGATGTGGCAGTTATCACCAATATTGGTGAGGGCGATCACTTAGGTATGGGCTATATCGAAACAGTTGAAGATCTATCTGATGTTAAAGGAGTGATTGTCAGAAATGTGGCGCCTACAGGACATGCAGTCTTAAATGCAGCAGATCCGATGGTGGTTAAAATGGCCAAAGAATGTCGTGGGCAAATTATATTTTTTGGATTAAACGCACATAATCCTGTGATATCGACCCACCGAGCGAAGGGTAAAAAAGCTGTATTCCGTGAAAAGTCTCATATAGTCGCCGCGCAAGGGAATCGTATCGTGCGCCGAATTGCGCTTACCAATATTCCTCTGACTGAAGGCGGACAAATTGGCTTTCAGGTAGAAAATACTCTTGCCTCTATTGCTGCGGCATGGGCACTAGAGATTGATTGGCAACAAATAGAAGCGGGTTTAGCAGATTTTGTGAGTGATGCAAAAACTGCCCCAGGTCGCTTCAATATCTTTAAACATCACGGGGCAACTGTGATTGCTGATTATGGCCATAACCCAGACGCCATCCGTGCTTTAGTGCAAGCCACGAACGCGATACCTGCTGAAAAAAGACACGTTGTTATATCAGGTGCTGGTGATCGTAGGGATGATGATATTCGTCGCCAAACACAAATTCTTGGTGAGGCATTTGATTCGGTCATTTTGTATCAAGATCAGTGCCAAAGAGGGCGTGAGGATGGAGAAGTTCTCGGCCTACTGCGTGAAGGATTACAAGGCGCCACAAAAACGAAACATATCGAAGAAATACGCGGTGAATTTTTAGCAATCGACACAGCCTTAGGGCAGTTAAATCCCAATGACCTGTGTTTAATCCTGATTGATCAGGTTGAAGAATCATTAAATTATCTACATCAGGTCACAAAGCCATAGTTCTGTGTGACTAAATCCTTGTAGGAAATTTCTGATAAATTCCTAGGGTATGAATAAATTAAAAACATGACGTATTGATTATGCAATGTTTTATTTTATGCGGCTAAACACTCTTAATATTTCTGATACTTTTGTGGATTATCGCCACTAGTTATTTTTCTTTCTTTTTTATAGACTTCGAAGTTCAAATGAAAAAAGGAGAAAGAAATTGCTCAATCAAACAGAAACTTCTCATGAAGTTACGGATCAACATACATTAAAGAGGCATTTAAAAGCGCGACATATTCGTTTGATGGCACTTGGGTCAACGATTGGAGTGGGCTTATTTTTAGGCTCTGGAACAGCGATATCTCAGGCGGGACCAGCAATTTTATTAAGTTACTTACTCGCCGGATTGATTGCATTTATCGTACTGCGTGCGTTAGGAGAAATGGCAGTACATAACCCCGTTGCAGGATCATTTGCACAATACGCGCATGACTATGTAGGGCCGTTAACAGGGTATTTAGTAGGTTGGGGCTATTGGTTTTATTGGGTGATTGTTGGGGTAGCAGAAGTCACTGCG
>JBBAKF010000040.1:0-19939 GCA_040403635.1 Polynucleobacter sp.
AGCAGGTGACTCTTAATCACCGGGTCGGGGGTTCGAGTCCCTCACCACCCACTTCAAGTTACGTCTAAAAGTGACTTTTCTTAGGGCCCCGTGAGATCGAATCCACTTACCGGTGAGCAACGAGTGAGCAACAAAAAATCTCCTTAATCTAATTTAAGAAAATTCAGCTTCTTGAGGTTGGAACCTTCTTACTATCTATGATCATAGTTAATTTCTCTCGCGCAAGAAAGACTCTTGACATACATAGTTAGATTCAATCTTTGAAGTGAAAATAGCAACGAGCAGACATGCAAATTGTTTTCTATAATTAGGTGTAGAGATATTTTTGTAAAGACAAAGTGGCGCACTCCCACCAACGTCTTAGAGATAGGAAAAACAATGTCAACTAATAAGAATTTGACGACCACAAATTCAAGGAAAAAAGAAAAAAGAGCAAATGGGCAAGGCTCCATCTACTCGAAGAAAGGCACAGCAAAGTACATTGTCGCTGTTTTTGATGTGACTCCTGATGGCAAAGCAATTCGCCGACGCAAGACAATGAATACCAAAAAAGAGGCGGAGGCATTCCTATATGAATTCCGCAGGAATCAGGGCATGGGTGGCACTAGCTTTGCTGTTAACCCAAAAATGCGACTTGGCGAATTTATGGAAAATTGGCTTGATACTTTAACTTTAGAATCTGAATCGATGCGTTCTTACCGCACTGCGGTTAAATGTTGGATTAAGCCACAAATTGGCCATGTGCTTGTTTCAGGAGTTAAACCAAGATTAATTGAAGCTCACTACAAGAACTTAGCTGACTCCTTCAGTGGCAGCGTCCTGCACATAACACACACCGCCCTAATGGGCGCTTTCAGTGATGCATTCAGACTTGGAGAGATTCCCTTTAATCCGATGCTCTCCGTGAAGAAATTAACCAAACCAATCAATAAGCGAAACCCTATACCGACAAAGGATGCAGCAAAAATTTATGCTGAGGCGTCTAAGGATCCTTACATGCAAGCTCGCATTGAAATTGGGATGATGAAAATTTTACGCCCTGGAGAAGTCATGGGACTGAAATGGAGTGATATCGATTGGGATTTAGGGATACTCACTTGTTCACGTCAAGTTCAAGAAGTGACGGGTCAGGGATTGGTTTTCAAGCCACGAAAAACGAAGGATGTCATCGTATTAAAGCTGTCTGATGCACAAATTGAAATTTTACGTATTCACGAGTTGGCGCAACAAACAGCAAGAGTTTTCTGGCGCAAGGATGAAGGATTGATCTTTCCTAATTCATCTGGAAACAAGAAATCCCCTAAGGCCGATACAAGAGATTGGAAGAGACTTTTGTCCGCGGCAGGGATTTCATCAAAGTACGTTCGATACCAAATGAAACATACTGGTGTCACAAATTTAATTACTCATGGCGTTGACGAAAAGACCACAGCAACCCTTGCTGGCCATTCCTCATCCACTGTAACGATGAAGCACTATGCAAGCGCAACTTCTGAATCGATGCAAAACGCATTATCGGTTCAGGATGCATTCAGACCAAGCCCAGAGCAAATTGCAAAAATCTTGGAGGATCGTGAAGTTGAAATCCTCCTAAGAGTCGCATCGGAGGCCAAATAATGGTTGCAGGAATTACTCCTCAAGTGAATTCAGTTCTGCTTTCTTTGCGTGCGATTGGACTTCTTCACTTTTATAGAGATGCAGGTCGTGCTTTACCCGCCCATGAAGTCACATCATTAGTGAGAGAAGGCAGGGATGCTATCCGTGCCGCTATGAAAGAGCTAGAAGTTGCAGGATTAATCGAATTTCATAAATTCCAAATTAATGGTCAATGGAGAACCGAAGTTCATCTAGTTCAAACACCTTTCAGTACTCAAGTAACCGGGAACGGATTTTCAGGTCCTCTGTCAGAGGATCCACTGTTAACTACTAGTGATATGACTACTAGTGATATGACTACTAGTACTAATGACTATCTATTAGATATAGATACTTATACTAATAGGAAATCCAAGCTGCGCTTGGTAAAGGAAGAAAAAGAAAAGAAAGAAGAAGAAAAATCGATAATTACAGAATCTGAATTTCCGCCTGGGGTCTCGGTCCATCGCCTAGGGGTAGATCCAATTGGCGATCCGAATCATCGTTCCAAAAAGCCAGAGATTGAATGGACCACTAAAGACCTAGTAGCCGAGTTCATGTACATTGCCTACGATGGAGGGTTTGCACCAGTGGCAATCCCCGGGGATGAAGTTGGCAAGATCATGAATAGGCTTTTCTCCGATGGACTAAATAGGTATCAAATACTGCAATTAATTAGAAAATTTTTTGTAACTAATATCTGGCCAAGCAAGATTCATCCCAGATCCTTATGGGCAAGCTTTATGCAATTTGCGTATAAGTGGAAGAATACTGTCGATAAGGAACCGCTGAATTACACCCTCTCCCCCGAGGTATTGAAGCATCAGGAGAAAATGCTTAAACTTTTAGAAAGTTGACCCTCCCACCCTTAAGTGTTGAGATCAAAAGAGTTAATACAGCTGTCATACACACTGAAGGATTAAGTAGATAAGGCAGTGGCTTAAAAGGACAAAATCCCTAGGAATTTGCGGGCCGATCTTTGTACTTCTCTTCAGCCTCAGCCATAGCTTCTTCGTACATCTTGAAATATGCGTCGCTTGCTTCCACATCATCTCGATCATCATAAATTTCAGACCACTTCGCGTGCACACGCTGAGTAATCTTTAACTTTTCATCTCTTGGGATAGTCATAGAAACTCCTTTAGTTACCTTGTCCTTCAATGGCTTTGAGAATCTCTTCGACAAAATCGTTCTTTTCACTAGCGGTCATCGAATTGACTGGTTTGGGGACCTCGATAAACACAGGGTTGCTCTCCTGTTTGCTTGCCGGACTCCTCTTCATACCCACACTGTATCTCTGACCACTGACATCAAGATAGAACGGAATTGAGTCTTTGAGAAATAATTTTGACAGTTTGGGCTTACATAGTCTTCATTTAATGACAACCTTGCAATATGAATGAATTCAATAACAACAGAAGATACACGCCCCAACAAGTTGCCGACCAACTTGGATTTAAGGTTGCATCAATTTACGCACTCTTGAGTCGACACGAATTAGCTGCTCTCAAAGTAGGTAGGAATCGAGTGATTACACAGGAACAGCTAAACGCCTATTTAGCCCGCAGGAAGTCGTCGGAGGTAGTAATTGATTACACAAAATCGGAAGTGACCTTGTGATCAGGTGCTTGCACCTTGCAAGGGTTAGATAACCCGCTCTTACACACAAATAGCAAAGGAAAATACATACCAGTGGCAATAAAACCATCACGACAATTCAAAAAGAAAAAGCCAACAAGCACTGAAAAGCAGTTGGAGCTTGCAAAGATCAGAAAGCTAAACGCAGATACTGCTAAAGAAGTTCAAGAAACCCAAGCAGCTGTGTCCTCAATGTATGGTCCAAATAAGCCTTCTAAGGGCCTCTAGGGGGCCTCGAACAGGTGTTCGAATGTGGATCGCTATCCCCCTCTAGTTTGCGGTCCTTAAAAGCCTAACAAGCCGGATTTTGAAGAAAGTGTCAAAACCTCATTTGTCAGTCATCTGGGTTAATCTGCTATCAAATGAACCTGGGAGAGAAAATGGCTAAAAGCTTGCTTATCAGAAATGTAGATGACGACGACATCGATTGGTTGGAATCATCTATTCCTGCTGGAGTCTCAAGGGAAAAATACTTAAAAGGAATTATTGAAAAGGCCCGTAAAGACTCAGAGGATGAAATCAGGCTACAGCGAAAGGAAGTTTCCCAAGGAACTCCAAAGTTTAAATTTATTGATCTATTTGCTGGAATTGGTGGATTCCATATCGGAATGAGGCTCAATGGTGGTGAATGTGTGTTTGCAAATGAGTGGGATAAATACTCTGCACAAACTTATCGTGCTTGGACAGGTTCAGATCATTTGAATACCGATGACCTAAGAGAGCTGGATTACTCTAGGCAAATTCCGAGTCACGACATTCTCTGTGGAGGTTTTCCATGTCAGCCATTTTCAATTGCTGGCGTGTCCAAGAAGAATTCATTAGGACGAAAGCATGGTTTTCAAGACGCGGAACAAGGGAATCTATTTTTTGCAATATGTGATGTGGTTGCCGAGAAAAGACCTTCTATCTTATTGCTTGAAAATGTTAAGAACTTAAGGTCACATGACAAGGGAAAGACTTGGAAAGTAATTCAGGAGGCAATTTCTGCTCTTGGATATGAAATGAGATTTCAAATTATTGATGCAAGTAGTTGGGTGCCACAACATCGCGAGCGCCTATTTATGGTTTGCTTCGATAAGAAGAAATTCACTAAAACAGAAATAGATTCTTTTGAATTTCCTATAGGACCAAAAAAGCAACAATCTCTCAGCTTAATTTTAGAAGAAACACCTGATAAGAAATACATGTTGACTGATAATTTGTGGCGCTACTTACAGAATTACGCAGCCAAGCACAAGGCAGCGGGAAACGGTTTTGGTTTTGGATTAGTCGGTCCAAATGACATTTCGAGAACTTTGTCTGCGCGGTACTACAAAGATGGCTCTGAGATTTTAATAAAGCAGCCCTACTGGAGGAATCCAAGGAGATTGACTCCTTCCGAGGCTGCAAAGTTAATGGGATTCAATAAGAGGCTTGCAAAATTTATGGGGTTCTCAGATGGTTTTCCTCAAGTTTGCTCTGATATGCAATCCTACAAACAGTTTGGAAATGCTGTTTCGCCTCTAGTAGTTGAAGATGTAGCAAAAGAAATAGTTAAAGTCCTTGAACTTAGAAAGTCAAGACTTTCGGCTAGATCTGGAAAGTCTTCATCTGGTCGTAAAGTGGTGCCAAAGTCGAAGCAAATGTAGTTCCTCGTCCTTTACTTATGCGCCATTGTGTACGTTTTTTCTCCTCTCCTGATTCGTTAACTCTGTCTCCAGGATCTAAATAAACAACGCCTAGTCCAATTGCCTCCAACAATAAAATTGCTGAAGTTCCTTGACCGCAATGCACATCGACTCCATAGCTGTAGTGAGTTGCAAATGGCCCTGGTTTTGATTTGTACTTATGAGCTGTTACATACATCGCACCGGCATGCTTCCGACCCCACTTCTCCGCCAGTTTTGTAAAGCTCCACCCTGCTGCAATTTCACCACTCGTAGGATCTATTAGTGAAACATTAGGTTCTCCGTGACCAGTAGGCGAATTTTTCACTAAATCCCAATTTTCAATTTCAAGTTTCAAGCCACTCTTTTTATAGGTTCCTAAAGTGTTGTGCTTTCCATTAAACCTTTGACTTCCGTCATTTTTTGTACCTGGCCAACCAAATTTATGCAAAAAGGCAGATAATCCTTCATCGTGTCGATAACCGAAATCTGGTTCAGGAGTCATCAACGTTATTGTGGTACTCAAAAATGCCTTAAGTTCAAAGCCATACTTGTCAGGTAATCCGCTTGAGTTTCTTGGAATTCCTAGCAATGCTTCTAATGTCCAGCCTGCCCCTTGAGTTCCATTAAATGGTTCTGAACTATCTCCCACCCTACGCAACACTCGACTTTCGTATTTCTCTATAGAACCTATCTCTCTCAATTCCTTTAACAATAAATCTGGACTTATTTCTTGAATTAGATTTGATTCCAATTTCAATTGTAGAAACATCTTGCTATTGAGCCAGTGAGGTAGTGATATCAATTCTTCGATAAAATTACAGTCCGTGTCTGTCAAGACTGTGCCGAAAACAGAATCCTCGGAAATTCCCATCACTAGAACTCGTCGACCATATGAATCCTGCGAGTCACGTCGTAAGGAATCCGGAGGATTTGAGCAACCACTTAAGAATCCAGAAAATCGCATTTCCGGATATTGAAAATAATCAATTATTTTTGCATTCGGTGCAAGTGCTGGTTCAGCGTGCTCTGATAACCAATAGAGTTTAAAGGCATGTTCAAGGATTGGTTTGCCGGCGACAGAACTCGACTTGGATCTACTCTCACTCGGCGATCTAAAACTCACCTTGCTTGGAAATAATGATAATAACTCTTTACTATAACCAAAATAAACTTGATTCTTTTCGTTATCCTGATTGGTAGCGAGTAGTTTCACAATTACTTCTTTACAATTACTTTTGCTGAAAGCATTTTTCAACGATGCCATTGTTGAAAAACTCATATCTTGACCCTACTAAATTCCACTAGGAAAGTGAAGCTTTGTTAGGAATTCATCTCCAAAGCGGAACCGAGAACAGTTCCTGAAACACTGCCAACGATGTACAGATGACTCCGCGCTCGCGAAGTTGCAACATATGACATTTCCTCATGATCTGCCAAGTCTCGATCCGCAAAGAGAATTACAAATGGTGATTCCATTCCCTTAAAGCGTAAAACCGTGTCGAGGGTAATTGATTCAAAAGAGAATTTATCTGCGGGAGAGAACAAAATTCTGCTCGCAAATAATGCGGGTTTAAGTCTTTCGAGTATTGCGACGTTTTTAGAAAGAATTGCGATTGAAGACATTTTTACGCCCTCTTGTCTAATCAAGCGCGTTACTAGCTTCAAAATGATTTCAATTGCATCATCAATATTTAGTGCGGGATGGATCTCTGGCTTCGAACCCAGTGGTCCTACCGTGTACATCACTGGTCCGCTATACAAATTAGAGGTTAATTTAGAAATATTTTGCGTGTTCCTTAGATTCAATCTTAAAGTAAAACGTTTGGCTTGGAGTCTGCTGGCAATATCTTCTGGGGATCGATAGACAGATTGATTTGAATCCATAAATACGTGAAGTGCAAAACTTCTTGTCAATTTGAGTCTTTCAACATTGTTCCAAAAAATGTTATTAAAATCTTGACCCTCATCGATAATCAAAACATCATTAATTCCTATTTGATTCTTTGACTGACTAGCCGCAAAATCCTGCTCCCCCATAACCTTGATATTTTTATATTCTGAAAGCTTTACCGTCAAATCTCCCAACAAAGCGCTGCCCACGGCAACAAAATAAATTAATTTTTTGTTTTGAGATAAACGTATTGCCAATTCGGTTGCAACTACAGTCTTTCCAGTTCCTGCACCACCTTCAATAATTGTTGTCTTTTCCTCAATTATTTCTGAGAGAATTTGTAGTTGCGCGCCAGTCAGAAGAACATTCATTTGTTGAAGCGCTGACTCTGATTCTCTTTGCAGTGTTACATTCAATTTTACAGGTCCAGCCACAAGCTCTTGTAAAACATTTAATCCAGTTCGACCTGGACCTACCTCTCCGCTATCGCGATTCCCAATAGCGCGCTCAGTTATCCAATTTAAAAGGTCATTATCAAATTCTTCGGCATGACAGAAGAGCGTTGGGTCATATCCCCCCAGAAACGAGGAGTTTTCGGGAATAGCAGTATCAGTAAAGATAACCCCGTAACGCATTATTACTCTGCCCGTGGGCCAATTTTTATCCTGTTTCAGTTTTTCGAAAAAACGATACCGACATGTTTTTGCCTGTTCCACTGGATTCTTAATTCGATGTGGAATATCAAGACGATCAGTTGAATACCAATTAGAACTCTCGGGTTCATATGAGATTCTTCCACCCTTAACTTCTACAAATAAAATTCCACTCTCTGGGTGAGCAACAATAAAATCTGCTTCACCATCGATTTCTCCGCCAGATAAATTAATACCCCACCATGGTCGGCTGTAATAAACACTCCATGAATCGTCTAGGGCTTCTTTCAATTTATTGAATACACGAATTTCGGAAGATCTACGCTCATCGTCTAAGACCCAACTGGGAATCTCCCGTGGCCACATGATTGCCACTAGAAAAATCCAATTTCAGAGTCCTCAACGGTGCCAACGAGTAGTGCCCGATCTAAGTAACGATTGTGAAATTCACAAGAAGTTTCAGGCAATAAAAGACAGGAGTGACATGCTGCGATTGATAAGGCTTCACTTTGTGCCATATCGCCAGAAATGCAAAGCGGGTCGGACGAGCACCACCGTGCTGCTTCCAAAGCTGTCAAGATTGTGTTTTCAAGAATTTGCTTTTCGGCTCGGCTTTGCAAGCCGCCGAGTGTTCCATCTGAATCTGATGTGCCTGTGTAGATCAAGACGCCGCACATCCCCTCAGGATTATCATCAATATAAAGTCGCTCACGTAATGAAGCTGAGGAATAACCACAATCCAGTGTTAATTGTTTTATGAGAATGTGAGAAAAACTATGAAGCATCAGTCGCTTTGCACTAAGAGGTTGATCGGGAGAAGAATTGTCATGATCACTCTCATACTCATTCTTATGTTGCAGCACGACACTAGATATTCTCCTAATTACTGATTCTCTCTCGCTCCACTTTGATATAGCTTCATTATCAAAACTAATAAAAATGCCTTCTCCGCGAATTTCAATTGCTGGTAACCATGGAATATTTGGGTCAACTGAGAGCATCGCATACTTGCCATCTCTAACATCATTTTCATTTGGAGGATTTATTCGTGTAAAGCCTCTCAAAACTCTTACTTCACGTAAACGCGCTACCCGAGCGACACGTGAAATCTTGTCAATAAAGCTTTCGGGCACTTCAATTAAATACTTTTCAAATTCTAAATCATTGTGAACAGAAGTTTGAGTAAACGCTTTAAACTCATCTAATCGCAAATCATTTTTATCAGCTAGGTTAACCTTTTCAAGAGCGCTCATAAATGCATCATTCAATTGCTCGGCCGTCATTCCTGCTCGACGAGCTGACTCCATCAGAACTGTTGACTGACTTATCCATTTGATTCGATCAGAATCAAGTTCAATTCCTAATAAATCATCCCAGCGGTCATTCAAGATATTCTGAATTGCTTCAGTGAATGGAGGGATATCCAATGCAGTTTCGAATATCGGATAATAAAGATTTGATGCACCTCTTTGAAGAATTCGGTAATTCCCACTTGTGCCGTTGCATTCACACTTAGAGTCATCTACATCTAGCCAAGGACTTCTTCCCTGACACTTGAGGCCTAACAAAGCAGTTTTTCTAAATGAGCTTTCAAGAGATCTCTCTGATGTGCAGCTTGGGCAAATAACAAATAATCCTGCCAAGCCGGGACCTCTAGAAATTAGCTTTAAGCCACCTTTGGAATTTGTACATCCCTCTTTGTGCCTTACCCAAAAATGCCAAGGGAATTCGTCAAGATGGCCATTTTCGCATGCCGCCACAAATCGGACGGGTATTACAAAAACTTTCTTTTTTCCTGGACGCTTTTCTGTGCAACTAGAACAATACCTATTGGCACGACCAGGATCTCCAGTCCATTTTGTTGCTACGTTAATTACTGAGCAAGTAGGACACTGTAGCCACGAAGGAAATCTACGAATAACCAAGCTTTGATTTGCATTTTGGCTCGTTCGATTTGTGAATTGATTATTCATAATTACTGGAGGAAGGCGAAAATACTTCTTTCCTAGTTTTTTACAGAGTCTACGTTCGTAAATTTTTTGGTTTTCAAAAACTCCTCGCAGGGGTGTTTCTCTGTCCCAATCTTCTAATCCAAGGTGAACTCCAGACACTGGAGAATTTTCAGCTCGCATATCAACAATTGAGCCAGGGCCTGAAGTCATGATCGTGGCACTTCTGCGCAATTCACCAACACTGTAATTAGACATTCTGCCTCCAAGGCGGAAGTTCGCCAGTCTCTCCGGTCCACATTCTGCTTTCCTTTAATCTGAATTTAGAACCTGCTTCAACGCTACGCATTGTATTCATCACTGGCCAAGCAGCATCGAGCCAAACCCCAGCTGCAAGTTTTTGTGCATAACTTTCGGCGGTTTGAAGTAAAGAGTCCCTATCCCCTTTGGGCGAATAGTTAATATATTTCTTTACGTCTCGATTCATCCAACTTCCCAAAGCCGCATCAATCTCTGCAGATATATCTACCAAGATTTCTGGTCCTGCTACAGCAATTGCGCGACGTTCAATTTCATTGATAATTTGAGTTAATAACTTTGGATCTGCCAATTTCAGATCTGGCGTGTCACGCAATGCTGGGTCTGAATGACGAATCATTGCTACAAGAACCGCCTTCAGTACCCGGTCTCGTGATCTAGAAGCAAACGGAGTTACTGATGTTGCTTCTACATCACGATAGAGAGTTCGGTGCCATGAGGAAAAAGTCTCATAGTGAGAACGGTCTCTCGATTTCATGGCATTTAAAAGACAAACCACTAAACCAGGATAACTCGAGCGGCCTACGCGGCTAG
Source organism: Polynucleobacter sp. (assembly GCA_040403635.1). GTDB lineage: Bacteria > Pseudomonadota > Gammaproteobacteria > Burkholderiales > Burkholderiaceae > Polynucleobacter. Next base: position 10,268 of record JBBAKF010000040.1, read on the forward strand.
TCGATTGAATGTATTCAGATCTAGTTTTAGGTTGCCCAACTACGAGCATTAATCCCAATCGGGGCACATCCACGCCAACACTGACCATATTGGTTGCTAAAACTACATCTACGCTTCCAACGGTCCCTCTCGATTTTGAAAGATCTTTTAAGGTGTCACCGATCTCTCTTTGTGAAACTTTAGAGGTTAATTCTTTCGGCGCATCTAATATTCGCTCTTCCTCACCGCGAGAAGAAGCATAAAGTCCTATCGAATCGGGAACGTCGTCTGAAACTTGAACTAATGCTCCGCCAAGCTCGCGAAGAGCATTAAAGTACATTAGAAGTGTCGCATATCCATCTCGCTCATTATCGGTACCTACATTTGGTGCTACGCCTGATTGCAATAATGAAGCGGCAACCCCTTGCATCATAAATTTTGCGGATCTACCCGTTGTCGTGACTCCAACGTAAAGACGTCCCGGGTTTAAATAGTCAACGACAGCGAATCCTGAATCATCAAAATTTAGGCCAGGAGGTGGAAACTGACAGCTTTCTCTATCAAAAAGTGCTCGAACTTGTTGTTGGGCCCTTCGAATAGTTGCAGTTGATCCAATAATTTTGCATCTACTACCGTTTTTTGTGAGTAACCAATCCAGTGCCATTTCATACGCACCAACAATTGTTCCAAGTGGACCAGAAATGAGATGTAACTCATCTTGAATAATTAAATCAGTAGCCGCAGCTGTTCTTAAACCAAATAGTCTTCCCATATTTAGATTTAATGGAAGTTGTGCAAATTTATCAACAGTTCCAATAATTACAGTTGGAACAGTGTTATAAATATCTTCATCCACGGTGAGAATTGGCCAGATTCCAAAATTTTTACCAAGTATGCAAGCTACCGATGTACAAGTCGGGCGGATTTCTAGAGTACCTTTATTGTAAATCCAATCCAAAGCTTTCTTACAGACATAGCAATCTCTTATTTGTTCTGCGGTTGCTTCATCTTGCTGTCCTCGAACCGACTCAGCATCATCAAACTTGTTTTTTGTTGCATCGTCACCAACCCATAATCCGATAGAGAAAGGTGTGTTTCCAAATCTTTCAACATTGTGGTTTGTGGCAACGATTCCCTTACGGATTAATTCTAAGGCTAGAATCAAACCTGATGCTCTTTCAAACTGTTGCAATGTCAACAACCTCAATGTGTAGCGCATAATTGCAAAATTGCCGAACTTGCCCGCTTCATCTTCAGTCAGTCTTCGATACGCCGAACCGATTGCAATTAGAGCTAAATAGGCTTCCGTCTTTCCGCCACCTGTTGGGAACCAAAGTAAGTCAAGAGTCTCACGATCCGCACTCTCTCTTTTGCAGACAGATTCCATAGCTAGCAAAATGAACGCAATTTGAAAAGGTCGCCATTCCAGTTCAAAAGCCTTACTACCGGGGTCACTTTTCCAGCCATGCTGCAAAGCCATGGCTTGATTAGCTACTTGAAATGAAGTTAATGCATTTTTATCCTTTTCAAGGAAATCAATTCCTTTGCGAATACGCAGATTAATGTCTTGGCACTTTACAAGGTGGCGCTCAGCGGTATCTTTATGCTTTGGTGCAACACCTTTTATATTTTCTCTTTCACTTGCTATCCATTCGTCGTATCTTGACGCCAGATTCGTGAGGACATTGATGAGTTCTGGAAGCGAAGCTGAAGCTAATTTGTTTGCATTCAATGCTCTCTCTTCTACCAAAGAGGCAAATGCCGCACTTCCCTCTTGCTTATATGCTGGAACCTTTTCTACTGGTAGCCATTCCGTCCGAACAATTTTGCACTGGTCATCATCGAGAATCCAATTTGCCGAACATTGATGTCCGTAAGCGAATATCTTACTTTTACTATAAAGGAGCATCGCAGACTCTTCATCCTCGTCCAGCGCAATACGTGGATCTGTAAGCCCAAGGAAATCACCATTCTCAGATATCCGAACACTGAGACCCGCCTGAAACATTGTCAAACAGTCTTGGTGTAGTGAACCTGCACTTTTCAAATCGGACCTATTGATCAAAGTAACTGTGACTGCATAATCAGATTCGATACTTAATGCACGAATATGAAAGTCAATAGTTAGATTGCAATCTTTCAGAACTAAGGGCTTAATCTCGGACATCTTGTCTGAGACCGAGAGCAATAGTTTTCCGGAGAATTGCCGCCTTTTCCAAAGTGGCCGCCCTTTTTCATCAATTTCTTCATTTGTATATGTTCCAAAATTATAGAAAATTTCTAACTTTTCCTTGTACTTCTTGGGTACAGCAAACGTAAGTCCCATGCTGCTTGCTTTTTGTTGGCCTTGAATCGGAAGTGAATTTTGAAGATCATCTTCATCGGATTCGCTTTCGGTTGCGGAATCATCATCAATGCTGGTGAATTCCGTTTTTGCAGGCCATAAAATTCCAGTCATATAGACATCTGATGGCTTATCCTTCAATGTTTCATCATCGGTGGATGGACCAATTAAATCTACCGAGAGTCGATTGATAATTTCATCTCTAACTTCTTTGCTCAAAATTTTCTCCTCGCAAATGGAAACATGGTAACCGGAAAGCCTGAAAGCATGGGCGCTAGAGCTAAACCATTTTTATTCCATGGGTGATGAAGTTTCTTTAGATCCATGGATTCTGGGGGAACTACAATTGTGTAAGTACCGAGACTGTGAAAATTTAGAAAGTACTCGGGAACTTTCAACCCTCCTCCAGGCTGAAGCTCTCTCGCCATTGCCCATAAATCTGTTGCTAAGTGATTATCGAACCAACAAATTCGCTTCCCAGCAAATTCGGAATGTGACGCATCAACTTTGATTTCATAGCGATAGGTCCCATTAGACTCATATGTGTAAGCATTCAGAGGAACAACTGTGTTTCTAGATTTCCAGAGAAATCTATGAAGTTCATCCACATCGTTATAACCAACATAGTTTTGGCCTACGATAAAAATTGGATTCAAATCTAACTTTCGACCAATTTCAAAGCGTGCCATTCTTCCTTTACGGCTAGTAACGGCAAATGCTCGACCTGAGGGAGCTGTGAATCTAGGAAGATATGACCTTGGCTTTCCGATTCCTAGCGAGGATTTTGCTCGTGTAGCTCCAACGAATAAAACTCGTGCTTCTTCAAGAATTTCTTCCCTGGATTTGGTTTCCATGGAAAACATTTTGGGCATATAGAGAAATACTTCTTCAGCTTCTCGACCCTTAGCCCGGTGAATAGTTGAAAATATCGGTCCACCGTGACCATATTCAGGCATGCAAAAGTCTAATGGCGGATTAGGCCTAGATAGTTTTTCTAGTAACGTGCGAAACGAGACTCGATTTTGATCCACACCTGCATGCCTGAGGAGTAATTGCCATGCATAGTTTGCGTCAAATTCTTCTTTGGGAATTCGCCGAGGGAAAAGTTCCAAGAAGGGTTGTTTCTCTATGTGTACGCCATCCCAATTATCTTCAGGATCGCTTCCCCAGTCATACAGAGCTCTTGCAATCCATGGCTCGAGTGGCACGGTCATTCCGGGTAAGCGAATTCGACGTTTCTCAATCCCCATACTGGCGGCTGCACTGAGAGTTTCAACCCTTGACCTAAAGAGAACCAAGGCATCAGTCAGATCTACATCTGACTTGAGTAAATCATCAAAACTTCCAACTTCAAGATGTTTTTGACTATTGATGATTTCTCTTGTCTCTGAATAGATATCCTGAGCGCTTTCTTGAGAAGAATTCAAGCTAGTTCGACCGTGGTCAAATAAATTTAATAGTTTTTCATCATCAGTTCGATGAATTTTGACTAGTACCTTTTCGGAAAAATTCATGTTGAGCCGCTCATTGTATTCACTTATTGCATTGGGGAGGATTATTCCAGGAAAGCTTTCTTCACCGTCGCCCGCAAAACCATAGATTGCTTGAGCGGAATCATAAAAGACGGTAACCCCAGTCGTATTTTCAAACTTATAAATTAAGTTCAAGAGTAATTCAGTTCGCGCACCCGAAATATCCTGAGCTTCATCAACAATCAGATGTTGTACACCCTTTATATATTCTACGGTATCAATATTTGAAAATATTAAGTCTGATGTGGATTGAATACTCTTTGTAAAATCCCCACTAAAAGTTGAATCAGGCACAAATCCATATTGAAGTGACGCAGAAAAACTGTCAAGAGTTGTAATTCTCAATCCACTGGCTAGATCTGGATCACTTAAATAACTCCTAATACGATTTCGAAGTTCATGAATAGCTGCATTAGTAAAGCTGATCAAGAAAATTTCATGAGGTAAAACATTTTGTTTCTCAATTAATTGCGCGACGCGTGCGCAAGCAACGGCCGTTTTCCCAGTGCCAGGACCTGCCTGAACAAGTTGGCGACCAGACCTATCGACTTCAATTACATCGAGCTGTTCAGATGTCCATGTGTCGGCCGAAAGAGAACTCAAAGTAAATACCCACAATTCTTAGGCTCAGTAGGTTCATAGTGCCAGAACGATGATGTTCTGGCCAATAAATTCACACAGTTATTCATCTTTGACCTCAATTGTCTCTTCGATAGTCTTGATTCTTTCGAGGCGATCCATTGCTTCTTCTTCTCGGCCGAGGACAGTTAGCGCTTTTGCCAGCTCCTTGTTTGCCGCAACGATATCTTCCCAGTCTTTGTCATCTTCTAATGTGAGAAGTTCTATGGCTCTCGTTAAATGCTTTTCTGCTTCAACGTATTCTTGGCAGATTAGGAATGCTCCCCCAAGACGATATCGAGCATAAGCCTCCATGGAAAGGTTTTCAGCTACTTTGCTGTAATTCAAGTAATGCTGTGCGTGAAACTTCGCCTCTGGTCCGTTTCCTAAATTGAAATATTCCATCGCTAAGTAGTTATCACACCAATTAACGTACTCAGGACTTTTAGCTTCTTTAAAGAATTTGCGAGCGCTAAGGTAAGTAACAATTGCATCTTCATGAGACTTTAGTTTCGCAAATGCCATTCCGATGTTGAGTTGATCCATGCCCATAGAAAAAGGAGTTGCGTCGGGATCAATTAATTTAGTCGCAGCTAAATGACCATCTAAACACTTTTGCCATTCATCGACTTCATACCAAGCACGAGCTGCTGCTCGAGTAGCCCAGATTTGTCCTTCGTGATCTTCATCGATGTAGTAAAGACCGGCCAAGTGTTCAAATGCTCCGGCAGCATCTTCAAAGCGCTTGAGATGCTCGTAGCAGTGAGACATTCCCTTATAAAGGTGAATGAGTTCTTTGAGATAGACATCAGCGCCGCCTAACTTGTAATAAATACCAATTGAGGTATCTACTAGATGGAGGCACTCTGTGTAATTATCTTTCTTATAAGCAATGCGGCTGAGTTCGTCTAAAACTTCAGCTCGTTCCCTACCTTCGGTTGTGCTCATACGATCCCAGAGTTCTTGCTCTTGGGTGCTGTGCTCGTTATTCTCGGCGCTCACCGGATCCTTTCCTATAGAGACTGGTGCTTCTGACTAGTGGAGAAGTTACTGACCGTCACTGACAAATCTATGAATCTGTCACTCCCCCTGCTACCTTTGCCCTAGGTCAACGAATCTAAGCGCTAAGCCCTTCGGCTTGCTTAGTACCAACCGCGCAACTCGCGCACGGTGGTCTGAAGGAAGACCTGCTGGCGATGAAGGACACCGCCAGAAGAAGCGGGTTTTTCTATGTAAAAACTCAGTTGGGTCGGTTCCCTATGTCTTCACATGGATTGTTTGTTTGTACTACCTGTTTTTCTCTCACTGGGCTTGGCCTTGGCATGCAGCGGTGCCGTTGCGAAGAATACAAAGCGTTTCCAGGCGTGGATTGTCCGAGCGGCTATCACCTGTGTTACATGTGTGGCACAGAAGTTGCAGGAGGAACATCTAGATGGGCGTGGAACGCCTGCGAGAGCTGCTTGAAGTTCAATAGATACCTGGTTGGCACATATGGGTTTCGTTTACCTCTTGGTAGGCACTCGATCATGAACTCGGTAGGAATTCCTGTCCATGCAAGTAAAGAGGTTCAGAATGAAGCCACAAAGGATATGTTCCACTTCCTAAATGTGGCTGGAAGCATTGAAGACTGGGGAGTGTTGCAAGCTAGGGTGTTGTTTGAGTCCGTCCACTCTTGGAAAAAAATACAGATAATTCCGCTTGCTATGTGGGAGGTGAAGTTTCATCTCTCAAAGGTGAAGGCAACTACTAGATCAGGACAAGCCTTCAAGGATTACTTGCGGATAGATGAGTTTGAAGAGCTCGCTAGAGAGTGAAGCATTCTTGTCAGCCATGACCTTTATGGTGTGGAAATGAGTAAATCTGGACGCCGAGCATTAAAGATGCTGATCTGCCCTGGATGCGAGCAGATCGGCACCCTCCGAGAGATTATCTACGGCATGCCTGACCCTGAAACATTTGATTTTGAAAAGTATGCGGTGGGTGGATGTTGCTTGTCAGGAGACGGAAGTGACCCTGATTTGTCGTGCAAAGAATGTGAATGGACTGGAATTCGAGCTGACATGGAGGAAAAATGAACGAAATCGAAATGCAAGAATTGCAGAACAGGATAGCTGAAGGCATTCAGGATTATTTTGATAATTACGACTGGGATGGGAAATTCATACAACATTTTGATGCGTAATTATCAAGGTTTGCATATTCGACAAGTTTGTCAGTCGATGAAGCTAGGTTCGTAGCATGAGAAAAGCAAAGATGTGGATCAGCTTGATTGGGCTCTCAATTTTCGCATTGCTAATTCTCCGATATTTTCCGGGTAGTTGGCTTAAAGATGATTATCACTTGAATTCGATTATTGGCTATATGGCTGTTGCAGGGATTTTTTACATTGCCATTTACCTTATGGGCTTGCCAACACTGCAATATTTTGGAATTCCAAGGATTAGGTTGAAAGCTTTAGTGGCAGTCGCATTGGCGTTCCCTGCTCCAATACTTCAAATCTTCGAGGCTAAGCTGGAATATTCATCATGGCTAGATGTAATTAGCGGAATTGCCTTCCTTCTCATACTTGGATTTGGAGAGGAAATGCTCAGTCGCGGATTTACATATGGGGTTCTACTTAAGTTGGGGCGTTTTAGAGCGATTTTATTTTCATCACTATTTTTTGGCTTATTACACATCAATGTTTATATACCAGGGTACTTAGGATGGGAAACGTACTTTCACGTTATGAGTACGTTCGGTTTTGGAATGGTTATGTGTGCACTTATGATCGTAACTAGATCAATTTGGATCCCAGTCTTATTTCACGCAATGATGGATTGGCATATTCCATTCGAGAAGAAACTTGCGCCAATTGAAGATGACCAGATCTACTCGTTGTGGGATAACTTGACGATGCCTTTTTTCAGTTTGGCATTTGATGTTTTTATCACCTTGATACTTCTCGGGATAGATAGGGCACGTATGCCTAACTTACCAAAATGGTTCTGGCGCGCTGCTCTACGTTTTAAACTAATTGAATCAACCACAAATTTTGCGAATAGTGTTCCTAATTGAGAAAACGCAAGGCCTTTAAACCGCTGAATAAAACCGCTTTACTCTTCTGAATCTTTTGTTGTTTCTGCACTTAATCCATCAAAATATTCAAGGATCGCGGCATGAACTTCTTCATCAAGTCTTAATTCTGCTGCTTTTGCATTTGCTTTTTCAATCGCAATTCTACGTAAGTCACTCAGTTCTTTTTGACTTTTTTCAATCTCAACTGCATCATTTGTTTCCGTGAAGAGTTTTGCTATCCGCGATATTGGCTCAGCCTCGGGCTGCCCTTTCTCGTGCCAAATCAAGTAATATTTGCTACCTGCCGACACCGAGCCCCATTTTTTTAGGTGAGGAAATTCAATAATCTTTTCGAAGTTCTCACTTAAGTCAGACTTGACACCAACAAATGAACTTTCGGAAGGATATGGGAACTCCCAATATTCACTTGTTGCTCTAATAAATGGAGCTATTGCTTCACGTATCGAAGTGCCGATTCTTAGATGATTTTCTAGCTTATTGAATTTTAACTTCTTGAAAGGCTGTTTGGAATGGAATTCAACTAAAGCTACAACACCCTCAGAAGAGTAGAAAGCTATTCCTGAGAATTGTTCTATCTCAAAAGTAGTTCCGCGGTTACGAGCATCTTCGGCGGCTGCCTTGGCTGCTTCAAAACTCGAAAATAATGCCGTATCTGGTCGGTATTTTTCGGACCAAGTGTTGTGCCACGCATTTCTACCAGTTGACAATAAGTAGAGAGTCACAATTTTTAAGTCCTTCAATTTTGAATCGAGAAATACGCTATCTGTGCTCAGATTTACCGGCTGCATATATGCTCCAATTCATGACTCTTCTGCAAGGTTAGATAACTGCTCAATCCACAACATTAACTTCTATTGGATTTTCCATCTTATTCGATAGGTAAAGTAAATTGATATCGGGTTGGGAATAAACTGGACTCATCAAATGGCATATCCCACCATGTTCTTAAACGTCCTCCTGAGCTCTTCCAAATACCGTCCATTTGGGTCAGTTCTATGCCATCCACCACGGCAAGCAGAGTTCTATGAGTGCCATCTAAATTTTTTGCGACTTCTACTTCATTCGTAGTGACCTCCACGGTTACCGCAAAGTCTTGCTTACCTTTGACTTCTACTTTGACTTTCTCAAGTCCTTTAGTTGCCAAAAAGTCAAAGGGCTTGCCAAATTTTTCAACTGAATATCCTAAATCTTCTAGGTAATCGAAGACTACGCTCTCGGCATACTTCTCCACGGCGCTTCTCTTTTCAGGATCCATCTGCCTAGCAAAGGCAGGCCTGCTTTCTGTTCTCTTTTTAACGGATACTTTTCCTGCGGCACTTAATGTTGAAGTACCTAGGACTTCATCAAAATCATTAATTTCAAGAATGCCTAGTAGTTCTTGTGGCATCTTTGCAAAATAGGTCTGATTTGCCGCAACTTTCCCTTCTCTTTTACAGAATGGGAAATAGATAGGCTTTCCATGTATTTTCCCAAGAGACTCAATCAAGTCAAAAACTGCGTTCCTACGTTCGTTTAAATCTCCAACCAATATGGGATGCCGAAACTCGGTAAAGTTAGTTAAGTTCCAATATTTTGCTGGCTTTGGACCAACTTTTTCATTTTCGGCATATCTACCTCGGGATTTCCACGGGATAGTTCCTTCTTGCATCGCTCCAACAACTTCTGAATACCCGTAAAAGCCCCTGTCTTCAGACTTGCTAGGTTTTCTCCACCAGTGAAAAACTATGTCGCCCTCACGCACATAGTTCAGTAATTCATAACCTGGTGTACTTTTTCCAGCTTGAGCCCTCTGGGGTGCAATTATATTCTTACCAAGATCAGCTCGATCCGTAATTTCAACCCAATATCTTTGGTTGGGCTGGGAAGACCACCACTCGTTCATTTGTCCTCATTGCTGCTAGAGATAGATGCAGCTTAGAGATCAACCCTGACAAATGAAAGCATGGCTCTTAGGAGAGCAACGAGAGAGCAACGCAGATGTTAGAAAAGACTAGCTATCGCACTTTTAGGCGTGTATAGTCTTCACAAAACTACATACAGACCCGCTAGCGAAGTTTTGTCCGTTAACTCTTAATCACCGGGTCGGGGGTTCGAGTCCCTCACCACCCACTTATAAAAGTG
>JBBAKF010000041.1:0-19122 GCA_040403635.1 Polynucleobacter sp.
AAAAGAAATCCAATTTATGCGTGGGATTCCCGACTTGATCAAACGTGGGTTTTCAGTATTAATTATGGATGGTCCAGGAACTGGTGAAGCAATTCGTTTTCGGAATCATTATCTTCGCTATGATTACGAAGTTGCTGGTAGCGCCTGTTTAGATTATCTCGAAAAACGCTCTGATGTAGATCCGAAAAAAATCGGTATTGTCGCAATTAGTCTCGGGGGATACTACGCGCCGCGCTGCGCTGCGATGGATTATCGCTGGGCGGCATGTATTGCTTGGGGTGCGCAGTGGGACTACCATGAGACTTGGAAAAAACGCATCGATGCACAATTTAAATTATCTTTATCTGTTCCTGGTCATCATATCAATTGGATTTTAGGTGTTGATACTCTAGAACAAGCTCTTGAGACACTTCAGCCATTTAAGCTTGATGGTGTGATGCAGAAAATGGTCTGCCCGTTCTTGCTCGTTCATGGTGCTGAAGATGAGCAAATTCCTTTATCAGATGCACAAAAACAATTTGATGCCTGTGGCTCAAAAGATAAAAAACTGCGAGTCTACACTGCAGAGGAAGGTGGATCACAACATTGTCAACGTGACTATCTCACTTTAGTAGTTGCTGATATGTGGAATTGGTTTGAGGATAAGTTGATTCGTGGGAGATAACTTACCATTTTAAAGTGATTCTCGTTGTACTTTTATTTCACGACTCCAAGCAAAGGCCATATCTATGTATATGGCCGCTTCTTGCGACAGAAATTGAGCTGACGGCATAATCCCAACTCTTCCTAAATCGAGCCTGTCAGAATCCCAGCAAGTTTGTATGGTGGTGTCCGTCGATGTCTGGCCTCCCGAGTGATGTTGCATGGCGTAGCAGAGTTGATCGAGCTGCATAGGTTTAATCTGAAAATACTGCCCATGAATAGCGTGGGCGAATTCAGCTGCCCTTTGCCCATGCTGAGGATCTCTGCCATCATTGAGTCGGCAACTATCATGTAAAAACCCAAATAGCTCTACAACCAATAGATCTGCTTGCCGGACACCACCAATCGTTTTGCCGTGATGAACCACCCTAGCCCAATGATTTGCACCATGAATCCCATGCCAACTGATTTTAAATTCTGCTTTGATGTGTTCGATCAAACCCGTTCGGTCGTATTCAGATTGCATTGATAAATCCCCTGTAGAAATTAATTGCAAATAATTAAATCTCTGATCTCTGAGTAATACCTCAGAACTTTTAAAACTCCCCTACGAACATCGTGGGACGCAAAATACTACATCATTATTTTAGAACTGCCACAGCATTCATTCTGTCAATAAATGCTTAATTTCACATTCTGCACTTTTTCTAACTTATGAAGTGAGCTAATATATTATCAAAGTAACAAAAGTATTTAAAACACTTATTCGATCTGGGGGTGGTAATGAGCGATATGGAGCGTTTGCATAAGATTATTTTTATGATGCAAAAACAAGGCTATGTGTCTCGTGACGAGTTTCTGAGTGAATTAGAAATCTCCCCCGCTACCTTCAAGCGAGATCTTACCTATTTACGTGATCGTAATCGCGTTCCAATTACTTGGAGCGCCTTTGATAATGGCTACTTCATCAAAGGTGATCACAAAGAAGCTCTCAAACATGTCCCTGGTCTGTGGTTTTCTCAGAGTGAAGCTACAGCTCTGGCCTTAATGGAACATTATCTCGCCTCTTTAGATAAATCCGGCTTACTCGGTCCGCATATTGAACCGCTGCGTGCAGTCATCGATAATATCCTTGGTCCCGATACCTCCTCTCAAGAACTGCGTAAACGGATTAAAGTACTTGGTATGTTTACCCGGAATAGTTCAATGGATTGCTTTGGTGAAATCGGTAATGCCCTCCTCAATCGAAAGCGTTTACAGATCACTTTTTATTCTAAAGCCAAGGATGAACTGACCGAGCGAGAGATCTCTGCCCAACGCCTGATCTATTACCGCGATAACTGGTATCTCGATGCATTTTGTCATTTGCGTGATGATCTGAGAAGTTTTGCAGTGGATGGTCTAAAAAGTGCGACGATTTTGCCGAAGTCAAAAGCCATCGAAGTCGATGATCAAGAACTCCAAGCAAACTTTACGCAGAGCTACGGCATTTTTTCTGGGCGCGCCGTGCACTCCGTAAAACTTAAATTTAATCCACAGCGAGCTCGCTGGATTTCTACTGAACTTTGGCATCCTGATCAAAAAGGAAGTACTTTGCCCGATGGCAGTTATGTATTGGAATTCCCTTATAACCAAGACCAAGAACTATTGATGGATATCATGAAACATGGCAGTGCCGTCGAAGTCCTTGAACCTGCAGAATTACGTAATAAACTCATCGCTGAAGTCAATCAAAATCTCACGCTATATCGTCAAACATTGTAAGTTTTCTAAGACCCGTTTAATGGTATAGGGCTCAGATCTTTGCTGATTACCTTGCTTGGTATTGCAGCGCAGTAGTCGTCGCATGAGTATCGAGGGGAGTAAGGGATGACCATGATACGCACCCACCATCCCCCCAACAATACAGGCATTGGTATTGGTATCCCCACCCATCATTAAGGTATGTTGTATCGCCTCAAAATAACGTGTTTCATGCTTTAAGTGATACATCGCATACGTAAATGGATAGCGCACAGATTCTGGCATGGGATAGGCTGGTGGTAACTCACCGTGCATCGCATCTTCATACCACCCGTAAACTTCTGCATTAGTTTTTTGTAAATAGCGCGCAACGATACTGAGTGCCCCTTGATCATCCATAAATTGCAAAATCAGTTGACGTATCGCTAAGACATAAGCGGTAGTCGATACAATACATATCGGATTAGGATGGGTCAGCACGACGTCTTTTGCGACCATGTCAATCGCCATCTCCTCAGATAGTCTTGCCGCGGCTATCGCAAGCGGCGTGGCACGCATCATACTGCCATTCGTTTTTGATCCATAGTTATACTGTTTGGCACGTTGCATCATTTGCTCTGGTAAATCAGGATCTAACATACCTCCTCCATTCAGAGCGATGCGCGTTGTATTTCGGATATCAAAGGGTAAGGATAGTAACCACCGACGGTAGGTTTTTGCAACTTCTATAGGCTCATACCTACCACCGCAAGCACGAATCGTATCCAGGAGTGCCGCCGTCATCTCACCATCATCTGTGTATTGCCCGGTTGCAATCTCAAAATAACCACCCCCATTCATTTCCAGGGCAATCTTCACTTCCTCTTGCGTGGGCGGTCTGTCTAAAAACTGTAATGCGGTACCACAAGCGTCTCCCAGTAATGCCCCGAGTACACAACCCTTGATGGCATTGATATTGACAGCAATTGCTTTCGGTACAGTATCCATAAATTCCTATCGGCATAAATTCATTCGGACTGTTATCGTAAAACAAGCGATTACCCATGAAGCGCTTAAGTTTAATCAGTGTAGGATTTCTTCTACAGGAGAGCTGGGTGTTTTCTTTTGCTCTGTGACTAAAAATTGCTTCGAAGCCATGCACTGCATGATGTACTCTTCAAAGTCAGCTTCTTTGGAGTCATCTTGATGCATGAGGTAAGCTATACTAAAGATCAAATCATCCGCATCCGTGCCATGGACGAGTATGCGATTGCCATCTTCGTGATCGACAATGCGAAAACCTCTGACAAAGTCTCTCTGCTCAGAGCTACTAGGCCAGTTCAAATCTAATCGATCAACATCAAAACGCTTAGTACGATAAATATTCACAATCGAAAATCGACCTGCATCTAAATAGGTGAAATCTCGCATATCCTGCCCCTTTCTTAAAATGTCATTGTAAAAAGTATGCAGCTCAAAAAATGAGCCTTGCGCAAAAGATAAATTACCTAAAGACTTAATAGACTTAGGAGCACTGTTCCTTCATACAGTAGATCATTTTTTGACCTACAGCACTCCAACAATGGTTGTATTCCGTAACCATCGACTTGCTCGTAACCCATATTAAGTTCTTACCTAGTTTTCGTATCTAGTAATGGTTGTATTGAATTCAAAATAATGATTGAATGAACCTTTAGAAAAAATGCCTAATCAAAACATACATTCAGTGATCAATTTGTTGATGCAAGTTCGAGAAATCACCTCCTTGCATTTACCCATTGGTCATTCGTTTATTCCTTACGAGTTGATGCTGATCGTTGTCAGTCATTACATCGCCCAAGAAGAGTTGACTGTTAAGCGTCTCTTTAATAGTAGTGAATTTAGTGAGATGGGAAATCGTTATCACTTCAGAAGATTAATTGAGAAGGATTTTATTATGTTGCACAACCATCCCCTTGATTCACGACTAAAGCTGATTTTACCCAGCCAAAAGTTATTGGATTGTTTTGATCAGATTTCTAAGCAATTATTCGATACGTTTTTAACGATTTCAAAACAATATTTAGGTTTGGAATTAGTTCATCCAAAAGATTTACCTGTGAGTTCTTAATTGCATGCTACCGAAATTTATAGCCGATGCCCAAGATCTTCATTTTTTTCTCATCTATAAGGAGCATGTATGCACCCCCTTTCCAAAGCAATAATTTTTTTTACTATTGGAAGTATCGTTTCTGGTTGTGCAACACAACCTTCTAATGTCGTTGCTACACATATATCTAGTCTTAAGTATGACTCTGTAGACTGTCGTAGGCTTTCAGTAGAAGCGGCGGATGTGGAGGCCAAACTAAGCTCAACTACTGCAAGCTTACAATCGAAAGCAAATACTGATGCCATGTTAGTGGGTGCAGGTTTAATTCTTTGGCCATTTTTATTGGGCACTATGGCTACAGGAGGTAAAGCAGAAGAGCAGGAACTTGCTCGGCTTAAAGGTGAAAAAGTCGCTATAGAACAAGCTTCTTTAAATAAAAATTGTGGTGTCAAAATCAAAGAACCCACGCAGGCTGAACCAATCACACCCATAGCGGATAGTGGGGCGAAATCATAACATCACTTAAAGTTTTATTTAATTTTTTTGTATTTACTAAAAAGTTTTTAGTTTGATTTTATTGATTTAATTTGTACTCTGCTATTAAATTGTTTTATCTAATTTTAAGGAAGATTCTATGAGAAATTTATCCGCTTTAACGCTTGTTATATTACTTGGAGCATGTAGTGGAGGGGGTGGTACTTCATCCAATAGTACTTCATCACCAGTTTATAGGACCACCTCTTATACAGGTTTGTCAGTTAGTGTTGCTTATGACGGCCTAGATATTGGTACTCCGACATCCATTCAATCCGGCGCAACTTATACAGAAACATTTGATGCAAATAATATTGTTCAGTCAGCCAGTTTCCGGGCCGCGAATGGTAATAGCGCATCATTCAATAGGGCTAATGGAGATAGTATCAACACCGTTGCACCTGGAGTCAATGGATTTTCAAATGCAACGCAATCGGCATTGACTGCTTGGGCTCCCTATTTTGGGTGGAGTTATCAATCTTTTGGTGTTTGGTCTAATGGGAATACAGTCGGTCAAATTAGCGCGGGTTCAGCTGGCACAATTACTCCAGGACCCTCTATACCAACATCTGGCACGGCGGTATATTCAGGTATAGCTGCGGGTATGTTTGGTAATGCTACACAATATTTATACGTAACATCCAACATGCTTGCATCAACAAACTTTGGAACAAGGAATATTGCATTTTCCACTACCAATTCTGCGGCAAGTACAACTGTAAATGGTACGTACGTTTCAACTGGAGGGTTAAATTTATCAGGCAATCTTACGTATGCTCCTGGAGTAAATAGTTTTAGTGGAACAGTAAGTAGCTCTGGGGCAACCGTTATGACAGGTACTGCAGGTGGACAGTTTTATGGTCCAAATGCACAAGAGATTGGTGGTGTATTTGTTGTTAAGAATGGAAATATTGGCTACATTGGTGGATTTGGTGGAAAAAGGTAATTGAGTTTTCAGAAATTTTGTAATTGTATAAAGGGAGTAATTTTTTGCCTAGTATTGCTCCCTTTTCACACAATAGCTCAAGATATAGACCCAAATCAAATAGCCTTTGAAAAGGGTATAAACGCTATTAATGACAGCAATTATTCCGATGCAATTCCAATTCTTAGAAATCTCTTTGAAGTTACGAATTCTCCACGAGTAAAACTGGAATGGGCAAGAGCAGCCTATTTTTCTGGAGACTTAGATTCAGCAGAAGCCCTATTCAAAGATGTATTACTTCTTGATCCCCCAATGATGGTGAGAGAAAAAATTTGTATTTTCTTAGAAGAAATCGCACTTTCTCAAGGAAAAATTGAAGCCTCAGCTGGAATAGTATTCGACTCTAATCCTAGAGCTGTTACTAATAACCGTATTATCAATTTATATGGATTCAGTTTTCAATACGATCCTGGAATTGATACAAGTCCACAATTGGGTCTAGGATATCAATTATTCGGTGCAAAAGCATTTGGCCAAGAAAAACGCTTTATGATCGGCTTTAATATTAATGGAGCCAAATTTGAAGATCATTTTTTTGATCGCACCAGTCTTCAAGAATATGCTGCGTACCGTATTTTTGATAATCCGAACATAAAGTTAAAAGCAAATTTTGAGCAGTTTTTTTATGGTGGACATTTACTTTATACAGCCCCTTCAACTTCAGTTTTACATCTAAAAAACTTCCAAAGTGGTGCTTCTTGGAATAATGAAATTAAGTTTTCTAAACTAGATTACCCTGAATATGACTATCTAAGTGGCCCATTAAATAGTATTACTACCTCTTATGCCTATCCAGTTTTTCCAAATAGCACTCTTGGGTTTGAGTTGGGCTTAGACCGCGCAAAAGCAAATGAAAGTCCTTATGCCTTTAAAACCCAAACCCTCGCCCTTACAAGCAATATTTATGTTACTGATTTTTTTATCAAAGCCCAAGTTAAGTTACTAGCGTCAAATCGTATATTTGATGACTTTGATCCCCTATTTGGGATTATTCGTCAAGATAGAAGAAGAGGAGCTTATCTTAGTCTGTTAAAAACTGACTGGAAGGTTTATGGTGTTGCCCCCTCTATCGATATTGGGTACGAAATTAATGACTCTAATATTGATATCTATACCTATAAAAGAGATATTATTGGCTTGAACTTTAAAAAAGTCTATTGATGCAAAAAATCACTTATCTTTTTTTTATTTGTGCTTTATTTCCGTTCGAAACATTGGCTCAAAGTTATACAAGTATTGTCATCAATGGTATTTCAAAACATTTTGCAGTGAATCAAGATACGTTTTCTTCTAAACTGAACGAACTCAATGTGGGTCTAGGCTTAGAATATAACTTTGCTAAAGAACCTGAAAATTCCATTGAATGGGTCGCAAATGCTGGCTTTTTTAAAGATTCATTAAATGGCACAGCATTCTATCTTGGTGGTGCAGGTCTGATTAATCTATTTTCAATCGATAGCTTTCACCTAAAAGTAGGTATCGAGACGACTGGATTTTATAGTTCTGAATACAATCAAAGTCGACCATTTGTTGCGCTTCTTCCAGTAATCAATTTAGGCAATTCAGATTATTCAGTCAATATGACTATTATTCCGAAGGTTTCACAGTGGATTGATGCAGGCGTAATCTTTGCACAGCTTAAAGTTAAAATATTTTAAACGACTTGTATTTCTCTAAGCTCACCCTATGAGCGAGCCACCCATCATTATTTATATATCAACTACTTCTGGAGGGTGTATGAAAAAAATAGCTTGGTTATTCCTAATCTTCATTGTGAGCCGATCTTTTTCTCAAATAGTGAACTGGGATAACTCACCCCAGAATTTTAAAAATTCTGAGCTTAATTTTGAGAACTCTTCTCAAAATTTCAAAAACTCACCTCTCAATTTTGAGAACTCACCTTACAATAGCCAGTCAAAAAATAGTGTCTACGATAATCAAGGTCGTCGTATTGGGTATGAAACACAATCCCCTTCGGGTGTGACCAATATCTTCGATAATGATGGTACCCGAAAAGCATATCGCCCGACCCCTCTTAAGTAATTTAAGAAAAGAGTTAGCTTAAGATCAAGATCTTTCATCAATCGTATCACTCTTGACTGCATTTTCTGCCGTTTAAGGATCGCCCAATTTAGGCGATATAATCAATTCAAATATTTCATTAAAAATTGTCATAAACGACTCAAGAGACATCTAATCACTGATTAGGGCGCATTTTTCAAGCTTGTCTTTTTTGAATTTCATAGCATTGACAGTATTTGATAAGTCTTTTACATAAAATTTAGTTTTCTTTCCTCCCATCACTCTGGCTCAACATGACAAATACCACTCTGCAATTACGCCAACTTCTCAAAAACAATACTTTTTTACATTTGCCCTCCGTATGCGACCCACTTCAGGGTAGGTTGGTGGAGTCTTTAGGCTTTGAAGCGGTCTTTATCGGTGGATATGTTTCTGGGGCCTCAACAGCAATTACAGAACCCTTAATGACGATGACCGAACAAGTGAAGATGGCACAAGATATTACTAGTAAAGTCAATATTCCGTTAATTGCTGATGCTGGTGCAGGATGGGGTGATTCGCTACATACGATGCGCACTGTCAGTGAATTTATCCGCGCTGGAGTTGCTGGTATTCATATTGAAGATCAAGTATTTCCGAAACGCGCTCATTATCATAAGTATGTTGTTCACGGTATTTCCCGGGAAGAATATATTGAAAAAATTGCCTATGCTTGTAAGGAACGTGATCGTCTAGATTCTAATTTTGTCATCATCGCTAGAACGGATACCTGCCGCTCAGCCGGCTTAGAAGAGGCTGTTTTCCGGATTAATGCAGCCGCTGATGTGGGTGCAGATTATGGATTATTATTCCCCAGAAATTTGGATGACGCGACTCAAGCACCCAAGTTATGTAAAGTCCCCCTGATCTATGTCCAAAGCCGTGGTAACCGCGATGGACGCCCTTTATTTTCTCGTCAAGAATTAATTGATATGGGCTATATTGCATGTATCGAGGCTCAAGTTGTGCTGTGCAGCGCCTTCCATTTTATGAAGAAAATGCTCACTGAACTGCGTACGACGGGACAATATACAGGTCTTTCAAACGCGGAATTTGTGGTGGCTCGCCAAGATGTCGAAGATATTATCGGTTTAACTGAGCATTATGAAATCGAATCCAATACTGTTGAAAAAAGACCTATTAATTGATCCTATGCAGCTTGTTCCTAATGTAGCGCCGCCCATCACTCCGACGGAAAAACCGAAACACTCTTTACCGAAATTTGCATGTGATAGTCATGCACATATTTTTGGTCCTCTGAGTCAGTACCCCATGCTGCCTAAAACCCATTTCATTCCCCATCTAAACCCCCTTGAGGATTACATCAAGATGCTCAGTACCATTGGTTGCGAACGTGCGGTTCTCGTTCAACCCAGTGTCTATGGAACGGACAACACCCTCATGGAGGAAGCATTACTTAGTAATCTGTTTCCATTAAGAGCAATCGCCGTCGTTGGCGCTGACATTAGTGATCAAGAGCTTGTGCGACTGCATACATTAGGCTTTCGGGGGATTCGCGTCAATACTGCTTCTGCTACCTCTGGCTTGACCTTAGAGGATGCTAAGCGTCTCGCACCGCGCTTAAAAGAACTTAATTGGCATATGCAGTTCTTTGTCAATGTCCGCAAGCAACCCGCTATTGTTGATGAACTGATTCAACTACCAATCAATGTGGTGATTGATCATTATGGTTGTGTTGATGCCTCTTTGGGAAAAAATTCAGAAGGTTATGCGGCTTTAATGCGATTATTTTCTTATGAGCATGTGTGGGCAAAGATTTCTGCTAATTATTTTTCATCCATGGATTTCCCGCTGCATCGAGATGTTGCTCTGATCGCCCAAGAGATGATGAGAATCATGCCTGAGCGACTGGTTTGGGGTTCAGATTGGCCTCATGTGAGTGCAAAAAATATGCTCGCCAATGACGGTCATTTAGTCAACTTACTTCTGGACTGGACCGCCAGCGCTGATTTACTACAAAAAATACTCGTAGATAATCCAGCACGTTTATACGCATTTAATCAACCTTCCCATAGCCCGATTTAATTCAAACCGTTGCGATGGGCGTTACAGGAGAACCTGCCGCACCCGGTAGGCGGAGTGGCGGCGCAGTTAATAAAAATCGGCTACGCTGGTGTTCATTTAAATAGTTGGCTAGTTCTGTGAGATACCAAAGCTCACCTAAATGGATCCCTAATTTAAATAAGCAGTGCTCATGAAGAGGTAGCATCGTGCCACAATCACCAATCTCATGACGAATGCCTAAGGTCGATGAAGACTCGATAGCAAGGTTGTCTGAGGCGATGGCCACTAGACCACTGTCAGTAATCCACTGTAATATTTTTGGATCAGCACCGTCGAGTACAGCACAAGCAGTTTTAATCGATGGGTCTGGCCCTTCTGGTGGACTATTCATAATCAACTCACCAAGTCCGGTATGCAAACAAACAATATCTCCCTCTTCAACCACAATATGATCTTTTTTAAAGATCTCTTGGAGCATTTCATAATTGACATATGCCCTCTCGTAGCCATAATGCTTGTATAAATCAATCATGACAGCGCGTCCCTGAACAGTTTTTTCAGCGAGATTAGCAATCGAAAGATTGCGCGCCCCGAGTTCACCTTGGGTGCCTTGATGATTCTCATCCACAATTGACCAGCCGTTATAAAACACTTTTTTTCGCACACCACTGCCGTCCACATCAAATTGCGAGCCTTTATGGGCAAGTGCATCCCATTGGGTAGAGTATTGACTGTATAGCATCACCGCTTCATCACAACTCACATCAATGATTCTTTGATCAAACTTTTCCATCCCCAAATTAAAGACGAGATGACCATGACGAAACACTTTATGAAACTCCGGCGCGCGACGATGGTCATTTAAAACCATTCCACCCGGTCGATCCAGGGGTAAGCTCAGACAAAAAGTCATCCCTGTCACCACTTCCTGAAAAGCCTTCAGTCTTAATTGTGGGGTAATTAAATTGATGCGACCATAGCGATCGTCAGCACCAAATTCTCCCCAATTCGATCCCTCAGGCCTGTATTTCCAGCGTGGATTTTGCACTTAAATCTCCTAAATTGACTTGTTTTAGATTAATGTTTAATATCAATTGAATAATTATTACATTGGAGACCTTATGAAAACCTCTTTTTTATCCGTATCTTTTTTCTGTACCCTGTTGTGTAGCCTCGTGTCCTTTAATACCCAAGCACAATCCAACTACCCAAACCGCTCTATTAAGGTGATTGTTCCCTATGTCGCAGGGGGAGCCGCCGATATTACAGCACGCGTCATTTGCCAAAAATTATCTGAGAACTTAGGCCAAAGTATCGTTGTTGAGAATGTACCCGGAGCCAACGGGATGATTGGTACAGCCCAAGTTGCCAAAGCCGCACCGGATGGCTATACCTTGGTCGTTGCGGCAAGTGGTCCTATCGTGATTGCTCCGGCACTCTATCCACAAATGAACTACGATCCCATCAAAGATTTAGCTCCTGTGAGTAATCTCACTGTTTTTCAATATGCTGTAGCTGTAAGGCAAGAATCTCCCATTAAAGATCTCAAAGATCTGATCCAGATCGCCAAAGCTGCGCCAGGTACTCTGAGTTATGGCTCAACTGGTATCGGTGGTGGCGGGCATTTGGCAGGTGTGCGTCTGGAACAAGTCTCCGGGACAAAACTTATCCACGTGCCTTACAAGGGAGGCGCTGCAATTTGGACAGACTTCTTGGGCGGTCAACTTTCCTTTACTTTTGAAGCCGTTGTTACGGCTCTACCAATGGTTAAAAGTAATAAGATGCGAGTCTTCGCTGTAACAAGCTCCAAGCGCGCAACGAATCTTCCAGGTGTCCCCACTCTCGCAGAATTGGGTTTTAAAGATTACGATATAAGTCAATTCCAAGGCATGTTAGCACCCGCCAAAACGGATCCATTGATCATTCAGAAACTACAAACTGAAATCGCCAAAGTGATTAAAAATCCTGAAGTCATCAAGCGTTTGGTGCAAGATGGTGGCAATGAACTGATTGGTAATACACCAGAAGAATTTGCTGCGCAAATCAAAGCGGAGACAGCGATGTATGCTCGATTAATTAAAGAGAATAATGTCAGACCAGAATAATTTAAGTTCCTGAGGGGTTTTTAATTTCGATCAACTCAGGCTTAAATATGGCTTCATCGCCATGGATATCAATGATATGGTACACATTGAATTGATAGGCAGTACCTACAGATATCTCGGGTGGTGTAAACGGAAAAGCAATATTGCCACCCGTTGAAAGACGAGTTGGGTAACCGTAATGTAATAAGTATTGCTTCATCGTTCGCACGACTTCTGAGGCACGATCAAGCGTTGGGGCAATACACTCTATCATCAAAAATACTTCGTCTGGTACCGTCGGGTTTGCAGGGAGATCAGTGACCCCATTGATACCGTAGACCCTAGGAAAGATTTGATAATCCATTGGCGTGTCTTCGCAGACCAACTCTTCTACAATTTTTTCTACTTCTTGCAATATCTCTTTTTGGTTGGCAATAAACTTCGGGTCAGCAGCGCCACATAAAAGTACCGCACGCTCACCAACCCGAGAAGATCCTTCCAGTTTGATCGTTTTTTTCTTGGCCGCAATCCACTTCGCACCACTAATTTTGCTGGACCGCTCAGTAATTTGTTCATATTTAGCATGATGTAAGTCAACATGCCCTTCTGGCTCAATAATCAAAAATGGATCATTTTGCTCATATAAACTATGCGCAGCAATCGACATCGGTAAGGCTTTGCGTTGTGGCGCCATACTCTCTAGAATAAAGTGGTCTTGATCTAAAGTGGCTAATATAGAATCTCTACCCCCTGGTGTACAGCATAAGGAAGCGCATTCAATAATTTTTGCCATATGGATAGACAAGCCTTGATCAAAGCCCAGCATGATTGGTAAGGCGGAAAAAATAGCTGTGTCGCAAGCACGGCCTGCAATCAAAATATCAATATCCATTTCTAGTGCAGCCTGAAACTCAGTCATTCCCATCTGGCCCACTAAGTTCGTTGTTAGGTCTAATTCCTTTAATGTTAATGGCAGCATACCATCAACCCCAACGATTTCGTTTTGGGCAATACTTCTTTTGACAATCGATTTGGGAATATCGCCCGGGATTACGGCCATCGTAAAACTAAGATTCTCCTCTTGAGCGATTTCACGAATAATGGCGATGGTTTGTTCCAAATGCGGTTTGGCCCCAGCAGAACCTGCCGAGCCAATGACAAGCGGAATGTCCAAACTACGTGCACCAAGAATGACTTTACGTAAATCCCTCTTCGTCGACTGCCGTGCAGTAGCCATTTGACCACTACCCAAATAGTAAGGGCCAATATCAATCGACCCCATATCACAACCGATGAGGTCCGGTCCCTGCTCCAGTGCTCTTTGAAAGGCAGGAGTTGGTATGCCATATCCTAACTGGCCTGATGCCCCAACAATTTTGAGTGGACGGTAAGCAGGTTTACCTGCAAATTCTTTAATTAATTTTCCAGTGGCACGCATATCAAATTGAGTTTGGGGGTTATTCAGTGAAATAATTATTCAATATCTATATTAAATAATCGGGCATGTTGTTGCGCTCCATAGACATCTTTATCGCCTGGATCTCCAGCAGTGACTTTACGGGGAATACTAAATTTAATGGCCATTGAGATTGGGTATTGGATTTCTTTTACCTCATGCTCGGGAACCTGATACAAGTGCGCAATGGTCTTTTTATTCAAGTTCTTACTTGCGCATACGCGGTCGAAATCCTCAATATTAGCAAACATGATATCTAGAGTTGTACACCTAGGTCCTGCATTTTTACTACGAATGACTTTTGCAATATCCATGAGTTTCATGATTCATACGCCTATAATCTCTTGATGTTTTATGTCATTTTACCATGCACAAAACCTCATTTAGCCCAATCGCTATGATCTTTGGTACGAAGACAATGGTCACCACCATACGCATTAAATCAATTCTTGTCATAGCGGTCTAAAAACTGATTGCCAATGCATTATCATTAACAACGTATTACTTTGGGATCATAGATTACATATGCAAAACACCACTTACCTTTTACTCATGTTCTTGTTCACAAACACGGCCTTTGCAGCCTCGCTATGCAAGCCGGAGGAGACTGTCTTTTTTAGTTGTCAATTGATGAATCAGAAGATTGTTTCAGTCTGCGGCTCAAAGGACTTATCGAGAAATCAAGGTTACATGCAATATCGATTTGGTAAGGTATCCAAAGTGGAATTACAAATCCCCAAAGAAAATCAAGGTTTTCCTAATATTTCGATGTCCAGAAGAGTTGATCCTTATTCAGAGTATTACGGCATGTCCTTTAATGTTGGCGCATTTGTTTATGAAATCACTAGCTATCGTCAAAGGCAACTCAACAATAAAGATGGCTATCCAACATCACCTAGTAGTGACTCTCTTGGGGTAAGAGATAGTAGAAAATCGATGCGTGAAGGAGATATTGTTTTTAGTAATGAATGCCAACAAATTGGTCAAGCCATTCGCTTGCAAGACATCTCGCAAAAGACCGGTATTACTATTAACGACTTCAAGATGTAATCCTACTTATTTAGTCTCGCTCGCTTTTCTGAATTTCTCTAAGTCATAAGCAAACTTTTTTTCATCAAACTGAATAACATACGTCTTCTCAGATTTGATCATCGGTTTGCCCATCTCTTTATCTGCTGTTTTATGGGTCAACTTCAAGTCAAAATACTTTTTACTTGGTGCATTCACCACTTCCACGACTAAATCCTCTTCAAAGAGATTACACATTTGATCTTTCTCATCGCCACACGCACCACTATTTCCGGAGTATGTATTCAAATCGGCAACTTCAACAATCTTATTATCCTTTTGCATGTATAGGGCTAAGCTGCCTGAAAAAACTCCTTGGTTACCATAACCATTCACCAGCCTTAATCCTAACTGACCATCACTACCGATACGATAAGTCTTAACATTGTCGTTCGGGGCTCCAAAAGCACCATTCATGATTTCTTCACTTTCGGCAATAATTTTTAATTGCTCATTAACATCTTCGATGAGAAAGAGTGTCATGAGTCCGGCAGCTGCATGAAAATTCAGTAAATTCTTGTTTTGATCCATGGGTGATCCAGATTCCACAACATAGATTAAATCCCGGGTACTGGTTTTTTGATGCGCAATGACTTTGATGGTCACGCAATATGTTCCCGCGCTAAAGACTCTAATCCAACACTTATTTTGCTCATTGTATTTTTGATAGCGTGTTTTAAAAAACTCATTCACCCTGGCATCCACATCTACTTGAGTGAGGATTTGATTTTTGGTGGGTAGTACGCTTTTAGTCGTTTCTTCTTGCTTTTTCGTACAAGCCACCAGACTTGCCAAACAAATCAATACAACAAATAGCTTACTTATCATTTTCATTCTCAATCTTTAAAAGAAATGCATTAGTTCAAATGTTTTGTTAATTATATTTGGTTTGTTACAGCAGATTATGCGCTAGGGTTTATCTTTTTGAGTGGTACTCAACTCATCTGAAAGTTAATTTCATTAAATCCAAAAAGGGCTCATAGAAAAAATATGTGACGTAAATTCTTGCCTATCATTTTTTTCTTTCTATAGCTTTTTGATAAGCAATCTCTTTATCTCTTTTTCCGACTGCAATAACAAAATAACCAAACGCCTATCAATTACCTCATAAACTAAACGATATCCAGACGTTCTAAGCTTAATCTTGTAAAGATTAGCCAAGTCATGATTGAGTTTTGCCGATATGACATGGGGACTTATTGCACGCTTTTCTAACGCTCTCTTAAATTGTTCCCGAATAGAGCCGTCCAATTTTTCCCATTCTTTAAGAGCGAGAACATGAAATTAAGATCATAAGTTTTCAAGTTTCACTCGGACTATCTTACCCCCGCGGCGCTTTTCAATAATCTTGAGCAAAATAGCATCGTCAATTTGGTCTAGTAATTTTTCGTAGACTTTTGCCGACAAAAGATAGGCCTCGGGTTTATTGTGGTTTAAAACTGCAACGGGCAATCCTCCAGCATATTCAATAATCTTGCTTGGATTGCTTCTTCTAAGAGCAGTCACACTAATTGTTGTTTGTGCATGAATGGGGTAAGTAGTCATTTTTTATCAATAATATTATGTTTTATTATGTTCATAATAATAGGTAAAATAATTCCTAACAAGTAGTCTTAATTGAATACTAGAAACACTGCAAAGGGTGCTCAGCAAAACCATTAGGTCTTGATACAAATAGATTAGTAATAATAGGTGTTACAGTAACCCTTATGAAATTACTAATAACGCTGATGGCTCTTGTTTCACTCCTAGGATGTAGTAAAAATATAGAAAAAGAAAAAATATCTCTGTTATGCAAGGGTCTCTTAAGTTCTGTTGTAACTCAAAATGATGGAACTACAGTGGAGTCTGCTCCTAAAGAAGTGAACGCCACCATGACAATTACCTATATCCCAGTATCGAATTCCAATGACTCTAGTCAATATAGTGATGTCTGGCTCATTGAATCTGATCACCCTGATTTTGCATTTGTGACCTATAACCACCGTAGTGAAGATGATGTCAAACATATGTCGGTTGTTGTGGACCAGAAAAATATCCGTGTCAATGGCAGTCATTTAACAAAGGGATACGATAAGACCGTCAAGGTTTTAATCAACCGGGCTTCTGGTGAAATAACCAAACAAGAAGTCAATTTCATACCTGACTTCACGCACCCACAAATTTTTGAGTACAAAGGGATTTGTCAAAATCTCTCTCAATAAGCTTTGGAACCCGGATTACAAGGCCAATAGCCCGATTGAAAATATAAGGATAAGACACTTCTTTATAGAGGTAGTGGTAGTGCAGTTTTGTACCGTACTTGTTTGAGTGCAAAACTAGAACGTATTTTTTCGATGCCAGGAATTGGTGTGAGTTGTTCTAGGATAAATTTTTCTAAAGCGCCGATATCGGATACTGCCACCCGAATCAGATAATCACTATCACCAGTCATCAGATAGCACTCCATCACTTCATCATGCTCAGAAATACATTTTTCAAATTCTGCTAAGGCGGCTTTAGACTGCTCTTTCAGACTAATAGAGATAAAAACATTCAGGTCCAGCCCCAATAACTTAGGATCTGCTAGGGCCACATAATTGCGAATAATGCCACTATCCTCTAGAGATTTAACACGCATTAAACAGGGGGATGGGGATAAATGAACCCGCTTAGCAAGTGCGACATTGCTAATAGAACTGTCTTGTTGAAGTTCGTTAAGTATTTTGATATCTATCGAATCAAGCGGCATAAAATTCCTTTAAATTAAGCTTATTCAGTATTTTATATGGATTTAATCGTTTATAGACCAATAATTAGCATCCTATTTTGTCAAAAATTATTTATGATGGAACACATCTGTTCCGCTATTTCAATGATCATCAACCCTTAAACACGTCAACCTGAATCAACATGAACAACTTTCCAAACAACAAACCAGTCGTTATCCAAGAGATTGATTCAGACCCTATAGAAACTGCAGAATGGACAGAAGCTTTTTTAGGATTTTTGGCATCTGGTGATCATGATCGTGCGAAATTTATCTTGCATCAGCTCACAACAATTGCCAATCAGCATCAGATCAATTGGGTCCCAGATTTAGTCACGCCCTATGTCAATTCAATACCGGTTAAGCAACAACCGCATTTTCCGGGTGATTTAGCGATCGAAGAAAAACTTGCCTCGCTCATGCGTTGGAATGCCTTAGCGATGGTTGCAAAAGCCAATGGTGAGTATGGCGAATTAGGCGGCCATATTGCCAGTTATGCCAGTGCAGCCGATTTATTTGAAGTTGGATTTAATCATTTTTTTCGTGGCAGACAAACTGTTGAAGACAAAACACAGTTCGAGGACTTGGTATTTTTTCAAGCGCATAGTGCGCCAGGGATCTATGCCCGAGCCTTTTTAGAGGGGCGACTCAATACAGATGATTTAGCCCACTACCGACAAGAAATTACGGCAAAAAATAATGCTAGTCAGGGTTTATCGAGTTACCCTCACCCCTTTTTGATGCCAGATTTTTGGCAGTTCCCAACAGGCTCCATGGGTCTTGGGCCCATTAGTTCAATCTATCACGCGCGTTTTATGCGTTACTTAACGAACCGTCAACTTGTGGACTGTTCTGATAGAAAAGTATGGGGAGTCTTTGGCGATGGCGAAATGGATGAACCCGAGAGCATGAGTGCTTTGACACTCGCTTCTCGAGAGAAGTTAGATAATTTAATTTGGGTCGTGAACTGTAACTTACAGCGTCTAGACGGGCCGGTGCGTGGTAACGGCCAGATTATTAACGAACTCGAAAAATTATTTCGTGGTTCAGGTTGGAACGTCATCAAGCTTCTTTGGGGAAGCGATTGGGATGGCCTATTTGCGCGGGATACAACTGGTGCACTAGACCGAGCATTTGCGCAAACAGTGGATGGTCAAATGCAAACATTTGCTGCTAAAGATGGGCGTTTTAACCGAGAAAATTTCTTTGGCCAAAATCCAGAGTTAGCCAAATTAGTAGAAGGCCTGACCGATGAGCAGATTGATCAGTTAAAGAGAGGCGGCCATGATATTGTCAAAATTTTTGCCGCATATGATCAAGCCGTCCGTCATCCCGGTCAGCCGACAGTGATTTTGGCACATACGAAAAAAGGCTATGGTATGGGGCAAACGGGTCAGGGAAAAATGACGACACATAGTCAGAAAAAGTTAGATGGCGCATCTTTAATTGCCTACCGTAATCGATTTAATTTACCGCTCACCGATGAACAGGCTATCAATTTAGACTTTATTAAGCTTCCTGATAATAGCCCAGAACTTCAGTACTTAAAAGCAAGACGCACCAAATTAGGCGGCACTTTACCAAAGCGTTTTACAAAGAGTCAATCAATCCAAGTCCCTGAATTAATGAGTTATGCCAAATTTGCAATGAGTTCAGACGATTATGAGTCTTCAACAACGATGGCATTTGTCCGTATGCTTGGCAATC
>JBBAKF010000042.1:0-19025 GCA_040403635.1 Polynucleobacter sp.
GCTGACATCGGAAGAAAAGGAGCGCGACCATAACACTCTGCCCAATATTTAGGGTAAGAATTAAGATGGGGTGCTGAGGGAATTGAAAAAATTGTGCGCGGAGCGTTCATAGTCCCGTATTCTAAGCGAAGCACGGCTTTTGTGCCTATCAAACTGCAATATGAAGGGCGTTATGTTAACTTTTAGCAACTTTAAGTCGTTATTATGAGTAATAAATGAAACTATTCACCCTTTTTCCTCGATTGTTATTTTTTATTCTAGTAATCACGCTAGTGGGTTGTGCCAGCCAACAATCTAAGGTAAACCAATCTCGGCAGATCTTTGCGATGGGTAATTTACCGGCAGCATCTGCAGTCATTGAGCAATCTATTTCCTCAAAAAATAACATCTATAACTTAGAGCAGGGGAGTTTATTGCGTTTAATGGGGATTAATCGCATTGCTCAAAGTACAAAGGAATTTTTAGCAGCGGATGCAATCTTGCGTCAAAATGAATTGACGCGAGCTAGTATTAAATCCTCGTTATCAAATGTTGGCGGATATTTTTTTGCTGAGGGAATTGGTCGTGACTATGTCCTCAAAGGATTTGAAGGCACGATGTTAGCTTACTCAATTGCCCTCAATCATGCTTTACTTGGTGATTGGGACAATGCGCGCGTTGAGGTCATGAAAATGGTCAAACGTGAGCAAGATCTTGCAAACTATAATGAAGTGAAGTACCAATCTATTGCGCAGGCCCGTAATCAAGGTAGTAATGGAGTCCCTAGTGGGTTAGATAATCGCGTGGTACAGGGCAACCCACTGATTAATGGTTATCCAGTTAATACGATTTCTGATCCTCAAACACTCAATTTAAAGAATTCCTATCAAAGTGCGGCAGCACATTATTTGGCGGGCTTTATTTTTGAAAAATTATGGGAACCTTCCTTAGCCGCGCCAGGGTATCGACTCGCAATTGAGCTTCGACCAGACATTCCATTTTTGCAAGAAGGTTTAAAAAATCTAGACGCTAATATTAATAAGCCAATCGATACTAGCGCTCGGGGAACAACAGATACCTTGTTTGTTATAGAGACTGGTTTTTTGCCATTCATTAATAACTTTAAAGCCAGCATTCCGATTCCGATTAATGGGCAATTACGATTTGCCACGGTCTCTTATCCTTACATTGCGCCCAATACGGAACTCTATAACCCAGGACAAGTATCCCTAGATGGTCAGTTGCTTAACTTGAATATGGTAACTAGTGTTGATAGTATGGCGAGGCGCGATTTACGAGATGAGATGCCTGGGTATATGTTACGAGGTGCAAGTCGTGCCATTGCGCAGGTACTGGCGCAAGTTGGAACTCAGAGGGCAGTTCAGGGAAATAATCCTAATAACTCCAATCAAGCAACGCTTGGAGCGCTTGCAGGATTCATTACTGGAATCACCATGGCCGAGATTAGTTCGGCTGACGTGCGCCATTGGTCATATTTGCCAGCGAATATTTTTTTAGCAAGGTCGCAAATCCCGAATGGATTGAAAGAATTTCTAATTAGAACCCCCAGTGGTTCAATGGTGGGTCGACAAATCAATTTTACGGGTGAGAAAACGATCGTGTATGTCCGAGTCTTTAGGGATCGAGTCACGATGATTGCAAGTAATGACTTGCAGCAAGGGTTGGGAGGGATAGGCCAGCCCATTGCTTTTGTATTAAAAACTCCTATTTCTGTTCAGAGACCCGTAATGAGTCAACCAAATACTGAGCTTAAACGTTAATATGTTAGATTAATCAAAATTCATTAATACTTATTGAAATGGCATATGTATGAATACCCATAGTCTTCCAAAAATGATTGCTAAATTCAGTAGTAAGTTCCTGATCATGAGTATGATCGTTTTTCTGAGTGCATGCTCTTCATATATTGACAAGCACTCTATAAAAATGGGCAAGACGAGCGATATCAAAATTCAGGATATGAAGAGTTTTGATCGAAATGGTTTATTGGTCGCGCAAGCGGTGATTAAAAATAATGGTAACTCTAAGCCCGTGCAATATCGTTTTCAGTGGTTTGGGGATAAAGGTCAACGTGTATGGGGTGATGAGGCTTGGAAGCCTTTGGTTATTCCTGAGGGTCGTACTGCGATGATTGAAGGTGTTGCTCCAAATATGGAAGCTTCTGAATACAAAATTGAATTAGACTCTTATTAATGAAGGTAGAGGAATTTATGCAAATACGCACTTTGAAGATAGCATTATTAGGGCTTTCTAGTATCTTGTTATTTGGTTGCTCCTCAGCGCCAAAAGTGTCCTATCAAGATCCTAATAAGATTGAAACGATATCGGCAGAATATGGGGTAACAGATCTACAGATGTTGGCTGAGTCGATGACGAGATCCTTATTGCAATCACGCACCATTATGAGTGCGACAACGCCACCGCTAATCACCGTTGCGCCCGTTAAAAATAAAACCAATGAATACATTGATACCAATTTAATAACGAATAAAATTGAAACACAACTATTAAAAAGTGGTCAAGTACGTTTTGCGGTGAAAGCTACTGATATGGCTAATCAAACTGGGGAGTTAACCCGTCAGAATTCTGGTTTGTACAAGAAAGAAACTGCTAGTAAGATTGGTAATATGGAAGGTGCTAAATATCGTATCGAGGGAGAGATTGGTTCCATTATTAAGTCAGATAAAAATGTGAAAGATGTGTTTTATAACCTGACATTACGTTTAATTAATAATGAAACTGGCACTTATGAATGGCAAGACGAAAAAGAAATCAGGAAGCAACAAAGGCGTTAAACACGGATTTTTAAATCTTCATTTATTTGTCAACAAGAATTAATAAACCTCCAATAATGTCAATTTTATTTTATCGGAGGTTTTATGAAATTTAGCCAGTTAGCAGTTGTAATCACCCTAGTTTCTTTAAGTTCGGCTGCGTTTTCTCAATCTACGCCAACTAAGCCAGTCACTGTGAATAAAGGTAATCCTGTCATTCGTACACAAGACAATTACAACATTCCACAAACAACCCCTAGAATTATCAATACGATGGCCGTCCCACAAATTGGTTATGTTAGTGGTGCTGTTTCAGATGTTAAGGGTGTTTCTGTAGCAGACCTCAACACAGTTACTGCAGGTGTTCGTCAAGTTTTAGCAAAAAATGGATACTCAGTTCTTGAGACAAAAGCGATGGACAAAAAAGTAGTTGATCCAGCCACTCCTGAAGCGCGTGTTCAAGAGGCGGTTTCTAACATGAGTGGTAACTATGCAAATGCTGCTTATGTTTTGGTTGGTACCGTGACAAAAGTATCTGCTGTTAACTCAGATAATTATGTCTATGGCGATGATCAAAAACTTATTAATAAAGGATATACATCCACTGTCAAGTTTGATGTGATTGACTATGACACGAAAAAAGTTGTTTCTTCATTTGATGCGCGTGGAACAGGAATGGATGCTACCACTGCAAAGGGTTTTAACCGTGTACAAGTGCTTAAGTCCGCTACAGATTCCTTAGCAAATGATGTGGTCAAAAATCTTAAAACTTTAGGTATTAATCCAAACAACAAGGACCTCAAAGTCCTTGGCAAAGATGCGCCGACACCAAGATCTTTTGTAGAGCCTTTAAAGAAGTAATTGAAGTCAGTCGAAGCAAACAAAACCGGACTTTAAGTCCGGTTTTTTATAGTCCGTTGGGGCGAATGAGTCCAACAGCTAGACCTTCAATACAGAAATCTCGACTATCATTATTGATAATGATAGGATCAAAATCAGGATTTTCTGCAATCAGTTGTATCTGAGTACCTTGATTGGTTTTTGTTTTGAGCCAGCGCTTGACGGTGACCTCATCATCAATGCGGGCAACCACAATATCACCATTGCGAGCTTCGGAAGCCTTTTTAACAGCTAGGTAGTCTCCGTCCAAAATGCCAGCATCTCGCATACTTAAACCTTTGACTTTTAATAAATAGTCGGCCCCTTGCGAGAACAGAGATGGGTCTACAGGAATTTGTTTTTCAATATGTTCCATCGCGAGGATTGGTGAACCTGCAGCCACTCTACCGATGAGGGGAAGGGTTAACTGAGCAATCATTTGTGATGGCAGATGTAATTGTTGTGCACCTTGGCGAATAGAGTCCCGAATTCGTATACCTCTTGAAGTACCTGGGCTTAATTCAAGGTAGCCTTTTTTGGCTAATGCTTTAAGATGCTCCTCGGCAGCATTTGCGGAGGCAAATCCAAGTTGTTGTGCAATTTCAGAGCGGGTAGGCGGGGCGCCATTTTCTGCTATGGAGTGGCGCACAAGTTCCAAAATTTCTTCTTGGCGTGGCGTTAACTTGGGTAATGATGTAGTCATAATAAATTCCCAACTGAATAAATATACACACTGTTATTGTATACAGTAATTGAATGTAAGTATAGGTTTTTGATGTGAAAAGTGTATAAATCACAAAACGACTTGGAAAAAGTCTGTAATTTTGATAGAATACGAGGCTAACTTGCATTGTGCGGGTTAATAGTTTTCACCCTTGCTACACTGACTGTTCTTAAACAGAGAACTGACGCCTAGGTAGCTTTTAACCATAAGGAGTGTTTGATGCGTCATTATGAAATCGTATTTATCGTCCATCCGGACCAAAGCGAGCAAGTGCCCGCGATGATAGACCGTTACAAAGCTGTTTTATCCGCAGCTCAGGGTAAGGTTCATCGTATCGAGGATTGGGGTCGTCGTCAGATGGCTTACATGATCAACAAATTAGCAAAAGCCCATTATGTTTGTATGAACATCGAATGTGACCAAGCGACGCTTGCTGAACTAGAACATGCTTTTAAGTTTAACGATGCTGTTTTACGTCACCTGATTATTCAGATGAAAAAAGCTGAAACTGAGCCTTCTATCATGATGAAAGAAGTTCAGCGTGAAGAGTCGCGTAAAAATCAACAAGTGGAGGCGCCTGCAGCTTAATGACGAAGTCTGGTCAGCATTGGAATGACTTTCGACTCACCGCAAGATTAGTAAAAAAAGAAACGATTCGATATACACCTGCAGGACAAACAGTCATTGAATGTCAACTTGAGTATTCAGGGACTGTAAGTGAAGCAGGAGTTGAGCGAAAAGTGGATTTACAAATTTTAGCAATTGCAATTGGAGAAGGGGCAAATGCCTTAGATCATATGCAAATCGGTGAAATAGGAAATTTTCAAGGTTTTATTGCACACCAGAGTATTCGTCGTCAAGCTCTCGTCTTTCATATTAATAATATTTTTCAATAAAGGAATTAACATGGCTTTTGGTAAAAAAAATGTCGATCTGAAAAAGAAGCCGGCACAAAACCCACTCTTTAAACGTAAGCGTTTCTGCCGTTTCACAGTTGCCAAGGTGGTAGAAATTGATTACAAAGATATAGATACATTAAAAGACTTTATTGGCGAAAACGGAAAGATTACACCGGCTCGCCTAACCGGCACAAAAGCTAAGTATCAGCGTCAATTAGATACTGCGATCAAGCGCGCGCGTTTTTTAGCGTTCTTGCCTTTCACTGATCAACATAAACACTAATTGGAGATATATTCATGCAAGTTATTCTTCTTGAAAAGGTAGCCAACTTAGGCAATTTAGGCGATGTAGTTCGTGTGAAAGATGGTTTTGCACGTAACTTTTTAATTCCACAACGTAAGGCCCGACGTGCAACAGAAACTGCAATTGCTGAATTTGAAGCACGTCGTGCAGAGTTAGAAAAAGTCGCTGCTGAAAAACTAGCGGCTTGCCAATCAATTGGGCAAAAGATGCAAGGAACTGTGGTTGAGATCCGTCAAAAAGCTGGTGTTGATGGTCGCCTGTTTGGTTCTGTAACGAATCATGATATTGCAGAGCAGTTAACGCAAAAAGGGTTCACCATTGAAAAAGGTGCAGTTCGTCTTCCAAATGGACCTCTCAAAGCGGTTGGCGAATATCCTGTTGCGATCTCATTGCACACCGATGTCGTTTCTGAAGTGGTTGTAAAAGTTATTGGCGAAGCAGTTTAACTCGCTCTCATCAACCATTTAGGGAAGACAGATGCCTGATGCAGGCCCGCTCCGTTCATTAACACCCACAGGTGAAGAGGATCGGGCTGTTCAAGGCTTGAAGGTTCCGCCACATTCTATTGAGGCGGAACAATCCGTTTTAGGTGCATTATTACTAGACAACAATTCTCTAGATCTAGTTTCAACTCTATTGCGGGAAATTGATTTTTACCGCTCCGAGCATGCCATTATTTATCAAATTATTGCAAGACTAATTAATGATAATAAGCCCGCTGACGTCTTAACCGTGCATGAGGAATTAAAGACATTTGGGTTGGCGGAAAATTATGGTATTTCATATTTGAATTTACTGGCATCAAACACCCCGAGTTCTGCCAACATTCGGGGATATGCTCAAATTATTAATGATCGCAGTATTCTGCGTCGATTAATTCAAACTGCTGATCATATTGCCAATTCAGCTTTCTCTCCTGAAAAAGGAGTGCGTAATTTATTAGATGAAGCAGAAGCTCGCATTATGGCGATCGGTGAAGATGGCGGTCGTCAAACCGAATTTCATGAGATTGAGGTTTTGTTGACAGAGACGATACAACGTATACAAGAGTTGTATGCGCGAGGTGGATCGAATGATATCACCGGGGTTGCGACGGGTTTTATTGATTTAGACAAAATGACAAGTGGTTTACAAAAAGGCGATTTAGTGATTGTTGCAGGTCGCCCTAGTATGGGTAAAACCTCATTTGCTATGAATATTGCAGAGCATGTGGCCATTAAGGAAGGTTTACCGGTACTCATCTTCTCGATGGAAATGTCAGCTTCACAATTGGCTTCTAGGATGCTAGGATCTGTTGGACGAGTGAATCAAGGGCGCTTAAGAACAGGTCGTTTATCTGACGAAGAATGGCCAAGAGTCACCCATTCGATTGGGTTACTCCAAAAAGCACCGATGCTTATTGATGAAACAGGATCTTTAAACTCTTTAGAGTTAAGGACGCGTGCAAGACGGATGGCCAGAAAGTATGGCAATGTTGGCCTGATTGTGATTGACTACTTACAGTTGATGTCAGGAAAAAGTAGTGGCGCAACAGAAAATCGCGCAACGGAGATCTCAGAAATTTCTCGGTCTTTAAAATCACTTGCTAAAGAAATGCAATGTCCTGTAATTGCTCTTTCACAGTTAAATCGTAGTCTGGAGAATCGTGAGAACAAACGTCCCATGATGTCAGATTTACGTGAGTCTGGAGCGATCGAACAAGATGCGGATGTCATTTTATTTATTTACCGAGATGAAGTGTATAACCCTGAAACAGAGGCTGTTGGGATTGCAGAAGTCATTATCGGTAAACAACGTAATGGCCCCATTGGGCCTGTAAAGCTATCTTGGCAAGGTGAGTTTACGAAATTTGACAACCTGGCTTTAGGATATTCGCCGCCATTTCAAAAAAGCTCATCGAACAACAATACTAACGTGCCATTTTAAGCATGGCTTAGCGCTCGCAGTTTTGAATTCCTCGCGTCTGCATTTAAAGTCTTGGTATGATATACAAAATAAAACAGATTATTCAGTGGAGACGTCGTGGTAAAGATAAGGTTAGATCATCAAGGCTTGAGCTTTAGTATTCCTTTAGAGCTGGGGCATTTGACTCTTTACAAGGCGTCTTTAAACCCATCATCCCTTAGTCAATCATGAATTCACTTAAAGCAGCTTTGATGCAGTCAACCTGTACGTGGACCATTAATGTGGGTGGTTCGTCGATTGATCATATTGATATGCTTGCAACAGTAGGTGCACGCTGTATTTTTATTGATTGTGAAAGAACGCCTATTCATATAGAAAGTATTCGGCCGATGGTACTTGCTGCCAAAAGTCATGGGATGTTCACGATGCTTCGTAGCGAAAACCAACAGGCTGAGACCTTGATTCGTTATTTAGATAGAGGCATTGATGGAATCGTAGTACCACACACACAGACCCTAGATGAGTTAAAAAGTATTGCGCAAGTCATTGATTATGTCAGTAAGGGCAATCCTGAGCAGTTTATGGCGATAGCCCAAATTGAATCAGAATTAGCGGTCGCTAATATTCAATCTTTGGCATCTAGTCAGGCAGTGGACAGTTTTTTGATTGGTCCTAATGATCTCTCTCATAGTATGGGTTTTAAGGGCAACTTACAATCTCCTGCCTTATGGCAAGCCATTGATCAAGTGATCGAGGAATTAAAAATCCATCAACGCCTTTGGGGAATTCCAGGCAAACCTGAAACGCAATCAGAATTAATCTCAAAAGGTGCAAAATATTTATATTGCACCTCGCAACAAATTATGCAACAAGGTTTTAAATCTTATCTGTCCATCTCTTAAATGAAAGAAATCTTATGTCGATGATGCCCTCCGAAAGAACTCCGTTTTCTGTAATAGTAGACCGTGCCCCACTCAAGTTTCCTGGCGGCGCTAAAGTCATTGTTTGGAGTATTGTTAATTTAGAGGTTTGGGATATTTCTCGGCCGATGGCCAGACAAGTGATTCCTGCGCCAACTGGTGTGCCTTTGTTACCTGACGTTCCAAATTGGGCATGGCATGAATACGGTATGCGAGTCGGTTTTTGGCGTTTTAAAAGTCTTTATGACTCCCTCAATATCACTCCAACCTTAGCATTAAATGCGCGTGTTTGTATTGACTATCCAAGAGTAGCGCAAGCTTGTTTAGATGCTGGTTGGGAGTTTATGGGGCATTCTTATGAGCAAATGCCGATTCATAAAGTAGAAAATCAAGCGGCGATGATTGCCAAGTCAATGGAGACTATTGAGACGTTTACAGGTAAGCGTCCAGTCGGCTGGCTTGGCCCTGGACTTACACAAACTTTTGAAACGCCAGATTTACTTGCGAAAGCCGGAGTGAAATACGTAGGCGATTTTCCTTATGACGATGAACCGACACGCATTAAAACTGAAAATGGTTCTTTAGTTACTCTACCTTACACGGTTGAAAATAACGATATTCCGATGATGATTGTGCAACATCATGAAGCGAACTATTGGACACAAAAATGTATTGATACATTCGATCAATACTATGCTGAAGCGCAGGAAAGACCAAAGATTATGTCGATTGCGATACATCCATATATTAGTGGTATGCCATTTCGTATCGCTTATTTGAAAAAGGTCTATGAGCATATCAATCGCCATGAAGGGGTTGTGCATATGACTGGTGAACAAATCTTCAATTGGTACGATCAAGCATATCCTGAGAAGTAAGATGACAGATATTTTGCATTGGGATTTATGCTCCGCAGTAGAGGCGATTAAGAGTAAACAAATCAGTTCCGTTGAGTTAACGCAGTGGTCGATTGAGCGCTTAAAAAAGGTGGGGGGTGAGCTCAACGCTGTTTTTCGTCTCGATGAAGACAGTGCACTCAAGCGTGCGCGAGTAATGGATGATCTTCAGGCGCATCATCGCCCATTAGGTATGCTGCATGGTGTTCCATTGGCACATAAAGACCTTATTATGATGGCGGGGAGAGTTGCTCACATCGGTTCAAAAATTTTAAAAAAAAATATCCCAGAGCAAAATTCAGTCGTAATGGATTATTTTGAGGCGGCAGGGCAAGTCTTTTGTGGTTCATTACATATGACTGAATTTGCCTTGGGGCCAACAGGCTTTAATCGGCATTATGGTCACGCAAAAAATCCATGGAATACTCAAATGGTGTGTGGAGGATCTTCTAGTGGATCAGCGATTGCAGTCAGTACAAGACTGGTTTTTGGTGCGATTGGCAGTGATACAGGGGGATCAATTCGTCACCCTGCTAGCATGTGTGGGGTTACTGGCCTTAAACCAACACGCCAATTAGTCTCCACTGAGGGGGCTTTTCCATTGGCGCATTCATTAGATTGCATCGGGCCAATCGCTCAAAGTGCAAGGGATTGCGCGAAGATGTTAACTGTTTTGACAAATCATCATCAAGACTATGAAGTTTCTTTATCGCAATCACTTTCTGGTTTAAGAATTGGAATACCTAAGCATTATTTTTGGGAAGTGCTTGACCAAAACATTCAGCAAGTCTTGTTGGAGAATGTTGCGATATTTAAAGCTCTCGGTATGCAAATTATTGAAATTGATAACCCGCAAATGCAAGTTATCAATGAAAAAATGGCGATAGTAATGGCCGTTGAAGCACTTGAAGTGCATCATGAGTGGTTAAGGCAATCAGCTGAAGATTATGCTGATCAGGTTCGGGCGAGGATTGAATTTGGTTACCAATATTCGAATGAAGACTATCGTCAAGCGCTTGAAGCACGTCAAGGATTTCGAGAGCAATTTGACACACAAGTTTTCGCAAATTGTGATGTGATGTTTATCCCGACGATTCAAGTACACACTCCATCGATTGAAGAGAGCACACGCGGTAGCTTAGAGGAAGTTCTCAAAGGTGTTAGTCGGCTAACACATGTCACTAAAGCGATGAACTATCTAGGATACCCCTCGATCAGTGTTCCTGGTGGATTTTCTGAACATGGCATGCCAGTAGGTTTTCAATTAGTGGGTCGAGATTTCAGTGAAGCATCTCTCTTAAGCATCGCTCATGCCTATCAAGGTCAGACGCAATGGCATCGCCAAATTCCTGCAATAGCTCAAATGAAGGGGGCATGATGAAAGGCAGTTGTTTATGTGGTGGCGTGCAATATCAAATACATAACGCGCTGGGGCCAATTATTTATTGCCATTGTAGGCGTTGCAGAAAGTCTAGTGGCTCTGCTTTTGTCACTTCAACAGAAATTGATCGTACAGATTTTGAGGTTTTACAGGGGCAAGAACTGATTAAAAACTATCCAAACCCCGGTGCGGTGGATCGTTTTTTCTGTTCACATTGCGGTTCGCAGTTATATAGTCAAAGAGCAGCAACACCCCAAAAGATGCGTGTCCGTTTAGGTACTTTAGATGATCCAATTACCGAAAAAGTGAATATGCATATTTTTGTTGGAAGTAAAGCAGAGTGGCATGAAATACAAGATGAAGCGACTCAACATCTTGAACGACCAACGCCTTTGTAAGTGGTAGTCGTAAGTTCGAGTCATACTTGGAAGATCAAATAAGCTTTTCCTCAGACGCGATTCTCATTTGATTCTTTCTTCTTTTGGCTTTTTTCGCGCTCTTTTCGGATATCGCGTAGTTGCCACCAAGCAAATAGTAAAACACCTCCAAAGACTAGTACTACTTCAATCAAAATAACGGGGCCGAAGTTATTCATCTATTGCACTTTTTGTTAAGTAGGCTTATTCTCGTTTACGAAATATCACGACATGTTGCCATGGCAGTGTGCTCACAGTCCGTTCCCATTCCAGTGCAAAAACACCTGCTTCCCGCTTAATTTGTGCCTCACTCATTTTATGGGTGGGCTTGATCGGGACGCGCGCATCTTCTGCCTTGTATTCGACGAAAACGATGCGCCCCCCGGGTTTTAGGGCCTGCATGATACTGATCATGACTTCGTAAGGGAAGGCTAGTTCATGGTACACGTCGACCATAATGGCCATATCGACGGAATTCCTCGGTAATTTAATATCGTCGACAGTACTTTGCTTTACTTCGATTTGCGCAAGTCCCGAACGTTTCACATTGGACTGGAGAAGATTTACCATTTCAGGTTGTAAATCAAGTGCAATGATTTTTCCGCCTGGCACAACGAGCGGAGCCATGCGACGCGATAGGTAGCCGGTACCAGCACCAACGTCAGCAACAACCATACCTGGCCGCAAAGCCAAAGCATTTAACAATAAGTCTATACGCTCTTCAAGCTCTCGCTTATCTCGCTCAAGCCATGCAGCACCCTGCCAGCCCATGACCCCAGAGATTTCCCGACCCATGTAGCTCTTGCCGATACCATCAACGCTCCCTGGGATTGCAACGTAGCCTGGAGAAACAGCTTTTTGGGCCAAGGTGAGATTGGCCACAAGCAATAATGTCAATAGGGCAAAAATTCTAATAATGTTCAAGTGACCTTCTTTTTAGTCTTTGTCATTGGTAGCAACACAATGAATCTATTCTAATCAATTTAAGGAATTGAGTTAGCCTACTGACTAGTTTTTACTCTGAGTCATTGAGCTAGTAAGACTTTTTAAATAAGACGTTCTCGTACTTTGGCGGTTACCCATTCACTGATTACTACCGTGGCAAGAATGACGAGAAGCAGCATAGTGACTTTGGGCCAAGCGAGGGTATTGAGTGCGGCCTCCAGCTTGACACCAATTCCACCGGCACCAACCAAGCCCAACACGGTTGACTCTCGGATGTTAATGTCCCAGCGAAAGACGCTGATACCCGCTAGTGAAGGTGCAACTTGCGGCACAACACCCCAAGCCATAGTTTGGGCGGAGCTCGCACCTGTGGCTTCGATGGCCTCTACTTGCGCAGCGTCAATCTCCTCAATAGCCTCGTACAGTAATTTTCCGATAAAGCCGATAGATCGGAGTGCAATGGCTAAGATACCAGCGAGTACTCCAGGGCCAAGTATAGCTACCAGCAACAATGCCCAGATCAGGGAATTAATCGAGCGTGAGCCGACGATGATCAGCAAGGCGATAGGACGCACAAATTTTGTACTTGGAGTCGTATTACGCGCAGCTAAAAAAGCTACAGGCACAGCCATGATCAAACCAATCAAAGTTCCTAGGGTCGCAATATTGATAGTTTCCCAAAGTGGCCACAAAAGCTCGTTCACAAAACCCCAAGCAGGCGGCATCATACGTGAACCGATATCTTTCATTTGGGCTGGTGCATCAGTGACGAATGCCCAAATCGTATCTTTAGTCATCACCTGAAAGGTCCAAGACACGAATGCAAGCATGAGCACCCAGACCGCGAACACAATCAGATCATTGCGGGAGGTGCGTTTTCGCCATGCTGGAATGGAAGAAGTATTTAAGCTCATTGGATACGCTTTCTGAGCCAGCCCGAACTGTACTCCGCTACCATTACGATTGCAATGATGACTAGGATGATGGCAGCTGCTGAATCAAACTCGTAGCGGTCCATGGCGGTATTCAGTGTTGCACCAATTCCGCCTGCACCCACGATACCAATTACAGCGGACTCCCGAAAGTTGATGTCGAGTCTGTAAAGTGAAAGGCCCACCAGACGCGGCATAACCTGTGACAACACCGCAAAGTCAAGTATCTGCAGATATCCAGCACCCGTTGCACGAAGGGCCTCAAGCTGTGATGCTTCAATCTCTTCAATGTCCTCAGCCATTAGTTTAGCCATGAAGCCTATGGTGGCGAAGGTCAAGGTTAAAAATCCTGCAAATGGCCCAAATCCAAACATGGCAACCATAAAGATGGCGACAATGATTTCATTCAGTGTTCGCGATAAGGCTACAAAACTACGACAGATCAGATAGACCCAAGTCGGTGCAAGGTTTCGGGCAGCTCCTACTGCAACTGGAATCGACAATGCAACTCCTAGAGCGGTTGATGTGACCGTCATCGTCAGACTTTCCTGAAAGCCAATCACGATATCGCCCCAGCGGCTGGTGAAGTTGGGTTGCAGAAAACCAAGGACAAAAGCCCAGCCGCGCTCTAGCCCCTGAATGGCGCGCGCCCAGTTTACTTCCACTGAGCCAATGCCTAAAATCAAGTAAAGGGCAATACCGAAATACAAAGCCCAGCGGGCGCGAGGGTTGGAAATAAACTTTGGGCGATGCCAATGTCGTAGCTGTTGCGGCACTGCTTTCGCTGCAGTGTTCATACTGCTGTTGCTAGCGTCGAAGCGCGGTTGTCTTGTGCATTATCTTCAGAGTCACCTCTGGCTGTGGCTTGCATACTTTGGGTGATAGCAGTCCAGTCCTCATCACCGTAGATGCTTGTTAATACTATCTTGTCGATATTGGCTGCCGGACCATCGTAAACAACGCTACCGGCACGCAGACCCACAATCCTTGGAAGGAATTCAGTTGCTAAAACCACATCGTGAATATTAACGATTGCAGCAAGTCCGCGCTCCTGACACAGTTCCAGAATCAGACGCATGATTTGGCGTGAGGTCTTTGGATCAAGGCTAGCCGTTGGCTCGTCAACAAGCAGTAGCTTAGGACTTTGCATCAAGGCTCGCGCAATACCAACGCGTTGGCGCTGCCCGCCTGAAAGGGCATCAGCACGCTTGTTTTCCATACCACCCAAACCCACCCGCTCAAGGAGTGAGAAAGCCTGTGCAATATCATCACTCTTAAACCTACGGAACCAGCTTGCCCAGAAGCCCGTATAGCCAAGACGACCTGACAACAGGTTTTCCATCACGGTCAGGCGTTCAACGAGAGCATATTCCTGAAAAATCATGCCGATTTGGCGGCGTGCATTGCGCAGTCCGCCCGAGCCAAGAGCACTCAAATCTTGCCCATCGAGTTCAATATGCCCGCTGCTTGGCTGCACCAAACGGTTCACGCAACGAATTAGGGTGGACTTTCCGGCCCCTGATGGGCCGATTAGTCCTAGTACTTCACCCGCTCCCACGCGAAGACTTACACCTTTGAGTGCTAGATCGCCTGTGGGGTAGCGTTTTTCCAGCTGGCGTAACTCAAGCATGGGGTCGATACTTATTTACAGGCGTAGCTGACATTCATAGCCTGATCGATTTCACGCACAACTTGCCAATATTGCTTGTAAGTGATTGGCATGAACTTTTCTTGAGGTGGTTCAGTTTTGTTGAACTCTGCAGCCAATGCTGTTCCTTCCCACTTGAAGCTAAAGAAAGCTTGCTTGATCTTCTCAGCTAATTCGGGCTTGAGGTTGTAAACGTGACCATACCCAGTTGTCGGAAAGGTTTGAGATGTATAGATGACCTTAGTCTGGTCCGTCTTAACGGCGCCACGAGCGATCATTCTCTCTTTTACGGAGTTAGCAATAGCTGCTGCTGGATAGTCTTTATTGGCAACGCCCAGAATTGAGTTGTCATGCTTGCCGCTAAATACGGGTGTGTAATCTTTGCCGCTTTCCATCTTGTACTTCTCACGCAGCAGGGCAGCAGGAGCTTTATATCCGGAGTTGGAAGTTTCTGATGTGAAGGCTAAACGTTTGCCTTTGATGTCCTCAATCTTATCAATGCCGCTA
This sequence comes from Polynucleobacter sp., assembly GCA_040403635.1. GTDB lineage: Bacteria > Pseudomonadota > Gammaproteobacteria > Burkholderiales > Burkholderiaceae > Polynucleobacter. The sequence continues at coordinate 15,131 of JBBAKF010000042.1, forward strand.
CCGGGATGGGTAATGATTTCCATCTCGTAGCCGAAACGGTTGTCCTTAGAGGCCATCATAGCGAAGGGTACAAAACCAGCGCAATTAACTGCTGTTGGGTTCGAGCCTGTATTAAAGCCAGCGACGTGAAGGCGACCTGCACGCATAGCTTCAAGCTGTGCGGCGTTACTTTGTACCGGGAAAAACTGTACTTTTTTGCCGGTAGCCTTGGCTAAGTGCTCAATAAATCCGTCCCAGACTTTTGCATAAACTGCAGGATCTTCCACCGGAGTGTAAGCAAAAACTAATGTGGCTGGATCAATGAGTTCAGACGCGTTGACTGGGGCATCAGCCACCATGTCGCCATTCGCATCTTTAAAACGAGGGTCCATCGCCTGGGTAGCAGGGGCTAATGTAGTCATTGCGGCGATAAACATGGCGGAAAGGGCAAAGCGCATATATTTCTCCAAAGTAATCAAAACAACCATTATCACCAATTTTGTATGACAGATTAGTGACATTTCTTTAGTCAAAAAAAATGCTTTGACCATTAGAAAAAAGTAATCATTTAGAGTTAATAAGACTTGGGGCGTAGTTTTAAGCAAAGACCATAACTACTTAAAAAGAGGGTCAACCCATTGAGAAGGTGCCATAACCAATGTGAACCACCTGAGAAGTTGCATAAAGTTAGATCAAGTTGACGACTCAGTAAGGAGAACGGAAAAACTATGACAGCTAGCCATAAGAATCGAGCCGCTAAAAAATTCGAAGAGTGGGTCACCCAAGCATAAAAAATGAGAGTTAACCAAGCGCCTAGGTACATGCCTGGGGGTAACCATGGAAGGATAGGCTTGAGAGTGCTGATGAGTAATTGAGTTAAAACAATACAAAGGATCAAGAGTAGAACTGACCCTAGCTGAATCCATATCGAGCTTCTTAACCATTGCTTGGGAATCAGAAATGCGAAGGCTATTAAATAAAGAGCGATTGCTAAGACATCCAATAGACCGGTTAGGCGATTAGCAAAAGTATGAAAACTAAAGCTACCTAGGCCAATGAGGATTAAAAATATAGCCATCAAATTGGCGCGGGGAGATCTTAGGCGCCAAAGCAAGACTCCTGCCACAAGGAACGACAGGTTACTGATGGCATTAATGGGCTCGGCCCAAAAACTCGCATCTAGGCGCTCACAATAGATATCAACGGAATTGAACCAAGTGCTCATTGGCGTATCTTAACAGAGCAATCAATGATCAGACCGCATTTTGCACTCAGTAATAAATGCTGTAGAATAAACTAATAAAAATTATCAATATGAAATAAATTACATATGCAAATTCAAGTGCGACCATCCATCATTACAACCAATCCTCGTTTGGGCGGCGAAGATTCTGTCGATCTATTATTAATATCTTCGATTCTCAAAGATGTTAAGGCTGGCTGTTCATTGTTTGAGGCCGCCAAGAAAACTGGAAACTCGTACCGTGGTGTCTGGGATAAGTTGAACTCGGCAGAAGAAGCATTAACAACAACATTAATTCATAGGACGAAAGGGCACGGATCAAAGTTAACGAGCTTTGGTGAGTTCTTTCTTGAGTTCATCGATGAGATGCAGCTAAGTAATGATAAGTACGTAAAAACTTATCAAGATGTGTTGTCTAAGAAAATTGGGGAGGCAGATGTTGTCAACAGTAAACGCTGGAGGTTTACTTCGAGTAGTGATGCCATCATCCAAAAGTCGGTAAGCGAGATGAAAGGTTTCGAATTAAAAATTGCTGGCTCTAGTGATGCTTTGGAGAAGTTACTCAACGACGAAGCTGATTTAGCTGGCTACCATGTATCCGACATGAAAAAGTCTAAAGCGATTCATAGCCGCTTATCTAAAAGTGATATTCAAGTCTATCCAGTAATGAAGCGGGTACAAGGATTGATGGTGAAAAAAGGCAATCCATTGGGAATTGAATCTCTCCTTGATTTAACCAATCCAAAGATTCGGTTTATCAATCGACAAATTGGGTCTGGTACACGGCAATTACTCGATACCCTACTGATAGAGGGAGATATCAGCCCTAATGATGTTCATGGTTATCTTCAAGAGGAGTTTACACACACAGCTATCTCAAACGCGATTCTAGCTAGTAATGCAGATGTTGGTATGGGCGTGAAAAATGTGGCTATGGAAAATGACTTAAGTTTTATTCCATTAAAAGATGAGATTTTTTTTGTCGCGATGAAAAAAGAAATGGCTGTTGAGAGCAACGCTACAAAACTCATTAGAAAAATTCGTAGTCACTCAGATACAACTCAAGGCTATCAAGCAGTAAGACTGAATCGTCAAATTTCAGGTTGGATTTAAAGATATTTTTCAAAAACTATTTAATCAAGGAAACTATTACATGCGTCGTCTATTTTCGATTGGATTAATAGCCATTACTATGGCTCTTGCTTCTCCATCATTTGCCCAGAAGTCTATTATTCTCTCTTCAACAACATCGACTGAGCAATCGGGACTATTCGGGTTTCTCTTGCCAATTTATAAAAGCAAATCGGGGGTTGATGTCAAAGTGATTGCTGTAGGCACTGGTCAGGCTTTAGATATTGGCCGTCGTGGTGATGCGGATGTGGTTTTTGTGCATGATAGGACCGCCGAGACAAAATTCTTAGAAGAGGGTAATGCGACGAGGAGATACGATGTCATGTACAACGACTTTGTATTGATTGGCCCAAAGTCAGATCCAGCTAAGGTTGCTGGCGGTAAAGATATCAAGGCGGCATTTTTAAAAATTGCTAATGCAAAATCCACTTTTGTTTCAAGAGGTGATAAGAGCGGTACTCATGCGGCTGAACTGCGTCATTGGAAGTCTGCGGGTATTGAGCCTAATAAAGATATGAGTTGGTATAAGGACACTGGCAGTGGTATGGGGCCAGCTTTAAATTCAGCTTCGGCAATGAATGGCTATATCTTGGCAGATCGTGGAACGTGGCTGTCGTTTAAAAACCGTGGAGATTTAAATATCTTGGTTGAGGGTGATCCACAACTTTTTAATCAATACGGTGTGATGTTAGTTAACCCCGCAAAGTTTCCGCATGTTAAGGCTAAAGAAGGACAGGACTTTATTGATTGGATTATTTCTAAAGATGGGCAAGAAGTTATTTCTTTATACAAGATTGACGGTAAACAACTCTTTTTTCCAAATGCCAAAAAATAAATGATCCCTTATGTAATTCATGCAATAAAGAGGGTAACGCTTATATGGCTAAAGGCAAAGAATAACCTAGTCATGATCCATGATGTTAACCGCCACCAAGCGTGAACAGTAACTTTTTTTATAAACTGATTGAAAGGTTTTTTGCGGTTGATTTTTGAGATTGATAACTGGAGAAAGCTTCTACGGTAACAATCTGATCATGAGCTTCAAGGGCACTTAAGGGGAGTGAGCAAGATAAAGTCGTTTTACCATTAATTTGGACTGTGCATGCCCCACATTCAAAGTGATCGCAACCATATTTCGTGGCAATCAGACCAAGATGTTCCCTGAGCACCCAAATTAAAGGGGTACTTGGGTCGGCACTGACTTCTACAAATTTTCCATTGACACACAGCAAGGTCATGGCAGAAATTCTTTCACAAAGTAAGCATAAGTATCTAATTTAACGGATTAAATACTCTTAAACTATAGGTACATAACCTATTAGTACTTTCACTGAATCTCTATATTTTCCAAGGTAATGGAGCTAGAACTGCGTCAAGACCTGTTGTGGCAATAACTGGTGCGGCTTGTGCTGAGGCTAAAAAGGCAATCATATCTTGAGCAAGAGCTACTTGGGTACTTGAAGAGCCAATACCCGCCGAAAAGAAAAAGGTTTTTTCGATTTCAGGGGGAAGCTTACGGATAATATCAATGCCTGCAATAGG
>JBBAKF010000043.1:0-6480 GCA_040403635.1 Polynucleobacter sp.
GGAAAAAGTTTCGCTAGCGCGAAACTTAGGATTCAAAAGTTATAGTACCGTTTTTACGTGACTAAATTTTACAAGGATAAAGTTTCGCTAGCGCGAAACTTTTGATCAAAAGGAATAGTACCGTATTTACGTTGCTAAATTTCGCATAGTAAAATAGTTTCCATATTTACTAACTATTCTATACACACGCGGGCGAGTTTTCGCAAGCGCATGCACAGTAGAAACTTCGTTTAACCGTTGTCACGGAAAGTTCATAACTAAAAAAGTTTTTGCGAAACGTTTTACAAACACAAACCGATAATTTCGGAACACAGTAGCAATTTGCTAAAGTAACCTCTCTAATTGCAGCCACAGTATGGCAGCTAGAGGCAGAGGATACCGCGGCGGAAGCCGGGGCGCCTATGGAACAAGACCCAGGTTCGACTCTGGCCCTCCGGGAACAAGCCGAGGGCAAGGGCAACCGGTGGACGAGATTCTTCGTCGCGAAGATTGGCCTTTGCCGGAGCAGATAATAGCACTGCTCACGCAGTCAGCCAGAACAATCTTCGGTGACGGACCGCTCCCGGCGGGCGACGTTCTGTTACCACAAACAGCGCCGCTGGGACCGGAGTTCTGGCACTATGATAAGGGAAGCGACGAATCATTCGTCGTCCGCCGATCAATCCTCAGTGTCCAGAGAGGCCAAAACAGCCGGAGGAACATGAAACTCTTGCTCGAGCTATTACTCTCTGGGAGCGTTCACGCGCACAAATCCAGCTACGGCATGATCCTCGCGGAAAGGGCACTCACTTTTCGCTATGACAGGAAAGCCCCGGATAGCATCCTAAAGGAGGGTAGAACCTTCTATTGGCGAGGCCCTTGCAAAAGACCGATCCTGATCCTAGGCAAGGAAGACTCCAACGCAAAGCCGGTGTGGACAGACAGCGCGAAGGCGGTGTTGCCAACGCTGATCACGACAGCGCACAAAAATTTGTGCAACTGCTCCGAAGGCTCTTTTGGCAATAATTTGCCCTTCGCCTTCTACTCGTCAATCTGCGTTCCGAGGGAAATATGTCCGGAGTGGCTAGAGGCGGACTGCCCATCAGTGAGTCAGATCCTGTCAAAGATGGGTTCCGTCATGAACCCATCTATCCCCTTCGCCGGGAGGGTTAGCGCGGCGTGCACAGTCACGCCGTTCGTCACCTTGAGGCAACCGCTAGCGCGGCTAACAAGCGACGAAATCATCCACTACGAGCCACCGATGTCCGGCATGGACTTGATGGACAGCCACCCGGCCATCCTGAGGTGTCTGCCGACGGTCTTGGACAAACCCGATTTCAGGGGATTCGTCAAGCTATACAAGCTTGACAATGGGGCGTCGGAAGACGGACACCACGCAAGATTTCTTCCCTTGGAGATGCAGAGGAAGAGTCTGGATGCCCTCGCCTTAAGTGGCAACGGGTCCATGGACTACGTGTTGTCTAACACAGTCCATGTGACCCCGTGCCACGGCGAGACAGAGTGTCCATTTTGTGGCGATCAGATCGAAATGAAAGGAATCAGGACCTTGGTCAACCACCTGGCGGTGAACCACAGGGCACTGAGAGGCTCCTGCTTTGCATGCCCGGCATGTTTGACCGTGAATATAGTCTCCTGGGAGACTTACCAGGAGCACTGGTACAACGTGCACCACGCGTCCTCAGCGCTGTTGGTCTGCCTGCTGGAGACATCCACCCATAGCAGGGTGGCGTGGGGCATGGCGACCTCCTCCTTCCAGGAAATAGTGGAAGTTCTCTGTGATGGGAACGACTGGAACACAAATGGAGAGCCAAAGCAGCTCTACCATGCTGGTGGCGGATATGGTCCGCCTAGTAAGCACCAGGCCAGCCTCCTCCTGCAGGCCATCATCAAGGAGCAGAGGAAGTTGGTTCCGGCCGCTCTCAAGGCCGTGATGGACACCCGAGCATCAGAAAAACTGGCGAGACAGCTCGCTAGAGAAGAGGAGGCCAGGCGCAGAAAGGATTCCGCCAGGCGCGGCTCCATCTCTGACACAGACTCTCAGACCGGAGCGGGAGCTTGGGTCGAGGCCGCAAAGCGCGGTAAGCGGCAAAAGCTGAAGGCGATCACAACGCCTCTGACCAGCTCTGAACCGCCGATAAAGCGCCCTCAGATGCCGCCACCGCCGCCACCGCAGCAGCGGCAGCAGCGCGAGCAGGCGCATGAACAGGCCGGGCCCTCTCATGCCCCTGCGCCACTGCCGCAACTTCAGCAGCAGCAACCCCAGGTGGAAGCTACAGCCCGTCCCCGCGTCACTTGCAGCGGCGCCATCTGCATCGGAAAGGGAGGAGCTATCGGTACAGCCACGTCGCAGGACGGCGAGTCCTTGGAGGAGACCGAGGCGAGAGCCATGAGGAATGCTGAGGAACTCCGCCTCGCCATCGAGGCCGCCACTGGCGTCCAGGACGCTCTGTACGATGATCTCTACGGGGACATTGACCCCCTGGCAGAGGGGGACAAACTGGATGAGAGGATCCTTAGTGACGAAGATGAGCCAATGGCTCTTGAATGACTATATCGTCACGTTCTGTCAATATGCTTAACTTTGTGTGTCGCGATAACTACGTTGCAGTTAATACTTATGACAGAATAATAAAGTTTTTTTTTTCCCTCTACTTATTGTTATATATTCCTCAACCGTTAAATCGATGGGAAAAGCATAAACAATAATGAATGCTGAGACAGCATGTAAAGTCAGCTATCGATAATTGGGCCAATGTGCTGACAAGCTAAGTAAACTATTTTTGCTGACGCTAATCCGTTTTCAGCTGACACAAGAGAGAAGTTGAGCTTTCTCAATCTAACAATTAAGGTTAGCAATGGTAAATCCGTCAGTCTGCCCAAATCGGGCAGCTTGATCGGACGGAATTCTTCTGTGGAGATATGCATTCATTCTTTTGGGCCTATCCTCACAGGTAACACATATCGACGCGAAAGCGTCTAATGTCACTGAGTCGTTAATCGATAAAGTGATTAGTGTGAGCTTTAACAAGCTGGTGTTCGTTACGAACACTCACACAAAATATAAACAAAGTCTACGCTTCGGCGTTGTCTTTGAACAGTTAGCTAGTCTCAGACAGCAACTTAACAGTATAAACCCAAGTGAAAACTTTGTGACTATACAAGGCGCATTCAATGTCTACCTCATGTCAAACACCTTAGTGGGACTAGGCACAGGTAGACTAAAATGTGCTGAAATAGATACAAACAATCACGATGTGATTAGTTTAAGCACGTTCATCCGTGAAAAGTTTTATACAAATAAAACTATTATTCTGAGTGATAGAATAATAATTTCAGAAGGCTCGATTAAGTGCTTTTTGAAAGAAATGACGGTATCAGGCATAGTTTGCCTGAGTACAGTACGACAATGGGCCACAGCAGTGGGCTTAGAGTTCTACAAATTGTCCGACGCGGACCTACTTAAAATGCTTGTAGACAACTCGGAGAATAGCGAAGGATATTCTCGGGAAATTTGGCATATTGCTGTCAACGAAACTCATTTATATTTGAGTAAAAAGCCAGTAGGGTATGTTATATGCCAAGGCTCAGGATCCCAAAATGTTACGGATACATTTGCAGATGTACTTAATAAAAAGTACTTTTCACACCTAAGCATAATAGGTGAAAAGATCCTTGATAGCATGTGGCACCAAACAGCTCGGCTCCAAAACGCATTTTTGCAGTTAGTGAGCCACGACCACATAAATGTGCGTCCAGGAAGCGAAAAAAAGGAAATGTGCGCTATCCTAAGCAATCTGCGAACAGGCAGGTGCTTTCAATCAGGGGATCAATTTCCTTCCCCCTGGTCAAATTATTTTGAAATGGTTAAACTCCGGTGGGTTGAAATAGACACAGCCATATCAAAAATACTAGATGAAGCTAAGGCTAGTTGTGACGATAACTCGATCAAAATTGCACCTTTCATCAGAAAAGTGTACAGGTCTTACCTCTCACTTAAAATATACCTAGAAAACTTCGCAAGAAGTTACAAGACAGATAGGTCCACCTATCAAATGCTAGGAGCATGGTTCACAGCAGAAACCTCTGCAAAAGATGCTGAAAATTGTTTCAGTCAAGGCGTAAACAAGGTCCTGAATAAACAAGAACTCATATTCTTCGCAAACACTGTGTATAACAGTAAGCTAGAGTTCTGTAGGAACTTCGCAGACAAACTCGGTAATATGAGTTTCGCTTCGTTTAAGGAAGATCTGGTATTCTTGACCCCAGGAGATGGTAAACATCTTGACAGTAAAACACGAGTAAAGAGATGGTTCTTTACGAGCGGTTTAGCAACTGTAACAGGTCTTGCAACGCAGGAGAATTTTGGTATCCTAGATAAAAAGACCGATAGCGCAATAGCGAGAGAAGAGGAAGATGCGAGTGAAATCGTAATCCTAGACAAAAAGACTAACGAAATTTTGAGCGCAATGCGTAATCAAAACAACCGAGTACTGGAACTCGATGAGGAGGAACACGTGCTCCACGAGAAGCTCCAAACACTCCTCAAAGACGAAGCTTCAGTCACGGTCCAATTGGGACATATTATTAAAGCGTTAGAAACGCTTTCAGACGTAAGTATAGAATATTCGAGCCTAATGTCCGCAATCTCCCTCATGCCTGTCATGATTGAGGAGATTGAAGCCAAAACGCTGAGCGTTATATCAGGAATCATCCACCCCGAAATGATACCCGATGATTATGTGTCCAGTAACGTGGACAATTTAGGGTTAGCGGCATTATCGCACGCACGAATTTTGGCATTAGTTGAAGACGGAAACTTCGTCATTAGTTACGAAATACCGCAAATGCTTGATTCATATAGAGTCTATAAACTAAAAAGCATACCATTCTTACTAGAGGACAAAGTCTTCCATAAGTTTGATGTAAGCGTGGACCTGATCGCGGTTAATGACCGCGGTTATTCCTTCATCTACAAGGAGGGCGATTGTGACACTAAAGGTTTGTTCGCTGTATGCGAAACAGCCCATATCACTATTCATAAGAATAGAAAGTCATGTCCCATGGACTTGATCAGATCGAGAAACACGATCCCATTCAGTTGCGTTAATTCGCTACAACTGATAATCCCTAAAACGCAAGATTATGTGTATCATGGAACGGAATCGTTAATTTCGATTTCGAGCCCGTATAACGACACATTAACGCTCGCCTGCGCCAGTCCGGTAAAAAATAAGGCAATGCCCATTTCTATCGGAATCACGGTGATAACTTTAACTCGCGGTTGTGAAGGTCACACCTCAGAGTTGTTGATATACCCGAACTCGTATGTAGTAAACACAACATTGCAAGTTGGTGAAGTATGGACGTTAGATCTGTCCAACGCAATGTCATCGTTAGCAGATGACATTAATGAAATACATGGAGTCAACACTTCGCAATTAGCGAACGAGTTCGCTAAATTCTCCGTCGCAATAACGTCCGAAGGCATGGACGTTGCAGAGGTACAAGAAGCAGTATCACGGTTTAATGTCATTAAGTCAGTATCCGAATACTCACCGGTTAAGATTAACCCTGAAGCAATGCACGAGACGACAACCACGGTAACCGCGTGGCTGGTACTCGCAATTATTATCTGGCTGCTTTGTAGCTGCCTCAGAAGTTGTACGCGTAAGAGCACAACTTGCTGCTTTGCGCTTCTATGGAAAGGCGTTAAACGTCTTGTAAGCTGCGCATGGAGAAAAATCAGGGACAGTTGTTCTAACAAACAAGCTGCAGACCAAAGTCACATGGAACTAAACCAGTCGCAGGATTCAGCAACCGCGCAAAGAGTTCCGTGGGTACCAGCCAAGATAGGCCGGCGCCTAGTATTGGTGAGCCACCTCTCCTCAGGAACTCTATACTTTAACCACCTAACGGGGGTTATCGAGAACCAAGAAGGAAATGAATTACGAGGTTTGAATATCTATCCGACAGCTGAATGCCTGAATGCGTACCTGCGGACACTGTCTATGCTAGAACCGCCTGACATTGTGCAGGCTGGCAACGAATACTGTCTCGCAGATGACAGCAACATCCTATATAGGCCGTTAGATCGGCAGTTTGTGCACAAACGCACGAACAAACTCGTTTATGGCTATAAATTGCCCAACGTAGCCCCCTCGACCCCGGTACGGGCTAACGTCACTGATTAACGATGGACGTTAATCAGACGTAGCCAACGAAAACGCGATTAAGCGTTTAGTATGTACGTGCGAAGCATCGCACACAAGGGAAATGGGGGTGGCCTAGGGTAATCGGCAGTAGGACTTTAGGGGGTAAACGGTCTTGTTTTGTCGTGCCTAATTCTTTGTTCAGATATGTGGCGGTTGACGGTAGCTAGAAGACGGGACTACCCTGGAGGCTGACGAGTACCTGGAGAGCCAGCGGAAGACGGGACTACCCTGGAGGCTGACGAGTACCTGGAGAGCCAGCGGAAGACGG
>JBBAKF010000043.1:6580-18853 GCA_040403635.1 Polynucleobacter sp.
GAAGACGGGACTACCCTGGAGGCTGACGAGTACCTGGAGAGCCAGCGGAAGACGGGACTACCCTGGAGGCTGACGAGTACCTGGAGAGCCAGCGGAAGCCGGGACCTACCCGGAGATACCTACGCCTGGGCACTCGAGTCGAGTTGGACTCCACGCCGCGGAGCGCTGAGTGCGCCCACAGTGCCCAGGAGCCTTGGCTTCAGTTCACCGCGGCAGATGGAGGACGGGGAGAGCCACTCCCCGCCACCATAGGAGCTCACCACCAGCATTTTCCCCTGGCATGGCGCCTGGGGTTTTTTCAACCTGGTTCGGTCGAGCAACCTCACTAGCAGTGACGGGGTGCGCTGCGCAGCCCCCCGACGTCCCCATATGGACATATCCGGCATTTAAATTAATTAATTAAATGCCGTCTCTGCCTGGTTTTCCGGGCGGAGAGAGCAGAGAGAGGAGGCCCTGGATTAGCCTGCTCTGACCCTGGAGAGCTGAGCCCTGGACCTACTTCTCTGCCACAGAGGAGAGCACTTGATACATTTCATGCATTGTTCTCGCTCTGTCCCCTGCTAGTAATCATACAATAAACACCTTAGACCCTCCGCTCTTGACTTGTTACTTAGGTAGAAGTTACAGTGGAGGTATATTGCAAACCCGCCGTTAGTGCAGGGATAGATAAAGACCATAGTTTGATAGACTAACGGTAGCGGGTAGCCAATCTCTATATGGCGATCCTGGCATAAAGACAAATACGGGCCTGAATACAGGGACCAGTATCAACCACGATAAATCGTGATTGAGCCTAAAGACACGATAATTCGTGTACAGCAACAAAAATTGCATGCGCCCTATAAAATAGGAAAAGGGGGCATGTACGAGATACGTTAAGTTGTGTCAATATCGATAAGCCACGTTAACACGTGCCTGTTCGAACCTAGAACTTCCGTCCTTAGATATAGGACGTAAGTCACGATAAGCCACGTTAACACGTGCACCTAGACTTTCGCCCTGTAAAATAGGACATCAGATGGACACGATAAACCGTGCTCAATAAAAACTGGAGAAACGGATTCAAGTCCAAATCCAGTGCACTAGAGACTAAGTTAACTAACGTCTCAAGTCTGCAGGATGGCGTCAGGCAACGTCATCCTCGACACTGTAAAAAATGGCGAATCAGCCTCAATCAGAAATCTGGTTAGGGCGATGAGGCTAATGGCGGACGATAAACAAGACGAAGCAGAGGAAATTCTGCTATCCGCCGAAAGAGAACTGGGCACCGGATCAAAGGTGGCCAGAATAACAGGAGACATAAGTTTCACTGTTCCAGAGGACTCCTTGGAAACCTGGTGCGCGAGATTGCGCAACGAAGGAGTGTATCCAGAAATGGGAACACATTACAGAGAGCACAAAGGGTGCCTGTATAAAAATGTCATAGAGGAATCCTACCACATGGATGAGACAAAGCACGCCCATCACGTGAGGGACAGATGGCACAGCAGGCACGCAGATGCCACGCAGGACGATCTGAATACGTCATACGAGAATGCGATTCGTGAGGCTCGGACACACAATACAAGAGCGAGGCAATTCGCTAGCAAATGGGAATTGCTCGTACGAGAAGAGGACAACGACACTCGATCCGAGGATACCGTTGTCAGATATCAGAAAGGCGATAAAGTGCCCGACTGGTTCGCCACGATCAGAAACGTGAGCGATTTCGGAAAAAGGCGTGGCTATACGCTCAACCATTATAAAGCAATGCTAGACCGATTTGTCTCATTCTTTAACCCTGAGTTCAGGGTCATAACAGATAGGATGGATGCCGATAGCATGGCCTCTTTCTTATCAAACCTGAATCTACCAGACTCTGAGTTCGAAGTGATCGAAAGCCAGATCAGAAATCTGGTACGCCAGCCGGGCGCAAAGATCACAAGCGTCATGTCTCATCTGAAGGCATTGGCGGACATGTTGCACAGCAGCAAGCCAGCTGCCGAGAAACAAAACCTGGTGTACAACATGATGATCACAGGCTTGATCAACTTTACAACAGGTGCAACAAGAGCAAATCTGCAGATCGCAGCTGAGCACTGTAAGCGTGAGAATATCACGATTCCATGGGAAACACTCATGGAAGGTGTGATACGTCAGGAGAGCGTATCAGGCATGCCAGCCACGGTGCTAAGCTTCGCTAGCGCAGTCACCCCATCCATAATGACGTTCAACGTCGAAACCGGGATAAACACCGAGATATATGGGGTAAAGCCTCTGGTCAGCCAGCGGACTGGCGTCAAATGGGATACGTCTAGTAACGAGCCGTTTCACGGACAACAGCAATATGCTGCTCCGGAAACTCGAATGCCAAATTGGACCCCCTACGCGGCGCCACCAAAGGTGGAAGAACGGGTACCGTCCACCGTAATGGGTAGGGCAGAAGCCAATCCGGTCGCGAGCTCAGGGATGAAATCCGCTTTCCTAGAGTACATGAACAACTCACAAGGAAGATCGACGGACGCAGAGACCCTCGGCAGCGGATCCGCTAACACCGCCGAGGAACTCGGACCAGCGGCAAGGACTAGGAGCAAGGCAGTTGAACCACCTGACTCAATCCAAGCAGATTTGCATCAGAGCGAATCCTTCGTTGACCTGTTGGTAACGAAGTTATTCGAAAAGCAGAAAGCGGACCGAAAGTCCCGCAAAGACAACGGCAAAAAAGAAAGGAACGAAGGAAGGTTCAAATCAAAGCCAAAAGGGCCCGAGAAACCAGGCCGCGAAAACTGGAAGAGGAGCGATAGCGCCAACTTCTCCGGTGGCAGTAAGTCCAGAGATACATCTGGCAGCAGAAACACATCCCGTAGTAGGGAGAGTTCAGGAGGTTCTTACGAAAGAACCAGCAGAAAAGGCAAAAAGCCTGAAAGACCAGCCAATAAAACAGATTGGTCTAGAATGGAAAAAGGCAATAACTGCCACAGAGACTACGACCCTAAGATCATGAAGCACTGCCATAAGTGCATGACTGAGGGCAACCATCATGAATTCGCATGCGAAGAGTTCATGAGAAGGAGCAAATACAACTGCTCAAACTGCCACAGTGGTTTCCATTGGGCGGACGAGTGCAAACAAAACCAATTGCACAACAAACTGTCTGGAAAACGTGATTCCAGCAGGGACTCCCAGCGTAAGGGAAACAACTAATCCAGGTCCATCATTTGAAGCAATCTATTGATGAGACTGAATGGAAGGAACAAGAATGCTTGTCTGCGATAAATAAAATTCAGGAAAAATTGTGCGAAATTTCAGCACAACTAAACCCTGAGACGCAGGCAAAAATCCAGACTGAAACAACCACGGATCCGGGCATGGAAATGCACGGCATACAACCCAGCAACGTTAACTCGTTTGGGACCCAATCGGATGTTCAGTCGTACCAATCCAGCAACGTTAACTCGTTTGGAAATAAGTTGGACGTTCAGTCGTACCAATCCAGCAACGTTAACTCGTTTGGAATTAAGTCAGACGTTGAGTCGGACCAAACTAGCTCCGCCGAGAAAGGCAAGAAGTTACGTACGGAAACTCATTCCATGAAGTTTCCAAAACCGAGGACTCTTTTAATTAATGAGTACCCGGACATGGTGCTCACAGAGCCCTCACTAATGAAAAAACTGGTTCAGGAAGTAATTAAACCAGAACCAGAATCCCAAATGGGTAAATACCTAGATCAGTCTATTTTGTTCATAAAAGAACAAAAGAAACTCCGAGCAAAGAAAGCACAAGAAAAGGTGCTACCAGTACATTTCCACGATCTAGGAAGAAAGTTGTACTTCATAAAATGCAGTACGCAAGGCAAAAATGCGGAAGTTCCGTTTAACGCCTTAGTGGATACAGGAGCTGCTAACAGCCTAATCCACATATCGGTAATCAATAATATGCAATTACCATATAAACCTCTAAAGCTGACATTGGCGACAGCCAGTGGCTTAGATGAGGATGCAATAAAGGGTGTAATTCACCTTAAATTTGCATTAAAATCCGAGAAAGGATTAGCTCTGCTATGCTGCGCAAACTTCATAGTCACAACCAAATTGAACGGCTTACAAAGCATTATTGGGGCAGAATTTCTAATGGATAACGAAAATGTAAGGCACATTTCAAGATCAAACCTAAGTGTACAAATAGGAAAAACTGTACACTCCATCCCTATTTCAGAGGATATTAGGAACGGCCTCACTCCAGAACCGGAGCCAGATGGTCTGATCTTTCGAAAAGATCACGTAAGCATCGCATGTAAAGCGTGCGGAAACCCAAAGGGAATTAAACAACGTGACCCAACGTTATCGGAACCTGTGCAAATAACACACGCAATGTGGAATAATATAGCACCAGAAATCCCACTTTCGGGAATACAGGAAACAATATGCGATAATGCGTACTTAGGCAATACAAATTGCGAATTGCGCAAAGGTATAGAGCGTGCAGCTTTCGCCGACCCGTTCTTAAACAACCCTAATAGTTTAGAACTGATAGATTTAGAAGAAATGGCCTGTTACACCCATTCTTTTAAGCAAACTATAAAGGACGAAACTTTGCCCCCAAGCGAAGAACTGTTCGACGAGACCGTCGAACTTAAGTTCGAGGTTCTCGACAAACTAATCACGCTTGATGAAGCCGATTACTCTAACTGCCCAGCAGAATGGTTAAAACCACTCAGAAGCATGTTAGATGATTATCAGGATAGATTCTCTAAGAAGAAACTAGACCTGGACATCACAGATCTATATGAGGCAGATCTTAAAACTTTCCCTAACAGGAAAGTAGTTCAAAGAGTTCGAACGCTGCCTAACCACAAGTTTGAATTCGCGCTAAAAGCCATACGTCAGCTGGAATCAGCAGGAGTTATACAAGAGTCGGACTCAGAATGGCGCAGTAATGTTGTCATGATCCCTAAACCGATGGGAAAAAATGAGCTCAGAGCTAACACCAAAGCTGATTACCAACGAGGTGATCAACACGAAGCCCAACATTATAGAATATGTTTGGACTTCAGGGATCTAAATAATATTTTAGTTTTCCCGAAACAGGTTGCGTTCCCTACACTAGAAAAATTCTTGTATAAACTCAGGAATAAAATAGTAGTTAGTGTCGATATTTCATCGTCATTTTATGTCATTCCGATTAAGGAAGAAGACCGCTACAAAACCGCTTTTTGGGTTAACGACTATGCATTTGAGTTTAAAGTGCTAGTCATGGGATTGAAATCCAGTCCCTATCATTTGAAAAAATTCCTTGAACTAGCATATAATAGAGAGAATTATAAGATATACTCTGCCAAGCTAAGTAAAAAGGAAAGGGAACTAATACCCAGTTCTTTCGAGGACATTTTAGTAAATTTTTTTGACGACGTGTTCGTCATAGGCGACACTTACGAGCAAACTATAGCTAATTTCAAGCTTTGCCTCATGATAGCGCGATTAGCGAAAATTAAATTCTCCGTAGAGAAAAGTTCGTTCCTAACAACGAAAGTGAAAGTGTTGGGCTACGAGTTCGACACAAAGGACGTTGTGCTTACAATGGACCGATTGAAAGCTAGCGCTATTCAAAATCTGAAAAAACCCAGTTCGTTATTCGAACTGCATAGCCGCCTGGCGTCATTTCAGTACAACTCAATGTTCATCCCATTCTTAAAACATATTTCGTACCCGCTACATTTTTTGCTGCGGAAAGGAGTATTTAAATGGGGTGAAATTGAAGAACAAAGCTGGAACATGCTTAAATCAGTCGCAACGTTAGGTTTAAGACTAACGGTGCCAGAACCAAACGAAAATCTGGTTATAGCGACAGATGCGTCTAAAATAGCCGCATCTGCATGTCTATTCCGCGACAGGAATGGAAAGCTCGAATTAGTAGCAGTTAACAGCAAATTCTTCTCTGCCGTTGATCTGAACAAATGTTCGTATATGCTAGAGTCTATTGCGCTAGCATACGGACTGAAGATTTTCCAGTCCTATATACTAAATTGTAATGCATCCGTGAAAATATTCACAGACGCGAAAGCGTTAATATACGCTAAAAGAAATAGTACGCACAGTATTCTCCTAAACTCAACGCTGTCGTACCTCCAGAACATTGTTTCGCTAGTAAACGTGGAACTTTATCACGTTCCGGGGACAATTAACGTTTTAGCTGACGTTATGTCACGAGCGATAAGCGACAATCTAAACTGCGCGTTGCCACGCGAACACCCAATCAGTAAAGAATGGGCTAAAGTATTGCCGCCGCTCACCGATAATTTCGGTGTTTCTCGTAACGCGCTGTTTGAGTTTCTAACGAACACGCTTAAACCTGAACCACAAGATCTACATGACAGGCGTCAGAGGCGTCTAATGGAACCAAAAACTGTTCAGGACTTGTTCGACTTAACGAAAACAATTTCAGACGAAGAGCGTTATTATAGCGCTATTCGATTACTCGAACAATGGAACGATAAATACATCAAAACTGAAACTTCTCAAATGTACATAGCGACAAAAGGCGCGAACACTGAACGCAAACAAAATGAGAACAACGTTAAAAAAAGTTCGGTTCCAAATGATAAGAATAAACACAGCGCGCTCGGCGCTGTAAAACAGCCCTTTTTTACGGAACAAAATAATTACAGCAAAATGAGCGCTGAAAAAAGTTCAGCGTTGACTGAACCAAATAGATACAGAGAAAAGCTAGCGCTTCTAGTAAATGAGTCCCGTCTCGAACTGGACCTGATTAAAAAGGAACTATGCTTCAAAAAACTAGATGAGATAATGGAGAAGCTTTACGGAAACATAAAAGGTTCCGCAGTATACAAACGTATATTAGAAAATCTCCAAGAAGCAAGCAAGATGTATATTTTGGCTAAGGAACCACCTTTAACGAAGGATAAAATAACAGCATTCAATACAAGTATAGAGGAACTGTATTCATCTATTTCTGCTCTAGAAAGACAGGAAGTCATTATGTCGGCAGAGACAGAAGCAATAAAACTTTATTGCGCTAAGAGCAGCCCGATACTCGGGGCCCATGAAACTATAAATTTAAACAATGTATATTTCAATACAGCCAATACAGGAGAGAGAGAATGTGATGTTTTGTATAAACACTCAGCAGAAAGGCCAGCAGTGTCTATTTCTGCCGACTCATCCATAACTAATTGGCTGGCTAACAAAAACACACACACACACATGTGCTCCCTAGAGGGAACCAAAGCACCCCCCTCTGAAAAATACAGTAGGGGGAACTGTAATGATGTTTTCACAAATATAGTAACAGTGCCGGTAATACAATACCAAATGGGACCAGGGTTAACCCATAGGCCAAGTGTTTCACCCGATAATAATGGGCTTCACTTGCCAGTACAGGAAAATATAACAATTTTCCCACATGAAACAAAAAAAGTAAACCTAGGATTTAGATTTACAATCCCAAAGGGGTATACAGCGTGTATCAAAGGACGCCCTTTTATAAAGACGAAATACGGTCTGTCAATAAGTACAGGCCTAATCGAAGTAGGGTGGACCGATTGTTGTGTGATAATAGCACTAAACAATACAACGGACGTTGTTAACATACATGCAGGCGAAAATATAGCGCAATTAACGCTCGAAAAAGTTAACACGCCTCAAATACAAAAAAACAGGCCCTGTACAGCGCTGGACAGCGCTGAAAACGAATCAGTCCCCTTCCAATTGGAAAAAAACACAGGGCTATTCAACAGGATTAAAAGGACAGTGGAAACCATTGATCCTCCCAACTTTCAACTAGATTTCCTTAACATTAATTTGTTAGGTGATGAGTTCGAAAAAGTGGACCAGCTGAATGAATTGATAGATTTTGAGCATAAATTCATCTCCCATGGTTCAGTTAACATGATGGCAAATATGCCGCTCATGATGACAGGAGCGTTAGACCCGCTCAACGAGGACGAAAACTTTTCCCTCGCGGACCCGGACAACTTCCGAGACGAGAACGGAAACTGTCCCTCTCTAAACCAAAGAGAAATGTCAGCGCTATTAGCAGCAGACTTAACCGATAACTATAAACTGTCAGTCGACACTTTAGTAGAACTGCAGAACAAGGAAATCCGCCTACAAAGAATCAAGGAAGATTTATTAGGAAATCCGGATGCCCACAAATATTTTTGCATTAAAAAAGGAGTATTGTGTAGGGAATACACGATCACTAAAACTTCAGTGCAACAGTGGGGCATTTACGTCCCCACTAGCATACTGTACGCAGTAGTGATATATGTACACAAATTCTTCATGCACCCGTCAAAAACTCAGACATACAAAGAATTTGAAAATTTGTATTATCATCCTTTCGCTAAGAAAGCTGTCCAAATCGTATGCGAAGCGTGCGTCACTTGTACTCAGAGCAGAAATGCAGAGACAAGAAAACTACATGTAGGCAGGGAAAGAACTATTAAACCCGTTAAACCGCGGGAAAGCGTTAGTATGGACATACTGTACTTCCCAGCGTCCGCTAAAGGATACAACTACGGTTTGATTATAGCTGACTTATACAGCCTATACATTTCATTCTACCCAATGAAATCAAAAAACAGCGCGGAAGTAGCTAAAAACCTAAGAGCGTATTTTTCCGCTCACTGTCCCCCAACCACAGTTTATAGCGACAATGACACAGGATTCAGGGGAGACACTGAAAATCTGTTTAGAGTATATGGAATACAGCACCATACGTCGTATCCCCATACTCAGAGGCAGAACTACGTGGAGTCGCAAATACGTATTTTTAAAAATGCGTACAGAGCTGCCATAATAGACAGCCCAGTTTTTAAAACAAGAGACTGGGACACACTGTACCCCTTAGTAGTATGCCGTATTAACAGCATGATAAGCAAATACGGTATGTCCCGCGAAGCCGTTCACTACGGTCACATAGTGGAGAGTAGCTTGCCGCTGATCACGGACGCTACAGTCTTCGAACCGTTGGAAGACGATTTGGAAAAAATTTCGAATTTATTCCGTGTTAGGATGGGCCGATTTATGCAAAAACGGCAAAGAAATAAAACATATTATAAAATAGGCAAACAGTTCAATTTCTACATTAACGAACTGGTGATGTACAAAGTGTACACACCTGAGCATATGCTCAGTCCTACATTCATAGGACCGGCAAGAATTGTCGATTTAGCCGAAAGCGGCGCTACTCTTCGCGACACGAAAACCGGCGCAACATTTTCGGTAGCGTTCGAAAACATGAGAAAAGTAAGCTTTGAAGAAGTCTTAACTTTACTGCCGCAGAACTTCGATTCCGAAATCGCGGACTCAATTGGCAACTATCGCTATCGACGAGCGTCGGAGCCAACAGTGTTGGACCCGGACGCGACTGCCAAAGAGAAACCGCCAGTTCTTGCGCGCCATAACAGTTCGCAAGACAAAATGACATTTGAGCCCGAGTTTCGTCGGACACGCTCAGGAAAAGTTTTCAACGTTAGGTTGGAAAACGTACCAGCAAAACTGCGGAAGACAGTTAAAGTGTGTACACTGCGATTAGTGTGTGTACCAAAGGTACCGGACCCAACGGCGATACCGCCGTTGCCGTGTCTGTACAGGCGATATAACTCGCAAAGACTGTATTACCCTTACCCTGACAAGGGAGAGGAGGGCGGTGAATGTGAAATTTCACAATTTTCACAAGCATCCCTTGAAAAGGTGAACCGGTTCAAGGAGAAGCCCATGTCTTCCACTTTCAAGAGTGGAAGCAAGTGTCGACAAGATTTTATCTTGAAAACACAAGCCGGATCGAACAGAGTTAAGTTCGGCACGGTCACAGTATTCTATATATAAAAAACAAAAAACCAAATAGCCCAGAGTTGGGCTTGTATATCATGAAGTATTCAGACTAGCACGGTATAAACAAACAGCTTGACCTCTTAGCAGGGGAGGGCGGTGCTTGTCTAGGGAGGCCAGAACTTTCTGGTTAAAGTATGGAAAAGTGATCAGCCAGAAGGACGAGCCCGTCTTCTAATCCTGTATGCGGTAAAAGTATGCAAACAGGCAGGCGGAGGCAAGCTGCTTTTAAAACCGAGAAGCGAACCTGTGACTTCAACCACCATTAATATGTAGTTGGGGAAAATAAGAAAACAAGTAACAAAAAGTCGCTTTCACAAGCGGCAACCTGTCTAATAGGCAGGAATATATCACACGCTAAAAGCGCAGAAAGACTAACGCCGTGAGAACGGAGTTAAAGATAGTTTCGTTAAATCGTTAAACTCGAAGAAAAGTTAACGTTAAATCGCAAACTTCGACCGACACCGTCGTAATTTAAAATTCTGAATGTAAACCATAAATTGGGGAGCTATTTACTCTTGTCGAATTTTCGATAAAACTAGGAAGTGGCGTTAAATCGTACACTCCGCGGAAAATTAGCTAGATAACGTAAAGTTACCCAATTAAGCTGAAATTTTGACTCGACAGAAAAAACGTAAATTGAACAACAATTTACTCTTGTCGAATTTTCGATAAAACACGCCCTGCTGCGTTAAATCGTAAATTCCGCGTAAACTTAGCGAAATAACGTAAAAGTTATCCGATCACGCTGAAATTTTAACTCAACGTGTAAAAAGTAAATTGAACAACAAATTACTTTTGACAATTTTGCGATTAAACAGCGCATGAGAACTTTGAACGAGTTTCGCGCGTATACCATACGAGGGGCTATATCCCACCCCCCACCACCATAAGTAGGTGTAGGTGGAGAAGGGGGGGGGGGGGGGGGGGGTCCTACTCAATCCCGGAGCCAGAGAATGGCAATGGGGGAGGGGGGGCCTGCTCAGCTCTCTCAGAGAGCCGTCGGAGAGACAAATTGGGCCACCCAACTCTGCTCAGTCTCTGACCACAGCTCAACCAGCTTAGACATAGAGCCTACAACCCATGAACAAAGGTAATAACAATTACATCAGTAGTCAGCATGTAGCTTAGGCTAGTCTTGCTGAACAAGTTGAGCGCAAGCTCAAGATGTTTAAATATGGCCTTCCCCAAGGGATCGTTACACTAGATATCTTTTCAGATGGGGCCTTGTTTGTTGAGTTCTCAGTTCTGACCCTCGTCAGAGGAACCTGGCATTACAGACATGCCGGGTTCTTCAAGATTGACAGGGGCAGAACGAAATTCACGCATTGTGCGTCACTACTAGTGGCCCCGTCGGAAAGGCTATTCATTTCGTATTTCGAAACGAAATATGAAATGTTCGCGTTTGAAACCGACCTACCGTATGCCACGAAAATTTTCGTGAGCCTTCGGTCAGCGCCGTTGGGCGTCAGTAGACGATTCATTCTAGACCGCGCGCGGATCTGCAGCACAGAAGCTGACTACTCGGATTTATACGAACGGGTATTTTGGTCGGCAACGCCCTGCAGCGTTAGAAGGTCGCTGGAATCCGACGGCGGGCGTGGACTGTTCACGTTACGTGACATCCATTGCCCAGACCTTTGGACTGTAGTAACCACCTTTCCCGCCCCTGGCCGTGGTTTTGGCGAAACAACGGGAGCGGCAGTGCTGTCCCAGTGCGTATTCGTCCCGGATGCGTATGACGCGCTGCTAGCGCGCACCATTGACCGGAATGCGCAGAGAGTGGGGAGTCGATTCTTCCGCTCCCTGAATTTTATTTACATAACCTAATCGGTATCAGCGACTTGATACTCGCAGTTATATGACCGTTAACACTCGGTCAAGCTTATTGTTATGTAATCACGCGCCGTTAATTTCCGGATCTTAGCGTAGTATAATCACGGAAAACGGAATAACCGCCGTTAACGGGGGGTTGTTCACAGTAATTCTAGCCGCGATAGAGCGTTAATTCTAGTCACAGTTTATTTTGTCGCGGCGCTATTGTAGTTGGCGCGTAATCTAGCCGTTATTTGCAATACGCTTACAACGTAAGATGCTATATGAATGATAAGTTCAAAGAAAATAATGCGTTAACATTCGCCAAATACATATGTATATGTTTAGGACAACCTTGACACCGCCAACATTCGACCTGAGGCCGGACTGGACGGCGGAGTGGAGAAGCATCTTCATCGGTGACTTCTACATCAACCACACAAACAGTCAACAAGTGCTTTAAACCCGAGTACGTTAGTTGAACATATGAATTATTTTCGTATTATGTAAAGCCATAAAGGCGATTGGGTTGTCGGTTGTTAAGTCTCTGATCTCAGAGCAATAGAGGGGTTCCTTAACACCACCTCGGGGGCGCTGTTTTAGCGCCTGTCGTGCAAATAACTAAGTT
>JBBAKF010000044.1:0-18149 GCA_040403635.1 Polynucleobacter sp.
ACAGTCCAAAGCCATTCTGATTGGCACAGGTGGCGGAGCTCTAGGTGTGCAATTAGGTGAGCCACTGCCACAAGTCTCTAGTGCGGAAGCACTGCGTTTAGCAGAGTCCGGTGACACTCCCGTCCAAGAAATCGGTATCTTGCCAGTAGTTGCACATTTATCATCCGGGGCAAGCTTGGTATGGCGAGCGATTGTGTTGTGGATGATTCTCTTAGGGATGCTCTCGACTGCTGTTTTGTTTGGTAAGTTATGAGGCCTGATGCCCTTGCGTTTGCAGAGTTGCATTGCGAGTCTCATGGAGAAGTTGCTGAAAGAGTTTAAGTCTTGTAGGGGCAATGCTGCCTGCTTTGACAAGTTCAGTAATTGCACAGCCCGGTTCGTGTGCATGGGTGCAATTATGAAAGCGACAATGTCCTAGAGAGGGCACAAACTCTGTGAAGGCGTGTTGCAATTCGCTCTCAGAAAGATGCGCCAAACCAAATTCCTGAAACCCAGGTGAGTCGATGAGGGCGCCGATACGGCCATCTTTCATGCCCCAAGATAAAGGTAAATCGTAATAACGACAAGCTGTTGTGGTGTGTTTACCGGTATCAAGTTTTGTAGAGTGTTCCCTCGTCTGTGCGCTAGCACTGGGAATCCATTGATTCAGTAAAGTGGATTTACCCATACCGGATTGACCCACCAAAACGGATACTTTTCCAGCTAAAAAAGGTTCTAAATCAGCAAGACTTGAGGGATCTGATTTTGCAGAGATTTCATGAATCGCAATACCCAGCGCTTGATAAGGCTCTAAGAGTTTCCTGGCTTGATCAAGATGATCTTTCAGATCGACTTTGTTAAGCAAGATACGAAACTCGATGCCTTCATGAGCGGCGGCAATTGACGCACGTCCGAGCAAGTCTGGAGAAAATCCAGGTTCAGTCGCTAAAACGAGAAGAATCTGATCAACATTAGCAGCAATTGATTTAGAGCGAAAGGCATCGGACCTAAACAGAAGATTTTTCCGGGGGAGGATATTTTCGATCACAGCTTGATGTGCAGAAGTGATTTGTAACTCTAAAAAATCACCGACGGCAACTTCGTGTTTTTTACCCCGTGAATTTACTTCAAAGAATTCGGGATTACTAGAACTTCGTTGCAGGGGCCTTGCTAAATAATTTCTACCATAAGAAGCCACTAAAAGGGCTTTTAAGGAGGCATTATGCAAGACGACGCCCCATCATGAAGAGACTTTCTGTAATTGATTTAAATGGGCAATACGAATCGGTGCAGGGGGATGCGAATCATAGAATGCCGAGTAAAGATGATCTGGGGTAAGGGTGGCAGCATTATCTTGATATAGTTTAATTAAAGCGGCGACGAGATCACTGGCATTCGATTTTTCTGCGGCGAAGGCATCTGCTTCAAACTCATGTTTGCGTGACATCAAACTACCCAGTGGCGTGATAAAAAAAGTAAATACGGGGATCACTAAGGAAAATAAAGCTAAGGCCAAGCCTGCATTATTGCCATCGATCTCTGGGAAAACACCGAGACTTTCATAAAACCAAATCTGCTGCGATAGCCATCCTAAAAGAGCTAGACCGACTAGGCTCATGAAAAATGTGAGTAACATTTTTTTATGCACGTGATTCTTTTTAAAGTGACCAAGCTCATGGGCGAGAACGGCTTCGATTTCTGAAGGAGAAAGTTTTTCAATGAGCGTGTCAAAAAACACAATCCGTTTATTTTTCCCAATCCCCGTGAAATAAGCATTGCCGTGCGCACTTCGTTTACTGCCGTCCATCACAAACAATCCCTTACTAATAAAACCACATCGATCTAATAGAGATTGAATCGATGTTTTTAATGGGCCATCATCTAGGGGTTTGAATTTGTTAAATAAAGGCATGATAAGAACTGGAGCAACCCAAGTAGCGAGCAAAATAAAGGCCACTAAAAAGACCCAGGCATAAAGCCACCAATAGCTTCCAGCCTCTTGCATGAGGCTTAAGATCACCCACAGCAAGGGCACGCCGATCACGAGGCCAAGAGCAGTACTTTTAAGAAAATCTAGCCAGAATAATTTTTGAGTCATTCGGTTAAAGCCAAATTGAGCTTCCAAACGAAATTGCCGGTACCAAGAGAAAGGGAGGTCAATCACGTTAGATAAGAAGCTAATGCTAAGAATGAGAGCAATTTGTTGCCAAACACCTGCTGAGAGAAAAGTGAGTAATTCACGGTGAATTGCATACAAAAGACCCAGCAGTGTAAGTGCAACCAAGAGGGCTTGCGAAAGCATGGCTTCAAGCGAGGAGACCTTAAGTTTTGCAATCGTGTAGTTTGCGGCCTTTTGATGATCGGCTAAGGTAATCGACTTTTCAAAACCCGCAGGCACTTGATGACTATTGCGCCGCGCCGATTGAATTTGGCGTTGAGCTAAGAAAAATTGGGTAAAAAGACCCAATAACAAAAAAGCGAGGAAAATATAAGTAAATATCATTTGTTAATTATAGAAGCGAGTTGCGATTTGAACACAGAACTTAAAAAAGACCGTTTAATTTGGTTGGATATGGAAATGAGTGGCTTGGATCCTGAAAAGGAAAAAATCTTAGAGTTGGCCATAGTGATTACGGATGGTGATCTTGAAATAATTGCTGAAAGTCCTGTTTTGGTCATTCATCAAGAGAAATCGGTATTGGACGCTATGGACGCTTGGAATCAAGGGACGCATAGTAAGTCGGGTTTAATTGATAAAGTGATTGCCTCAAGCACCACTGAAGAAGAAGCCGAGAAGATTTGTTTGGAGTTTTTAGCTTCACACGTCAAATCGGGAGTATCACCCATGTGTGGCAATACCATTCATCAGGATCGCAGGTTCATGGCGCGATACATGCCAAAGCTAGAAGGTTATTTTCATTATCGTAATATTGATGTCTCCACGGTCAAAGAGCTCTGTAAGCGTTGGCAGCCTGAAGTCGCAAAGAATTTCACAAAAAAACAAGCCCATACGGCTTATGCGGACATTATTGAGTCCATTGAAGAGTTACGTTATTACCGCGAAAACTTCTTTAGAACGTCGCACAGCTGAAGGCATTTCCTAAAGACGCGCTTTAGGCTTTAGAAGATAATTTAGTGAGTTTTCCTTTAACGGTCTTCACAATAAACCATACAATCAATAAAGGAATTAAGAAAAGTTAAACTTAAACAGTTCAAATCAACTCAAAATTAATTGACCTGTTTAAATGAAAAGCATTGAAATTAAAGAAGAAAAAGCGTCTAAAAAGTATACAATTGGTCATAAAATGCTTAAGATGTACATGTACATCCAACCAAGGACTTTTATGGCTCAAACCAAACTTTTTAAAAATGGAAATTCACAAGCTGTCAGAATTCCTGCAGAGCTTGCTTATAGTAAATGGGATATTGAGCTCATCATCGAGCGGCATGGAGATGAATTACGTATTCGTCCCATGCAAAAAAAAATGAGTGGCGTGATGAAAAAATTTTCTCAGTTTTCTCCAGACTTTATGGTTGAGGGACGGGGTGAGAATACGCAGAAAGAACGCGATTCTCTATGACACCTAAATTCATGCTTGATACAAATATTTGTATCTATTTAATGAAAAATCAATTACCAGATGCAGAGGATCGATTTAACGACTTTTTTGTTGGAGAGATTGTTATTTCTGCAATAACTTTGGCTGAGCTTGAGTATGGGGTAAGTGTTAAGGGCGGCGAATTTGAAAAAAGAAATAGCCGGGCACTCTCAAGTCTTATAGAAGATATTCTTGTAGCTCCCTTTGATCATCTGGCAGCTAAGGCCTATGGACCTTTAAGAGCTATTTATCAAGGTCGTACAAGAGACGCATTGGATAAGTTAATTGCCTCTCACGCTGTTTCTTTAGGAGTAACTTTGGTGACTAATAATGAAAGTGCCTTCATGAATTATCCTGGCTTGAAAGTAGAGAACTGGGTAAACCATTAAAAGAATTAAAGAGCGATGTGACTAGTTTTTGGGCTTGAGAGCTGACTTTGGTCGAAACGCTTTAACAATGACCTCATTAGTTTCTATATAGGGGCCACCTATTAAATCAATGCAATAGGGGACGGCAGCAAAGATGCCAGAGGTGATCACCTTGCCATCTGCATCCTTTAATCCCTCTAAGGTTTCAGCAATAGCCTTAGGCTGTCCCGGCAAATTGATGATAAGTGCTGAATGATTATCGATTTCACGAAGAGCTCCCACTTGCCGAGAAAGAATCGCCGTAGGGACAAACTTTAAGCTAATTTGGCGCATTTGCTCGCCAAACCCAGGCATTTCGCGCGTACTGGCAGCTAGAGTTGCTTCGGGAGTCACATCGCGGCGACTAGGACCTGTTCCACCTGTAGTTAAAACTAAATCGCATTTTTCGATATCGACAAGATCAATTAAAGTTTGTGTAATCAGGGTTTGTTCGTCAGCAATCAATTGTGTAACGCATTCAAAAGGCGTGAGAAGAGCGCTACTTAACCACTTTTGAAGTGCGGGAATCCCTTGATCTTCATAGACTCCAGAGGAGGCGCGGTCTGAGATAGAGACGAGGCCGATACGAATTTGGCCAGAATTTTCAGGATTTGTCATGATGAATTTTAAATATATTACAAATAATCGCTATGATAAGGGAATGACAAACAAAATTTTTACTTATTCTGCATTTGAATTCCAAGAAATCATTCAGGACGCCTTAAAAAAGGCAAAGTCTTTAGGGGCGAGTGACGCTGCCGTAGAAGTTTCTGAAGGGCATGGCCTATCTGTATCTGTCAGACGTGGTGAGGTCGAGACCATTGAGCGCAGCGTTGATAAATCCTTAGGAATTAGTATCTACATTGGTCAGCAACGTGGCAATGCGAGCACCAGCGATTTTTCTCCAAATGCAATTGAAAGAACGATTCAGGCTGCATATGACATAGCCAAATATACGGCGGCGGATCCATTTGCAGGGCTTGCAGAAGAAGATTTATTAGAAATGCATCCCAAAGACTTGGATCTATTTCATCCATGGGATGTGTCGGTCGAAGACGCGATTGAGATATCGCAACGCGCAGAGGCTGCGGCATTTGCCACGAATGCATTGATTACGAACAGTGATGGTGCTTCCATTGCAGCCAATCAAACGCATTTTCAGATGGGTACATCGCGCGGATTTTTAGCCGGCTACCCCTTTTCAAGACACTACATTGCATGTTCTCCGATAGCGAGTGCCTCACGTCGCAAAGGAGCACCCATGCAACGTGACGATTGGTACTCAACATCGAGGTTGCCGCAGGAGCTAGCTGATCCAGAGGCGATTGGCCGTTATGCAGCGCAGCGCGCACTATCACGCTTAGGTGCACGTCCCATTCCTACGCAAAAATGTCCAGTCATCTTTGAAGCACCGATTGCGATTGGCTTACTTGGGAGTTTTGTTCAGGCAATCTCTGGTGGGTCGCTGTATCGCCGCTCGAGTTTCTTATTAGATAGTCTTGGTGAACAGGTATTTGCCAAGCACATTCATGTTGCCGAAGACCCCCATCGACTCAGACAAAGTGGTAGTACACCTTTTGATGATGAAGGAGTTAAGACACATGCTCGGGACGTTGTTTCCTCAGGCATTGTGCAAGGTTATTTTTTATCCACATATTCAGCGCGTAAATTAGGTATGCAAACGACTGGTAATTCTGGGGGCTCACATCATTTGACGATGACAAGTTCAAATACCCAACCTGGAGATGATTTACCAGCCTTGGTAAAGAAGATGGGGCGTGGCTTGCTCGTAACAGAACTCATGGGGCAAGGCGTTAACTATGTTACGGGTGATTACTCCCGCGGGGCATTTGGTTATTGGGTTGAAAACGGTGTGATTCAATATCCCGTAGAAGAAATTACGATTGCAGGTAATCTCAAGCAAATGTTCTTAAACATCGAGGCGATAGGTACGGATGTATTGACGCGTGGAACCAAAGAAGCGGGATCTATATTGATCCGTGAAATGATGATTGGCGGGATTTAAGCCAATTTATCTGCGCGTATAGGTCACAAAAGCAAAACCTGGCAATTCTTGACCGGGATTTTTAGGATCCGCTTGAGCGGGATGTTCTTCAAAGTGGGTTACACGCCAATCCTCTTCCTCGAATTCCGGGAAGTGGGCATCTCCCACAACATCAATTTGCACCTCAGTAATCAGCATTTCATCGACCATATCGATGGCTTGTTCGTAGACCTGCGCGCCGCCGATGATAAAAACTTTTTCGGCAGATTGACAAGCATCCAAAGCATCTTCAAGACTGGTAAAAGATTCTGCATCTTCTGCGGCAAATCCAGGAGTGCGGCTAATCACGATATTGCGACGCCCGGGTAATGCACGACCTAAGGATTCCCAAGTATTGCGCCCCATGATGATCGGATAGCCCGTGGTACTTTGCTTAAAATGTTTGAGGTCAGCGGGCAAGTGCCATGGGAGCTCATTATCACGCCCAATAACGCCTTGGGTAGAGCGTGCAACAATGATGATTGTTTTCATGAAATCAGATCGCCACAGGGGCTTTAATAGCGGGATGACACTCATAGCCCACTACTTCAAAGTCTTCAAACGCATAATCAAAAATACTTGATGGCTTACGTTTAATCACAAGCTTTGGTAGAGGAAGCGGCGTTCTAGACAGTTGCAATTGGACTTGTTCGAGATGATTGGAGTACAAATGACAATCGCCGCCGGTCCAGACAAAATCACCTACTTCAAGCCCAGTTTGCTCAGCAACCATATGGGTAAGCAGTGCATAGCTAGCGATATTAAAAGGCACGCCCAAAAAAATATCTGCGCTGCGTTGGTAGAGTTGGCAGGATAATTTGCCATCGGCTACGTAAAACTGAAAAAAAGCATGACAAGGCGCTAAAGCCATATTCGGGATATCAGCCACATTCCATGCGGAGACGATGATTCTGCGCGAGTCAGGGGTAGATTTTATCTGCTCAATAATTTGGCTAATCTGGTCGATGTGCTCACCGCTAGGAGTAGGCCAAGAGCGCCATTGATAGCCATAAATAGGGCCGAGTTCACCATCGGGTCCCGCCCACTCATTCCAGATAGATACACCGCGATCGGTTAGCCATTGATTATTGGTGCTGCCTTGCAAAAACCACAGCAGTTCATAAATAATAGATTTGAGATGGAGTTTTTTGGTGGTCACCATCGGAAAGCCCTTTGATAAATCAAAGCGCATTTGGTGACCAAAAACAGAGAGAGTACCAGTACCGGTACGATCAGTTTTTTGAGTGCCATGTTCTAAAACATGGCGCATCAAGTGTAAATAAGAATCCATCGTTTAGGCTCTTATCTTAGGATCTAAATTAGGCTAAAACGCATGCGTAATGCCTAGAAGAATCGGTATTAACTCGCACTCGGTTGCTTCGATTTACGCCACCCTAAACCAAGCACGACGATCAGGGCGATAGCCATTAATCCGTACTCATTGTATGGGTTGACAGATGAATCAAAGAACGGAGCAAGAAGTTTCTCGTGGGCGATCATCTTGACTCCAGTGATCACAAGAACTGCACCACCGACAAAAACCAACCAAGGGAAACGATTCAAGAGTGATAAGACGAGTTGGCTACCAAAAACGACAATCGGAATACTGATGAGTAAGCCCAAAACAACAAGATACATATTGCCTTCAGATGCCCCTGCAACTCCTAAAACGTTGTCCACACCCATCACGGCATCGGCAATAATAATTGTTTTCATGGCAGACCAGAAGCTGGTATGTTCATTTCCCTCACCATGCTCATCCGATGAGTCTGTAATTAATTGATAGGCGATATAGAGAAGAGCTAAACCACCAATACCACTTAGACCGGGCACTTTGAGCAACTGGACTGCCACAATCGTCATAATCGAGCGGATAATAATGGCGCCTAAAGTTCCCCAAATAATAGCTTTACGTTGCATGGGCTTAGGAAGATTTTTTGTGGCAAGGGCGATCACAATGGCATTATCGCCAGCGAGAACAAGATCAATCACAATAATTGCGATCAGGTTATCGATATAGGGTGCGTATTCAGCGAACATAATTTTTGTCTTTATCAGTTATTAATAATAGTTTGTAACGAATGTAATCTTACCAAATTTTTGTTAATCAAAAGTAGGGGTTTCTACTCCCAATACTTTATGTAACTTTGGCGAAGTTGTTGTGTATTGTAAGTGGACTTTTTTGTCAGGATACATAAATTCTTTTGCGGCAAATGCAGCCAAGGCCGCTTCATGGAATCCTGAAAGAATCAGTTTCTTTTTGCCGGGATAAGTATTGATATCACCAACTGCATAGATGCCTGGCACATTGGTAGCAAATTTCTCGGTATCGACAACCAGTTGTTTGCGCTCAATCTCAAGACCCCACTCGGCAATGGGGCCGAGTTTTGGGGACAAGCCAAAGAAAACAAGCAGCATATCTAGGGGAATACGACGGGTAACGCCATCAGCGCCGGTTACTTTGATTTCTGTTAGAGCCTGATTTTGCTCTTCAAAGCCGGTAATTTGACCGACCTCAAACTGCATTTCGTATTCCGCACAGAGTTCCCTCATTTTTGCAACGGAGGCGGGTGCAGCTTTAAAGCCATCTCGGCGGTGAATCAAAATCACGCTTTGTGCTTTACCCACGAAATTCAAAGCCCAGTCTAGAGCTGAGTCACCCCCACCACAAATCACGATATTTTTATCGTAAAAGAGTTCGGGGTTTTTAACGCGGTAAAACAATTGTTTGTTATCAAACTGATCCAAACCATCCACTTTAATAGTTCTGGGCTGAAAAGATCCCACACCAGCGGCGATAAAGATGGTTTTGGTTAAAAAACGGGTATCTTTGGAGGTCACCACTAAAAAACGCCCATCATCTTGTTGTTGTACTTCTACAACTTCTTGACCAAGATGAAAGGTCGGATGGAAGGGCTCAATTTGTTTTAAAAGATTATCCGTCAGTTCTTGGCCGGTACACACGGGAACAGCCGGAATATCATAAATCGGTTTATCGGGGTAGAGTTCCACGCATTGTCCACCGACCATAGGTAAAGAGTCGATGACATGGGCATTGATTTCTAATAGACCAAGTTCAAACACTTGAAACAGGCCAACAGGACCAGCCCCCACGATGACAGCTTCTGTTTCGATAGTCGTTAATGCTTGAGTTGATAATAATTCTGACACTTAGAAGTCCTAAAGGTATTCGACTAAAAATTAGCGGCTGAGTTGATCGAGCTTATTTTTAACATCTTTCCACTCTTCAGCTTCTGGCAAAGAACCTTTGGATTTGGTAATCGATTTCCAGGAACGCGAAAGTTCTGTATTCAAAGCGATAAAGTGTTGTTGGTCACCCGGCACATCATCTTCTGCATAAATCGCATTGACAGGGCATTCAGGGACGCAGACAGCGCAATCGATACACTCATCGGGATCGATCACTAAAAAATTAGGACCTTCACGAAAACAGTCTACAGGGCATACATCTACACAGTCGGTGTATTTGCATTTGATGCAAGATTCAGTGACAACGTAAGTCATGATGTTTTAAATGAGAGCTTAAAAATGCTATTTTACCGTATAAATGACTGTCGTTTCATTGACCTAGGGTGATTGCTTATATTTTTAGCACATATGCATATATTCAATATCGAAAGAAACTTCATTTACAATAAAATTTTTCAGGAATTGGAGAGATTAGATGACATCATTAGCAAAGCCTAAAGTACTTGTAGCTCGACCTATTTTTCCTGAAGGCATTGAGAGACTTCGTGCCATTGCGACAGTTGATTACAATGACCAAATTGCGGCATTAACCCCTGCAGAAGTCACGCAACGCTTGGCAGATGTTGATGGTGCCTTAGTGACTGGGAGTGAAAAAATTGACCAGAACGCATTATCTCAAGCGGGTCGTTTAAAGGTGGTTTCTAATATTGCGGTGGGATTTAATAACTTCGATATTTCTGCACTCACACAAAAGAAGGTTATGGCAACCAACACTCCCGAGGTGCTTACAGACACTACGGCAGATATGGGTTTTTTGTTAATGATGGCTGCAGCAAGACGTTTATCCGAGAGTGAGCATTGGTTACGAGCTGGGCAATGGAAAGACTGGTCCTTAGGCGGCATGATGGGGATGGATGTGCACCATGCGACGATTGGCATTATGGGTATGGGGCGTATTGGACAGGCCATTGCAAAGCGTGCTTTAGCATTTGGAATGACGGTGATTTACTATAACCGTCGACAATTATCCCCGCAGATCGAACAGCAATATCAAGCCAGGTATGTCAGCAAAGAAGAGTTATTAAAAACTGCAGATCATGTGGTGTTAGTGATGCCTTATTCGCCAGAGAGTCATCATTTGATTGGCGCAAAAGAACTCGCACTAATGAAGCCCACAGCTACGATTGTGAACATTGCTCGTGGGGGCATTATTGATGAAGAAGCTTTGATTCATGCATTAAAAACCCAAAGCATTTTTTCAGCTGGGCTGGATGTTTATGATGGTGAGCCGAATATTAATCCGCAATTGTTGGAACTGAGTAATGTGGTCTTAACACCACATATTGGCAGTGCGTCCAAAAAAACTCGGACAGCGATGATGAATCTTGCCATTGATAATTTGATTGCAGGTCTCAAGAACGAGCGTCCTCCGAATTTAATTAATACGGAATTGTGGCAATAATTGGTGGGAAAAGCGGATTAATCCTCAGAGATTTCTTTGAGGTCGAGTTCGATACCGCCAAATTTAGCGGCCACCCAGTTATAGACCTTGCAGGCAAGCCATAAAACGGCAAAGCCAAGAACGATGTTTAGAAAGACGCCATACAAAACTACAAATAGTGGAATCTCGCCATAGCGTAAAAAAGCATCAATAAAAAACAGACCAATCACGGGCAGTGAAAAACACATATAGACTAATACTAAGGTTTTAGCGGTGTGAATGGGGTCAACCGAAATAATTTCTCGTTTATTATTTGGCATGTCAGTGGATGTATATGTCCAGAATCTAAATAACAATTATATTAGATTAAGGCATTTAACGCCAAGATATCTACAAAATCTCCATGATGAACTTGTGACGCAAAAGCATCTAGCGTTACTAAACAATCGGCCTCGCTCATTGATCTGAGAACGCCTGAGCCTTGTTGGCTATGGGGCTTGACCCAAAGATCGCCATTTTGGTCGTGCCACAGGATGCCGCGCACAAATTCAGTACGGCCAGGTTTTTTTGTAAGCTGACCATCGAGCTTCGCTCTAAAAGTAGGCGATTTATAGTTGGCTCCGTTCATGAAGAGCAAAATATCCTGTACAAATTGATAGAAAGTGACCATCACCGCAACGGGGTTACCGGGTAAGCCAAATAAAATGGCCTCGCCCTTAGGTGTTTTAATGTTCCCAAAAGCCATGGGCCTGCCGGGTTTAATGGCAAGTGTCCAAAAGGCAACATCGCCAAGGTCTTGCATGATTTGTTTGGTAAAGTCTGCCTCACCCACAGAAACTCCACCTGAGGAGATGATCGCATCGGCTCTTTGTGCGGCATCTGAAAAGACTATGCGCAGCGCTTCTGGGTCATCCCGCACAATACCGAGATCAAGAAGTTCACACCCCAAACGTGAAAGCATACCCAGCAGGGTGTAACGATTACTATCAAATAAAGCGCCTTCTTTAATCGTTTGACCAGGTGCAGTCACTTCGTTACCCGTTGAAAAATAGGCAACAGTGATTTTTTTCTTGACCAAAACAGTGGAGTAACCCATCGAGGCAATTAAACCAAGATCACTGGGGCGTAGAATTCGGCCTGCGTCCAGAACTAAATCACCGATTCGCAGGTCTTCCCCTTGCAAGCGTAAATTTTCACCGGCAGTAATCTTTGCGGCGTTAAATTCAATACCATGAGGATGAACTGTCACAAATTCTTGGGGAATCACTGTATCGCAACAAGGAGGCATAACCGCGCCAGTCATCATCCGCAGGCAATGGGTCTCTGAATCAAAGTCTTGCAGAGCCTCTGTGTCAACGGTCTGTCCGGCCATTTGCTGAGAAAAAACAGTCAGCTTAATGGGTTGGGCATTTTGCAAAACACGCGAATGAAACGCGTAGCCATCCATTGCTGAGTTATTGGCATATGGGACATTCATTTGGGCAATGACGGGACTTGCTAGGATGCGACCTAAAGCCTGTTCTAGAGCAATCGATTCACTGCCAAGCTGATTGCGAAAATCTTCTGCATAGGCGCGCATAAAAGCGCGTGCACTCGTCACACTCAGGGCATTCGGATTGAATGAGTCTTTACCATATTGATCTTGCCAATCCGCTTGAAAGCTAGACGTTTTTGGAAAAGACTGATTCAAGATAAAACTCTTTCGAAGTGGCTTAACTCTGCGGGCGTATTGATATTCGCAAAAGCAGCATCATTAGGAAATAGGACTTCAACATATTTTAATTGATGAAACCAGCGATCAATTTTGCGCTCACCTAAATCTAAAAAATGTCCCAAATGATCTTTGAGGCCATTCCTGAGTAAACAAAACACAGGATGGGCGTTATGTTGACTTGCTTGATTTGTCACGACATAACTCACATCCGCTTGTTGGTCTTGCATCGCTAAAAATAAGCGTTCAACTAAATCATCCGGAAACAGTGGTGAGTCGCAGGGCACTATCACGAGGTAGGGGGCTTGACAGTGGCTCAGACCAACATGAAAACCTGCCAGCGGTCCAGAAAAATCAGGGTATGTATCGGCATAAACTGGTAGTCCAGACTGTGCATAACGCGCATGATTGCGATTAGCATTGAGCATCAATCGACCGACTTGTGGGCTCAGTTTTTGAATACTATGCTCAAACAAGGCTTGTTGTTTGAGTTCAATCAGCCCTTTATCTTGGCCACCCATACGTTGTGCTTGCCCGCCACACAAAATTAAACCATCAACTAAGGATTTGTCCATCGATATTACCCTCCGATATACGACATTTCTACTTTAGGATGGGCAATTTGCCCAGCTTGAATTTGTGTTCTTAACTCTGAATAACGATCATCTCGCGCATGCCAAATTTGCGCTATCGCATTACTAATCGTCAGGTCATTCGCCTCTGAGCGGAGTAATTCTTTTAAGTCATATCCTTGGTTTGCAAAAAGACATAAAAAGAGTTTGCCTTCCATCGACACACGTGCTCGGGTACAGGTATGGCAGAAAGTTTCCGTCACACTTGAGATGACGCCGATTTCACCTTGACCGTCTTGCATCGCCCAACGTTGGGCGACTTCACCTAGGTAATCGGGATCAATGGGGGTTAGAGGATACTGCGCATGGATTTTTTCGATCACTTGGCGTGAGGGGACTACTTCATGCATTTGCCAGCCATTCGTATTGCCAACATCCATATATTCGATAAAGCGGACAATCACCCCGGTATTTTTAAAATGTTTCACCATGGGCACAATCTCTTGATCGTTAACACCCTTTTTGACCACCATATTCACTTTGACAGATTCAAAGCCTACTTGTAAGGCAGTCTCAATACTCTCAAGGACATCACCCACGGCAAAGTCAACATCATTCATCTTCCGAAAGGTGGCGTCATGAATACCGTCTAGGCTCACGGTAATCCTTTTAAGCCCGGCATCTTTAAGGGCTTGTGCTTTCTTTTTCAAAAGACTGCCATTAGTAGTGAGGGTTAGATCAAGAGGGCTCTGATCCAAGGTTTGCAGGGGACTGAGCATCGCGACTAACTCTTCTATCCCTTTACGAAGCAAGGGTTCGCCACCTGTAAGACGAATTTTTTTTACACCATGGCTAATAAAAATATGGGCGAGTCGTGTAATTTCCTCAAAAGTGAGAAGTTCTTTTTGGCCGAGATAATTGTAGTCGCTGGTAAAAATCTCTTTGGGCATGCAGTAGGGGCAGCGAAAATTACAACGATCAGTCACAGAAATTCTTAAATCGTGCAGTGCCCTCTTGCGGGAGTCGATCAAGACTCCCGAAGGTTGATTTAAGACTGACGGAACAATCGCATGCGTAGTTTTACTATGCAGTGCATCGATCGCAGAAATAGGGATGATTTTTTTCATTCCCAATTTATTCAATACAACTTAATGCACAACGTGCTCGGCACCACCGGTTTCTACCAAAATCATTGGCCCTTCTAAAGGAGGGGCTGCTGGTTTAGGTACACGGGGAACATGAAGCGGTTTAGGTTGCTCAGCAATTTGCTGTAACACTTCCTGATGTCGTTGGGGATTGGTATCCACCCACACGAGACCAACTTGTGCCAGCACGATGTCGAGAGGTTCACGATGTAGTTCTTGGACCGCAACGTGAGGCAGTGGTGTTGGTGCTTGAGGAGTAATGACCACCGGAACAACAGGTGCAATTGGAGTCATATTAATAACCAGGTCCGCAGGCGAGGGACGCAAACTAGGTGCTTCTTCAGATGCAATCATTACTGGAGATGCAAAATCTAAAGATGCTGTTGTATTGCTGGTTTGTGTGGCATCTGCGGGCGTTTGATCTGTTCTCTCAGCACGGTCTTTGTTCCTGTTACGATTACGACGATTCCGGGAACGACGTTTTTCCTCACTACCTTCTTTCGAATCTGCTGAGGTACTTACCGCATCGGCTGACTGCATAGTTTGCGCGTCTTCGGACTTATCTACCTCAGGACGTTGGTTACGCCCACGACGTGGTTTAGTCGTTTGATCTGTTGCTGTCGAACTTGGTGTTTCGCTAAGGGCTGCGGTATCTGTTGGCTGATCGGACTTCTTCTGTGCAGCATCATTTTGTCGATCGTTATTGGGACGTCCGCGACGTTGGGAGTTTTTACGGGCAGGGCGCTCGTTCGGTTTTGGTGCTTCGACGACTACCGGTGTTGCGGCAGGAGTGGATTCAGAACCGCCAAATAGACGTTTTAAAAAGCCCATAAAGCCTGTGGATTGGGTAGCGCTAGAAATAGCGTCAGCTCTTAATGACTCCTGTCGTTGATTGACTGGAGCCGGTTGACTTGGAGTAATACCGCGTACCGCAGCTACTTGACGTGGTGGCACAGCCTGCGCACTCTTACTTACGATCGTATCTTCTTCCATCTCCTTGGCAACTTCTTCGGCAAAGGCGTAACTGGCTTTGACTTGATCAAGCCTTGGATCATCATGACGCAATCTTTCGAGTTTGTAGTGCGGAGTTTCCAAATACTTATTCGGAATCATCAGCACATTTACCTTGGAGCGTGTTTCAATCTTAATCACTTCAGAACGCTTTTCATTCAACAAGAAAGCAGCGACATCGACGGGAACCTGACAGTGAATAGCGGCAGTATTTTCTTTCATACTCTCTTCTTGAATAATCCGCAGAACTTGCAAAGCAGAAGATTCGGTATCGCGAATATGACCTGTACCAGTACAGCGTGGGCAGGTGATATGACTACCTTCAGAGAGGGCCGGTCGTAGACGCTGACGGGATAGTTCAAGTAAGCCAAATTTAGAAATTTTGCCAGTTTGTACGCGTGCGCGATCATGTCTGAGAGCATCTTTAATACGGTTTTCGACATCTTTTTGGCTCCTTGTGGACTCCATATCAATGAAGTCGATCACAATGAGGCCACCTAAATCGCGTAAACGCATTTGACGAGCAATTTCATCAGCAGCTTCAAGATTGGTTCGTGTTGCTGTTTCTTCAATGTCGGAGCCACGTGTTGCACGTGCTGAGTTCACGTCTACCGAAACTAATGCTTCTGTATGGTCGATGACGATGGCGCCACCTGAGGGTAAATTCACAGTTCTTGAATAGGCAGTTTCAATTTGATGCTCAATTTGAAAGCGCGAAAACAGGGGGACATCTTCTTTATAGCGTTTTACTTTTAGCATATTGTCGGGCATGACAACCGACATAAATGCTTGGGCTTGTTCGAAGATATCATCTGTATCAATGAGAATTTCCCCGATATCGGGTTGGAAATAATCACGGATAGCACGAATCACGAGGCTTGATTCGAGGTAAATGAGTAAAGGGGCTTGATTGGACTGAGCAGCGGAATCAATCGCTGTCCACAGCTGCATCAAATAGCTCAAATCCCATTGTAATTCTGTGGTGTCACGACCGATACCCGCAGTTCTGGCAATAATACTCATCCCATCGGGAATTTCAAGACCAGCCATGGCTTCACGCAACTCTTGACGATCTTCCCCTTCAATACGACGAGAAACACCACCGCCGCGAGGATTGTTTGGCATCAGGACTAAATATCTACCGGCTAAGGAGATAAAACTTGTGAGTGCTGCGCCTTTATTGCCACGTTCTTCTTTTTCCACCTGAACGATAATTTCTTGACCTTCTTTAAGGGCCTCTTTAATGGTGGCTTTCTTGATGTCAATGCCTTCAGCAAAATAGGCACGAGAAATTTCTTTGAATGGTAAAAACCCGTGACGCTCTTCACCGTAATTGACGAAGCAAGCTTCTAAGGAGGGCTCAATACGCGTGATCACTCCTTTATAAATATTTCCTTTGCGTTGTTCACGACCTGCGGATTCAATATCAAGATCAACTAATTTTTGCCCATCTACAATAGCAACGCGGAGTTCTTCTTGTTGGGTTGCGTTAAATAACATTCTTTTCATAACAATTTCCTTTTCAGAAAGCGCTTTAGCAAAAGAAGATTTAACAGAGCGAGGATGAGGCAAACTAGGTGGCTTGCCACTAGGATATTT
The DNA here is from genome assembly GCA_040403635.1 of Polynucleobacter sp. Lineage (GTDB taxonomy): Bacteria > Pseudomonadota > Gammaproteobacteria > Burkholderiales > Burkholderiaceae > Polynucleobacter. The sequence continues at coordinate 16,719 of JBBAKF010000044.1, forward strand.
TTACAATATCCAAAAATCTTGAGTAATTAATAACTTACAAATTATTAAATTTACTGCTTCGCATGCTCGCTAGGGCTAAACACAGCCACTTGGCGTTCACAAATATCTGTTTAAAATCCACTCATGCTCCACAAGAGCATTCAATATCTGCTCCTCATTTCAACAAGGGGGGAGCTACCTTGGGGAAAATGCCTTCCCTAGCTATAATTAGTGTCAATGTGATAAAACTGGGGTGAAAACATTGTGATTGAAATTCTTGACCACCGAAGTTTTATAATGCCACTATCGACCAATTATATTGCAAAGTCTTTGTTTTTAGTATAAATATTCCACAACAACTTAATTAATGACCCTAAATACCCTCACTCATGTCCGAATCTAGCGTTAGTCAAATTACTATTTCGGCAGAAGAGGAGGGGCAAAGACTGGATAATTTTCTCCTTAAGTGGGCCAAAGGCGTCCCTAAAAGTCATATTTATCGGATTATTCGCTCAGGAGAGGTCAGGATTAACAAAAAGAGAGCCACAGTGACATCGCGGATTGTGGCTGGAGATATTTTGCGGATTCCTCCTATTCGGATTGCACATCGTGAAGATGTATCTCAAGATGTGCAAGTTGAATACTCGGCCAAAAAAATATCTGAGCACATGCCGATCCTCTTTGAAGATAGTTTTTTATTGATTGTCAATAAACCATCTGGATTGGCGGTTCATGGTGGATCAGGAGTTTCCCTAGGTTTGATTGAGGCATTACGCATTGCGCGTCCTGAGCTGAAGTTCTTAGAGTTGGTGCACCGTTTGGACCGAGACACCTCGGGAGTTTTGATGTTGGCCAAAAAAAGAAGTGCACTGACTGCAATGCATGAAGAGATGCGCGCAGGTCAAGTAGATAAACGCTACGTTTTGGTCGCTCATGGACAGTTTTTAGGTGGGCGTGGCCATGTCTCACTGCAATATCCCTTACATAAGTACTTATTAGCTAATGGCGAGCGTCGTGTCAAAGTGGATGATCACGGACAGCCCAGCTTAACCATGATTAAAAGTGTGGGTTTATCCCATCAAGAACAGTGTTTTGTGGCTGAAGCCATTCTTAAAACAGGGCGAACGCATCAAATTCGGGTTCATTTACAGCATATTGGTCACCCGATTCTTGGGGACGATAAATATGGGGATGAACATTTAGATAAAAAAGTTGGTGTTAAACGACTCATGCTTCATGCATTTCGTATAGTCTTTATACATCCGTCCACAAAGGAAAAAATGCAAATACAAGCACCATTACCTGAGGGGTTTGGTATTGACAGCGCACTTGCCATAAATTCAGAGAAAGCAATATGAAGACCAAGAATTTACGTTATCAAATGATTGTGTGGGACTGGGACGGCACAATCATGAACTCCACGCCGACGATTGTTGATTGTATGCAAAAGGC
>JBBAKF010000045.1:0-18077 GCA_040403635.1 Polynucleobacter sp.
GTGATATTTCTCTTATAAATAGCAATTGATTGAAGGGCATCTAAGGATGCCCTTTTTTTATATCTAATCGATAAAAGCTAGAATTTTTACTACTTCTTAAAATTTAAATACAATAGGGGTATGGTTCCTCATTTAATTACTGCACTTACTGGTCCTTTACTCGAATTAGAGAAAAAGGTATTAGACGCTACACCTACGATAGAACGTTGGTTTCGTTTAGAGTGGCAAGATCACACGCCTCCATTTTATTGTTCCGTTGATTTACGTAACTCGGGCTTTAAGTTAGCTCCAGTTGATACAAATTTGTTTCCAGGCGGATTTAATAATCTTTCTCAAGAAATGATGCCCCTTGCTGTGCAAGCAGCAATGGCTTCGATTGAGAAAATTTGTCCTGAGGCTAGAAATTTATTATTGATTCCAGAGCGTCACACACGCAATGTCTTTTATTTACAAAATGTAGCGCGTTTAGCGGCGATATTGCGACAAACTGGATTGAATGTGCGCTTAGGTAGTCTTTCTGAAGAGATTACAAAGCCGACTAATGTTGATCTTCCTGATGGTCAACGCTTAGTTTTAGAGCCTTTAGTGCGCTTGGGATTAAAGGGTCGAAGACTAGGATTAAAAGATTTTGATCCCTGCTCTATCTTATTAAACAATGATTTATCTGCAGGGGTTCCTGATATATTAAAAAATATTCATGAACAATATGTTTTACCGCCTCTGCATGCGGGTTGGTCAACACGTCGTAAATCGAATCATTTTGAAGCTTATGATGATGTCATTAAAAAATTCACTAAGGTGCTCGATATCGACCCTTGGTTATTAAATCCATATTTTGCGACTGTCAAAAATGTTGATTTTAATGAACGTATCGGTGAAGAAGAGTTGCAAGAGAAGGCCTCTGTACTACTTAAAAAAGTGGCTAAAAAATATAAACAGATGGGCATTAAAGAAAAGCCTTATTTGGTCGTAAAGCCTGATGCAGGAACATACGGTATGGGGATCATGTCGATTCATGATCCGAGTGAGTTAAAGGAATTAAATCGCCGTGATCGCAACAAGATGAGTGTGATTAAAGAAGGTTTAGAGGTGCATGACGTCATTATTCAAGAAGGTGTACATACATTTGAAAAAGTGAATGAGGCTGTCGCTGAACCTGTGGTGTACATGATTGATAGATATGTTGTTGGTGGATTTTATCGAGTCCACACAGGCAGGGGTCCTAATGAGGTTTTAAATGCTCCTGGGATGCATTTTGTGCCTTTAGCATTTGAACAAAATGCCATACCAGATGTAACGGCAAAGCCTGGCAGTGCAGTACCAAATCGGTTTTATTTGTATGGTGTTGTTGCTCGCTTAGCCTTGCTAGCAGCCTCTTTAGAGTTAGAGCGCACTGATCCTAATATAGAGTAATCATGTTAAAGCTGCTATTTATTGCTGATCCGCTGGATACTTTTAAGGTGTACAAAGATTCAAGCTTAGCAATGATGAAAGCAGCTTTTTCTGCGGGTCACCAAGTATTTCATGCTAATGCCAATAGTTTATGTTTTGTGAATCAAGAGGTGCTGGCCAATTGCCAGGAACTCGTGATCGACTTAACAAAAGAAGCGTGGTACGGCGTGATTAATGAAAAATTACAAAGCCTGCAAGGTTTCGACATGGTGGTCATGCGTCAAGATCCACCATTCACAGTAGAGTATTTAGCAAATACATGGCTGTTATCGCAAGCCGAAAGGCTTGGGGCTCGAGTGATGAATGCCCCAAGTTCTTTAAGAGATAACTCTGAAAAAATATCCATTTTAGAATTCACTGAATTGATAGCGCCGACTTTGGTATCAAGATCTTTACAACAGATTAAAGAATTTCATGCACAGCACCAAGACATAGTCATCAAACCATTAGACGGTATGGGTGGGATGGGTGTTTTTCGCGTGGGACCAGATGGTTTGAACATGGGTAGTATTGTTGAGACTTTAGGTGAGTATGGTCAACGCAGCCTTATGGCGCAAAAATATCTGCCTGAAATTAAAGATGGAGATAAGAGGCTATTATTGATTAATGGTTTGGCAACACCTTATGTCCTAGCAAGAATTCCTCAGGATGGAGACATACGTGGTAACTTGGCAGCTGGAGGTAAGGGTGTTGCAAAGCCTCTGTCAGAACATGAGGTTGCAATCGCAGCGCGATTAGGTCCAATACTCAAAAAGCGTGGCTTATTTCTTGTTGGACTTGATATCATAGGGAATTACTTAACAGAAATCAATGTCACGAGTCCGACAGGTTTTGTAGAAATTACTGAGCAGACGGAATTTGATGTTGCCAAATTTTGGCTTGATCAACTTGAAAAAAGTATCAGGAATTAATTATGGCTGGAATTCTCATTGTTGCCCATACGCCACTGGCAAGTGCCATGTTGGATTTTGTCGAGCATATTTATGGTCAAGTACCAGAGAATGTATCTGCAGTAAATGTACCTCCGCATGAGGATGTAAAGTTAACTTTAAATAAGTTAATTTCTAAAGTTGATGGTTTTAAAGGTGAAGAAGAGGTTTTAGTGATCACCGATATTATGGGTGCTACACCTTCTAATGTTGCGAGTCGCCTGATTAATCATACGCACTCTTTGAAGGACATCCAAGTTGTCACAGGCGTTAATTTACCTATGTTATTGCGTGCCATCTCACACCGACATGAGCCAATTGAGCAGATTGTTGAAAAATCTCTTCAGGGTGGACAGCAAGGCGTCATCAAAATTAGAGATTCTAGTAAAGTATCTTAGCAATAAGAACATTTATGCCATCAGAAACTATTCAAATTATTAATAAGTTGGGCTTGCATGCAAGAGCTTCAGCGAAACTGACCCAACTCGCAAGCCAATTCCCCTGCGAAGTGACGTTGGAGCGTAAGGGTAGAAAAATAAATGCTAAAAGTATTATGGGGGTGATGATGCTCGCTGCCGGAATTGGTAGTGAGGTTGTTCTTGAAACTCATGGAGAGCAAGAGCAAGAAGCTTTTGATGCCATTAAGGCTTTAATTAATGATTACTTTGGAGAGGGCGGATGACGTTTGTCATATCAGGCCTCTCTGTGTCAAATGGCGTTGCCATAGGACGTGCATTGACAATTTCCTCGGCATCTCTTGAGGTTAATCATCGATTCATTCAAGAAGGTGAAGAAGAGCAAGAGTTAAAAAGGCTTTATGATGCTTTCGAAATTGCTAAAAAAGAATTAATCGATTTAAAAAATAGCCTTCCAGAAGATGCTCCTGAAGAGATGGAAGCTTTTTTAGAGGTGCATCAACTGATCTTAGATGATCCTGAGTTACAAAAAAAACCAATTGAACTTATTAAAAAAAGACGTTTTAATGCCGCTTGGGCGCTGACGACAGAATTAGACGATTTATTAGATAGATTTGAAAGTATTGATGATCCCTATTTAAAAGAGCGAGGCGCTGACTTTCGACAAGTCATAGAAAGAATTCTCGTAGCTTTACAGGGAACGCATAAAAACGAGATACTACTTCCACAAAAAAAATTAGATCGAGAAAGCTCAGAGGTCATCATTGTGGCACAGGATATTGCGCCACATGATATGTTGCGATTTAAAGAGTTAAATTTTTGTGCATTTGTAACTGACTTAGGGGGAAAGAACTCTCATACAGCGATTGTTGCAAGAAGCTTAGATATTCCTGCTGCAGTAGGTGTTAAAAATGCCTCGACTTTGATTGAGCAAGATGACTGGTTAATTGTGGATGGAGATCGTGGTCTCGTGATTGTAGATCCACCGCAGATTATTTTAGAAGAGTACCGTCATCGTCAAGCGGAGTTACGTTTAGCAAAAAACAAACTGCAACTTTTAAAACATACGCCGACAAAGACCTTAGACGGAAAAAAAATCACCTTAATGGCGAATATCGAAATGCCTGAGGATGCAAAAGATGCTTTAGGAAAAGGGGCATTAGGCATCGGATTGTTTCGTTCAGAATTTTTATTTATGAATCGCGAACACGGTATTCCTGCTGAGGAGGAGCAATATCAGGCCTATGCACAAACAGTCATGGCGATGCATGGGCTTCCAATTAATATAAGAACTATCGATATTGGTGCGGACAAAAACTTAGATACGGAAATAGAAACTATTACCTCTGATATATCCCCTTTAGGATTAAGAGGTATTCGTTGGTCATTGAGTGAGCCGGATATTTTTTTAGAGCAGTTACGAGCGATATTGAGGGCGTCAGCGCATGGAAAAGCGCAAATTTTAATCCCTATGCTTGCTCAGGCGAATGAAATTGAGCAAACTTTTGAACTGATTGCACAAGCAAAAAAACAATTGGATAAAAAAGGTATTGCCTATAACCCAGAGATTCGTGTAGGGGCTATGATCGAGTTACCTGCTGCGGTATTTATTCTCCCGATATTCTTAAAATATTTTGATTTTTTATCGATTGGAACAAATGATCTCATTCAATACACACTGGGTATAGATCGTTCGGATAGTTCAGTTGCCCATTTGTATGATCCTGTGCACCCTGCAATATTAAGTATGATTTACAAGGTTATTCATGATTGTCAGGAAGCTGAAAAATCTGTTTCTATTTGTGGTGAAATGGCGGGCGATTCAAAATTGACACGTCTATTAATTGCTATGGGTTTGACAGAGTTTTCAATGCATGCCAGTCAAATATTGACGGTCAAGAGAGAGATATTAAAGTCTGACATGAGTAAATTACAACAAGCATTAAATAAAATATTAATTACTTATGAACCAAAAATACAAGCGCAATTAATAAAAGATCTTTCAAAAATTTAAGAGCTTCCGCATACCTTACAGGAACTTACTTTTTTGATTTTAATTTGCGACATCGTGCTTTGACGAGCATCCCACATCAAGAGCTTATCAATTAAAGGCGAACCAGAATGCGTTAGCATTTGTAAAACTTGCGCTGCTTGAATCGATCCAATAACACCCACAAGCGGTGAAAAGACGCCCATAGTCGCGCAAGAAACTTCTGTAAATCCTTCTTCCTCTGGAAAAATACAGGCGTAACAAGCTGCATTTTCATCTTGGTGGTTAAAGACGCAGACTTGACCATCGAACTGAATCGCTGCACCAAAGATGAGAGGCTTTTTAAAATAGAAACACAGCTTATTAATGAGGTGTCTAGTTTTAAAATTATCTGTGCAATCAACAACAATATCTACTTTAGGCAAGATATCCTTTAAGGTTTGCGAACTCGCTTTTTCTTGAATTGCCTCAATCCGAGCATGAGGGTTTAATGTACTGAGCATCTTCTTCGCCGACGTAACTTTTGGGGCGCCTACGCTGTCAGTTGTATGCATAATTTGGCGTTGCAAATTGGTGAGATCAACCAAATCATGGTCCATGATACTCATAGATCCAATGCCTGCAGCTGCAAGATAAGGGGCACATGCGCAACCCAAACCACCCGCTCCAATGATTAAAACATGGGCATCATTAATGCGCTGTTGTCCCTCGATGCCAATTTCCTCTAGGAGGATATGTCTTGAATATCTCAGTAGTTCAAGGTCATCCATTAGCAGTAATCAATTCCTTACTCAAGTTTAGATTTAGAGCGAATGACTGTATTCCCTGTTAGGTGGGCTTTGGCTTGAGTCAACATAAAATCTTCAGCTGAGCCAAATTCAGGAGGTCTTTTAGCTTTTTCTTTTGCCCTTTCTTCAGGCGTCAATGTAGAATTTTTTTCCTCGAGGATTTGTAATTCTTCCATCCGTCTTTTTTCGCGCTCAGACATTAACTTGTCTTCAGATTTTTGTTTATTTTTTAAATGATTTTCGCTGTCAATTTCACGAGAAATTAGTACATCAAATGGATCGCCGTCTGCATTTTGATCAACTGCAATATCTGGTTTAATGCCATAAGCCTGAATCGACTTGCCGCTAGGGGTGTAGTAGTAAGCAGTGGTAATTTTGAGAGCGGTATCTTTAGTAATTTGACGAACTGTTTGGACTGAGCCTTTACCAAAGGTGGTTTTACCCATAATCGTGCCACGTTTGTAGTCTTGTAAAGCCCCAGCAACAATTTCCGAAGCCGATGCAGAATACGCATTTGTAAGGACTACTAAAGGAATTTTTTTAAATACTTCAGGTAATCCAGCCAGTGGATCGGTAGATTCCGAAAGCTTATAGTTATCAGGCTCTGCTTTGTATAACTGCTGACTGTTATTGGACTGACCTTTTGTTGAAACAATTGTCGAACCTGAGGGTAAAAAAGCCGCACTTACGCCTACAGCCCCTTGTAAGATACCACCGCCATTATTTCTCAAATCTAAAATAACTCCTTTCAGATTGGGGTTTAATTTATAGGCATCCGCCATTTTTTTTGCAAGGTCAGGCACTGTGCGCTCTTGGAAACTTGTAATCCGAACCCAAAGCAAGTCATTTTCCAAAGCTTTAGTTTTGACAGACTGCACTTTAATTTCTGCTCGTGTAATCGTGACCGGGAAAGTACGCTCTTCAGATTTACGATAAATTGTTAGTGTAATTTTTGTACCTGGCTCACCACGCATTCTTCGAACGGCCTGATCTAAAGTCATCCCACGAACTGGCTTGTCGTCTAGGCGAGTGATAAGATCACCCGCCAAGAGTCCTGCTTTTGCGGCAGGAGTATCTTCAATCGGATTCATGACTTTGACTAAACCATCTTCGGAAGAAATTTCAATTCCTAGTCCAGCAAACTTACCTTGAGTTTGTTCCTGCATCTCTGAAAAATCTTTGGTATCTAAAAAGGCAGAGTGTGGATCTAAACTACTTACCATCCCCTTTACAGCATCCGTAATGAGTTTTTTATCGTCAATAGGCTCTACATAATCTCGCTTAACACTACCAAATACAGTGGAAAACAGCCTGAGTTCATCTAGAGGAAGTGCTGCAGATTGTTGCGCAGTCGCTGAAAGTTGCCATGTAATCACAACTCCAGCAAAGGCACCAAAAGAAACCCAAAGGATGTTTTTAAAGAGTTGGCGCATAGTTTATTCCAAATAAAAGTGTCGCATAGGCTTTAGATTATCATCGAATTCATAGATTAGTGGTTGACCGTTAGGAATATTAATTTCCATAATGTCTGAGTCTGAAACCTGGTCAATATACTTAATCAGGGAACGAATACTATTTCCGTGGGCGGAGATCACAATTTTCTTGTCCGATTTAAGAGCCGGTGCGATGGAGTCGTTCCACAAAGGCAATACCCGTTGGACATTGTCTTTGAGACATTCACCCCGAGGGATTTCTGCAGAGCTTAATTTTGCGTAACGAGGATCAGAAAATGAGTTACGAGGGTCATTTTCTTCAAGTAAGGGTGGGGGAACATCGTAGGAACGACGCCAAATATGAACCTGTTCTGCACCGTATTTATCAGCTGTTTCAGCTTTATTCAGTCCAGCAAGAGCTCCATAGTGACGTTCATTAAGGCGCCAGCTGTGTACAGTGGGTATCCACATGAGGTCCATTTGCTCTTGAACGTGCCATAAAGTCTTAATAGCCCTTTTTAGAACCGAGGTATATGCGATATCAAAATTAAACCCTTGGGCTTTTAATTTTTGCCCAGCTTCAAAGGCTTGTTGCTCGCCTTTGGGCGTTAAATCAACGTCTGCCCAGCCTGTAAATCGATTTTCTAGGTTCCAAGAAGATTCACCATGTCGAATAAGAACTAACTGTTTCATAACATCACTCTATAATTGTTGAATGGAATTTATATCAAATATTAATAATCTTATCTTACTTGCATTAATGCTTGTGAGTGGCACACTGCTATTGGCCCCTAATTTACAGGGATTAATTCAAGGTAAAGTGGGTGTGTCCCCCGCAATTGCGACGCAATTGATTAATCGTAGTCGAGCCAATATTATAGATATTCGTGCTTCAGAAGACTACCAAATAGGACATATTGCCCGAGCTCGGCAAGCAAACGCCCAAGATTTAATACCAAATATTGCTTTTATGCGTCTCGATAAGTCTTCTCCGGTTATTTTAGTATGTGAAACTGGTGCAAAATCAGCCTCTTTTGTTAGTAAGCTGCTAAAAGAGGGTTATGCGGATGTAGTGTGTTTAGAGGGTGGCATCAAAGCGTGGAATTTGGCTGGCCTGCCTCTGGTTAAGTAATTGGAGAGAATATGCCACATGTATTGATGTACAGCACTCAGGTATGCCCATTTTGTAGGATGGCTGAAAAGCTAATAGCGAGCAAAGGGGTACAAGACATTGAGAAAGTTTTAATTGACTTAGATCCCGTCAAACGGGATGAAATGATGTCTAGAACTGGGAGAAGAACGGTTCCCCAAATCTATATTGGTGAAGTTCATGTCGGTGGGTTTGATGACTTATCGGCACTCGATAAAGCCGGTAAATTAGATTCACTTTTACAAAACTAACCAACCAATCGAACGGAAATTGAATGTCAGAAAATTCAAACCAATCAGCATCAAATGAAGTAAATAATCCAATCTTTCAAATTCAAAGAATTTACTTAAAAGATATTTCTCTTGAGCAACCTAATGCACCGCAGATTTTTTTAACCCCTGGTGAGCCAACCATACAAATAGAGGTTGATATTCAATTTGGGCAGTTGCAAGGTGATTTATATGAAGTGATTGTGATTGGAAACGTTACTACGCGCCTAGAGGATAAGGTCTTATTTTTGGTTGAGGCACAACAAGGCGGTATCTTTGAGTTAAAGAATATTCCGGCTGAACAGTTAGAGCCGATGTTGGCAATTGCTTGCCCAAGCATTATTTATCCTTATTTAAGGTCAAATATTGCTGATTTAATTGGTCGTGCAGGATTTCAACCAATTCACTTAGCAGAAATTAACTTTCATCAATTGTATGAAGATCGTAAACAGGTCAATAACAATGCTGACGAAGGTTCAGGGATTATTCTGCCAAACTAGTCAATGAGTAAATTGACCAACCCCATGAAAGTATCCATCATTGGAGCGGGTTCATGGGGAACCGCAATGGCTATTCATGCTGCAAGGTCTAAAGCCTCTCTTGCTCAAGTTACTTTGTGCCCTAGACTTGAAACTCAGGCAAAAATCATGCGAGAGCAAGGAACTAATCACCACTATTTGGCTGATATCCAGTTACCTAGTCATTTAAAGATTACAACGTCATGGCAAGATATTTTTGCGATTCCAAATGATCCTCAGCATTTATTAATCATTGCAACACCTTTTTCAGGGTTAAAAAATGTTGCTCAAAGATTGCTAGAACTTGGTAAATTTCCAAAATATTGGATCTGGTTGTGTAAGGGAATTGACCCAGATAATGGAAAGCTTTCCCATGAAATCCTCGCTGATCTTTTTGCAAAGTTCCCCAATTCCGATGGCGTAGTATCAGGAATTTTATCTGGACCGAGTTTCGCCGTGGAAGTTGCTAGAGGATTACCTTGCGCATTGACTGTTGCGAGCAAAAATCAGGACTTATGTTCTATTACTCAGACCGCGTTGCATCACGGCAATATGCGTATTTATGCCTCCGATGATGTGATTGGCGTGGAGTTGGGGGGCGCAATTAAGAACATATTGGCAGTTGCTACAGGCATTGCAGATGGCTTACAACTGGGTCTTAATGCACGTGCGGCTCTCATCACAAGAGGCATGGCTGAAATGACGCGTTTAGGTATAGCTATGGGGGCTCATGCCGAAACTTTTTCGGGATTGACTGGCTTAGGGGATTTAATACTGACAGCTACAGGAGACCTTTCGAGAAACCGTCAAGTTGGGCTAGCATTAGCGCGGGGAGAGGAGTTGTCGCAAATATTAAGCCAGCTAGGTCATGTAGCAGAGGGTGTTCGGTGCGCCCAAGCAGTAATGAAGTTAGCCAACACGCACCATGTAGAAATGCCTATCGTGCAAGCTGTTGTGTACGTTCTCACTGGCCAGTTGACTGCCCAGCAAGCCGTATTAGAAATCATGGCGCGTGATCCTCGCAATGAATAAAGCTTAAATACCCCCTTTAAAGTTATTTTGTCGCCAAGCTTCATAAACAACTACAGCCACACTATTCGATAAATTTAGACTTCTGCTATTTGGCATCATTGGAAGTCGCCAATGATGCTCATTTGGGATGGCCTGACGAACTGCTTGGGGAAGCCCACTAGTCTCAGATCCAAATATCAAATAATCGTTTTCTAGAAATGATGCTTTGCCAATAGAATGGCTAGACTTTGTGGTGAGTGCATGTAAATGCGAGGGCTGGGGATTGGCTAGTTCTATAAATTCTTGCCAGTGACGGTGTACTTGTAAATTGGCAAACTCATGATAATCAAGACCAGCTCTTTTTAAACGGGTACTTTCCAGTGGAAATCCAAGTGGTTCGATCAAATGTAGCGTACATCCAGTATTAGCGCAAAGGCGAATAATATTTCCAGTATTGGGCGGAATTTCCGGATGGACAAGAACAATATTAAACATTAGTAGAAATCCTTTTTGGCAGGGCGTGTAAGAGCCCAAAATGCAACCCATTTCACGCCTTGGCCTTTAAATAATAGAGCCAAATCATTTAAAACAAGTTCACTTTGAAGTATGGGCATGATGATGGATATTCTTAGGTTGTAAAGGTGGTTAGAACAAAGGACTAGTGGATTGAGTTTAAATGATGGCAAAGCCATATTTTTATGTGGGGTGAGATCCTGAATAAGTAATATCTTTGTATTGTAGGGAGTCTTCACAAGCCGACTCCATTTTTTTGCGAGTTCAAGAGAGAACCAATAACCGAATTGTTTGGATATCTTTGGATTCTGAGGAAGGGGAATAATCAGATCTACAGGAGCCATATGCCGTAAATTGTAGTGATGCCAGGCATACACAATTGCAGGGAGTTGTTTAATTTCCCCACGATCATTGCATGCCTTGATAAGGGGGATTAATCGGCTAGACTCGTGACAGAGTAAGATTGTTTGATCAAAAGCCCATTTTGCATAGAAACAATATTTGCAAACCCACGTCCTATTAGGTGATCCACATAGTAGGCATTTACTAGCTTGCATTTGCGCAGTAAGTTCTGTTAAACATAAATCACAGATAGAATGCTCTTGTCGAAGCTGACATAGTGCACAACAACAAGGAAGTAAAAAACGTAAGATTTGTGAAAGTTGAATACGCACTCACATGGCCTTTTTTGATGAAGTGAATTTTAAAAAAATGAAAAACCATTTAAACACCCAACAACATCGCTTTTGGCTATGGCTGACATCAGAAATTTCTGAAAGAATGTCCCAAAACTTGCCATTTATCAAAATACAGCCTAAGAACACATTACTTTTTGGGTACTTTGAGGTAAAGACGTTTAAATTGCTATCAAAAACCTATCCCCAGACAGTTTTATGGACTGATAAAAAAAAAGGCTTGATACCTAAATACTTACAAAAATTGAACCCATTCAAAAAGCTATCTATTCAAACTTATACCTATGAGAAATTTACCGATAAACAATCTTTAACGGAGCACTTTGAAATGATTTGGGCCGGGCCATTGCCATTAGGCATGGAAGAATACCCGCAATTTTTTTTAAACTCAGGAAATTGCCTTAAAACTCAGGGCTTATTAATGTTTAGTTATTTAGGGCCTGATACTGGCAAGGAGTTTCGGGACATGTTCTCTCAAACAGGGAAAGTAGGGCCAGATATGCACGATATTGGTGATCACTTAACCAAATCGGGATTTGCAGATCCAGTGATGCATATGGAATATGTACATTTAGAGTACGAAAGTAGCCAACTCCTGATCAAGGATGTATTGGAAATTGGCCTAATTAACGAACAAGAAGCAAAGTCTGGTCAATTAGAAGCGACACTCAATGCATCCTTACAAAGCCAAAGTAAATTGAGTTTGACATTAGAAATCGTTTATGGACATGCCTGGAAGGTTCCCAGAAAAGAGCCTGGAGTGACAAGAATATCCCCTGAAAGCATACTTAAAACTTATAAAAAGTAGTACTCACTTACATTCAAGATGTTGAAGTGGTTACCTAGCAAACAAGATTTAAAGAAACAATAATATAATGTGTGAAGTATAAAAAATATTTTTGGAAAAAAAATGAAATTACAGCGCACACTTACCCAGTTTTTCACTGGATTTTTTGGTTTATTTTTAATCCCTCTATCTTTTGCTTACACAGATATGCCGGGTGGCCCTGCAGTGAGGCAATTAAATTTCGCAGCACCAGTGACTAAAATCATGGAAGATATCCATTGGTTACATTGGTTCATGATGATCATTTGCTTAGTAATATTTGTAGCTGTCTTTGGGGTAATGTTGTATTCCATCGTTAAGCATAGAAAATCACTTGGACATAAACCGGCCTCATTTCATGAAAGTACTACTGTCGAGATCATTTGGACAGTAATTCCATTATTAATCGTTATTGGAATGGCTTTGCCAGCAACCAAAACTGTCGTTGCCATGAAAGACACAACCAATGCCGATATCACGATTAAAGCAACTGGATATCAGTGGAAATGGGGTTATGAGTATTTAAAAGGAGAGGGTGAAGGCATCAATTTTCTTTCAACCTTGTCGACTACGCGTGAACAAATTAATAATTTAGAAGAAAAATCAAATACCTATTTGATGGAAGTAGATAATGAAGTTGTTGTGCCAGTAAACAAAAAAGTGCGTGTGATTACCACTGCGGATGACGTCATTCATGCGTGGACAGTTCAGGGATTTGGCGTTAAGCAAGATGCAATACCAGGATTCGTAAGAGATACCTGGTTTAGAGCCGAAAAAATTGGTACTTATCGTGGCCAATGTTCTGAGTTATGCGGAAAAGAGCATGCTTTCATGCCGATTGTTGTTAATGTTGTCTCTGACGAAGATTATTCAAAATGGGTAACAGCGAAGAAAAAAGAAATGGCGGCCTTGGCTGATGATCCATCGAAGACCTTTACATTGGCTGAACTCAAAGATCGTGGTGCAAAAGTATATGCCACTAATTGCGCGGTTTGCCACCAACCGAATGGTAAGGGCGGTGGAGCTTTCCCTTCGCTTGACGGAACTAAGGTTACGCTCGGCCCTAAAGAATCACAATACCAAATTCTTTTAAAAGGTAAAAATGCTATGCCAAGTTGGGGACGCCTGTCAGATACTGAGCTAGCCGCAGTTATGACTTTTACTCGCAATGCTTGGAGCAATAATACGGGTGAAGTGATTCAGCCAAGTGATTTTGTAGCAGCTAGAGCAGCGATTAAATAATTTAAATTCATCAAATAAAAATTTGGAGTAAAAAATATGACAACGGTAACAACAGCGCACGATGTAGCTCACGGACATCATGACCACGCCCATGCAATGCCTCACGGCTGGCGTCGTTGGTTATTTGCGACCAATCATAAAGATATTGGAACCATGTATTTGATTTTTGCCCTCGTGAATTTATTTGCAGGCGGTACGATGGCTTTGTTAATCCGTTTAGAGTTGTTCCAGCCAGGGTTACAGTTCATTCGCCCAGAGTTTTTTAATCAATTAACCACGATGCACGGACTTGTCATGGTTTTTGGTGCGATCATGCCAGCCTTTGTGGGTTTTGCGAACATTATGATTCCGCTTCAAATTGGTGCTTCTGATATGGCCTTTGCGCGGATGAATAATTTTAGTTTTTGGATTATGCCCGTAGCAGCGATATTATTATTTGCATCCTTTTTGGCCCCTGGTGGTGCAACTGCAGCAGGTTGGACTTTGTATGCGCCACTATCTGTGCAAATGGGACCGGGCATGGACTTCACAATTTTTGCTATCCATTTGATGGGGGCCTCCTCTATCATGGGATCCATTAATATTGTAGTAACCATCTTGAACATGAGGGCGCCTGGCATGTCTCTCATGAAGATGCCGATGTTTTGTTGGACTTGGTTAATTACGGCTTATTTATTAATCGCGGTTATGCCTGTTCTTGCTGGCGCTATTACGATGGTATTAACAGACCGTCACTTTGGCACGAGCTTCTTCTCTGCTGCAGGCGGAGGAGATCCAGTCATGTACCAACACATCTTTTGGTTCTTCGGCCACCCAGAAGTTTATATTATGATTTTGCCTGCGTTTGGTATTGTTAGTGAGGTAATTCCAACATTCGCACGTAAAAAACTATTTGGTTACAGTTCGATGGTTTATGCAACATCATCAATCGCCATTCTGTCGTTTATAGTTTGGGCACATCATATGTTTGCAACAGGTATGCCAGTCACTGGACAGCTATTCTTTATGTATGCAACGATGTTAATTGCCGTGCCTACAGGGGTTAAGGTATTTAATTGGATCGCAACCATGTGGAAAGGTTCGTTAAGCTTTGAAACACCTATGTTGTGGGCTATTGGATTTATATTTGTGTTTACATTAGGTGGTTTTACAGGCTTGATCTGTGCGATGGCTCCAATTGATATCGGTATTCAAGATACCTATTACGTAGTTGCCCATTTCCATTATGTATTAGTTGCAGGCTCCTTATTTGCTATGTTCTCTGGCTTCTATTATTGGGCGCCGAAGTGGACAGGCTTTATGGTCAATGAAACAAGAGGTAAGATTCATTTTTGGTCATCAATGATTTTCTTCAACCTTACTTTCTTCCCAATGCACTTTTTAGGATTAGCTGGAATGCCAAGACGCTACGCAGATTACCCAGTGCAATTTGCGGACTTTAACGCGATTGCATCAATTGGCGCCTTAGGCTTTGGATTATCTCAACTGTATTTCTTGCTCGCGGTTGTTCTTCCGACATACCGCAGTGGTAAGAAAGCAGAAGCACAAGCATGGGAAGGTGCTGAGGGTCTTGAGTGGACAGTACCGTCACCTGCACCATTCCATACTTTTGAAACACCACCGACAGTGAAATAAGTTTAGTTAATGGAAAAAACCACAATCTCAAATAAAAAAATGGCTTTCACGCTGATCAGTATTGCCATTGCTTTTTTTGTGGCAATTATCTTAAAAAAACTCATTCTGGGATAGATTACAAATATTGTGTTTTCAATTGCTTCTCTAAATCGTCAAATGCTGATGAGGCTACTTATAGTAGCCTTACTCATGTTTGGTTTTGGATATGCATTAGTCCCAATGTATAAAGCCATCTGTGAGATTACTGGCATTAATGTTGTTACCAACAAAAATGAATATGGAATCCGTGCATATGGTGCAAAGAAAACTGCTACCGATAATAGCCAAGTGGATTATTCCAGATCAATTACTATAGAATTTGACTCTAATATAAAAGGGGCTTTGTTATTTAAGCCCGAGAAAAATTATATGGTGGTTCACCCTGGCGAGCTAAATCAAATCACTTATGCTGTGACAAATCAACTTGATAAGCCCATGGTCGCTCAAGCAATACCTAGTTATGCTCCCAAAGTCGCAACGAATCACTTTACTAAGCTTGAATGTTTTTGTTTTGTGCAGCAAACTTTAGCGCCTAATGAATCTCGGCAAATGCCAGTACTTTTTGTTATCGGAAATGATCTTCCAAAAGATGTCAAAACAATCACTTTGTCATATACCTTTTTTGAGATTCAAGGGGCAAGTCCAGTTGTAAGAGGTGAAGTTAAGCCATCAAAAATTTAAGGACATCAATGTCAATTCAAAACGAAATCATCCGATTCTTTAAATCGATGAAAGCCGTTTTATGGGGGTTTTTAGGAGTACGTAAAGGCAGTGGACAGGAAGAAGATATGGCTTCTTTATCATTTGTTCATGTAATAATTGCAGGTGTGGTGGGTGTAATTATTTTTATGTACATCCTTCTATTGATAGTTAAAGCAGTTTTAGCAAAGTAGTTTTTAAAGTTTATTTTTTAGGAGAGCATTATGTCTTCACCGACAACTCAAGCACCCTATTATTATGTGCCTGAGCCATCTAGACACCCAGTACGAGCGAGTATTGGTTTATTGGCTTTTGGTCTTGGCATGTCTCAATGGGTTAATGGTCATGATTGGGCAGCTTACCTTACCTTAGCTGGAGTAGTTTGGACTCTTTTCGTACTCTATCAGTGGTTTGGTGATGCTATACACGAATCAGAAACTGGCTTAAATAGCGTTAACGTGGATGTTTCTTATCGTTGGTCGATGAGTTGGTTCATTTTTTCAGAAATTATGTTCTTTGGAGCTTTTTTCTCGGCACTTTTTTATGCAAGAAGTATTGCGATGCCGTGGTTGGGTGACATAGATAATCAGCTTTTATGGCCGAACTTTGCGGCTAATTGGCCAAACGCTGGACCGGGTGGATTGGTAGAGCAATTTCAAACGATGGGCCCTTGGCCAATTCCGACGATTAATACTGCAATTTTATTAGCCTCAGGATTGACTGTGACTTGGGCCCACCATGCCATTCGTGAAAATCATCGTAAGCAAGCAATTACGGGTTTAGCTTTAACTGTTGGTTTAGGTTTTATATTCGTCTGTTTTCAGGTTTACGAATACGTCCATGCGTACAATGATTTAAACCTCAAGTTGACATCAGGTATCTTTGGTTCAACCTTTTATTTGTTAACTGGATTCCATGGGTTTCACGTTACTTTAGGCGCTATTATGTTGGCGGTCATTTTGCGTCGCATGATTAAAGGACACTTCACTGCAGACAATCATTTTGGATTTGAAGGGGCAGCGTGGTATTGGCACTTTGTCGACGTAGTTTGGCTAGGTCTATACATCGTAGTTTATTGGATGTAAAAGAAAACCGCTGCTACACAGCGGTTTTTTTTAGATAGTTTTATTGACCTACTTTGATGCCAGTGCTTTGAATCCAGCCAAAAGAATAGGCAATCCAAACAGAAGCAAATAAAAGCAGCGATAAGCTAATACGGATAAAAAGAGAACGCACCATATTAGAGCTCGATCCTTTGTCGCGCATCATAAAAAAAAGTGCACTTGCAAGACTCGCCAGGATACATAAAAAGATGATTGGGATGATAATTTTCATAAATGGGTACTTAAGTAATCCATGATTGTATCTAGAATGATTCAGGATATCAAAAAACGACCATTCGCATTTATTGCAATGATATTTTTAGTCATTTTGGGAACCCAGTTAGGTTTATGGCAATTACGTAGAGCCGAAGTAAAAATTCAGCTAAGCGCTGAAATCAATCGAAAAGCAACTCTTCCAATATTAAGCGCGAATGCACAATTATGGAGTTTAGAGCAAACGGAATACTACCAAATGCAGGCAACAGGATACTGGCTACCAAAACAGGCTATTTGGTTAGCTAATCGCCCACACCCTTTGGGTAAAGATCCAAAAACAGGGATAGCAACGGGCTTTAATTTATTAATGCCTCTAAGACTCGATACGCCCTTAGAGACGATTCTGTGGGTTAATCGCGGATGGGTTCCAAGAAGCTTCGACCAAATTAATAGGGTACCTGAGATCATTACTGAACAAGATAAAGTCAAGATTGAGGGCATTGTTTTTCCGGATAGCGGAAAAACTTATCAATTAGCGCCCGAAGTGGAAAACCGGGCAAGTGATGGCTTAAAAATACAGGAAAATCTCAACCTCAAAGATGATGCTATTTTTGGTGAGAGGTTACTGCCTTTTGTATTACGGGATCAAACTAAGTTGGTCGGTGATGGTTTAGACAAATCATTGCCAGCATTTAAAAGTGGTGTTAACACTCATTACGGATATGCATTTCAGTGGTTTGGACTCGCAGTAATGACCTTTTTATATTGGATTTTTACCTCTTTCCGCAAAAGAACGTAATCATTGCGATAATAGATATTTATTCAGATGCCTGACATGACAAATCAAGAGCCTTTAATCCCTGCGAGTAAAGTAAACAATGCCACAAAAGCCAAGTCTGGCATGTGGCAAATGTGGCTAATCATTATTATTTTCGCAGCTCCAGTGGTTGCCTCTTACTTGACTTTTTACGTCATCAAGCCTTCTGGAGGAAAAACGAATTATGGTGACTTGGTTTACCCAGTGCAACCAGCGCCTGAAGATTCTCTCATGCCACAGGTTTATGGTAAGTGGACCTTACTTTTAGCAAGACCAGGACAGAGTTGTGCAAAAGATGAAGATCAGTGTGTCAAACTTTTATATTTGATGCGACAA
>JBBAKF010000046.1:0-17924 GCA_040403635.1 Polynucleobacter sp.
GATCAAATTGCAGTTGATATTGTAATTTTTTTATTGGTTCCTGAATTCGCAACTCAAAAACATTTAGATCTACTTTCTGAAATTGCGCAAATTTTAGCTGACAAATCAAGACGCTCTTTATTACGTGAGTTTTTTTCTGCTAATTCCATTCTTGCTGAAATGACAAATAGGACGCATTAAAAATGATTCAGCAACTGTCACTTATTGGGATCAGTGCGCAACATATTTTTGATGAAAACTTTGAAGAGTTAAAGCTGCACTGGGTTGCTGGCCAAGAAGGATCCGACCGCTGTTTCGATCCAAACATCGTCAAAGAAGCGTCCTCTTCATCCGATTTAGTAGGTCACCTCAATTTGATTCATCCTAGCAGACTTCAAGTCTGTGGTGAGCCTGAGATCAAATATCTTTTACGCTTGCAAAAAGCCCAACAACGTCACCAACTCGGGGAACTCATGACCATGCGTCCGCCATGTTTAATTGTGGCTGACGATGAAAAACCAAGTGACGATTTAAAACTATACTGTCAAAGGTCCTCTACCCCGCTTTTCTCTACTCCCTTAGCAGCCTCAGAAGTTATTGATTATTTGAGACTTTATCTGACAAAGCTCGGTGCCCCTAAGATTACTATGCATGGTGTTTTTATGGACATCTTAGGTCTAGGTGTTTTATTAACCGGGGAGTCTGGCTTAGGTAAAAGTGAGCTAGGGTTAGAACTCATCTCTAGAGGGCATGGTTTAGTCGCTGACGATGCTGTAGATTTTGCGCGTTTAGGCCCTGATTATGTGGAAGGTCGTTGTCCTAGTATTTTACGCAACCTATTAGAGGTGCGAGGCTTAGGACTTCTTGATATTCGTACTATTTTTGGTGAGACGGCTGTCCGTCGTAAGTTAAAACTGCGCTTAATTGTTCAACTCGTTCGTCGTAATGAAGGTGAATTTGAGCGTTTACCACTTGAGTCACAATTTATTGATGTGCTAGGCTTGCCTATTCGCACTGTAAAAATACAAGTGGCTGCCGGCCGAAATCTTGCAGTACTTGTTGAGGCAGCCGTTCGTAATACGATCCTGCAACTGCGTGGCATTAACACCTTGGATGATTTTGTATCGCGTCAAAAGGAGATGATGCAACAAGAATCTGGTGTAAAAGGTTCTAAATAATGCATTTATTTATCATCACTGGGACCTCAGGCTCAGGAAAATCTGTAGTTATTAGGGCTTTAGAAGATGCTGGATTTAATTGTATCGACAACTTACCGGTTCATCTTCTAGAGAATCTCATTCAAGGCTTAGATCCCAAAAGTAATCGCCAAGTCGCCATTGCTATTGATGGGCGGCAAGGCAGCTCAATTCAGAACTTGCATATCCTGATTGTTAAATTAAAAGCCAATCATGAAATTACAGTTTTATTTTTAGACGCAGCGAATTCAACATTAGTTAATCGCTTTTCTGAGACAAGAAGACGTCATCCTCTTTCCTCTAGCGTTACTCATCAATCAGAAAACTCTCTGACTGAGTCTATCAACCTTGAGCGTGAATTGTTACTGAGTCTCAGTAACATTGGGCATCATATCGATACCACTAATTTATCTTCAAATACTCTTCGAAATTGGGTGAAAGAGTTTGTTCAAGAGGAAGTTCAGGGATTAACTCTTCTCTTTGAATCCTTCGGCTACAAACATGGTATCCCTCAAGATATTGATATCCTGTTTGATATGCGGTGTATTGCAAATCCTTATTACGAGACATCACTCAGGCAACTAACGGGGAACGATCCCATCGTAAAAGATTTTTTATATCAACAAGCAGATTTTCTTTTATTAAAAAATGATATTTTTGAATTTCTTAATCATTGGATTCCTAAATATCAGACCGATGGCAGAAGTTACTTAACTATTGGCATTGGATGCACTGGTGGGCAACATCGCTCCGTTGCGATGGTCAACGAACTCTATGAAAGTTGTCTGCATAGCTCTAATAATATGTTTAAGAAAATGACTATCTTAAAACGTCATCGTGAGTTAAATCGTATTTCTCAAGATAAAATTCAAAGCCCGCTATAGTCTTCAATCCACTGTCGAACTGGTGTAGGCATCCCAAGATTTTCATAATTATTTATGTTGACCCATTGAAACTTATTTGCATCTACTACAAATGGCTTTTCAATCACAACTATTCGAATTTGAAAATATAAAATTCGATGCGTAAAAATATGTTTACGTGGAGCTAATATTTTTGCTTTTTGAAACGCAAATTGAATCACATCACTCGGCAAGGAAGCATAGTCTTGGCAAGACAATTCGAGTGGCGCTATTTTTTTTTCGAATGTTTCTTGCCATGGCGATTCCGGCAAGCTCCATAAGCCTCCCCAAATGCCATTCACTGGTCTTAATTCAAATAAAATCTCTTCTTTTGCTACGATAAATAACATCTCCGACTGCACAACTTTACTCTTTGTTTTTTGAACTTTGATTGGTATAAGGTCTACTTTATTTTGTATATAAGCAAAGCACGACTTTTGATAAATACAATTATCACATTTTGGTTTTTTGGGTGTACATACGGTCGCTCCAAAATCCATGAGTGCTTGAGTATATTGCGGCATATTGCCTGATTGTATCGGAACCAAGCTTTGGGCTTTTTGCCATAACTCTTGATGCACACTTGATTTATTAAGCTCTTGCTCTATGCCAAATACCCTAGCAAGTAACCTTTTTACATTCGCATCAAGGATACTGATTTTCTGTTCGTAACAAAAAGCAGCAATCGCCGCAGCTGTTGACATACCTATACCTGGAAGAGTACATAATGTGGAGGCATCTTGAGGAAACTCTCCAGCATATTGTTTCATAATAATTTTTGCACATGCATGTAAGTTGCGTGCCCTCGTATAGTAACCAAGGCCAGCCCATAAGGTCATGACATCATCTAATGATGCATTCGCCAAATCTTTTATTTCAGGAAATCTTTGTAAAAATTGAACATAACGATCCTTTACTGTAATCACCTGTGTTTGCTGGAGCATAATTTCAGATAACCAAACTCGATATGGATCTTTTTGATTTTGCCATGGCATTCCCTGACGTCCATAAATCGCATACCAGTCTAGAAGCTTCTTTGAAAAATCTTTCACTTTTGACAACTTGGGCAATAGTAAGTTGAACGCTGAGCCTGTACGATTTGTTGTATGGGCTTACCACAATCTTTACATGGCAAACCGGCACGATCATAGACCTTCGTTAAAACCATAAAATGACCTGGTTCACCATCGCTGTGGACAAAGTCTTTCAGACTACTCCCACCAGCCTTGATTGCTTTCTTCAGCACATTTCGAATAGCATGTGCTAAACGTTCATAGGCTTGCTTTGAGACTTTTCCTGCTGGTTTTTTGGGATTTATCTTAGCCTCAAATAAGCTCTCAGAACAATAGATGTTTCCTACACCCACGACAATTTGACCTGCTAAAAGATATTGTTTTACGCTAATTTTTCGCCCGCGTGATTTCTTATAAAGTAATTCACCACCTTTTTCTAGGGAAAACTCCGCCTCAAATGGCTCTACACCTAATTTAGTTAGTAGATGAAACTGATCTATAGGGCCAGCCTCTGCAGGATGCCAATGGATTGAGCCAAATTTTCGGGGGTCGTGAATTCTCAGTACCAAATCTCCGAATTGAAACTCTACCCGATTGTATTTTTTAGCTTGTTCATGGGTATTCTGAATCCGCAACACACCCGTCATACCCAAATGTAAAATCATGAAGCCAGTTTGAAATTGGAAGAGTAAGTACTTTCCACGGCGCTTGATGTCTAAGCAATCCTGGCCAAGTAGTAACTGAGGTAAGTTGGTCGGCACTGGCCAACGAAGGCGCCCGTCATGGATCAGTACCTTCGTTACGGATTTTCCGAGTATTTGAGGAGAAATCCCTAGTTTTGTTACTTCAACTTCTGGTAATTCAGGCATATATTCAGTGGATTTATTCAGAGTTATATAGAATAGAGAAATGCATAAATACAATTTACATCAAATTCATCGAATTATTGCTCTTGCATTCATTAGCATCATGCCATATTTATGGCTGACACCTTCTGTCGCCCAAGCGCAGTCATCCGCAAATGTAAATGAAAGATATGCCAGTGAGATATTCCAATATTTAGCCGCGGAAGTTGCTCTTCAACGCGGTGAAGTTGCCCTTGCTTATCAAACGATGTTTAATTTAGCAAAAAATACACGTAATCCCCTCATCGCGCAACATGCCATGGAAATTGCTCTAGCGGCACAATCTGGGGAGGCGTCTTTAGAGGCTGCTAGACTATGGGATGAGTTAACCCCAGACTCTGACACTAATTCTAAAGAGGTTTATCTCACCCTACTCATGTTCAATAACAAATGGAATGAAGCTGTTGAACCTACAATTAAATACTTAAAATCACAAACACCTGCCAAACGTGAAACGTTCTTCACGCAACTTCTGCCAATCCTGAGTAAATCTAATAATCAAGATCTTTCTAATGTTGCACTTGCAAAGATTATTAATGCTCTCAAGCCTTTGCCTCAAAATACTAATATTTTATTTATATATGCTTTAGGAGAAGAAAAATTAGGCAACTTTGCGAATATGGAAAAAGTTTTGCGCTCGATCATCAAGCAAAAACCTAATGATGCGAGTGCTTTAAATGCGCTTGGGTACTCCTTTGCAGATCGTAATATCAATCTTCCTGAGGCCTTACAACTAATCCAACAAGCGAATTCTATTAATCCCAACGACCCCTATATCGTTGATAGTCTTGGGTGGGTTTACTACCGCTTAGGTAATCGTGATTTAGCTATCCAATACCTAAAACAATCTTTTAATCAACTTGCTGAAGCTGAAGTTGGCGCACATTTAGGTGAAGTGCTTTGGGTTACAGGGCAAACTGAAGAAGCTGAAAAAATTTGGCGTAAAGCAGAAGCGATAAATGCCAGTAATACGACTTTGCGTGAGACTATAAAACGCTTAAGACCCGACTGGTCTAGTTCAGAAATTTTTGATGAGTCAATTGCTCGTCAATGGGATGGGCGATTTGCAGTAAATATGCGGTCTAATCAAACCAAAAATGGGGGTACTGGTGCTTTTTCATTAAGTTATGAAAATCTAAGTGATAACCTTGAAATACGTGGTCCTCTGGGCACTTCGATCGCTAAAATAAATGTTACTCCAAGCAAGGCCACTCTTGAACAAAATGGTCGCATCACCACCTCGGTTGATGCAGACCAACTTGTCTTGCAAGCGACGCAATTACCAATACCTGCACGTGGTCTATCGGCATGGTTATCGGGTTTTGCTAGACCCGGCTCACCTGGCTCAGTCAAACGTAATGATTTGGGTCAAGTTTCAGAAATTATTCAAGATGGTTGGTTACTCAAATATACTTGGGATACCAACAATAAATTGCTAAGATTAAATATGACACGATCCAGTCAGGAAGGTGATATTGAAGTCAGATTAATCATCGATTAACCGTATGGAAGACTTCTTAAATATCCCTGCACCAGCAAAGTTAAATCTTTTTTTACACATTACTGGTCGACGTCCTGATGGTTATCACTTGTTACAAAGCGTATTCCAACTGATCGATTTGTTTGATCAGGTAAAACTCCGCTTAAGAAATGACATGCAAATAGTACGTATTAATCCTCTTCCTAATGTTCCAACTGAAGAAGATTTAGTTGTCAAAGCTGCGCGTTTATTACAAAAAACTTATCATGTTCAATCTGGTGTAGACATCGACCTTGTGAAAAATATCCCAATGGGCGCTGGTCTTGGTGGTGGCTCTTCCGATGCGGCGAGCACATTGTTAGGTCTCAATCATCTTTGGAATTTAAACCTCTCTCGGCAAGAATTAATACGTTTAGGCCTACTTCTAGGTGCCGATGTACCATTCTTTTTATTTGGTAAAAATGCATTTGTTGAGGGTATTGGTGAGGTTTTACATGAGACTTCTCTGCGAGATACCCATTATTTTGTGATTTATCCAGGGATTTCGATACCTACCAAAAATATATTTTCAGCACCCCATTTGACGCGAAATCGATCACCGATTACAATTGTTGACTTTGAAGAGCATTACGATAATCGTATCCAGTTAGAAAATGATTTACAAGCAGTTGCAATGCAAATGTATGCGGAAGTTTCGATGGCACTTGAGTGGTTGGAATTGCATTTTCCCAACTCTCGTCCAATGATGACCGGATCCGGAAGTTCTGTTTTTTGTGAAACTTCTGATCTAGTTTCAGTGGGGTCTTGTTTATCTAAACTTCCAAATAAGTGGCAAGGTTTTAAAGTTCGTAGTCTTTTGCAGCACTCGGCTTATAATTTAGGTTCTAGCATCAACACACAAGAGGGGAGTCGCCAAGTTGGTTAAGGCACCGGATTTTGATTCCGGCATCCGAAGGTTCGAGTCCTTCCTCCTCTGCCACCTTTCTTTTATGTATCCACCCATCCTATCCCCTGAGCAAATCTTGTTTGCCAATTCTTTATGGAGAAACCATGAGTAATGAGTCAATGACTATTTTTACTGGAAGTGCAAATCCAGTCTTAGCAAAGTCAGTTGCTGATTACCTGGGTCAAGAACTTGGCAAAGCAATGGTTGGAAGATTTTCAGATGGTGAAATACAAGTAGAAATTCAAGAGAATGTAAGAAGTAAACATGTTGTTGTTTTACAGCCGACATGTTCTCCAACAAATGACAATTTGATGGAGTTAATGATTATAGTTGATGCACTCAAACGTGCATCTGCAGGAACAATAACCGCAGTGATTCCTTACTTCGGATATGCGAGACAGGATCGTCGCCCTCGCTCAGCACGTGTTGCTATCTCGGCAAGGTTAGTGGCAAATATGCTTCAATCAGTCGCTGGTGTGGGGAGAGTTCTAACGATGGATCTTCATGCAGATCAAATTCAAGGATTTTTTGATATTCCCGTAGATAATATTTATGCCTCCCCTATTTTATTAGCTGATTTACAGCATAAGAATGATGGGGATTTATTAGTGGTTTCTCCAGATATTGGTGGAGTTGTCCGAGCCCGTGCCCTTGCAAAGCAACTTGGTTGCGACCTGGCCATCATAGATAAGCGTCGTCCTAAAGCTAACGTGTCTGAAGTCATGCATGTGATCGGCGAAGTAGAGGGTAGAAAGTGCGTCATTATGGATGACATGATTGATACCGGTGGCACACTGTGTAAAGCGGCTGAAGTTCTTAAGCAAAGAGGCGCCAAAAATGTGATGGCGTACTGTACCCACCCTGTTCTTTCAGGAAATGCGATTTCTCGCATTATGGAGTCAGACTTAGATGAGGTAGTGGTGACTGATACGATTCCATTAAGTGATGCCGCAAAAGCGAGTTCTAAAATCCGTAGCTTATCGGTAGCCCCACTGCTTGGGGAAACACTCCTGCGAATTAGTCGCGGAGAGTCCGTCATATCCATGTTTACAGAAACAGACTAGTCAAAAGCCTTTAAAAGACGTTATAATGGTAATCTTTTCTGCTTGGTCGCGAGTAGAGGAGTCTTAGCCATGTTAGGTTAAGATAACAATCCCATAAGGAGTTTTATATGAAAGTCGTCGCCTACGAACGTAGCGTACAGGGCACTGGTGCGAGCCGCCGCCTGCGCAACTCTGGAAAAACACCCGGCATTATTTACGGTGGAACAGAATTACCGCAAGCAGTGGAGTTAGACCATAACGCTCTTTTCCATGCTTTAAAAAAAGAAGCCTTCCATTCCTCAGTTTTAGAAATTGAAGTTGCAGGCAAAGTCCAAAAGGCTTTGTTGCGCGATTATCAAATGCACCCCTTTAAACCTTTGGTTTTACATATTGACTTTCAACGTGTTGATGCGAATCAAAAGGTTCATATGAAGATTCCTCTCCATTTCAAGGGTGATGATATTTGTCCTGCTGTAAAGATCGGTGGTGGAGTAATCAATCATATTTCTAATGAACTTGAAATCATTTGTTTGCCATCTGATTTGCCTGAGTTTATTGAGATTGATGTCTCAGCGATGGAGCTTGATCAAACCATACACGCTAAAGATATCGCACTTCCAAAAGGTGTGTCTTTGAGCTTGCACGTTGAACAAGAAAACCCAGCAATCGTTGTTGCGAGAGAACTTAAGGTCAAGGCTGAACCAGAAGCTACTGGCGCTCCCGAAGCACCTGCAGCCCCAGCAGCTACTAAATTGAAAGACAAAGAAGGCAAAGAGTAATTGCCTATCTTTTGATGAGCCCGCCAGTTTTTTATGGCGGGTTTTTTATTTGTAGGCTTTACTTCAAAAATTCGTTTAAAGTTTATATATGATTCAATTAATTGTTGGCCTAGGCAATCCGGGTGAAGAGCATCTAACAGATCGACATAATGCTGGTTTTTGGTTATGTGACCTACTTGCTAAGCATTTATCAACATCTTTTTCTGCAGAAAAAACACTCAAAGGTCATGTTGCCAAAGCGCATAAAATTCATCACAATCTATGGCTCTTAAAGCCACAAACGTATATGAATTTAAGTGGTGAATCTGTTGCCCGTGTGGCAAATTTTTACCAAGTTAATGCATCTCAAATTTTAGTTATTCACGATGAACTCGACTTACCAGCTGGTGTAGTTCGTCTCAAGTTTGGTGGTGGTACTGGCGGACACAATGGTTTGAAAAGTATGATTCAGCAACTGGGTACACCCGAGTATTGGCGTCTTCGCATTGGAATTGGTCATCCGCGTGATCTCGCTCCCCAAGGTAGCCCTCACCAAGAGGTGGCAAGCTATGTGCTTAAAAAACCTTCACAACAAGATTTGGCTTTAATAGAGACTGGCTTTAATAAAGTCCTTCAAGTCTTGCCAATGATGATTTCTGATGATCCAAGTATGGCAATGAAAGACTTGCATACGCAATAAGTTATTTTTTTTGTAAGCTTCGGTATTTATCTAGTAACTGAGATTTGTCTTCTAAAAAATCCGGATTAAACGGAATACAAGAAATAGGGCAAACAATTTGACACTGCGGCTTATCGTAATGTCCAACACATTCGGTACACTTATGCGGGTCTATTTCATAGATTTCCAATCCCATACTGATTGCATCATTAGGACACTCAGGTTCGCAAACGTCGCAATTAATACAGTCATCTGTAATCATTAATGCCATGTTTAATCATTACCCATAGTATTTTTTTTCTTAAGCCAAGCCTCAACAGATGGGAACACAAATTTACTCACATCGCCACCCAATAATGCTATTTCTCTCACAAAAGTCCCCGAGATAAACTGATATTGGTCCGATGGCGTTAAAAATAAGGTTTCGACATCTGGCACTAAATATCGATTCATTCCAGCCATTTGAAATTCATATTCAAAGTCTGAAACTGCTCTTAAGCCACGCAAGATCACTCTTGCATTATTTTTCCTGACAAAATCCTTCAGTAAGCCACTAAAACCCTCAATTCTAACGTTGGGGTAATGCCCTAAGACCTCTTGGGCAATTTGTATTCTTTCATCTAAGGTAAATATAGGTTTCTTATTTTTGCTATCGGCTATACCTACAACAAGCTCTTCAAAAATAGACGATCCTCTTCTGACCAAATCTTCATGCCCTCTGGTAAAAGGGTCAAATGTTCCAGGATAAACTGCTATTGCCATTACGGGACTCCTCTAATCAATTAATTCTCTGGCTCTTGTGCCAGTTTTAAGATATTTGCTCTAACTGCTCCGGCGGTTAACTGCTTTTCAACAACCCACCCTGATAAATATCTAATCATTATTTCATTATCCAACTTTGAACTCGATTCTACATAAATAATTGGTGGTGTTGCTGTATTTATCTTTTTAGTAAGGGTCACTAATGTTTCTTCTAAGAGTTGTACTTCATTAAATGGCGGGTCAATAAAGATGATATTGGCATCAATTTGGTCCTGATTTTTTAACCATTGCAAAGCATCAATGCCTATACATTTAATGTTTGAATTAGGCGGATCAGGTTTTAGTTTTTCTAAATTAGTTTGTAATGCCTTTAAAACAATAGCATTTTTTTCAATAAACAAGACCTCACTCGCCCCCCTAGAGCAAGCCTCTAGACCTAAAATCCCTGTGCCTGCAAATAAATCGATTACCCTCGCTTGGAAAAGATAAGGGTTTAACCAATTAAATACAGTTTCACGTACCCGATCTGTTGTCGGCCTTAAACCCGGTGAATCTACAATATTTACAAGGCGACTACGCCAGTACCCACTGATAATACGAACTCTTTGGGGTGTTGAGTCTTTTTTCATTGCCCGCCAACGACGACCATCACCATTTTATTCATGTCTAAATTTTTTCTAAACGCCTGAGCAATATCTTCTTTGCTCACTTTTTTGACTTGACTCGTCCAATCATCTAGTGTGTCCAGTGGTAGATCATGCCAAGCTATAGCGGATAGGTTATCTAGTAACTTACTATTACTATCAATCCGTAAAGGGAAACCATTGATTAAATTATTTTTAGCTGCTAAAACTTCTTGATCGTTTGGTCCCTCAGCAATATATTTCTCGATCGTATCTTTTAATAACTTCAAGGATTCATCAGATTGATCTTTCTTAGTCTGCATTCCCGCAACAAATAAACCTGATGTCTTCGCAGGGGCAAAATAACTCGAAACGCTATAGGCTAAACCCCTTTTTTCTCTAATCTCATTCATCAACCGAGAAACGAAACCACCACCTCCCAAAATATAATTTCCGACAAGTAAGGGAAAGTAATCAGGATCTTTTCTCGTAGGTCCTGTCATACCCATCTGAATATGAGCCTGTTGAGAAGGGTGAGCTATTTTTACTAATCTGTCTTTTTCGTCTAATACTGTCAATGGCATTAAGGAGGGGATAGTCGCTTTGACTCCACCACGAGGCAGATTTTGAGTTAACTTGGTGCCTATTTCTATAGCCTGATTGCGACTTACGTCACCAATTACTAATACATTCATTTGATCTGCTTTGTAATAAGTTTGATGAAACTTTTTTAAATCATCAACTGATATCGCTTTAGTAGAATTGACGCTTTGTTCATTGCCGAGAGGATTATCTCGATAAATCATTTTTTTAAACTGCTTTGACAAAATATATTCTGGCTTGGTTTGACTTTCTAATAGGCCACTAATATCGATTGACTTCTCTCTTTCTAAGATTTTTCTAGAAAATGTTGGGTAGGCTAGCATATCGCTTGCCTGAGATATCAGGGGATTTAAAATTTCAGGATTACTCAAAGTCTTGATTCGAACAAATGTCATTTCCCTACTCGACGAAAACGAAAGCATTGAACCTAGTTCAGTAATACTATCGGCAATGAATGCTTCGTTTTTTTCAACCCCTTTAATTTTTGAACCTTTATTCATCAAATCGGCAGTAAAGCCAGCAACCCCAATACGTTCTTTAGGGTCATGGACGGCACCTCCAGGAAAATCAACACCAATATTTACCATTGGTATCGTTCTTGCTTCCACATAAAATAATTTAGCGCCTGTTGGTAAATCAATTTTTTGAATCGGTAATGCGGCAAATACATCAATCGTCAACAAACAACTTACAAAACAAAATAGTAGGTGTTTCAATGGATTAAATTGGGTAGGCATAATTTTCTCAGTATTAATGTTTGATTGATGCTGCTGCACGATCATTGACCATCTTCTTTTGTGGGTCTAATGGTTGAGGATCTAGAACACCTATTGTTAAACGATCATCAATGAAGTATTTTTTTGCGACCTCTTGAACTTGTAAAGATGTGACGGCTTTAATCCTATCAATCATGCCATCTATTTTTTTCCAAGAAACACCAACAATTTCAGATGTTCCGATTTCCATTGCCTGACCAAAAACTGAATCTCTTTTATAAATTTGGCCCGCTGTTACAGCAATCTTGACCCGCTTTAACTCCTCTGGCGTTACACCATTCTTAGCAATATCGGCAATGATTTTCTTAACTTCTGCTTCAAATAAAGCAGGTGTTTTTCCTTTTGCTAAGGATGTACTAGCCATAAATAGTTGTTCACTTCTGGCCACAGCATCATATGAGGCTCCGACGCCAGTACTAATGCCTTTTTCTTTGACAAGAATTCTATTTAAACGAGTGTTTTGATTGCCATCGAGAATCCCCGCTAAAACCTCTAAAGCCCATGGCTCGTCAACTTCTATGTTGCCTTCTTGAACTTTAGGTACTTTCCAACCCATAAACACCACCGTATTTTCTGCAGGTGCTTTTAAGTTAAAGCGTTTTACTCCTTTTTGTTCCGGCTCTCCCTGTGCTTTACGTGGCTCTAATTCTTGCTTAGAAACTTTGCCATAAGTATTTTTAGCTAATTCGAATACCTCTTTAGGATTAACGTCTCCCACCACTATCAAAACAGCATTATTTGGGGCGTACCATTTTTTATACCAATTCTGTGCATCTAGGTATGTCATATTCTTTAAATCTTCCATCCAACCAATCACAGGATTTCTGTTTGGAGAGGAATTAAATGCCGTTGCCATAAATTGCTCATAAAGCAATCCTGTAGCCTGGTCATCAGTTCGAAGTCTTCTTTCCTCCATGACCACCTTAATTTCTTTTTTGAACTCCTCCTCTGAGAGAATTAAATTATGCATACGATCCGATTCTAAGCGCATGATTTCCGGCAAATGTGACTTTTCTATTTGTTGAAAATAAGCCGTGTAGTCATAACTGGTGAATGCATTTTCTCGACCACCTAAAGCTGCCACTTTTTTCGAAAACTCTCCTGGGCCTAAGCTCTTTGTGCCCTTAAACATCATGTGTTCAAGCACATGCGCAACACCCGTTACTCCCATAGTTTCGTCTATTGATCCGGTTCGGTACCATACCATGTGGGCTACCGTTGGTGATCGATGATCTTCTTTAACAATGACCTTCAATCCATTCTCTAAAGTAGTTTCATGTGTAAAAGCAGCTTCTTGAGCTTGCCCCATAAAAGGTACAAATAGAAAAGATATACAAATAAAATATTGTTTTATCAGTTTTCCGTACTTTGAATTTTGTTGTAGTTTCACTCTGAATTACCTTTTTTAAATTTCATCTGTAAAATATATCTATGTTCGGTTTACGCAAAACTTTATCATCATTATTTAGCCGGTCTAAGGTAGATGAAGAGTTGTTCGAGTCTTTAGAAGAATCTTTATTATTAGCTGATGTCGGCATTCATGCCACCCAAGAACTCATCAATTCACTTCGCTCCATCACCAAAAAAGAAAAAATCACAGATGCTAATGAACTCAAAAACCGCTTAGAAATCTTAATTGCTGAACTTCTCTATCCTCTAGAGTTTAATATCAATCCGTTAATTCAGCATACCCCTACTCATACCCCTGAAATCTGGCTCATTATTGGTGTCAACGGCGCAGGTAAAACAACGACCATTGGTAAACTTTGTCATGCTTTGCAAAATCAGAATAAAAAGGTTTTATTAGCAGCAGGTGATACTTTCCGAGCAGCTGCCAAGGAACAACTTGGTGAATGGGGTAAACGAAATGATGTTGAAGTCATTGTTCAGGCCTCTGGAGACGCAGCAACTGTGGCTCATGATGCCATTGGTGCCGCCTTTGCTCGCCAATCTGATATTTTGATCATTGATACTGCGGGTCGCTTAGCAACGCAAACTCATCTGATGGAAGAGCTCAAAAAAGTCAAACGTGTAATACAAAAGCTAGTTCCTAGTGCGCCTCATCACACTCTATTGGTTTTAGATGGTAATACTGGTCAAAATGGCTTAACTCAAGTCAAAGCATTTCATGAAGCTCTTCAGCTATCAAGCTTAATCATTACTAAGGTTGATGGTACCGCTAAGGGTGGTGTTTTATGTGCTATCGCGCATGCCTTACGCAACGACCCACACCAACCGCATATTATGGGTCTTGGTATCGGTGAAAAAATCAATCAAATTCAGGCTTTTTCAGCTTTAGCATTTGCTAAAGAATTATTAAATAACGACTAATTATTTTAATAATTACATAAATATCAATAACATACGCGTTTAAATAATCTTAGCACTCTGCTAAAATGAGTGCTAAAATAAAGTTATGGTCAATTTAGTAACACCGAATTCATCTCTTCAATCATCTAGTGGATTAATTCCATTAATGCCGACTCTACCTAAGGGTGGGGTTGGAAGCCTTGATGCTTACATTTCTGCAGTCAATCAAATGCCCATGCTCACTGCCTCGGAAGAAATTGCACTTGCAAAAAGTCTTGCTGAAAACAATGATTTAGATGCCGCTCGAAAATTAGTCTTGAGTCATCTGCGAGTTGTCGTATCTGTTTCAAGGCAATATTTAGGCTATGGCTTGCCTCATGCAGATTTAATTCAAGAGGGCAATATTGGTCTGATGAAGGCCGTCAAAAAATTTGATTTAAGCCAAAGTACCCGATTAGTGTCCTATGCTATCTATTGGATTAAAGCTGAGATTCATGAGTTTATTTTAAAAAATTGGCGCTTAGTTCGTATCGCAACTACAAAGCCACAACGTAAGTTATTTTTTAATTTAAGAAGTAACAAACCGCATTTAAACGCCATGTCTGATGATGAAATTAATGCCCTAGCAAAGGCACTAGATGTCAGGGCTGAAGACGTCAAGCATATGGAAATTCGTTTAGGTGGGCATGATATTCAATTAGAACCTGATAGTGATGAAGACACTCCGAAAGAGATCGGTGCGTGGATGTCTGATTCAAGTCTTGAGCCTACAGAAGTGCTGATGCGTAAAGAGGGCTTGCAGTTAGAAACTCAAGGGCTAGATTCAGCATTACATATCCTTGACGATAGAAGTAAAAGGGTGATTTGTGCAAGATGGCTGTTTTCTAACTCTGACCAATCTCAAATGACACTCCATGATTTGGCGGCAGAATTAAACATCTCTGCAGAACGTGTACGTCAAATAGAAACCGCGGCACTCAAGAAGATGCGCGCGTATTTCAACCAAGTCAAATAAACAGCTACTTAACCAGTTGTTTTAAATCCTCAACTAGGCCTTTTTCGCCTTGATTATGCTTTACAAAAAGACGTAGCTGACCTTTTTTATCAATCACATAACTTCCCGCGGTATGATCAATCGTATAGTTGCTAGGGTCTTTACTCGGCACTTTTTGATAAAAGATTTTATATCCTTTGACTAATTTCTCCAGAGCCTCATCTGACTGGGGTCTTAGCCCTAAAAAGCGTTGGTCAAAGTGCGGTACATATTTTGCTAATAACTCTACTGTATCTCTTTGTGGATCAAGCGTTATAAATGCAAACTGAACTTGGTCAGCATCTTTACCCATCGTTTCCATGACTTTTTTCATTTCAAACATCGTACTCGGACATACATCTGGGCACTGCGTAAAACCAAAAAATACAACCAAGACTTTGCCTTTAAAGTCCTCTAAATGTCTGACTTGCCCATGGTGATCTTGTAATTCAAACGCAGGTGAAAAAGAGCTTGAACCTGTAATATCCACATGATTAAATTTTTCTTTTTGAGAACA
The DNA here is from genome assembly GCA_040403635.1 of Polynucleobacter sp. Taxonomy (GTDB): domain Bacteria; phylum Pseudomonadota; class Gammaproteobacteria; order Burkholderiales; family Burkholderiaceae; genus Polynucleobacter. The sequence continues at coordinate 15,526 of JBBAKF010000046.1, forward strand.
TCCCAGTACTAGCAATGTACAAACAAGTATCCAAAAGTTTTTTAAAGGCAATCTAAACATAGTGATCAATCAGTAAAGCGGCGAATAGTAAGGAGAGGTACCAAATCGAGTACTTAAATGTTTTCTTGGCTAATATATCTGAATAGTTCAGGTACAACTTCACGGTATATCCTAAAAATATCAACCCAAGTATTAATGCGCATAGTAAATATAGTAATCCACTCATGCCATACACATAAGGCAATATTGAAGCCGCTAACATAATCAAGGAATATAAAATAATATGTAACAAGGTGTATTGCTCACCATGAGTATTTGGCAACATAGGTAATTCAGACTTCTGATAATCTTCACGGCGATATAGTGCTAATGCCCAAAAATGCGGCGGCGTCCAAACAAAAATAATGAGTACGAGTAACCATGCTTCTGGAGAAACTTCATTAGCTACCGCAGCCCATCCAAGAGCTGGGGGCATGGCTCCAGATAAGCCACCTATAACGATATTTTGTGACGTGGCTGGTTTTAAAAACCAAGTATAGATAATGGCATAACCAACAAACGTAAGAATGGTTAACCACATCGTCAGTGGGTTCGCAAAAAACCATAGTAATGCGCACCCCATTAAGCCTAATATAGTTGCCATGCTCAGTATTTCTGGAACGGTAACCTCTCCAGTGGCAGATGCACGCCATGCAGTTCGTTTCATTTTGGCATCTACTTTTTGCTCGATTAAACAATTCACTGTAAATGCCGCACTTGCCAATAACCAAATACCGCAAGAACCACCAATTAAGATCGGCCAAGGTACCATACCTGGCGTGGCAAGAAACATCCCTATCATCGCGCAAAAAACAGCTAATTGAGTTACACGAGGTTTCGTCAAGGCATACAAATGACGCCATTTATGCCGACTTAATGAAAGTTGATTCATGGATGGGAAGGCTTATGAAAAGAAAGTAATAATAACTTAGTTAAGGCAATGATTAAAGCAGTTGCTCCGCCGGTGTGGATTAAGGCAGCTATCATAGGCCACTCAAACACTACGTTTGATAGACCACTAATAATTTGAATCAACAGGATCAATAACACAAGTCGCCCCCAGTATTTGGCTTGAGATTGCCAAGCATCACTGCCATGACCTTTGACTTGATTAAGAAAATATAAATACAAAAGAAGTGTCATCGTTATGATAAGTGCGCCCAAACGATGGGTCCAGTGAATCGCAATCAATGCTTCAATCGATAAATAATCACCGCTAGCTGTTTTACCTAACTCTCTCCACCATGTAAAACCATTGCTAAAATCCATTTCGGGAAGCCACTGCTCATTACATAACGGAAAACCTGTACATGCTAAAACAGCATAATTGGTACTCACCCAAGCGCCTAAAAAAATCTGGCCTAATACAATCACAACTACGAGCATCGGTATTACCCAAATAAATTGATGTGGCTTGAACATAACAATCTTTTTTTGTGTCAGTCCAGTTAATATGATCAGCCCCATGACTAACAATAATGCCAGTAATAAATGGATTGAAACTATTAAGGGCTGTAACCGCATCGTCACCGTTAATGCTCCAAAAGCGCCTTGAACACAAACTAAGACTAATAAGCCGGCAGAAAATGCCAGTATCTTATTTCCGTACTCTGCTCTTTTTTTCCAAGCAATGATAGTCAATGTGAGGAGCAAAAATCCAACCCCACTTGCAAAGTAACGGTGTAACATTTCAATCCAAGCCTTGCTCCAAGTAACAGGCCCAAAAGGCATTTGAGTTTCAGCGTCTTTAATTTGCTCTATAGCCAACCAAGGGTTAGAGTGGCCATAGCAACCTGGCCAATCGGGACAACCAAGTCCAGAGTCTGTCAGACGGGTAAACGCACCAAACAAGATGAGGTCAAAAGTTAAAAAAATGATGAGCCAAATAAAGCGCTCTAAATTCTGCAAGCTCCCCTTTTGAGCAGCATAGATCAGGGGAATAGCTCCCATGAATGCAGCAATCAGGGCTAGTTGAAAAACTAGTTGCCAAGACATGCAACAGTCCCTTCAAAATTATTTTCCATATTTACCAATGGGATTCCACTTCAGAAGCTTTTCAATATCTTTTCGCATCTTAGGAAACTCTGGGGCTTGTGGCGTGACAGAAAAACGCATCATTCTTGCCCCTTTTGGGTCTAAAAATTGAATCGTATCTTGTGCCCCGTCCATATTTAACCAATCATTCAGATTTTTCTGCTCTTCTGGACTTGTTGGCATTGCGAGGATTTTGACTCCAGCTTGTTTTTCATCATAAGCCTCTAAAAGCTCTTGGGATACAGTTGAGTTATCTGTATTAATCCAAACAATTTGCACACGTCCCTTTTCTCTTCCCAAAGATGATCTGACTTGTCGCATCAAAT
>JBBAKF010000047.1:0-16956 GCA_040403635.1 Polynucleobacter sp.
AAATGAGTATTCGAAGTTTCTCCAGCCAATTCTTGGAGTTAGGTTATCCAAGCTCATTCTGAAGGTTATGCAAGCAATCTACGCTCGAAAATATTTCTAAGGATTTGACTTGAGTTGAAACTTGTACTCTTTTCCTGAGAGGAACTCTTGAAGCTGACACATATATTCTGCTTGTGGCAAATTGTTCTTCTCGCTTAGAAAATAGGAATACACAGATCGATCCATTCCTTTAATCCCAAATTGAGTATCACTCACATAGTCATCATATGAGTTAAATATCCAGCTCTTTCGGTAACGCAAATGCTTCATAAAGTAATATTCGTACACTTTTTCATAATCCAAATTCAATTGACGATTGCGAAAATTAAGAATAAGGTCCTCATATTCTTCTAAGTTCTTTGGGGTAAAACTAAAATTATAGGCAGCATGGGGATTGTTCTTTGTTGCGTTGATGGTAGGAATACCAAAGCACGCGTACTCGGTCGCAACAGTGCCATATACGGTGAGCACTGCAGAAATCCCATATTTCAGAAGGTCAAGATGGCCCATGTCTTGAGGCAACAGCGTTAACCTGGGAAATTCTTTGCATAGATCCGAAAGAATCTCTCGACCTGCTCCCCGTAAATACGGATGCGTCTTTACCAGCCATACGTAGTCTGTTTCGTTAGAAAGTTCCCCTAGGCGCTTTATCCAAAGGTAAAAATCCGGATAGAAATTTTGCCCGAACACGTGAGGGCTGTCATAAAAATCATGAGCAGCCACTACGAATATCGTTTGCTCAGGGGAACTCTTAGGGGGAAGTGATCCATTTGATTCGATAAAAGCTGATTTAGACATGTAGGGCAAATCCGCAGATAGGTCTCCAGAAAAGCGTTTTTGGAGCTTTTCTTTCGCTGCTTGAATTCCAGCAGTCTTTTCACTAAGAGTTAATTTGTCAAACTCGTGCCAAAAATCCATTTCTTCTTTAAGAGCCATTATGTGAGTTTCATCAAGTCGATAAATACTATCCGTGCTTACTTGATATACGTCAATTTTCCGGGATATGGCGATTCGGCTGGGAATCGCAAAGTGGTAGACCGAGTGGCTAATGCAAATTGCCGCTACATCCAATTCACTCAAGAGTTTTTTCCAGGAGTAGAAATAGAATAGGCACTCGGCTGTTATCACTCTAAATTTGGATGTCTGCACATTAATCGTCGGAGCATGTTCCCAGGCAAGATACTTGTCATAAATCAGATCTCCAATTTCAATTCCATCAATTTTTAACTGAACTAAATCTCTCGCAGAATTAATTGAATCAAGAATGGTCAAAATTTGGGGAAACTTCGCAACAGCTTCATCATATGAATAAAGAAAAGTTCTCAAATTCCTACCCACAACAAGATTAGAAGTGGACATTCGATATCTCAACAAATTTAATTGGCTGGGAAACTTTGATTTTGCCCTCATAAGGTATGAATTTGTGTTGGCTTTATACTTCTCCCGAAGGCTGGGCAAGAATTGCGCTAGAGCAATTATGTTGTCGGGCGATTGCTCAAATTCGACAAGAATCGTCCGGTTTACCTGATTCTTAATCGGATTTTGCAATTTGAGATAACTCTTGAAGCGACGGGAATGTACATCTAGGCTCAAAAAATTCAGAATTACCTGAACTTTTTGCCATTTACTCTTCCGCATAACGCAATCCTACAGGCGAAAAGTGTCGTCAAAGTGGAACTACTAAGCAAGTGTCTTGAAGATATGCATGACGCTCAATGGCTATCAGAAGGTTGGGCGGAACCTTCAATTTTATAGAATTTTAAATGCCCATTAAACTAGCTTGTCTGTCAAAGTCTGGAACTTTTTTCCTAACTTCTTCCATGTTACCGCTGGCAATTATTCTCCCGTTTGACATGTAAACAACAAGGTCAGCCATTCGCACCGTCGAAAGTCTGTGGGCAATCATAATTACAGTTGACTCCTCTTTTCTTAGCTCAAGAATCGAGTTAGAGATTAAACTTTCAGTCTCAGAGTCCAACGCACTTGTTGATTCATCAAGTATAAGCAACTTAGGTTTAGTGTAATAAGCTCTTGCTATACCAATGCGTTGTCGCTGTCCGCCACTTAATTTCGATCCACCTTCTCCAATTTGAGTTTGAATCCCCTGTGGGAGAGTCGAGATAAATGAAGTCAACTGTGATTTATCCAATGCGTACATCATATTTGACTCAGGGTTTTCTACTTGTGCACCAAGCCGAATGTTCTCCTCAATCGTGGAATTCGATAATGAGACTTCTTGGGGGACATATGAGATTGATCCAGGCCAAGAACTAATCGCGTTCAAAGGAGTTTTTCCTGAAATTCTTACATGCCCGACAGAAATAGGAAGCACGCCCAATAACGCATCTACAAGAGATGTTTTTCCTGCGCCTGAGGGGCCAACAATTGCAACAATTTGCCCTGCACTTATTTCTAATGTGCAACCCTGAATAGCCGGTTCTTCCGACCCTGGATAAATAACTGTCAGGTTGGAGATTTCTACTTTAGGATCAAAATTCTGAATTGATGATGCGTCTTCTTGTGTCGCGGCTGAGTTCGAATCATACGACTCCAAAATTTCAATCAGCTTTAGGGTTGGTTTGGAAGCAGATAAATTCCCACGAATCGAAATTGCTCCTTGTTGTAACCGAAGGACGGCAGGTGCAATTCTCGAACCAGCTGCAAGAAAAACAGCTAGCGTGGCGACTGCCCGAGTAGCATCGGTTAAGAAGAATTGTATCCAGCAGATTCCTAAGGCTGCAATTACAATCGAAATCTCCATAACGTATTTTGAAATTTGCGGCATAAAGGTAATCTCTGCCTGATTACGTGCTCGACTTAACTGAAGCTCACCAATTCTGTGTGCATAATCATCACGAATTCCTCTAACAAGTAATTCTCGGTAAGTAGAAATTGCTTCCATTGTGCGCTGATTCACGCTGATATCAAATTTAGAATATGCGAGCCCCAATTCCTTGGCTCTCAGTTGCTGAAGCGCGTAAAGTAAAATTCCAATCAAGGCAAAAATTATTATCGTTGACAGGGCTATCAACGGATCTATGACAAATAAGCCAATAGTTAGCAAAATTAATAGCGATGTATCAGCAAGCATCCCGATTGCAGTCGCAATAAATCCCATTGTTAGGGCGGTTACGCCGCCGTTCATTGCATAAATGGCCTTCTGAGTACTTTGTCCCTGCACGATAAATAAATTTGTCGAAAGAAGCTTTCTTACTAATTGCCCTGAAATTTCAGCACCTTTACGACTCATGTAGAACATGATTTTTCTCGTAAAGTAAACACTCAATATTGTTTTTAACACCAATACAACAGCCGCTACAACTCCAAAGACGAGTGCCTGCCGCTGGAATGTAGAATCCTCAATTCTCATGAATCGAAGCACAGTATTCACTCTATTTCCAGGTGGCCTCGATTGCACCCCATTGACAGCAAGGGCACCAAGTGCACCTATAAGTGCTACACCGATTAAATCCAGCAAACCTAATACCATTTGAATTACCGAAATGACCGAAATTACAACTTTGTCCCTTGGTCCCAGAATGCGCAAGGCGCGAACAGCCTCAAAATTTGAAAGCGCATCAGCTAATTTGGATGACATGCATCAATCTTATTCCAATCTGCGGGGAAAAAAGACTTCTCAATCCTTTTTTCCTTAAACCAAGGAAACGGCGCCATAACTGGAGCATCCAGATTCTCTCTGAGTGTGGCCGCCCACCAGGAAAAAGTCGAATTAGAGATAATATATCCATCAAAAAAGCGCATCAATTGAAGAGTCTCCGCGGGTGAAAACATACCGGTGGGAACATAGTAGGGAGAAAGATCTGTTAATCCATCGACAATCTCTCGGGCGTGCGTTTCGTCATCACTGAACACCCATAATTCATCAAATTCATTTTGGCAGATAATTTCACGATACGAAAGCTCATAATATCTTCTAGGAAGAATTCCAAATCTCTTTTCAGCAGCGTAATCCCCTTTTCTTATGTGAATGAGCAAGCGGCGAACATTTGGGTTCAAGGCCACTATAGAATTTTGAAATTTAGATTCATCAACTAAACAAAGTTTCCTCATTTTCTCAAATACTTTTGTGTCAAGCATCCAATCAGTATTTTGGAAATATCCCACAAAGAGATTTTCTGAACCTAAGGCCGTTTTCTTACCTCTGCCGAGAGATAACAATCCTAGTTTCAAAAGTTTTCGGAAAATAGAAATGAGCAATAAACCTAGTATGTCATTCCTCATGTATCCTGCCAGGCGCAGATTAAGGTTGAAAAGTTTTTTCAAGATAAAACCCTCGGATAAATCATTACTCAAAATCGTCCCATGGCTAAGCCTAAATGAGGCAATCTCTGGAAGCATTTTATCGTTTAGATTGGGGTTTCCTAGAGAGTAATGAAGCTCTACTAATTCACCATGATTTAACCCATTGGCATATTGAAACAATTGATTTCCAAGTCCTCCTGCGAGCTCAACTCTTTGGACTTTCCAATTTGTAAAATGAGATTTAAACCGAATTCGGTAAATGACTCCAGTGATAAGTGCAGCAAAAATAATTCCTTTGGTTTTTAATGGCACCTTCCGTAAAATGGAGCTGACTCTGATGAGTCCGGTTCGGAGTCCTGCGAAAAATAGGTTCACAACAGTTTGGGATGCGAGAAGGCGATTCGAGCGTGAGTTGAAATTCGGATTGTTTATTCGTAATTTCGCTAGAGATTTTTGAATTTCTAATGGCTCGGTCTTTTTCTCCGTAAGAGAGCCCGAATTTCCTCGGAAATAGGTGTAAACAGATTCTGGATGAAAAAATATTTTGAAATTGAAAATCCCTAGGTTCGAGAGAAACACTCTATCCTCCCCGAAGCGGCTTTCTGGAAACTTAGAATCACCCAAGATTTGCTTGCGGAAGGCGATTCGCCATAAGCCTGGGTAAAGAGCAAAAGAGAATGGGTCAAAATACCCCTTCTGGTTTGTGGTTTCGATTCCCCGTGATGCCCCTCTTTGCACGAAATTCATGATGAAATTTCCAATAGCAAGATCGGCATGCTCTTTTTCGGCCTTGGTAACCATGTGAATAAATTCAGAAAAGTTTGGGGAATCATCGATATCCCAAAATGCAACCCATTTACCATTTGCTTTCGCTATCCCTGTATTTCGACCAGTTCCAGGGTTACCCGCGGAAATTTCAACATAACTGCAAATTTTTTTAATTTGGGTCAGAACTGCTGAATCTATTGCCAAACTCGGTGCCATACCCGCTAGATCATGTATAACAACTATTTCCACTCCAGCGCTCTTGACTGGTTCTGCCCAACTAAGAAGATTTGCCCCATAACGCCCAATATCGTTACACGCTACGACAATGGTCAGCAAAATTTCTGAAGCTGGCGAATGCATATGGCGAGCCTATGTATTATTCAATCAATGTGCAACGAAAGACTTAGGAAGAGGCAATAATGAGGAATTCTTCATCTGAGTTTCCCTTTAAGGTCGTTCATTTTTCTACAAGCCATGTCGGTGGCGCAGCCATTGCTGCCCGCCGTCTCCACCATTCACTATTGCAATTGGGAATTGACTCAGTATTTGTCACCCCTGATAAGGGTAAGGCCCCTTCAGGTCCTGCCGAAGTTGCTTTAAAGCGAGTCAGCTTGCTTAGAGTTATTGGGGGAGTCATCACTAAACTTCAATTATTAATCAGTCGTAAATCTCTATTTACAATTTTTTCACTAGCCACTGTTCGATGGAAAAGAATTCTAGAATTGATTATCTCTCCAAACACCATCGTACATATTCATAACTCTTACAATTTTATTACTCCTCGGATTGTAAAAAGCATCGCGGCTATGGGAATTCCAGTCATATACACCGCGCATGATCAAAGATTAATGACAGGAGGGTGTCACTATTCTTTTTCTTGCACAAATTTTCAGTCAGGCTGCAAGAAATGTCCAGAACTCCCACCTTTAATAAATTATGTTCCCCAATTTAATCTGCGCCTATCTATGGCGTCATCTAAATCTAATCAAAATAAGATTTGTGTAATTGCCCCATCTAAATGGCTATTTGAAGAATTCCTGAAATCAGGAGTTGTCGAAAGCCTGGATCTTCATTTTATCCCTAATATTTCAGAAAATTCACAGGCAGAGAATCTAATTGATTTGAAACGATTTCGTAACCCTGGAACAGAATTTGTAATTGGCCTTGCTGCTATGGACTCTGCATCTTACATAAAGGGTGGCGATAGAGTTGATGCGCTGATTGAAGACTTTAAAACTGATAAGACAATTAGTTTTCTTTATCTTTCAGAGGTTTTGCAAAACGGTGGAACTCACGAGGACTTTTGGGGGGCAGTAAACGTACTTCTTGTTCTTTCAAGAGCCGACAATAGCCCTAATGTAATTCATGAAGCTAAAAATCGCTTGATACCTGTGATTGGATCAAAAGTCGGGGGAATTACGGAACTTCTGCTCCCTGGGGTTGATTATTTGGTGGATAAAGACTCTGAAGATATCTCAATTCTTCGACAAGCCATTCAGTTCATTCGAAGCAATCCAAATTCTCAGCGTGGGAATCAGGCTATCGGAGATCATTGGCGGTCTTATCTTGGAGGACCGCTTCTTGCGCACATATCTTTGTACCAGCAACTGATCTCTACAAGCCGAGAAATGCCTTAAGTGGAGAAAGGACATGCCTCTTCTTCATTTTGTAAATGCTAAATTCAATTTCCGAGTTTGTCGAGTTTTTGGTTTCGAAATCTAATTTCAATAATCTGTAAAAATCTCTATCAGTGCCCAAACTGATAACTTTAGAGTCAGGAAAAACTGGTACACCTGGGTGGTGGGCCAAGGAATCCGCGCCGATATTTGTAATCAGGCTCATTCCTGGGACAACCGAGGTTTTACCTTCAATTAACATTCCAAGTGTCATTGGACTGTCCCAAGCACTAAGGCGCCCTTGTTTTATTCTAATTCGTGCCGCTGCAAAGAATGCCAATGATTTTATTTTCTTCGGATTGCGGAGAATTGCAATGAGAACATCACTTAGTGTGGGGCTGCTAATTATGTAATTTCTAAGGATTTTCCATTTGTCTGCTGTTGTAGCCCATCCCCAAATGAGCGGGTAATCAGACAAGGAAGCGTATAAATTATCTTTGAAAGGCGAAGTGCCGCTCACAATGAGCGTTTCATTTGAATCTGAAATGCAATCCAATGCAAATTCACAAAAATCAAGAAAGTGTTGATTAGGGACACAATCGTCCTCAAGCACTGCCAGTCTCGAAACGTGGGAGAAGGCCCAATCCATCGCAGCAGGCACCGCTGCACCTACACCAAAATTTGAGTCGGAAATTTTGAGATGACCCTTGCCAGATTCTCTCCATGTTCCCAAATACGAAATAACTTCCGAATTTTGCACTGAAGGAATTCTGGCCTTATCGACAAAAACAAAAATTTCTCTGCCTTTCAGGGCGGAGCTATCCAATATCAATTTGAGGCTGTCGAGCCTCTGGAAGGCCACGATCAAAACAGCCACCATTTGATATCCTTTAACCTATACGTTGGGAGAAGCTTGCAAAGTCCATTGTTAACAATAATAACAGTTTCTGGCTACGAGACCTCTAGGCTAACTACCACATTATTATCTTTACAATTTCTCGACGATCGAGTCGAACATATATGTGTAATTCCATATGATGACCTAGCGGGCAGAAAACTCTGGGAAGACAACAAAAAAGCCCCAAATTCAATTCTTGTCGGCGATTCTGGGTCGGGAATTTACAAGGCGATGAATTCGGGAGCGAGACTTGCGTCCGGACGTAACTTGCTATTCCTAAATGCCGGGGACGAATTATTGTCTGAGACATCTACCAATGACTTAATCAAGGTGCTTGTGAATGACAATTCTGATCTCTATATCTTCAAAGCAAGCGCTCCATGGGCTCCTTTACAAGCTGAAAATCTTAAGGAATTCAAGCGATTCACATTAGGTTACTCGGGGATTTTCATATCTCATCAAGCGACGATCATCTCAAAGTGCTTTTTTGATCAATTGGGTGGTTTTTTTGAGGGTTATCGCACTTCCGCTGATACAAGGTTGTTGGTTCAGGCTTCCTATAAAACTACCCCTCTCATCTATCCGCTAGCTATTACGTTGGTTGAATTTCCTGAATTTGCAAGCAAGTTCCAGAGATCTGGACGACTTGAGAATTTACGAACTATATTTGCTGTGCATAGAGGAAGAGGTTTCTTAATTGCGAGCTTTAATTTTATTTCACGAGAACTGATATCGTCTATTCAAATTCCATTTAGGATCTACCAAAGTAAGATTTCTAAGTGGGATAGAACTGAGTAAAGGTAGGCAATTGACTAATAATCTTGAACCATCCAACGCCGGTCGAAATTGGTTGCTCAACATCTTTACGAATCGGGTCGTTCGGCAATTGGAATCCAGAGTTCTTCTCCGCGTTGGAGTTGTCGGTGGAACAAAATCCGAACCTGAAATCCGCGAATTATCCAAGTTTGCTAACAACATTGAAATTCAAACAATCGGGATTGAGGATTCAGATCACTACTTAGACCTCAATCTTACAAAAGGCATCACAGTGGCTGAGAGATTCGATCTGGTGCTTTGTTCTCAAGTTTTTGAACATGTTTGGAATCAGAGAAATGCATTTAAAGCCCTGTACGATTTAGTGGCACCAGGCGGAATCCTTTGGTTGAACACTCCAGCATCGAATCGAGTTCACGGTTCCCCAGATTTCTTTTCTGCAGGATTTACTAACAGCTATTTAGAAAAAAACTTGCACTTGGTTGGATTCGAAGTGATTGATTCTGGAAGTATCGGAACAAAGAGAAACTATATTGCCACCCACTTGCTGCCTTACTGGCTTAGCGTCAATTCTCACCGATTCCCCCTGTTGTATATTCGGTACAACACTGGAAAATTCAAGAATTCAATTCTTTTCTTGCGATACTTTTTTATTCTTTTTCGTTTGCAATTTACCTCTAAACGTATTCATAATTCGGGGCCATATTTAACTGAATCTTGGGCAGTTGCGAAAAGACCAACCTAATTGCAACCCAACTTTTTACGTCGAAGTTTCTACCAAGTGCTCCATCATGGTTTGCACCGTTTCGCCAGTTCGTGTGAGAAGATATAGTTAATTATGAGCAAGATTTCCAGACGATTAGTGCGTGCTCCGATACTAAGTCAGATAGCTCGGTTACTGGTGTCCTTGCAAAATTTCATCACTCGTTTCCTTGTAACTGGCGAAGTCTCGGCGCGCATGGACACGGACAATTACGTGCGGTTAGGGACTGAATATGGAGGGTGGTGGATTGCAAGAAGTGATCTAGCGCAAATGGATAGGGGTAAAGTTCTTATCTCCGCGGGCATCGGCTTTGATGTCTCTTTTGACTTGAAACTTGCCGACGAAGATTTTGAGTTGGTTTGTATCGATCCCCTGACTGAATCGATTGATTTTGCCAGAACCGCTCTTTCATCTGTAAAAACCGTTGAATTTTACAACGTTGGTCTGGCAGACAGCTCAGGGAAGCGGACTTTCTACCCCCCTAGAAACGAATCTCATGATTCCTGGTCGCTGATTGATATACAGAATGGAGATATCAGTAACCTGCAAGAATTTGAGACCATCGGGCTCAGCGAATTGCTTTTTAACATCAAAAAGTCCAACAAATTTATATATTTGAAAATGGACATTGAGGGCGCCGAGAAAGAAGTTCTTGAATCTTTGATAAAGAAAAACATTGAAGTCGATTTCCTGGGCGTTGAAATGGATTACATTTCTCTAATTCCTTTCTTTGCAATTTCGACAAGAATTAGGGAGGTAATTTACACGCGGGCGCTACTAAAAAGAATGGGAAGGCAGGGCTATCATTTTATTGGGAACGACGGATTTAACTTCTTCTGGAATCGGACTTAATTCTATGGAATCCAATAGACCATTCCAAAAAAGAAAACAATCCGATATTTTTCTCCAGGTTGAAGGAGATAATTGGTTTGCACGAAATCGTGAAGCCCTTTCAAGTAGCGTCAACACAGTATCAGCTGACTTTATAATTAATCGCATTGGAAAGTTCAAGCCGACTATCTCAAGTATCTTGGAAGTTGGTTGCGCCAATGCCATAAAACTAGAGTTATTGACTACTTTCTTTGAAGCGAAAGCTTTCGGTGTAGATCCTTCTATTGCAGCCATTGGCGACGCGAGAAATAGATTTAATGGCAAAGGCATCCCAAATAAGTTCTGGGTTGGGGAATCTTCCGCAATTCCTCTAAAAGACGAGTCTATTGATTTAGCGTTCCTCGGATTTTTCTCTACCTCATCCCATCGCAAGATCTTCACCTAACATTGACCGAGATTAATCGTGTTTTGAAGCCTGGTGGCTTTCTTGCTGTTGAAGATTTTGATCCCGGAAAGAAATATAGTAAGCCATATGCGCATCATGAGGATGTTATGACTTACAAGGATGACCACTCGCGATATTTAGCGAACGATTTCAAATATTTCCTCTTAGAAAAAATCAGCTACAGCCATTCCTCTGATACCTTTGATTTAGATCCAGATGAAAGACTCTCAACACAACTATTTTACAAACCACAAACCACAAACCACTTACCGAACTCGAAAGAGCGGGGATAGAGGCTGTACTTCAAGAGAATCTCGAAGCATTCCTTTAGCAATCAACGAGCTTAATCTCAACAAAACTGACTCGTAAGCTTCAGAGACACGTTTTATATCCCTTTTGGAAAAAGCTAGATTCACATTGTGAGTGCTTAGAACTAGGATTCCCAATTTGTACACTTCCTGATGGAAATAGGCTCTAAGTTCCTGAACGGTAAAGTCCATTGTTGAGGTCCAATTGAGAAAATGCCACGATGGATGCCCCGAGAAATGTAAAATCTCGGTCATTTGCAGATCAGCAATTGATTTCTCAACTTCTTGTCGTAGATTGATTCCAATCTCGGTTAATTCAGATGAGACATCCCGTTTCATGTGCAAAGTCAAAACTTCGCGGGCGGCGGCAAGCGATAAAAGTTCTCCTCCGAATGTTCCGGAAATGAAGACATTTTCCATCTCCATCATGATTTCTCTTTTCCCAACAACCGCAGATAGCGGGAATCCGTTAGCCATTCCTTTTCCAAAAGTAGATAAGTCGGGAGTAATCCCGAATAGCTCCTGTGCCCCGCCCGCTGAGAATCTAAAGCCAGTAATTGTTTCATCAAAAATTAGGACAGCGCCATACTTCTTAGCTAAACCCTGAACTCCCTCTAGAAATCCTGGTTCGGGATAAGTCGAGTTCATAGGTTCCATGACTACACAGGCAATATCTGGAATAGTTTCAAATATCCTTTGAAGAGAATCTAAATCATTATAAGAAAATGAATGCGTTAGGTCTGAGACAGCCTTGGGCACACCTTTGTCTCTTGTTGTTGATCCGATGAACCAGTCTTGCCACCCATGGTAGCCACATACGGCAACATGATCGCGTGCCGTATATGCACGAGCCAACCTGACTGCAGCTGCAGTAGCATCTGAGCCATTTTTACCAAATCGGACCATTTCAGCCGATGGGACAAGTTCGCAAATGAGTTCAGATACCTCCGCCTCCAAGACTCCAGGCAAAGAAAAGGAAACTCCTTTAGATAATTGTTTCTTAACCGCGGAGTTAATTTTCCTATCGTTGTATCCAATAGTGACTGATGCGAGGGATGACACTAAATCAATATATTTATTATCATCTAAATCCCAAATGTGGCATCCGTTTGCTCTATTTGCATAGAGGGGGGCTACACCAACCGCATACTGTGTTCGCGATTTGCTAAAGGTTTGGGAGCCAAGAGGAATCGTTCTTTCTGCCCTAATCAAATGTGCTTCGCTCTTCTTATATCTGATCATTTCGATTTCCTAACGGAGCTACTAATGCAATATTTCTAAGGTTACCTGGAAAAGGGTTCTCAAGGGAAGGGTTTATCGCTAATGACTCAACTAGTTCCGAGTAGCCAAATTCGTTTTCGCGTGATTTGAAGAGGGTGAAAATTCTTCGCACAAATGCCAAATCTTCCTCAAAATCTACAGTCCATCTGCGATTCGATTCATCAGATGAATTTACTTTGTTTCCCTGGCGAAATACGCCAGGTTCCCTCCTGAAGCGCAAAGTCACATGTTCCTTCTCTTCGGCTGTTAAGAGGAATTGTGACATTTTCAGAAAGGCAATTCGAGAGAATATTTCAATATCTAACCCGTCTGGATATGTCGGCGGATTACAGTTTGAATAGTAATCTAATTGAACTAAATCGAATTCAGTAATCATGTTCTCAAGTAATTCGGGCATCGTCAAGGGGCAATCACCTGTCAAGCGCACTATGTTTTCAAATTCCTTTTCTTTGGTGACTATCTCTAGAAATCTGTTGTGTACGTCTTCTAAAGATCCTCGATGCACTTCAACTCCAATTGACACTAAATATTCAAACAATCTATCATCTGAAACTTCTCTCGATGTTGCAACGATTAATTTATCAACTGCAGGGCAACTGCTAATTCTTTGTATCTGCCAATAAATCATGGGCTTTCCATTGATTTGAGCCATGACTTTCCCTGGCAACCTGGAAGAAGACATTCTTGCCTGCAAGATCACTAGAGTTTTCAATTGCTCACCAATTTCTTGGATCTACCCATGGGTGCGGTAAAGGCGTGGGAAGCGTGTCCTCCGTAAGTAAGTTTTCTCTATTTTTAAGAACTTCCCGCAGCTGTGCCGCGCTATCGACGCCGATTAGAAATCCAGATGCCCAGGTGAGTAAATTTAAATAGCTTAGCGTGGCTTCTAAGCTAGATAGGTTATTGGCCAACAGATAATTCTTGTAATTTCTCAAATAATCAACTGCTTCTGGGAAATAACTGGACACTTTCTCCTGTTTCATGAGGAGTAACCCTTGTAAGAAAATAGATCTTACGTAAAATAAAATACCCGAATTTGATAACCTGGTGATGATTTCTGAGTTGAGTAACCTTTGGTCTAAAATATTCTCTGGAACTTGATAGACTTCAATTTCTGGCCAATCATTTGACATTATTTCAATTTCTTTTTCTAAATAGACAGAAGCTCCGATTTTATTCACCATTCCGCTTTCCCTAATTGATTTTATTATTTGTGCGGACTGTGAAGTTCTGCCACTCAACAACAGTTCAGGGGAGTGGAAATAAAGCACCTCTATTCTAGAAACCTTTAATTTTTGCATTGACTCTTCGATTGATTGTAGGGCGTGTTTATAGCTCAGATCTGTTCCGCTAGAAGTTTTTGTATGCACCATAAATTCCGCGTTTTTAGCATGGTATTGCCCAATGGTTTTTTCAGCTGTCCCATATGCAGGAGCAGTATCAACAATTTTTATCCCAAGGTTTTTTGCCTCGTCTAGGATGGCAATTGAATCTACATTCAACCTATCAGGGCCTTGGTTTGCCACTCCATAATCCATGCCCAACGAAGCTGTCCCAAGTATAAATCTCAAGGCTTACTTCCCGAGTAGATTGAAATCTATGGGAGTCCCGGGGGGCGTATCAACTGCAAATGTCATTCCAATAATTTGGTCCAAGACCTTAGGTGCTGCACCACCGCCTGGTCGAATCGCCCGAACATTGTCGTGACTAACTCTCTCGCCTTCCTTCACCTCTTTAACAACGTAAAGAGATCTTCGAAGGCGACGTGACTCCTTTTCAGAGGGTTGCATCGACCACAACGGCTCACCGATGGACTGTCTTGCGTAATTGCCTTCTCTAACTAAGTCGGCGAACTCTTGTGGCTCCATTGAAAAGGCGCCATCCGCACCTCCATCAGTACGCTTTAGCGTTAGATGTTTTTCGATAGCTGAAGCACCTAAGGCAATGGCTGCAACACTGACTCCAATTCCTAATGTGTGGTCCGACAATCCAACCTTGCAGCCAAAATGATCGCGTAAGGTTTTAAGTCGACTGATGTGACTCTCCCGTGGATCCGAAGGGTACGAGCTGGTGCAAACCAACAGCGTCAAATCTTTGTTTCCTGCTTTGCGTACAACCTCAACGAGGTCCTCTATCTCTTCCCATTCAGTGGCACCGGTAGAGACAATTAGTGGTTTACCCGTTTCGGCAGCTGCGCGAATCAATCGATGATCGCCGGTTTCAAGGGAAGCAATTTTATACATGGGGGCATTCAGGGTTTCCAAAAAATTAACAGCTGAAATGTCGAATGGTGAACTAAATGGGATTAGGTTGAAACTTCTTGCTAGATCGAATAACTCTTTATGCCAATCCCAAGGAGTGCAAGCCTCTTGGTAGAGATCATACAGTTTCTTACCACCCCATAAAGGATGGTTTTGATTTACTGCAAACTTATCAAGGTTGAGGGTCATAGTTTCAGCCGTGTATGTTTGAAATTTTATGGCAGTGGCACCAGCCGCGGACGCACGTCTCACGATTTCTTTGGCTCTTTCCAGCGAGCCGAGATGGTTGGCCGATACCTCGGCTATGTAGAGAACCTCTTCAGATGTAGACACCCCACAAGTATACTTGGCATATATGAACTTGACCCTTCGCAATTGCACCTTGGAAGACGCTGACATGGTTTTGAATTGGCGAAATGCGGAGAAAGTGCGCAACTTTTCACATAACGCGCATGAGATTGACCCATTTGAACATGAGATCTGGTTTTCCCAAAGACTTAGAGAAATTCAAAAAGAACCATTCTGGATAATTCTTTTAGATGGAAATAATGCGGGCTTTGTTCGCTATGACCAATCAAAAAAGTACCCTGGCAGTATGGAAGTTAGCATTCTTGTCGCAGACGAATATCAACGGCTAGGAATCGCACGAAGAATTCTTTCCTCTTCAATGAAGAGAATCCGGAAAGAATTTGGTGTTTACTCTATCTACGCTGACGTTCATATAAATAACGTAGTTTCATTAAGTCTTTTTTATGACTGTGGATTTAGCCCCGTCTCAAAGGATAAAAACTTTGAAGTACTTCAATGCCTAATTGAAAGTATTTAAGACTTCTACAACTTTTGCTATCTGTGAATCTTGTAAGTCGACATACATTGGAAGAGAAATCTCTGAATCATAGAAACTTTCGGCGAAGGGAAAGTCTCCGCGTTTATATCCATATGACTTGAACGCAGGATGGAGATGCGCCGGTAAGTAATTTACCTGGATACCAATATCGTTCTCTCTAAGCCCTGCATAGATTGCAGCTCGACGTTCAGCAGGAACACGAATCGGGTATAAGTGCCAATTTGCGTCAATGGACTTTCGCTCGGTTGGGGTTTGAACTAATTTATGATCTTCCAATAACTTCGAGTATTGCCTAAAAATTTCAAGTCTGCGTTTCTTGAAACTCTGCATTCTTGCTAATTGGGAAATCCCAAGTGCACAGAGCACGTCGGGGAGTCTGTAATTTAGGCCAAACTCATGGACTTCTTGATGCCAGGGTCCTTCGCCCGTAATTAAGAACTGATTAGGGTCCCGGACTAGGCCTTGTCTAGAAAAACTTCGGGCACGTTTCAAGAGGTCTGGATTAGTAGAACTAACAGCACCACCTTCAGCTGTCGTCATGTTCTTTGTAGGAAAAAATGAAAAAGTTGTTAAATCTGCAATCGAACCAACCGGGCGGTTTTTGTAAATCGACCCAATACTGTGAGCTGCATCCTCAATCAGAAATATGCCGTACTTTTCAGCAATCTGCTTCAGTTCGTCTAAATCAGCCGGGTGGCCGGCGTAATCAACAGCAACAATCGCTTTCGTTCTTTTTGTTATTACAGATTCCACCGCTTTTGGGTCGATATTTGCTGTATCAGCTTGGACATCGGCAAACACTATTTTTGCCCCCATAAGGGCCGCTGTTGCTTGCGTTGCGACAAATGTAATTGGCGGTGTAATTACTTCATCTCCTGGTTCCAATCCGATTGCGGCATAGGCACAATGGAGAGCTGCTGTACCAGAAGTTACTGTGACGGTCGGTGCTCCAACAATGCTTTCAAGTTGTCGCTCAAATTCCTCTACGAGTGGACCTGTTGTTAAAAAGTTTCCCTGAAGCGCCTTAATTACGGCTGTAATATCTGAGTCGTCAATTGATTGGCGTCCGTATGGAATCATTGATTAATTCTTTGCTATAAAGTTCTTTATGTCTTCTTCAGTCATCCACATATCATTCGTGTCTGATCGATACGCGTGTCCCTCTTGCATTAGTTTTCCGTTCGGTGCTTCATAACCCCACTCAGCAACAACCGGAGTTACCACGAATCGATTATCGAGAATAATTGTTCTGCGGCTATCGTCTGCTGAAATCATTTCTTCATGTAACTTCTCTCCAGGACGCATCCCCACCTCTTCAAGTTTGGCATCCGGTGCAACCGCCTTAGCTAAATCAATGATTTTCATACTTGGAATTCTTGGTACGTAGAGCTCGCCGCCCCTCATCATCTTAAGCGAATCTACGACGAAACTTACTGCTTGCTCAATACTAATCCAAAATCTTGTCATTCTTAAATCTGTTATCGGTAGAGGAGCCCCTTCGTCGGCAAGCTGTTTAAAGAATGGGATTACAGATCCTCTACTTCCCATAACATTTCCGTACCTTACAACACTGAATGTAGTTCCGTACGAGTAGCTATAATTATTTGCTGCAATAAAGAGTTTGTCTGCTGTGAGTTTGGTTGCCCCATAAAGATTAATTGGTGATGAAGCTTTATCGGTTGACAATGCAACTACTCGCTTTACTCCGGTTTCTATACACGCATCAATCACATTCTGACTTCCGAGCACATTTGTTTTGATGAACTCCATTGGATTGTATTCGCCAGTGTCGACTTGTTTGAGAGCCGCGGCGTGGAACACAAAATCAACATTGTGCAGGGCGCGTTTCAAACGCTCGATAT
>JBBAKF010000048.1:0-16741 GCA_040403635.1 Polynucleobacter sp.
GGCAACCGCAATTAAGCGGCTAGTGCGAAACGTTCGTCGTTTGCAGTTATTACAATCCCATTGATTTACGAGATAACGGGTCCTCGGTATGCCCTCCATGCTTCGCAATCCACGTCGAAACCAAGTCGGTCCCATGAAAGCTTTGCAATTGATGGTCTACTATTTTAACTTTTATTGGATAAAAAGGATACCAGTAAGGTCTTTTGGCGCATAAACAATAAAATCAGCGTCCCAAGACTGGGGAGGTTGATGATCACCACAGTAACCGTATGCCGCAGCAATGGTTCTCATGCCAGCAGCTCTGCCTGCTTGAACATCTCTTAAATCATCCCCGATATAGACTGCGCTTGAAGCGTCCACTTTTTTTTGAGATACAGCCAAGAGAATAGGGGCAGGCTGTGGTTTGGCAAATGGTGTTGTATCGCCACTCACGATGGCATTGGTTCTTTGATCAAGACCGAGGCTTTTGACTAAAGGAATGGTGAAGCGCTCGTGCTTATTAGTCACAATCCCCCAAGGAATAGAATGTTCATCAAGTTGTTGCAACAATTCATCCATCCCTGGAAAAAGGGCAGTATGGACATGAATCGCTTGCTCATAGTTACTCAAAAACTCTTCTTTAAGTGTGTTAAATGTGGGATCTTCATGACCCACCCCAAAAGCAGCGTCAATCATGCCTCGAGCTCCAGAGGATGCAAGATGACGCATCCTTTCAAAGGGTAAGGGTAGCATCTTACGATCAATCAGCATTTTATTGGCGGCCGCTGCTAAATCGGGAGCTGTATCAGCTAATGTGCCGTCTAAGTCGAAAAAAACACTTTTAAATTGGGGGCGCATGATTAAAGAGGCTTTTTAACTGCAAACATATAGTTCACGTCGACATTAGGGCCCAAAGAGTAATGATCAAAGAGGGGATTGTAATGCAGCCCCATCATATCAACCACCTCAAGTCCTGCTTCGCGAATAAACCCAGATAGCTCAGAGGGTTTAATGAATTTAGCGTATTCATGAGTCCCTTTTGGGAGTAATTTTAAAATATACTCGGCGCCAATAATCGCCATTAAATAGGATTTGGGATTACGGTTCAAGGTACTAAAAAAGAGAGTAGCACCGGGTTTGGCAAGAGTTGCACAGGCCTGCACGATGGATCTTGGATTGGGCACATGCTCTAACATTTCCATACAGGTAATGACATCATATTGGCCCGACTCTTTAGCAGCTAGGTCTTCAGCACTAATGAGCTCATACTCCACTGGTGTACTGGTTTCAAGAGCGTGTAACTGAGCCACTTGTAGGGCTTTTTTAGAGAGATCAACGCCTTTTGCAGAGGCGCCAGATATTGCTAAAGATTCGGTTAAGATTCCACCGCCACAGCCAATATCCAAGACACGTTGGTTCTCAAGCGCACAATGCTCCTTGATCCAGCCTAGACGAAGGGGATTAATGGCGTGTAATGGTTTAAACTCACTCGTTTTATCCCACCAACGGCTTGCTAATTCACTAAATTTATCAATTTCAGATTGATCTAAATTCTCGGTATTTGTCATGAGGTGGCTTATTTAAAATAGGATTGATCTGTAGAATTATCCAATAAAAAAAGCCCGGCTGCCCGGGCTTTTACAGAAAGCTTTGTAGCTTACTGTTTTTTCGTGCCAACAACTTCGATGACAGAGCGACGATTTAACGCACGGCCAACCGCAGTTTTGTTGTCGCCAACTGGCTCAGCAAAAGCCTTACCTTCGGTGTAAACACGGCTTGCTTCGATACCATTCTTAGTTAAATGAGCTTTAACAGCTTCAGCACGGCGTAATGACAATTTTTTGTTATACGCTAAAGAACCTACGCTGTCAGTAAAACCAACAACAATGATTACTTCTACTGTTACGTCTTTAAGCTTTTTAACTAAATCATTTAACTTCATGATGCCTTCAGGCTTTAATGTTGACTTGTCAAAATCAAACAAAGCATCAGAGAGTAAAGTTACTTTAGAGCTTGTTGCAACAGGAGCAACAGGAGCAGCAGCTCTTGGAGCAGCAGCAGCAGGAGCAGCTGGCTTGATAGCGCCGTCACACTCAGGGGAAGCAGTTGCAGGAGTCCAGTTAGTATCTCTCCAACATAAAGTTGAATCGGCACCACCACGCAGGCTTGTACCAGCGCCAGTATTCCAGTTATCAACAGCTTTCTGTTGGGCTTGTGCGCTACCAAAGAAAGTTAATAAAGCAAAAGCTATAAATATTGTACGTTTGGATTTAGTCATTTTTTTCCTCATTAAATCTGTAATTAAGCATGTCTCAGCGAAGTGTATTAAAACTAAGTTTATTATATCAGCATAATATTTGGCTACAAAAGATGTTTTTGTGACTGTTGTAATTGGGGTAAACACTGAATTAGGGAAGTGGTTCGGGCACATGATAAAATATTCAGATGGAACAAGCCGCTAAAGAAACAATACCCGTATCACTAGAATATGAAATGCGGCGGTCCTATTTGGACTACGCAATGAGCGTCATTGTCGGACGCGCCCTACCAGACGCTAGAGATGGACTAAAACCTGTGCATAGGCGGGTCTTATTTGCCATGCATGAGCTCAACAATGATTGGAACAGAGCCTATAAGAAATCTGCCCGTATTGTTGGAGATGTCATTGGTAAATACCATCCGCACGGAGATACTGCGGTTTACGACACGATTGTCCGTATGGCGCAAAACTTCTCACTACGCTATATGTTAGTGGATGGTCAGGGTAATTTCGGCTCAGTGGATGGCGATAATGCGGCGGCGATGCGTTATACCGAGATCCGTTTGGCAAAAATTGCCCACGAATTATTAGCCGATATCGAAAAAGAAACTGTTGATTTTGGCCCGAATTATGATGGTAGCGAGCATGAACCATTGATTTTGCCGGCAAAAATACCCAATTTACTCATTAATGGATCATCCGGCATTGCAGTTGGTATGGCAACGAACATACCACCGCACAATTTAGATGAGGTTATTAGTGCTTGTATCTTCTTATTAGAAAACCCAGAATGCGATATTGAGGAACTGATTAACTTAGTTCCGGCTCCAGATTTTCCGACGGGGGGTACGATTTATGGAATTCAAGGTTTACGTGATGGTTATCGTACTGGCCGTGGAAGAGTCATTATGCGTGCGAAGACGCATTTTGAGGACATGGAAAAAGGGCAGCGTCAGTCTATCATCGTGGATGAGTTGCCATATCAAGTCAATAAAAAAAATTTACTCGAACGAATTGCTGAGTTAGTCATCGAGAAAAAAGTAGAAGGTATCTCTGATATTCGGGATGAATCTGACAAGTCAGGTATGCGGGTTGTCATTGAACTCAAGCGCGGTGAAGTACCTGATGTAGTTCTCAATAATCTTTATAAAAATACCCAGTTACAAGATAACTTTGGGATGAATATGGTGGCATTGGTGGATAACCAGCCCCGTTTACTCAATTTAAAACAACTGTTGGAGTGTTTTTTACGTCACCGTCGCGAGGTAGTGACACGCAGAACACTCTTTGAATTACGCAAAGCCAGGGATCGTGGACATGTATTAGAGGGTCTTGCCGTTGCCCTTGCCAATATTGATGAATTTATCGCTTTAATTAAAGCAGCCCCAACACCTCCTGAAGCGAAAAAAGAACTGACGCTCAGAGCTTGGGACTCCAGTGTGGTCCGCGAAATGTTAACGCGTGCAGCGATGCAGACGCAAGGGGGAATGGCAGCTTATCGCCCAGATCGTTTGCCGGCTAATTTAGGTTTACAAGCTGACGGCCTATATCGTTTATCAGATGATCAAGCTCAAGAGATCCTGCAAATGCGCTTACAGCGTTTAACTGGGCTTGAGCAAGATAAGATTGTGGATGAGTACAAAGAGGTGATGGATCAAATCTCTGATTTATTAGATTTGCTATCACGACCGGACCGTGTGACAGAGGTGATCCGTGCTGAGCTCTTAGAAGCGAAAAAAGAGTTTGGACAAGAGGGTTCTGATACTGGTCGACGTTCGGTGATCGAGATGAATGCAACGGAGTTATTTACGGAAGACTTTATTACTCCGCAAGACTTGGTCGTCACTCTATCGAATACCGGCTATATGAAGAGTCAGCCGCTGACAGAATACAAAGCGCAAAAACGTGGTGGCCGAGGTAAGTCCGCAACAACTACGAAAGATGAAGATTGGATTTCAACCTTATTTGTGGCTAATACGCACGATACGATTTTATGTTTCTCAGACCGTGGCCGTTTATATTGGTTAAAAGTTTGGGAGGTGCCTGCAGGTAGCCGAACTTCCAGAGGTAAGCCGATCATTAATATGTTCCCCTTAGTTGACGGCGAAAAAATTACGACGATTCTCCCGATCAAGGGATATGTTGAAAATCAATATGTCTTTATGGCGACGCGTTTTGGTGTTGTTAAAAAATCGCGCTTAAGTGATTTCTCAAACCCAAGAAAAGCAGGTATTATTGCAGTCGATCTGGATGAGGGTGACATTCTAGTAGGTGCTGCAATTACTCACGGAAATGAAGATGTGATGTTATTTTCTGATGCTGGTAAAGCAGTACGTTTTGATGAAAACGATGTGCGCCCGATGGGTAGGACTGCTCGGGGAGTACGTGGTATGAATTTAGCGCAAGGGCAAGAGGTTATTGCTATGCTTGTTGCGCCGAGCGAGGTCGATGCGCAGTTATTAGCAGTAGAGGGTTCCCTTCCTGGTGTTCTTACCGCTACAGAAAATGGTTACGGCAAACGTACACCACTGGCAGAATATACGCGTCACGGAAGAGGTACAAAAGGGATGATTGCCATCCAGACTTCCGACAGAAACGGCAAGTTGGTAGCAGCATCGCTTGTGACTGAAGATGATCAAATTATGCTGATTACCACCGGCGGAATATTAGTTAGAACGCGCGTTGCGGAAATTCGTGAAATGGGGCGTTCGACACAGGGCGTTACATTAATTAACGTGGATTCAGGTACAGTATTGTCAGGACTACAGCGTATTGCTGAAAGTGAAGATGACGATAGTGATGATGACGCTGTTGATGACGAAGTACAGACCCCAAGTGAATAATGTAATTATTTGCTAACGCTAGCTGGGTAATTTTTATGCCATTTGAACATCGTATTTATAACTTTGCACCTGGACCCGCGATATTGCCTGAGGAAGTATTGGCGGCCGCGGGAAAAGATATGCTTTTGTGGCAGGGGCTTGGCGCTGGGGTGATGGAGGTTAGTCATCGCAGTGCAGCTTTCATGCAATGTTATCAAGATGCTTTGCAAAATCTAAAGGACCTGTTGCGCATCCCTACGAATTACAAAGTCTTGTTTTTGCAAGGTGGGGCGATTGGTCAAAATGCAGCAATCCCAATGAATTTGATGGGCTTGTCGAAAACACAGGCGCAAGCTGATTTTATTGTTTCTGGTGTGTGGACGCAAAAATCTGTTACTGAAGCTACAAAGTATGGCAAGGCCAGAATTGCGGCAACGAGTAAAGGGCAGCAATTTCATTGTGTGCCAGCACGCGATACTTGGGACTTATCTGAAGACTCAGCTTATGTTCATATTTGTGAAAACGAAACAGTAGGTGGTGTCGAGTTCTCACATACGCCGGATGTAGGTCAAGTTCCTTTAGTGGCGGATATTTCAAGCAATATACTTTCCCGTGAAATCGACATCAGTCGATATGGTGTTTTATTTGCTGGAGCACAAAAAAATATTGGACCTGCGGGAGTCACGATTGTGATTGTGCGAGAAGATTTATTAGGGCATGCCATGCCGATTACTCCAACCATTTGGGATTGGCAGATTCAGGCAAATAATGATTCAATGATTAATACCCCAACGACCTTTGCCATTTATATGGCAGGTGAAGTATTCAAGTGGTTAAAAAAAGCTGGTGGGGTAGGACAGATGGAAAAGCTGAACCAACAAAAATCACAATTACTTTATTCTGTATTGGATCAAAGTAGTTTATTTGAAGGTCGGGTACATCACGACTCACGTTCGCGCATGAATGTGACTTTTTATTTACGTGATGAAACTTTAAATGAGCGTTTCTTAAAAGATGCGAGTGAAGCACAGATGGTTGGTCTTAAGGGACATAAAAGTGTAGGCGGGATGCGTGCGAGTTTGTATAACGCGATGCCGCTTTCTGGCGTCGAGTGTCTTGCACAATTTATGCGTGAATTCGAAAGGCGTGCTTAATGAGTGATGAAGCAAAACGTTTGGAGCCACTGCGGCAACAAATTGATGAAGTTGATCTTGCACTAATCAACTTGCTCACTAAACGCGCCAATTTAGCACTTGAAGTAGGGCATGTTAAACAAGAGTTTGGCTCTGTCGTGTACCGTCCTGAACGTGAACAACAGGTGTTGGGTAAAGTTGCCAAAAATAATCCAGGGCCATTACAGTCAGAGGGTATTACTGCAATTTGGCGAGAGATTATGTCCGCTTGTCGAGCCATTGAGGCTGACATACACATTGCTTATCTGGGGCCTGCTGGGACTTATTCTGAGGAAGCGACTTTACGATTTTTTGGGCATTCCGTGAAATTAAGTCCCATGTCGATTATTGACGAAGTATTCCGTTCTGTTGAAATGGGGCAAAGTCAGTACGGGGTAGTACCGATTGAAAACTCCTCAGAAGGAGCGATTTCTAGGACGCTTGATTTACTACTAGAGTCCTCCTTAAGTATTGCGGGGGAAATATCAATACCGATTCACCATACTTTAATGAGTCAGACAGGGCATTTGCAAGAGGTCACACATGTGCTGGCGCATCCGCAGGCACTTGCGCAATGTCAGCAATGGTTGTCGCAACATGCGCCTTTATTACACCGTGAGGCTATCACGAGTAATGCGCAGGCTGCTGTCGAGGCTACAAAAGAAGCAAAGTATGCTGCGATTGCCAGTAGCTCAGCAGCTGAAAAGTATGGTTTAAAAGTGATTCAAGAAGGTATTCAAGATGACGCGCATAACCGGACACGTTTTGTGGTGATTGGAAATCATCTGGCGAGTCAGACAGGTAAAGATCAAACCTCTTTGATCTTGTCGGTAAAAAATGAAGCGGGAGCAGTGTATCAATTATTAGAGCCATTTGCTAAGCATGGGGTCTCGATGACGCGCTTTGAATCTCGCCCAGCTAGAAAAGGGACTTGGGAATATCATTTTTATGTGGACATAGAAGGTCATCAGGAAGATGTTGCCGTGGCTGCGGCGCTGAAGACCTTACAAGAAATTACGGCATTTTATAAATGTTTAGGTTCTTATCCACGCAGTCATGCCTTATCGAAACCATAAACATGAGCAAACTCAACAAATGACAACAGATAAAACGTCCTTGGGACTTGAACAAGTTAAAAAAATTGCGCCCTACGTTGGTGGCAGACCGATTAGTGAAGTGGCACGACAATTTGGTTTGATCGAGAATCAAATTATTAAATTAGCGTCGAATGAAAACCCATTAGGGATTCCGGAATCTGCCAAAGCGGCGATGATGGCAGTGATGCATGATTTAGGCCGTTATCCAGACTCCAACGGTTTTGAGCTCAAACAAGTGCTCGCTCAAAAAAATCAGGTACCTGACACATGGATTACATTAGGTAATGGCAGTAATGATATTTTAGAACTGGCCACGCGATCGGTGGCTCACGGTGGTAGTGAGATTATTTTTTCGCAACATGCTTTTGCAGTCTACCCACTTGCAACGCAAGCCGTTGGTGCGAAGGCTGTCGTAATTGCGCCTAAGGCAGAAGACTTAGGGCATGACCTAGATGCGATGCACAGAGCCATCACGAACAATACAAAACTCATCTTTGTTGCCAATCCGAATAATCCAACTGGGAGTTTTTTAAGTGGTGAGCAGATTGCGCAATTCTTAAAAAAAGTTCCTGAGCAAGTTGTGGTGGTCTTAGATGAAGCCTATAACGAATATCTGAAACCAGAACAACAGTATGATGCGATTGCCATGGTTCGCCAATACCCGAATCTAATTGTGTCACGCAGTTTTTCAAAAGCCTATGGTTTAGCGGGCTTGCGTTTAGGGTATGCGGTATCTCAAGAAGCGATGACAGATTTAATGAATCGTATTCGCCAGCCCTTTAACGTCAATACCCTAGCACAAGCGGCGGCGATTGCGGCATTGCAAGATACAGCCTTTTTAGCCAAAGGGGCTCAATTAAATCAAGAGGGATATGCTCAGTTGACGCAAGCCTTCCAAAAGATGGGCCTACATTATTTACCATCAGCGGGTAATTTCATTCTCGTGCAAGTGGGTGACGATGATAGTGCAGGATCGCGGGTCAATCTTGAACTACTCAAGCAAGGGGTCATTGTTAGGCCGGTTGATAATTATGGCTTACCCAAATTTTTACGCGTCTCGATAGGCTTGCCAGAGGAAAACGATGCCTTTATACGTGCTTTGGCCAATGCACTTGCCTAACAATCGATTGAGAAACAATTGGTAACTACGTCAGCGCAACCGCATTTTTCCACCATTGGCATCATTGGTGTTGGACTCATTGGTGGCTCTATTGGTCTGGCCTTCAAAGAGGCTGGTCTTACTGACCGAGTGCTGGGTTATGGGCGAACACAGGCGAACTTAGAGATTGCCTTGCAGCTTGGGGCGATTGATCAAATTGTTGAGTTGCCTACTTTAATTCAAGACAGTGACTTAATTATTATCTGCGCACCTGTTGCGCAGTCGAAAGATATCTTTCAGTCGATCATTCAGGATCTCAAGCCGGATACATTAGTGATTGATGTGGGTAGCACCAAAATGGATGTGATAGCTGCAGCAAAAGAGGTCATGGCTGATCGTGTTGGTCAATTTATCCCCTGCCATCCGATTGCTGGAGGTGCACAGCATGGTGCGGGGGCAGCTCAGCTTGATTTATTTCAAGGTCGACAAATTATCCTTTGCCCCTTACTCGAAAATCTGCCAAGCGACATAGAGCGGATTAGTGCCTGTTGGCAAAGGGTCGGTAGCAATGTATTTAAGATGTCGGCAATGGAACATGACCATATCTTTGCAGCGGTATCCCATTTGCCCCATATTTTGTCCTATGCTTTGATGTTACAAATTGCGAATGCAGAGGATGCGCAAAAGAAATTTATTCATGCAGGCGCAGGCTTTAGGGACTTTACCCGCATAGCGGGCTCTAGCCCTGAGATGTGGAAGGATATTGCACTTGCCAATCAGGACGCCATACTGAAAGAGTTAGATGCTTATTTAGTGATTCTTGAACATATGAAATTAGCGATTAAAAATCAGGATGCAGTGACTTTAGAAAGTATGTTTAGGATTGCGAGCAACTCGCGTAATGATTGGCAGGGGTAGGTATGACAGAGAAATCAATCTTGATTAGACCTGCGCAATCTGCGCAAGGTGAAGTGCAATTACCGGGGTCAAAAAGTATTTCTAATCGGGTTTTATTACTGAGCGCCTTGGCAAAAGGAACAACGACCTTACGTGGCTTACTCGATGCGGATGATACTCAAGTCATGCGTAATGCACTCGAACAACTGGGTGTACCAATGCGGCGCTATGAGCACGAGGGGCAAGAGCTTCTGGAGATTACCGGTCAAGATGGGCGGTTTTTAGAGGCTAGGGCAGATTTATTCATGGGTAATGCAGGCACTGCCATTCGTCCCCTCACAGCGGCACTCGCGATTTTAGGTGGTGAGTATTCTTTGCACGGTGTACCCCGCATGCATGAAAGACCGATTGCGGATTTGGTTGAGGGCTTACTGGGCATTGGTGCGAAGATCGACTACCTAGGTAATCCAGGTTATCCACCAATACAAATCCATACTGGACAAATACAGCATGATCAAGCGGTCCGAGTTCGGGGTGATGTCTCGAGTCAATACTTAACAGCTTTACTCATGGCTTTACCTTTACTACGATCACCACAGCCGATTCGAATTGAGGTGATAGGGGAATTAATTTCTAAACCGTATATCGAAATCACCACCAATTTAATGGCTAAATTTGGTGTACAAGTGGTCAATGATCACTGGCAGATCTTTACAATCCCAGCCCACACAAACCCCAATCAGGGCCCTTATCAAGCACCAGGGCACTTCGCGGTAGAAGGTGATGCTTCATCGGCATCCTATTTTTTAGCGCTTGGTGCCTTAGGAAAAGGGCCAGTGACTGTGAAAGGTGCAGGTCGAGACAGTATTCAGGGGGATGTGGCTTTTGCGCATGCTTTAGCAACGATGGGTGCGAATGTCATGCAGGGTGCTGATTGGATTGAGGTCCGTGGGATCGATACGGATGATGGGAGCCTTAGGGGTATTGAGCTTGACTGTACAGCGATTCCTGATGCAGCGATGACGCTTGCAGTATTAGGCTTGTTTGCTACGGGGACTACCAAGTTAACAGGTATCGCCAGTTGGCGTGTTAAGGAGACGGATCGAATTGCTGCGATGGTTTGTGAGCTCAGTAAATTTGGTGCAGAAGTTGACTATGGGGATGACTTTATAGCTATTAAATCCCCTAAGCATTGGCAAGTGCCTAGTGGTGGAGTGGAGACCTATGACGATCACCGTATGGCAATGTGTTTTTCCTTAGCAGCATTTGGGCCGAATTCTTTTCATATCAATGACCCAGATTGCGTATCCAAAACATTTCCGAACTACTTTGCCGTTTGGCAAAGTATCGTATCGCAAAAAGAACAGCAGGTATGATCCCGGTTATCGCGATTGACGGACCTACTGCTTCCGGAAAAGGCACAGTTGCTCAAGCGGTTGCGGAACAACTTGGGTTCCATTACCTAGATAGTGGGGCTTTATACCGGATTGTGGGATTGGCGAGTAAATGTGCTGGCATTCCATTTACCGAGCCAAAGCGTCTAGGAGAATTCACCTTACAATTGCCGATCACATTCAGGGGGAGTCAAATATTCTTGGGCGCAGACGATGTCACACAGGAAATTCGCACCGAAGAAATGAGTCAAAGAGCTTCGAGTGTGGGGGCCATTGGTGAGGTCCGAGAGTCATTAGTCCACCTACAAAAAGGCTTTTTGAAGCTTCCAGGATTGGTTGCCGATGGCAGAGATATGGGGTCAGTAATCTTTCCACAAGCCCAATTAAAGGTATTTTTAACTGCCCAGCCCCAAATTAGGGCACAAAGAAGATATAAACAATTGATTGCCAAAGGAATTTCTGCTAACATAGAAATCCTCACCGAAGATTTAATGGCACGGGACCTCCGAGATACACAACGAGCAACTGCACCATTGATACAAAGTGAAGATTCTTTTTTATTAGATACCAGTGATAAAACAGTCTTACAAGCGGTTGAGCAGATTATTACTTGGTTCCAAAAGAGTCAGTCTAGTAATAAGCAGTGACTGTGTTTAGCAAAAGTAGTAGATGAAAGAAGTAGAAGAAAGTAGTTTTTTGTATTGAGCCCCGTCTTGAATCCTAGCGCGCCTATTAGGTTCTTAAAAGCGTTACAAGTCGGGATAATTAACCTAACCCGTTGGCATCGCCAACAGATAAAGTAAACATGTCTGAATCCTTTGCAGCTCTATTTGAAGAATCATTAGCCCGTTCGAATATGAAATCAGGGCAGGTCATTTCCGCAGAAGTCGTGCGTATTGATCATAATTTTGTTGTTGTAAATGCTGGCTTAAAGTCAGAAGCATTTATTCCCGTTGAAGAATTCCACAATGACCAGGGCGTGATTGATGTCCAACCTGGTGATTTTGTGTCAGTCGCAATTGACGCCTTGGAAAACGGTTATGGCGACACGATTTTATCGCGTGATAAAGCCAAACGTTTAGCCTCATGGATGAACCTAGAGAAAGCGCTTGAACAAGGTGAAATCGTGACTGGTGCCGTAACAGGTAAAGTCAAAGGTGGTTTGACTGTCATGGTCAACGGAATCCGCGCATTCTTGCCAGGCTCATTGCTCGACACACGTCCTATTAAAGATACTTCACCGTTTGAAGGTAAAACGATGGACTTTAAGGTCATTAAACTTGACCGTAAGAGAAACAACGTCGTGTTATCACGCCGTGCTGTGGTTGAAGCTAGCCAGGGCGAAGAGCGTCAAAAGCTGATGGACAATCTCAAAGAAGGAACAATTGTTCAAGGTACGATCAAAAATATCACTGACTACGGTGCATTTGTGGACTTAGGTGGTATTGATGGTTTGTTGCATATTACCGATCTCGCATGGCGTCGTGTGCGTCATCCAAGTGAAGTGCTTACTGTTGGACAAGAAGTCACAGCAAAAATTTTGCGTTACGACCAAGACAAAAATCGTGTTTCCTTAGGGATTAAGCAGTTGGGTGATGATCCATGGGTAGGTATTGCAAGAAGATATCCACCAAGCACGCGTTTGTTCGGTAAGGTAACAAACTTGACTGACTACGGTGCGTTTGTTGAGATCGAGTCTGGCATTGAAGGCCTAGTGCACGTATCAGAAATGGACTGGACGAATAAGAACATTGCTCCAGGAAAAGCGGTTCAACTCGGACTTGACGTTGAAGTGATGGTCTTGGATATTGATGAAGATAAGCGTCGTATTAGTTTGGGTATGAAGCAATGCAAAACCAATCCATGGGATGAGTTTGCACGAAACCATAACAAAGGCGATAAGATTTCTGGCGCAATTAAATCAATTACTGACTTTGGAGTCTTTATTGGCTTAGATGGCGGTATTGATGGTTTGGTGCATTTATCGGATATTTCATGGCAAGAAGCCGGTGAAGAAGCGGTTAAGAAATTCAAAAAAGGTGACGAGATTGATACTGTAGTGCTCGCCATTGATGTTGAAAAAGAACGCATTTCACTCGGTATCAAGCAACTCTCTGGTGATCCATTTAACAACTACACTTCTGAGAACGATAAAGGTGCATTAGTTTCAGGCACAGTTAAAAGCGTTGATGCTAAGGGTGCTGTTATTGAATTAGCGCCAGAAGTTGAAGCCTACTTACGCGCTTCGGAGATCTCTACAGATCGTGTTGAAGACGCTCGTAACGCGCTCAAAGAGGGTGATACAGTATCAGCGATGATTATCAATGTGGATCGTAAATCGAGAAGTATTAATTTGTCGATTAAAGCGAAAGACAATGCTGATCAACAAGAAGTGATGTCAAAGATGCAAAATGAAGCAAGTACTGGAACAACGAACCTTGGCGCTTTATTAAAAGCAAAGTTAGATAACCAAGGGTAATTAGTAATATGCCGCTACGTTCGCGTAGCGGCTTTTTATTAGAGGAAGTTGCAAATTATGAAGCTAGAACAAGCAAGCACCAATGAAACTGTGATTGACAGCTCGATTACACGTTCAGAGTTAGTTGAGTTATTGGCCCAACAATTTCCGCAGTTACTTCCCAAAGATGTTGAATTAGCTGTTAAGACTTTATTAGATACGATGACGCAGGCCTTAGCACATGGTAAGCGTATTGAATTACGTGGCGTGGGCAGTTTTGTATTGCATCACCGTCCTGCACGTGTTGGTAGAAATCCCAAATCTGGAGAGCAGGTCATGATTCCAGAGAAAAAAGTACCGCACTTTAAACCTGGAAAAGAGCTCAGGGAGCGTGTTGACTATAAAGCTAGTTTCGATGTAAATACCATTGGCTAGGTGATGAGCGCGCTTTTCCCTGTCTTTTGGCGTGGCTTTTTGCTCGTATTGCGTCTTGTTATTTTTATCCTATTTTTCTTAATAGCGATTACCAACCATACTTTGGTGGAATTTCATTGGTTTTTAGAGCGTTCGGTTCAAGTGCCTCTGAATATATTATTACTAGGTGCTTTTTTAACAGGGCTTATTATTGCGGTCATTGCGCTCAATATACTGAAGTCAAAAAGGACAAGTTAAGATGCAAATCCAAATGTATTGGTTATTGCTAATACCAATTTTATTTGGTTTAGGTTGGGCGGCAGCTCGGTGGGAAATGCGTTTGCAAGAGCATGAAGATGATGTGGAGCAGGCCAAAAAAGAGCGCTCGACATTTCGTGGAATCAATTTATTACTCAATGAACAGCATGATAAAGCGATTGATGCTTTGGTCGAAGTTGCGCAGTTAGATCCGGAGACCACAGAATTACATTTTGCCTTGGGGAGTTTATTTAGGCGGCGCGGAGAGACAGAGCGTGCCATCCGTGTGCATCAACATTTAAGTAATCGACAGGATATTCGGCCGCGTGATCGCGCGCATGCCTCTTATGAGCTTGGGCGTGATTTTTTACGTGCAGGAATGCTCGATCGTGCCGAGGCTAGTTTAAATTTAGTGACTGAGGGTAAGTATGCTTTACCTGCTAAGGTAGCTTTGTTGGAAATGTATCAAATCGAAAAAGATTGGCGAAAAGCGATTATTGCCGCCTCTGAATTAGAGCTCATAGAGGAAAAAAGTTATAAGGAACAGATTGCGCATTTTTATTGTGAAATCGCACAAGAAGCAATTCGAAGTAAACAGTTAGCTGCTGCCAAAGACGCAATTGAACATGCATTGCAAGCCGTTCCACATCACATCAGGGCTTTGATCATTAAAGGCGAATTAGCGATTGTTGAGCAAAGACCGCGTGAGGCGATAGTGACTTGGGGATATATAGAAAAGAGTGCTCCCGCTTTTTTACACTTGATTGCCGATAAATGGATTAAGGCTTACGCTGAACTTGAGCAGGAGCAGATAGGGCTTGATATTTTGATTGGGCACTTAAAAGTGCAGGGGACGGGCGAGTTATTAGACATAGTATTTAAGAATACCTTGCGTCTGCGAGGGCCTCGAATTGCATTGGAGTTAATTCAGGAAGTTATGTTAAATGCCCCGAGTTTGACGGCGATGACGAAACGATTCGAAACAGAGTACCAGTTAGCCCAAGAAGAGCAAGATCAGGCTTTAATTGCACAAACAAAAGCCTCACTCGATTTACTCAAGCACCGGACGAATAGCTTGGCCAGGTACACCTGCAGTAGTTGTGGATTTCGAGCTAGGCGTTATTATTGGCAGTGTCCAGGCTGCAATCACTGGGATGTATACTCACCCAAGAGAAGTGAGGGTATGGCAGGTTGAGATCCTTTTGGTAGCAAAATAATAAATATATGTTTTAGAGGAAAAATCTTTGAAAGTCACCATTATCGGTAGTGGATATGTAGGTTTAGTTACGGGAGCATGCTTGGCCGAACTAGGTAATCAAGTCTTTTGCTTGGATGTAGACCAAAATAAAATTGACATATTAAATGGTGGTGGCGTTCCGATTTATGAGCCGGGATTAAAAGAGATGATTACCCGCAATAAAGAAGCGGGTCGGATTAAGTTCTCTACAGATGTCTTAGCCAGCGTAGAGCATGGTGAAATACAGTTTATCGCTGTTGGTACGCCGCCAGATGAGGATGGATCTGCAGACTTAAAGTATGTACTCGCAGCAGCAAAAAATATTGCTACGCACATGACAAGCTTTAAAGTCGTGATTGATAAATCGACTGTACCGGTTGGTACGGCGCAAAAGGTAGGTCAGGTTATGCGTGAACAACTGCAGCATCGTGGCTTACCCGACGTACATTTTTCTGTCATATCTAATCCTGAGTTTTTGAAAGAGGGGGCAGCGGTAGAAGACTTCATGCGCCCTGACCGGATTGTGGTGGGCTCAGATGACAACGAATATGGA
This sequence comes from Polynucleobacter sp., assembly GCA_040403635.1. Taxonomy (GTDB): domain Bacteria; phylum Pseudomonadota; class Gammaproteobacteria; order Burkholderiales; family Burkholderiaceae; genus Polynucleobacter. The sequence continues at coordinate 15,641 of JBBAKF010000048.1, forward strand.
AGATACGCTAAAGAAAAGATGCGTAAACTTTATTCTCCATTTAACCGCCACCATGAGCGCACCTTTTATATGGATGTAAAAAGTGCAGAGTTAACTAAATATGCCGCCAATGCGATGTTAGCGACGCGTATCTCATTCATGAATGAATTAGCTAATTTAGCCGATCAAGTAGGAGCGGATATTGAAGCAGTTCGTCAAGGTATCGGTTCGGACTCTCGTATTGGGTATGGGTTTTTATATGCTGGTACCGGTTATGGTGGCTCTTGTTTTCCAAAGGATGTGCAAGCCTTGAGTAAGACTGCGGAAGAGTACCAGTTACACCTCAAAATTTTAGAGGCGGTTGAAGAAGTGAATAACGCACAAAAACGGGTGCTCGTAGATAAAATCTTACGCCATTATGGCGAGGATTTAAAGGGTCTGAGCTTTGCATTATGGGGCTTAGCTTTTAAACCTAATACAGATGATATGCGTGAAGCTCCAAGTCGAATTATTATTCAGGAGTTAGTCAGACGTGGGGCAAGGGTTGTGGCTCATGATCCTGTGGCGACTGAAGAAGCATGGCATGCCTTAAAACTTGACTTTAAAGATGCTCCTGAATTATTGACAAAAATATCCATGGTCAATAAGCCTAATGAGGCAATCATCGGTGCAGATGCTCTAATTATTGTGACGGAATGGAAAGCTTTTAGAAGTCCTGATTTTGAACTATTGAAACACCAGTTGAAACAGCCAATTATCTTTGATGGACGAAACTTATTTGAACCAGAGACTCTTACTGAATTCGGCTTTACCTATTACGGTATTGGCAGACATAATTAATCACACTTAACCGTTATGACAGAACGAAAACTTTTACCGATCCAAGTGTATTTAAAAGATGAAGACATTAGCAACTTTGCTAAAACCCCAATACTTGTTGCCGGTGATGTCATGTTGGACCGCTATTGGTTTGGTGACACTGAGCGTATATCGCCAGAGGCTCCTGTACCTATTGTGGCGATTAAAAAAGTTGAAGAGCGTTTAGGTGGCGCTGCGAATGTGGCAAGAAATGGTGCGTCCTTAGGGGCAAAGGTCACATTATTAGGCTTGGTTGGCGATGAT
>JBBAKF010000049.1:0-16570 GCA_040403635.1 Polynucleobacter sp.
CTCGCAAAGCAATCACCGCTTCTTAATCTCAATATTGATGAATGAGATGGCCACCCTCGGGTGTTTTTTTTGCTTTTGGGTGAACGACAGCAATGGGTCGATCTCTGCCTGTCATGCTCAATTTAGGTGAAGGTCTGCTTTGCGAAAGTCAGCAGTCAAATGCTGCGCTGTCGGGTAAACCGATAGTAAATTATTCAGTCCGCTAATTAAGCCTCAAACTTTATCACACAGTTTATTACACAGTCCCGATTTAAGCGTTTAAGTCATTGAAATAACGAGATATTCCAGCAGCCACGAATTCTTCTAAGGCGTAGGTCGCACGTTCGAATCGTGCTGGGCAGGCCAAGAATTAATGCTGGTATTTCTGTCTTTATACGGCCACACTCTTTTTTGTCGGTTTACCCGACAAAGTTTTGAGCTGATCTACTCGACCTAATTAGCTACGAACCTAGACTTAACCTAAAACTTACAAAAAGGAAGCTTTTGATGTAAAAGGTGAGGTTTGGTCTTGTAGGTGCTACTTTGAGTATCGCCTACTAATTAGATTTGTAGATGATGATTAATTAGTAAATTCCTTACTCAGCTGTTATCCCTGTAAGGCGAATAATCTCCGCCCATTTTTTATTTTCGTTCACCATATGCATTCCAAAGCTCTGAGTACTTTGGCTGGGTGTAACCATATTGCCTGCCTCCTCAAACGTGGTCTTAAGAGCTTTGTTATTGAGTGCGCTCGTAATACCTTGAAATAAAGTATCAATCCTATCTCGAGGTGTTTTGATCGGGGCCCAAATGCCAAACCATGACTCCTGAATTGTTAGTTCATTTTTCATGATTTCATTTAGTGTTGGCACATCTGGCAACTGCGTTAAACGATTTTTACTTGTTACGGCAAGTGCACGCACTTTTCCACCTTTGATCAATGGTACGGCTGTTCCTGCTATTGGAAAAGCAAATTGTGTATCGCCCCGAATTAAAGACGTAGCAATTTCTACCGATCCTTTTAATGGGATATGAATTACCTTCAAATTATTCAACGTTACAAATGTTGCACCTGCAATGTGCGCTGAAGTGCCAATCCCGCCGGACCCATAATTCATAGAGCCCGGGTTGGCTTTAGCAGCAGCAATAACGTCTTCAACCCGTTTATATGGAGAGTCTGCTGAAACCATCATCACCGTTGGGAAGGAGTACATATTGCTGATAGGAGCAAAATCCGTTAGGGGGTTAATTGAAATTTCTGGCTTAATAATTTTTTGAATTAACTGTATGTTTGATCCAAGCATAAGGGTGTAGCCATCGGGCGCTGACTGTGCGGTAAATTGAGTCGCCAGCACACCACCAGCCCCAACTTTATTTTCAATAATGACGGATTGCTTAAAAGTTTCTCCCAGATAAGGTGCCGTCTGTCTTAGCTGTATATCCGGACCACCTCCGGCTGCGTAAGGGCAGACTATTTTGATCGAGTTGCTCGGAAAACCTGTCTGACTATATGACACAAAAGGATATAGGCCAATACTGGGGATGGTAATGAGAAACTGTCGACGCTTCATGTTATCTCCTAATTTTATGTTTAAGTTTTTCAGATATTATTGATTCATATCAATCACAATCCTGCCCTTTGATTTTCCTGCCAGCGTGAGATCTAGGTGATGTGATAGCTCTTCAATGCCAATGACGCTGGCAATTTCTTTTAGATGAGTTGGGCGATATTCATTAGCAATCTTATTCCAAACTTTTTCTCTTATGAGCATAGGTGAGTTTGCATTGATACCAATCAAACGAATTCCTCTGAGAATAAATGGTATTACAGTAGTTTCAAGCTCTGCTCCACCAGCATTTCCAAAGGCAGCAATTACTCCGCTTGGTTGTATTACACGAGTCAGCCAGGATAGAGTAGAGCCACCTACAGAATCTATTGCCCCAGCCCATTGCGCTTTTTCAAGTGGTTTAAATTGACTCTCTGATGAAATTCGTCCAATGACTTCCGAGGCACCAAGGTTTTTAAGATATCCAGCTTCATTTAGTTTTCCAGTCATGGCGGTCACTTGATAGCCTCTTTGCGCCAACATATTTATGGCAATAGTGGCTACTCCACCAGTTGCACCGGTTACTAGTATTGGACCACTTTGCGGATTAAGTCCATTTAGCTCCATTAAGTCCAAAGATAATCCTGCCGTATAGCCTGCAACACCGATCGTGGCGGCATCCAGTAACGTGAGGCCTTGGGGTATTTTCATAACCCAATCCGCATTGACGCGTGCATATTGGGCATGCCCACCATCATGATCAACTCCGATTCCACAGCCATTTACTAATACCTCATCGCCTGGACTAAATCGTGAATCAAGCGATTCAACCACTGTGCCAGTCAAATCAATACCGCTAATTCTTGGCCATTCACGCACTATATTGTTAAGACCTTTTGAAGCCAGCGCATCCTTGTAATTAATACTAGAATATGCCACCTTGATGATCACATTACCCGGACTTAAAGAATCCAATTGAATGGATTCAATTTTGCTGGTGACTGCTCCATCTAGGGAGTGAAGACGAAAAGCTTTAAAAGATGTATTCATCTTATTGGGCTTTAATGTTGGCTTGCTTAGTAACTTGTGACCACTTAATAGTTTCTGCTTTGATGTGTTCAGCAAACTCAGTTGGTGTGCTATTGACAATCTGAACCCCTTGTCTTTGAAGATTCTCACGGACCTCAGAATCATTGAGAGTGGTCTGTATCGCGGTGTTCAGTCGTTCGACAATATTATTAGGGGTTCCAGCAGGCGCCAAAATTCCCCACCAAGCATATGCTTCCATAGGGTAGCCTAATTCTTTTAGGGTAGGTACGTTAGGAGTAATGCTTGATCTGGTTGGCATCGCAATAGCAATTGGTACTGCATTGCCCGCTTTAACCTGCGCCATTATTGGCCCGTAATTATCAAAGCTTAGTTGAACTTGATCTCCAATTAGAGCGGTTGTAGCTTCTGAACTTCCTTTGTAGGGGATGTGTTGAAGGTTGCTTTTAGAGTTATTTTTAAAAAGTTCACCCGCTAAGTGTGCGCTACTACCATTTCCTGGAGTTGCATAAGATAGACCGTTGGGTGTGGACTTTGCTTTAGCTAGCAAGTCAGAAACAGTTTTAATATTTGAATTATTTGTAACAAAAATATAGACAGGTACTTTGGTAATAAGAGCGATGGGTACTAAATCCTTTTGTGTGTCATATGGTAATTTCTCAAATAATGCTGGGTTTGTTGCTAGATTGGCTGTGCCCATCAACAAGGTATAACCATCAGCGGGCGCCTTCACAACTGCGAGAGTGCCAGATTGGGTAGAGGCACCAGGTTTATTTTCAACAACTACTGTTTGTCCAAGTAGAGGCCCTAATTTCTGACCAATTGTCCTTGCCAGATTATCCGCTCCTCCGCCTGCAGCGTAAGGAACAACAATCTTAATAGGGCGATTAGGGTAGCTTGAATCTTGCCCAAAAGCAGCAAAAGAAGATGTTATGCAGAGCAAAGAAAATATAGTTACATGAAGTTTGTTTTTCATTATTTCTCCAAAATTAAAGAGCTAGTTAAAGGTATGTCCTGCTTTTTTGAACGTATTTCTAGCGATATTCAGTTGATGAATTTGACTCGTTCCCTCATAGAGGCGGAAAAGACGCACATCCCGATAAAATCTCTCAATCGGATTATCGGAAATATAACCATATCCGCCCAACATCTGTACACAACGATCAGCAACCCTTCCACACATCTCCGAAGCAAAATATTTGCATATGGAAGCTTCCATGCTGACATCTTCTCCGGAATCACGTTTGCGGGCAGTTTCTAAAACAAGTGCTTTAGCAGCATAAATTTCGGTTTGGCAGTCTGCAATCATCGCTTGCACTAACTGAAAAGCGCCAATAGGCTTACCAAATTGCCCCCTTACAGATGTGTAATTCACAATTTCATCCAACATACGAATGGCTGGACCAATACAAAGTGCTGCTAAATGTATGCGTTGCTTATTTAATACTTTCATTGCAGTTTTAAAGCCTGCACCCTCTATTCCGATAAGGTTTCCAGAAGGAATACGACAATTTTCGAAATGCACTTCTGAAACTGGGGATCCTGCTTGCCCCATTTTTTTATATGGACTACCAACAGTGAGACCTGGCGTATTTCTTTCTATTAAAAATGCAGAAACACCATCAGCTTTAGGCTTGCTTTGATCCGTTCTTGCCATGACTGTAAATAGATCAGATATAGGCGCGTTAGTAATAAAGCATTTGGTGCCATTTAAAATGAAATCATTCCCCTCTTTTCTTGCCGAAGTTTTTAAAGAGGCCGCGTCTGAGCCCGCGTCAGGCTCGGTAATTGCAAAGCACCCAGTAATTTCTCCTCTAGCCAATCTAGGTAAATATTTTTCTTTTTGTGCCTCTGATCCATCGGCAACTAATGCCTCTGATCCAATCCCAGTATTGGTTCCCACTCTCGCACGAAAGGCAACAGAGCATTGTGATATTTCCATAGCGGCCAAAACTAGCTCTTCAGTCGTCATACCAAAACCGCCATACGCTTCTGGGATTGAGAATCCGAATAATCCGAATCCAGCCATATCGGACACAATATCTGGGGGGACATCGTCTAGTAATTCAACCTCTGCCTCACGAGGAATAAGTTTATTCTGACAATACTTTTTTAGTGAATCTAAAAAAGAAGAGAATTCGTTTTGGTTACGAATCATAGCGATCCTTTAATCAAAGTGCTCAATTTCATTGCGAAGCTTCACCATCAAAAGCCCCATAACGTCGGCTTATCCATTCTGCGATCATGCAAGGTCGTTCCTTACCTTCTTGCTCTATAGATACATTCCAAATAATTTGTACTCCGCCTTTAAATGCCTCTAAAGATGCTAGGGTAAAATGAGCACGCACTCTAGCATTTACTAAAACTGGATCAGTAAATCTGACTTTATTAGTTCCATAATTGATCGACAAGGTAACACCATCGATGAGAACGGTGTCTGTAAAAAATCTGCTTAAGAGTGATAGGATTAAAAAGCCATGAGCTATTGTGACACCGTAAGGAGATTCTTTAGCTGCTCTTACTGGGTCTACGTGTATCCACTGATTATCTCCACCGGCCTCAGCAAATAAATCAATACGCTGTTGAGTAATTTCCTGCCAATCGGAAGGGGGAAGCTGTTTACCAACCCAGTTTTTTAGTTCATTAAGAGAGCTAAGTGTAATTTTGTGCATGCAGTGCTCCTTTTATATAACGTTGCTAGCTTTTAGATTGGAAATTTCTTCATCACTTAACCCAAGTTCAGAATAAAAAGAAATATTATGGGCACCAGTTTTTGATCCGCTATGGGGAATATATTCGGGAATGCCAGAAAAACGCGGAACGACACAAGGTGCCGGAATGCTACCCAAATCCTCGTCAGGCAGTCTGATGATTGCATTGCGTTCTTTAAAGTGGGGATCATTCAAGACATCATTAATGTCATAAACCTTGGTAAAAGGAACATCATGCTGGTTAAGAGCTTTTGCTAACATTTCAAAATTTAGCGATGAGCACCAGTTAGAGATAATTTGGTCTATTTCGTCTAAATTCTTTAGGCGCGACTGATTGTTGGAAAATTTAGGATTGTTTGCCAATTCATCCATACCAATTGCAGAGCAGAATCGCTTAAATATTGGTTCAGATGATCCAACTACACTAATCCATACACCATCGTATGTTTTATAAATATTAGAGGGTGCTGTATATGTTGCCCGTGATCCAGTGCGCCCACGAACATAATTTAGTTGATCAAACTCAACCGCGAGCGGATCAAGTAGACGCATCATGGCTTCGGTTGCAGATAAGTCGATTTCTCTGCCGACCATATCTTTTGATCGAGAGCTTTCAACTAAAGCTGCTGCTATAGAAAATGCACCAAATAATCCGGAAACTACATCTCCTAAAGGGTAATTCATATGTTGAGGGGGGCCATCAGCCATTCCCGTTAAGTTTGTAAAGCCACTCATTGCCTCAAAGATGCGAGCAAAGCCTGGCCTTCTGGCATAGGGGCCAGTCTGACCAAACCCAGTAAGACGAAGAACGATAAGCTGAGGATTAGCTTGATGCAAGGTTTTGATATCAAGACCCCATTGATCAAGGGTGCCAGTCCTAAAATTTTCCACCAATACATCAAAAGAGGGCAGCATTCTTAAAAAAATTTCTTTTCCCTCAGGCTTTCGTACATCTAAGGTAATGCCTTTTTTCCCTCTATTTGTAACTTTCCAATATAAAGAATGATGATCCTTCATGGGAGCAAAAGTTCTCAAAGGATCATTGCTGGCAGGTAGTTCGAGTTTGGTGACTTCAGCGCCTAAGTCAGCGCAAAGCGTCGCTGCAAATGGACCAGCAATTACAGTAGCCATATCCAGGATACGTACACCAGATAAAGGACCTTTATTACTGCTTGGTGTTTGAGTTGTGCTCATATTTTTTTGGTCGATTTTTAGTAGGAATTTCTATTAAATCAGAGAAAATTAGGACCATCAGTGTGTTTCGCCTAGCGAAACACTTGTTAGAATAGATTGCTATCCACTAGGAAAAGAATAGGGATCTATAGACCTTGAAAGGGGCTAAAAGGCATGATCGATCGTCAGTTTGCAATAAATCTAAGTAGGGGCCTAGAAGTGCTGAGGGCGTTTAATCCCGCTGACCAATTATTGGGCAACAAAGAGTTATGTGAAAGAACTTCGCTCCCTAAGGCAACAGTTTCGCGTCTAACTTACACACTTGAAAAATTGGGTTACTTATTGAAGGTAGATAGATTACAAAAATATCGCCTTGGACCTGGAGTTTTAATGTTGGGTTATCCCATGTTGGCTGGCCTAGAAATTCGACATTTAGCTCGCCCTCATATGGAGCAGTTGGCTACCAAAACAAAATGGACGGTTAATTTAGGGATGCTTGGACGTCTTGAAGTTATATATATAGACGCAATGCGACTTGATCGTCGGAATTTTTTAAAGCCAGATATTGGAAGTAGTAGGCCACTTTTAACTACTTCGATAGGGCGCGCTCTTTTACTTGCCTCCTCGGAAAAAGATCAGAATGCTATCCTTAATAGAATAAAGATTACTGATCCTGCCCAGTATCGTAAAGACTTTCACCACTTTAATCGAGATAAAGCGTTTTATGAAAAAAATTCATACTGCCTGAGTCTTGGTGACTGGGAACCAAATGTATGCGCTGTATCAGTCCCGCTTAGGGTTGGAAGTAGTGATGATCCAACTATTGCGCTAAATTGCACTCTCAGTGGTTCAAAGCTTTCGCAGCAAGAGATTCATCAATTTATTATTCCGCATTTACTTGAAGCAAAACATAATATTGAAAAGGATAGTGGAAGAATTTTTATCAGCAGAAAATCTTGAGCACTTTATAAAAACAATAATCCTTAAAGGGGTCTTTCAATGAATTATGAATGTATTGATTTAAGAGTTGATGATGGCGTGGCATTTCTTTTTCTTAATAGACCAAGTAAGCATAACGCCTTGAACGATCAGATAAGACATGAGCTTCTCAATGCTCTTGAGTCAATATCAAATGATGAGGGTATTTATGCTGTTATTTTGAGTGGAAATGGGGCTAGTTTTTGTGCGGGTGGCGATATTGAGGCGATGGCCAAAAGGCTTGAGATTCCTGCTGGCGAAATAGCTATCAAGGGATGGAAGCGGCATCAAGAAATTCAGCGAATGATTATGCTGATTCACAATATGCCAAAACCCATGATTGCTGCAGTAAATGGCTCAGCATTTGGATTGGGCGCTGATTTAGCGTTAGCATGTGATTTCATTATTGCCAGTGAAAATGCATTGTTTTGCTGGTCATACATTGATAGAGCTGTGATTCCAGATGGAGGTGGTATGTATTTTTTACCTCGACGAGTTGGAATGAGCTTGGCTAAGGATTTAATCTTTTCAGGAAGAAGAATCAAATCTAAAGAGGCAATGACAATCGGTGTCATAGATCGCTGCTCAGATCCTGGCGATTTACTCGAGCATGCTGAACAATGGGCTAAAACATTCAAAGACACAGCCAAGCCTGCCTTTATGCTTAGCAAGCGTATTGTTAATAAAAGTCTAGAGTCCTCACTTGAGGATATTTTTGCTCAAAGTAATATGGCCTTAGGAATTTGTTTTAGTTCTGTCGAGCATCGAACATTGGTTGAAAATTTTCTCAATAAATAACAACGTAAGCCATATTCACATTATTTTAAAAAAGTACTTTGATGCAACGTGGTGAAATGATGCTTTGGCATTGCACAGTTTATTACACAGCGCCATTTTTACGATTTAAGTCGTTGAAATATAAAGGCTTTTTAGCAGCCACGAATTCTTCTAAGGCGTAGGTCGCACGTTCGAATCGTGCTGGGCAGGCCAAATTCTCATATTTATTGCTATTACAGCTTTTCTATTGGTTCGATTCAAATCAAAGGCATGTCACGGTTCTGTCATTAAAAGTTGTCAACATAAATTTTGAACAAACATATGGACATCACTATGCGTTTTGCCTTATCTGCCTTCTTCGTTGCTGCCCTGACTACATTGGCCCCATCCTCCCAAGCAATGGACTCCCGTTTCAAAGATGTCAACGGAGATTTAGTTGCAGATACACCAACCAACACATCTGATTTGATTGATCCAGCTACACTGGTTTTTGCTTACACCCCTGTCGAAGACCCCGCGGTTTACGCCAAAATCTGGGATGGCTTTATCGATCACCTGTCCAAGACAACAGGCAAAAAAGTGCAGTTTTTTCCGGTTCAAAGTAATGCTGCACAGCTAGAAGCCATGCGGGCCGGTCGCCTTCACGTTGCTGGCTTTAATACAGGCTCCAACCCGATCGCTGTCAATTGTGCTGGTTTTGTACCTTTCGCCATGATGGCTTCCAAAGATAATCGTTTTGGTTACGAGATGGAAATCATTACTTATCCCGGTAGTGGTATTGAGAAGATTGAGGATATTAAAGGTAAGCGCTTAGCCTTCACCTCTGAAACCTCCAACTCCGGATATAAAGCACCGGCTGCCTTGCTACGTGATAAGTACAAGATGGAGAGCGGCAAAGATTACACACCCGTATTTAGTGGCAAGCATGACAACTCGATTCTGGGCGTCGCTAACAAGGACTATCCAGCAGCAGCTATTGCAAACTCCGTAAAGGAGAGGATGGTTGGGCGTGGTGCGGTCAAAGCAGACCAGACCAAGGTCATTTACACATCCCAAACCTTCCCGACGACTGGTTATGGTTATGTGTACAACCTCAAGCCTGAACTGGCAGAAAAGATCAAGCAGGCTTTTTTCAGCTTTAAGTGGGAAGGCACGGCGTTGGCTGCAGAATTCAGCAAAAGTGAGCCGCCACAAGAAAAGTTTATGCCCATTAATTACAAACAATATTGGCAAGTAGTGCGTGAGATAGATCAGGCTATGAATGTTAGCTATGCCTGTAAATAAATAGTTTTCCAATGCTTGAGTTGCGACAGCTGGAAAAACGCTATCCCACAGGAGATCTTGCACTCAAAAGCGTAAGTTTGCATGTGGGTGCAGGTGAGGTGCTGGGCTTGATTGGCCCATCTGGTGCTGGTAAGTCCACTTTAATTCGTTGCGTTAACCGTCATGTGCAACCGAGTGGCGGACAGATTTATCTAGATGGACAAGATTTGAGTGCGCTGGGTCCGAGTGGCTTGCGTAATGCTCGCCGCCAAATCGGCATGATTTTTCAGGAGTACGCTCTCATCGAACGTCTGACCGTAATGGAAAACTTACTGTCGGGTCGCTTGGGATACACCGGTTTTTGGGCTAGTTGGTTCCGACAGTTCAAGGATGATGACATTGCGCAGGCCTACTCATTGCTTGAGCGTGTGGGTTTAGATGGCATGGAAAACAAACGTGCGGATGCGCTGTCGGGTGGGCAACGCCAGCGCGTTGGTATTGCGCGGGCATTGATGCAAAGCCCAAAGCTACTGCTTGTGGATGAGCCAACGGCCAGTCTTGATCCAAAGACCTCGCGCCAGATCATGCGTCTGATTCTGGAGCTATGCCAGGAGCGCGGTCTTGCTGCGATAGTGAACATACATGATGTTGTTCTGGCAACCGAGTTCCTGCCAAGAATTGTTGGTCTGCGTGCTGGTAGTGTTGTTTATGATGGCTCTGCATCAAATATTGATAAGACAGTATTAACCAACATTTATGGCGATGAGGACTGGACAGCCATCACTCAAAGTATGCAAGCTACTGCCGAGGATGACTCTGACGGCGGTGAACAAGACAGCCGCGTGTTGAAACCGGCCGCTAGGCTATGACTACTCCATTTAAAGCAGAATTGTCACTACCGCGCCAGTGGCAGCGTCCCCATTTCATTTCTAATACTCTAGCCCGCAGGGCTTTATATGCCGGCGCAGTACTTTACTTAGTGTTGGGCATCAGCTCGGTGGAGGTGAACTGGGAGCGTGCCATCCAAGGCTTAGAGCGTGGCTGGGCTTTCATACTTGGTTTTTTGCAACCGAATTTCATCAGCCGCTGGAGCGATATTGTGATTGGCTTCCAGGAAAGTCTGACGATGACAGTTACATCGACCGCGCTTGGGGTTGCGTTGTCGATTCCGGTCGCAGTAGGTTCCGCTCGAAACCTTGCGCCGACTTGGATTTACCTCATTTGTCGTAGCTTTGTTGCTTTATCCCGAACGCTCAACGAAATCATCGTTGCAATCTTTCTAGTGGCCATGTTTGGGTTTGGGCCATTCGCTGGATTTTTGACCTTGACGTTTGCCACCATCGGTTTCATGGCTAAACTAATGGCCGAAGATATTGAAGAGATTGAAGTGTCCCAACTTGAGGCCCTTCGTGCAACTGGCGCCCGATATCTGCAGGTACTCGACTTTGCGGTGTTGTCACAGGTGATGCCTCGCCTTGTGGGTCTATCTCTTTACCGGCTCGATATTAACTTTCGGGAATCAGCAGTAATTGGCATCGTGGGCGCCGGCGGAATTGGTGCGACGCTCAACACCGCCATGGACCGCTACGAATTTGATTCAGCTGCCGCCATCATCCTAGTCATCATTACAATTGTCATGGTGGCTGAGTACAGCTCGGGCTGGCTAAGAAAGCGTATTCAATGAGATTGAACACTTCGTCCATACCTGTGTGGCGAAAACGTACTCCCCGTAATGAGCTGATTGTATTTACAGCTTGGATACTTGCACTTGCATTTGTGTCATGGACCTTTCAGGTAATGACGAAAGACACAATTTGGGCTTTTGTTACAGACGCACCGACCCAAATGCAAGATATTGGTTCACGCATGATGCCACCTGCATGGAGCTTCATTAATGAGCTTTGGTGGCCGCTTTGGGAAACGATCAATATTGCGACCCTTGGTACATTGATCGGACTAATCATGGCTGTGCCAGTGGCTTTTCTGGCGGCGGGTAACACAACGCCAAGTACGAAATTGGTTCGACCTATTGCCTTGCTGCTGATCGTCGGCTCTCGCTCGATCAATTCACTGATCTGGGCTTTGTTGCTGGTGGCCATACTAGGCCCTGGAGTGCTGGCCGGTATCTTGGCAATTGCTCTCCGATCCATCGGTTTCATTGGAAAGTTGCTGTACGAGACCATTGAAGAGATAGACGTAGCGCAAGTCGAGGCCATCGAGGCAACCGGTGCAAGTTCAGCCCAAACGATGACTTGGGGTGTGCTGCCGCAAATTTCGCCCACGCTGGCGGGCATCAGTGTTTTTCGCTGGGACATCAACATCCGGGAGTCAACAGTGCTGGGCTTGGTTGGTGCAGGCGGAATTGGTGTCAAGCTGGAGGCAGCGCTTAATACCCTCGCTTGGCCCAAAGTTACTATGCTACTGCTTGTCATTCTCGCCACGGTGATAGTAAGTGAGTGGGTGACGGCCAAAGTGCGAGGCCGGTTGATCTAATTAGGTCGCCCACATGTGCTCAAAAAGATCATTAACCCTTTAAAAAATTACTCTGAAATTACAGCGTTGATTATGGAAAAAATAAAAATGCAATCTTTTATCAAACCTATTCATTTCATTTCCGCACTGGTATTTTTAATAAACCTCCCTGTATCTGCTCAAAATATTCAATACGGAGTAAGACCCTTTTATTTAATTGACGCAATGAAAGAGGGGCCCTTAAAAAGAAAGCTAAAAAGTTGTACTAGTAATACTCCCCAACGCACATCATTTTCTATAGCCCATCGTGGAGCACCCTTAGAGTTTCCTGAGCATACCGTGCAGTCCAATAAAGCTGCTGCACTTATGGGGGCTGGTATTTTTGAATGCGATGTCACATTTACTCAAGATAAACAATTAGTTTGTCGCCATGCGCAAAATGATTTACAAGCAACAACGAATATATTGCTAACAAATTTACAGGAAAAGTGCACCAAGCCCTTTACTCCAGCAAATGGTGCAGAGCCTGCGCTAGCGGAGTGCCGTACAACTGATATTACCCTAGAAGAATTTAAAACCCTGCGCGGCAAGATGGCTGGGTTTAATAAAAATGCTCAGGATATTCAGTCATTTATGGCGGGCACACCAAGTTGGAGGACTGAATTGTATTCAGAGGCGGGCGGAACTTTATTAACGCATCAAGAATCTATCGCTTTGTTTAAACAATTTGGCGGTAAATTTACACCTGAGTTGAAAGAAGCAGTTGTGCCGATGCCTTATTTAGGCTTTACCCAAGAGCAATATGCACAAGCTCTCATAAATGACTATAAGCGGGCAGGCATTTCTCCTAAAAACGTTTTTCCACAATCATTTAATTTGAATGATGTGATTTATTGGATACAGAATGAACCCGAGTTCGGCAAGCAAGCAATTTATTTGGATGGTAGATATGAGCAGAAAGGATTTCATGCTGCACAGCCTGAAAATTTAAAGCCCACCATGCAAGAGCTCTATGCGAAAGGAGTGCGCTATATTGCTCCTCCAATATGGGTGCTGCTGACCACAGGTAGTAATGGAGAAATTACTCCGTCGGCTTATGCTAGGGCGGCAAAAGAGGCTAAATTAAATATCATTACATGGTCTCTAGAGCGTGATGGACCGATGAATAAGGGAGGAGGCTGGTACCACCAGTCAATTAAATCTGACATTTACACCGATGGCCAAATTTACGAGGTTTTAGATGTACTAGTTAAGCAAGTTGGTATTAAAGGGATATTTTCAGACTGGCCTGCAACTGTTACCTACTATGCAAACTGTATGGGACTTAAGTAAGTACGTAAATGAATAAAATCTAACAAGGCATTGCACAGTTTATTACACAGTCCTGATTTATGCGTCTAAGTCATTGAAATAATTAGACTTTCCAACAGCCACGAATTCTTCTAAGGCGTAGGTCGCACGTTCGAATCGTGCTGGGCAGGCCAAATTTCATATTACGTCATTAAAGCTCGGATAGTAATTGGCCCTCGTGCTTTAGTGATGAAGTCAAAAACGACAAATACACCGCTATCAGACTTTTAATGGTTAGTATTTGAAATATGAGCCAAACTAAAAAAATCATTGCCTTTATCAATATAGCCCACTTCATAGATCATTACGCCATGCTGATCTTTGCAGCAGCAGTGATTGTTATTGCCCCTACTTTTAATATGAAGTATGGAGAGTTACTTCCTTACGCCACCCCTGGATTTATTGCTTTTGGGGCTGGATCATTGCTCACGGGTTGGCTAGGTGATAAGTGGAGTCGTTACAACATGATGACTATTTTCTTTTTTGGTATGGGATTTGCTCTTCTTGGGGTATCTTTTATTCAAACACCACTTCAATTGGGTGTCATGCTTTTGTTAGTTGGCATGATAGCCTCAATTTACCACCCAGTTGGAACTGCAATGCTAGTTTCTAATGCTGAAAAATTAGGAAAAGAAATTGGCATTAATGGTGTTTGGGGAAATGCCGGCGTTGCTTCTTCTGCTCTCATCACTGGTGTTATCACTCAATACTTTGGATGGCGTATTGCGTTTACAGTACCCGCAGTCATTTGCTTCGCCGTTGGTTTTTTATATCTACGAAGTATTCCAAGCTCAGTTGATCTAATTATAAAAAAATCCTCAATAAGTTCACCTCGAGTATCAAAGTCGGTAATGATCTGGGTCATGGCATCGCTGGTAATTACAGTCATTGCTAGCTCCATAACTTTTAATGCAATTACAGTTGCTATGCCAAAATTGTTTCAAGAGAGGCTGTCAAGCTTAACGACTAATGCGGCAACCCTGGGAAGCATTACTTTTTTTGTCTACCTATCAGGAGCTCTGGCTCAATACATCATTGGCAACTTACTAGATAGGTACCCACTTAAAAAAATATTCTTACCCCTAGCCATCGTGATTGTTCCAACGCTTTACTTGTCATCATCAATGAATGACTATTGGTTAATCCTTTTAGCCATCATATTTATTGTTGGTATTTTTGGGCAAGTTACAGTAAACGATACGATGCTTGGAAAATATACTGCCGATGAGTGGAGAGGTCGCGCTTATGCAGCAAGATACTTTTTAGGTTTTACTGCCGCGGGACTGTCCGTAGGATTAGTTTCTATTTTATATAACCAAGGCGGATTTGATTTAATGCTAAAGGCAATTGCTGGACTGAGTTTACTTACCGTTTTTGGAGCAGTTATTTTTCCTAAAGAAAAAAGAGCAATCTAGTCTATTGATTTGGCATCCTTACTGCTTTTTAGTCAAAAATCCTTGTTTGAACTCTGCGAATATCAGGGTAAACCCTTAGTTTTATCTAGCTGATAGCTAACATTTATCTAGTATATTAGTGACATATATGATTAATTAGCGATGGAGAAAACTATGAGTATTGCTTTCCAAGAGATGGTGATGACCGAGAGGCAAAAGAAATTCCGCGATCAATATATCGACGGTGTAAGCCCTTTTTATAATGGTTTGCTGCATATTGGAGTGATGTATGCGGTTGGAATCTTCCTTATCTATTACTGTGTCTCCAATCTTTCTAATGTCACTTGGGAGTGGATGGTTATTATCCCAGTGGCAATAGCTGGAAACTTTGTCGAATGGGCTATGCATAAATATGTCATGCATCGCTTAATTGATGTATTTGCTTTACGCGCAATTTACGATCGTCATACACGCCAACATCATCAGTACTTTACCGATACTGACTACACTATCGATACAGTCAAAGAGTTTAGGATTGTTTTCTTTCCATGGCGCGTATTAACTGTCTTAGGTGTTTCCGGGACTTTATTCGGGTACATAGCTAGCCAAATCTTTAATACCAATGTCGGATACTTTTTATTCATGACCATGGTTGGCCATTATCTGATTTATGAGACATTTCACTACTGTTGCCATGTGAAAGAAAATTGGTTTGTGCGCAACATGCCATTTGTGAATACGATTAGACGTCACCATGCTGCACACCACAATATGGGCATCATGATGCATAAAAATATGAATCTGAGCTTCCCACTAGCTGATTGGGTGATGGGTACATCTGATCTTAAGCGTAGCCTTTTAGGAACTTTATTTAACGGGTTTAATGAGGCTTATATAGATCCAAAGCTAAAGCCGATCATAGAAAAATTTAAGAATGGCAAGGTTCAGGATGAGAATGTGACCCTTGAAGGCCCGATCTTGAGTTCTGAGGAAGCAAAAACGCTAGAAAAGTAATTTTTTACTTCTTATCTTATGACCTACTCTGTCTTCTTTGACGTCCTGCCAAAAAAAGGATTTGCTGATGCCTACTTTGGTATGGCTAGTGGTTTAAAGCCTCTTGTTGAGAAAAATCCTGGATTTATTTCAGTGGAGCGCTTTGAAAATCTAGGAAGGTCTGGTTGGTACCTGTCCCACTCTCAATGGGTTGATGAGCATGCATTAAGCTCTTGGCGCTGTCAGTACGATCACCATGGGGCTCAAGTCTGTGGCAGAAATCTTGTCCTAGAGGACTATCGGTTAAGGGTAGGCTGCTTGACGGTTACCAATCAGGTGCTCAATAAAAAGGCTGTGATTGCTTTGGTAGGAGATTTTTCTGAGGCGCAAGAGTTTGTGAATAGAGCACAAATTAATATGGATGCTTTACCTAGGCTATTTAGAGGAATTATTAATCCAAACAGGGGAATTGCTTTATTGGATGCGCAGATAGAAGATGCTGATTTATTAGATTTTGTTATTGGCCAAAAGTTGACTAATGTTGGAATTTACGAAGTTCAGCGTGACTATGGCATGTTTGATCGAGCAGAAGCCCCGACCGTTTTTGCGTGATGAAAATGGCAACGAAGAAAACTACTAAAACTCCTATTGTTGCCACTAATGAAAATTCGTCTCTTTCGGATAAGGCATACGAGCAATTGGAAGAGATGATTGTGACTATGCAGTTAGCTCCAGGTACACCAGTTTCAGAAAGTCAGCTTTCTATCATGTTGGGTATTGGGAGAACCCCAATAAGAGAAGCTATTCAGCGCTTGAGCCATGAACACCTTGTGTCTATTATGCCTAAGCGCGGTATTTTTATTTCAGATCTCAATCCACAAAAGCA
>JBBAKF010000050.1:0-16277 GCA_040403635.1 Polynucleobacter sp.
GGTTTTGACGTAACCTGACGGATAAGTAATCCGGTTCCCAGCCTCTTTGTATGAGTTTAATTTTTGCGGTCATCTCGACTTCTTGGATCAGGCTATGACTCAGTGCAGAATCATTTAAGGCTTCTTTTACACCCTTTAACACTGAGAAAAGTTGCGGTGCTTCCAAGCGTTCTTCTGCATTTAAATAGCCGTTTCGGGATGAGAGAGCTAGTCCATCATCCGCTCGAATTGTTTCAGCGCCAATAATTTCAACGGGAAGCGCAAACTGTTGGGCCATCCGGCGCACAATCATTAACTGTTGGTAATCTTTTTTTCCAAAAATAGCAGCACTCGGCTGTACACAGGAAAAGAGTTTCAGAACAACTGTACAGACTCCTTTAAAAAAGCCAGGCCTAAATTCTCCTTCTAAAATATCGCCGAGATCTTTAGGGGGATCAACGCGGTAATCTTGGGGTTCTGGATAAAGGTCTTTTTCTGTTGGTGCAAATAAAATATAGACACCTTCTTTTTCCAGTTTTGCCGCATCATCTTCAAAAGTTCGAGGATACTTATCAAAATCATCACTAGGCCCAAATTGCAAACGATTGACAAAAATACTCGCCACAACCGGGTCGCCGTGTAATCTCGCCAAGCGCATTAAAGATAAGTGGCCCTCATGCAGATTGCCCATCGTTGGCACAAATGACGCACGATTTTGACCGCGCAAATGATTTCTTAAATCATGGATATTCGTAATAATTTTCATGCTTGGGGAGTAAAGGATAACCTGACATAAATAGGCGCGTAGGCTTCAGCCTGTGTTATCTCTACCAAGGATTCTCGCGAGAGCTCTAGGAGGGCGATAAAATTGACAACCAAAACAGGGACACCTTGACCTTCGGCAATAGCATCTTCAAATAGCTCTTTAAATTCAACAAATTTTTGGTTTTGCAGTCGCCTTAAAATACGCGTCATAAAGTCCCGAACAGATAAGGTTTCACGGGTAATTGTATGGTGCTGAGTTAATTTTGCGCGTTGCAGCAGGTCGCGCCAAGCCAGTTGAAGATCCACTAAGTCAACCTGCGGAGGGACTAAAGTGACAGTGCGATCAATAAAGGCTTGAGCACGGAAAAAATCACGTCCCATTTGTGGAATCCGGTCGAGTTCTTGAGCAGCAATTTTCATTTTTTCATACTCAAGTAGACGACGCACGAGTTCAGCGCGAGGATCTTCAACTTCCTCATCACTATCGGCTTTTTTCATCGGCAATAACATCCGCGATTTAATTTCAATCAGCATCGCGGCCATCAGGAGGTACTCGGAAGCTAGTTCTAAATTATGATGCCGAATTTGTTCCACATAACTTAAATACTGCTGAGTGACTTGCGCCATTGGGATATCGAGAACATTAAAGTTTTGTTTACGAATCAGATATAGCAACAAATCGAGCGGACCTTCAAAGGCCTCGAGAAAGACCTCAAGGGCGTCAGGAGGTATATATAAGTCTGTGGGTAACTGAAACAAGGGTTCGCCATAGAGTTTGGCGAACGATTCCGACATGCCATCCATGAGGGATGGCGTCGAATCAATCATTGGAGTAGACGTAAGGTTTTTGTCGAATTCTTGCAAGTTTGTTTCGCTTTTGTTCATCGATACTGACAGGTTTTTTATCCCATAAAAGGGCACGACCTTCTAGTTGCCCCTTCTCAATATCAGGATTTTTGTCTTTGAGATCCTTCAAAAACAGTGTAATAGTCGATTGATAATGCGCCATATTTGGAGTTCTTTATAAATAGTACGTTGAAACATAAAGCCCTATTTTATGCATGATTGATGAATCTTTTTCTATTTTAACTGCACTGTCAATCAATTGGACTTATTTGCTTCAAGAAGTCGCTGAATTAAGTCAGGGTCTATACGACTCATCAAGTGTTGATAGGGCTGAACCATGTTTTTCTCAGTGAGACTTTCCTGCACACTGGACCACTGTAATGGCGGAATATTTAAAAATACTTCCACCTCTTGGGCGAGTTCTGGTAACACTGGTTTGAGATAGATGGTCAGGATTCTAAAAGCTTCTAAAGTAACACTACAGACATCTTGCAAGCGACTTCCGGTCAGTGGATCGTTGTCAGTACTAAATATTTTTGCGATTTCCCAAGGTTTATTGGTGTCGACAAAAATATTGACCTGATCAGCTAGCTCCATGATTAAGCGCTGGGCCTTACCAAACTCTCTTTGTTCATAAAGCGCAGTGACTTCTGGGCTAGCATTTTTGAGATGGGTAATGAGTTCGTGTTCAAGGGCTTTAGGGGCGATGATTCCGCCAAAGCGTTTGACTAGAAAGCCTGAACTTCGACTCGCAATATTGATATATTTACCCAACAGGTCACTATTGACGCGCGCAGTAAAGTCGTTCAGATTTAAATCTAAATCCTCAAGGGACGCATTGAGCTTGGTGGCAAAGTAGTATCTTAACCACTCGGGATTGAGTCCAGAATCTATAAAACTCTTGGCAGTAATAAAAGTCCCCCTAGATTTGCTCATTTTTTCGCCATCAACGGTCAAAAAACCATGGGCAAAGACATTGCTTGGGGTACGGTAACCGGAAAAATGCAGCATAGCAGGCCAAAACAGGGTATGGAAATACAAAATATCTTTACCAATGAAATGATACATTTCTGTCGTGGAGTCTGGATTTAGCCATTCATCAAAGGAAAGATGTAAGCGCTCACATAAAGCTTTAAATGATGCCAAATAACCGATGGGGGCGTCTAACCAGACATAAAAGTACTTACCCGGCGCGTCAGGGATTTCAAATCCAAAATAAGGTGCATCGCGGGAGATATCCCAATTGCTTAATTTACTTTGACCAGGATCGCCAACCCACTCTTTCATCTTGTTACGAGCTTCTACTTGAAGTGGGGTTTTGACTTGTGTCCAATCCCTTAAAAAAGCCTCGCACCTCGGATCAGATAACTTAAAGAAGTAGTGCTCTGAGACTTTTTTGATCGGGGTGGCGCCGCTTACAACCGAGTAAGGGTTGAGTAGATCAGTTGGGGAGTATGTAGACCCGCACTTTTCACAAGAATCACCGTATTGGTCTTTAGCGCGACACTTAGGACATTCGCCTTTGATAAAGCGATCGGGCAAAAACATTCCCTTGACGGGATCATAGGCTTGTTCAATCGATTTTTTCTCAATAAAATCAGCATCACGCAGTTTTTTGTAGATTTCCTCTGAAAGAAACTGGTTTTCAGGCGAATTGGTAGAGCCGTAATGATCAAAAGAAATCAAAAAATCATCGAAATCTTTTTTATGTTCGTGCCATACTCTGTCAATAAGCTCTTGGGGAGTGATATTTTCTGCTTGGGCACGCAGCATGATTGGCGTTCCATGTGTATCATCAGCACCGACATAGTAGATTTCATGATTTTGCATGCGCAAAAAGCGCACCCAAATATCAGTTTGAATGTATTCCACCAAATGTCCAATATGAATTTGGCCATTGGCATAAGGTAGAGCAGAAGTGACTAAAATTCTTTTATGATTTAATTTCATACCGTAATTTTAGTATCCCATTAAAGTAATGGGTAATTTAGTTAATATTTTGAATTTTAAGGAGAAGATTTTGCAGCTTTCCAATGATCAAGTAATGGGTGTTTTAAAGGGTGTTATTGACCCAAACACAGGTAAGGACTTGATAAGTTCAAAAAACATTAAAAATATTAAAATTGAAGGTGATGCCGTGGCTTTTGATGTTGTCTTAGGTTACCCCTCTAAAAGCCAATTCGACATCATCCGTAAGGCTTGTATTGGGGCTATCCGAGAAATCCCGGGTGTTAAAAATGTGAATGTCAATGTCACGATGGAGATTGTTTCGCACGCGGTACAGCGGGGCGTTAAACTCTTGCCTGAGGTAAAAAATCTGATTGCAATTGCCAGTGGTAAGGGTGGGGTAGGTAAGTCCACTACAGCGGTCAATTTGGCATTAGCCTTATCTGCTGAAGGGGCTCGTGTCGGTATCTTAGATGCAGATATTTATGGTCCCAGTATGCCAATGATGTTGGGGATTTCTGGTCGCCCAGAATCTCACGGAGAAAATTCCATTGAGCCGATGCATGGCCATGGCCTCCAAGTGAGTTCAATAGGTTTTTTAATTGAAGAAGATAGTCCGATGGTTTGGCGTGGGCCGATGGTCACCTCAGCGCTTGAGCAATTATTGCGCCAAACGCATTGGCAACAACTTGATTATTTGATTGTAGATATGCCCCCAGGAACTGGAGATATTCAGTTAACCTTATCGCAAAAGGTACCTGTAACTGGTGCGGTGATTGTTACTACACCGCAAGATATCGCCCTACTTGATGCCAGAAAAGGCTTAAAGATGTTTGAAAAAGTGGGTATTCCTATCCTGGGTATTGTAGAAAATATGAGTACTTATGTTTGCCCAAGTTGCGGTCATACAGAGCATATTTTTGGCACAGGTGGTGGCGAAAAAATGTGTAAAGATTATCAAGTTCCATTTTTAGGTAGTTTGCCTTTGAATTTATCGATTCGTGAACAATCAGATGCTGGACGTCCACCTGTTGTTGCTGAACCTGATAGTGCAATTAGTGCGAGTTATAAGGCCATTGCACGACGTGTTGCCATTCAAATTGCTGAGATGTCCAAAGACATGACTAGCAAGTTTCCGAGTATTGTGATTCAGAACACCTGATGGGGATTGCATTAACTGTCGTTATGCGACATGAGCCGATTGAAAACCCTTGGGTGACACATCGCTGGGTCATTGATGAGCTTGCGGTTGATGTTGGGCAGTATGCGCCTTTTACTATCCAAGAAGCATTTGCTATCGATCACATTAAAGCGTATCGACTGAGTGATCAACAGCAAGTCCAGCGCTGGTTATTTACTGGATTTAATGTCAATGTTTTTGTCGATGAAGCCGAGGGTTATTACCTCAACGTCTCGAGTGAAAAACCATGTTGGTTTGTGATGTGGCGTCTCGAGGAAATACCCGGTGAGTCTGAAAAAACGATTGCAGTACCTCACCGAGTGATGTTGAGTTATAACGAAGCTGCAAGGTTACTGGATGGAGGCGAGCAAGTGGATCAAGTGCCATTAGATCCCTTGATACTTGAGTCGATACAGCAATTTGTTGCAGAACACTATCGCCCAGAAGTAAAAAAGCGTCATCGTCCCGAATCCTTTAAGGGCTCTGCGCGCGGCATTGAGCGCAAGGATGGACAAGTATGAGTAATTTTTTCAAGCGCTGGTCAGAACTTAAGCAAAGTCAAGCTCCCGCCAAGCCAATAGCCCCAGAACCAGAGATCAAGCTTGAGGCGCACCAGCCCCCAGTGACGGTTGTGCAAACAAGCACCTCAGATGAGCCTGCACCTCTAGATCCTGTGAATAGTCTGACATTAGAAGATGTTGCCAAGCTCAAGCCGGACTCAGACTATACGCAATTTATGCAAGCAGAAGTTGGCGAGGATGTTCATCAAGCGGCGATGAAAAAGTTATTTACTGACCCGCATTACAACATCATGGATGGTTTAGATATTTATATCGATGATTACTCGCAAGAGGATCCCTTGCCAGCTGGCATGTTAGAAAAAATGGTGCAATCGACCATGTTAGGTTTATTTAAGAAAGCGGAAGAAACTCCTCAGGCACTGGCAACAGAAGAGTTGGCGGCAGACGATAGCTCTGCTGTTATAGAATCTGTTGAGTTAAGTCAACCCATCATTACTCAAGAACCTGTGCAACAGACCTTGGCACAGCAAACTATTTTAAACAAAGGAAGTCAAGATGACCCGGACATTAGTCTGTAATTGCAACCATTCAATGTCTTTGGATGATGCTTTTTTCAAGAAGCATCTTGCTGGACATGAAAAAATATATGATGGTTTATGCCGTCAAGACATTGGTTCTTTCATTAAAGAACTCGCAAGTGATGAAGAGATTGTGGTGGCTTGTACGCAAGAGCGTGAATTATTTAATGCGCTTAGCACCCATGCAGAAAAGCCCCTACTAGCCCCTATTCAATTTATTAACATCCGCGAAACTGGCGGCTGGGGTCAAGGCGCAAAGCAAGCACAACCCAAAATTGCGAGCTTACTAGCCTTAGCGCAACTACCTCAGCCTGAGCCATTACCAACGGTCAGTTATGACAGTACAAAAGGGCGTTTATGTATTATTGGAGACGGTAAAGCGGCCTTTGAGATTGCGCAAAAGCTGTATCAAGATTTAGCGGTGACAGTCATTGTTAATGACCAAGCGATTTTGCCAGCACAAAAAAACTTCATGATCATCAATGCGCGAATCAGTAGTTTGACGGGTTACTTGGGTAAATTCAATCTTGAATGGCAGACGTCGAATCCAATTCAGCTCGATTTGTGTACGCGCTGTGGTGCTTGTATAGATGCTTGTCCTGAGGGTGCAATTGACGCGAGTTTTCAAATTAATATGGATACCTGTAAGTCAAGCCTGGATTGTGTAAAAGCCTGTGGGGCGATTGGGGCAATTCAGTTTCAGATGAGTTATCCAACCATCACGGATGAGTTCGATGTCATTTTGGACTTAC
This sequence comes from Polynucleobacter sp., assembly GCA_040403635.1. Lineage (GTDB taxonomy): Bacteria > Pseudomonadota > Gammaproteobacteria > Burkholderiales > Burkholderiaceae > Polynucleobacter. Next base: position 6,569 of record JBBAKF010000050.1, read on the forward strand.
AAGAAAATCCTATTTTAACGATGGCAGAGCCACCTAAGGGTTACTTTGCGCCGGGAAGAGATCAGCTCAAACAAGCCTCGACAATTGTGCAGATCATGAATACGATTGGTGAATTTGAAAAACCACGTTTCTTTGCGTATCAAGAAAAAATCTGTGCCCATGGCCGGAATGGTCAGGTAGCTTGTCGCGCCTGTATCGATATCTGCTCGACTCAAGCGATTACTTCCGTATTTGAGGCAGGTAAAGGACGGGTGAGTGTTAATCCGCATTTGTGTATGGGGTGTGGTGCATGTGCCACGGCTTGCCCATCTGGGGCAATGACGTATGCCAATCCCACCGTGGCTTATTGGGGCATGAAAATTAAAACTTTAGTGGATACATTTACTAAAACAAGTTCTGCCGCAACAGCGCCTACGGTCCTGTTACATTCAGGGCCTGAGGGTGGTGATGAATGGTTACATGCAATGGGTCGTGCTGCCAAAATACAGTCTAAAGAGTTTTACGGTATCCCAGCGCATGTCGTACCGCTATCAATTCACCACATAGCCTCGACTGGAATTGAGCTTTGGTATGCGATGCTTACTCACGGTGTTGGTGAGATTGTCATTTTGGCCAGTGGTGAGGAAGCACCGCAGTATATTCAGATGTTACAAACACAGATCCAAGTTGCATCAGAAATCTTAGTGGGACTGGGCTATCCGGAAAGAATTCGGTTAATAACGCTACCTGCAGCCAATCAAGAGCAGCATCAAGAAGATTTATTAAGACTCGATCAAGAGCTTCGTGCGTTAGTGCCGCAAGCGCTAATTACGCCTTTAGCTAGTTTCAGTTTGGCGAAAGAAAAACGTGAAACGCTAGAGATGTCATTAGATCATTTACTCCTGCATGCCCCATTACCTCTTGACGAAAATGCCGCGATTCCTTTAAGTCAAGCGGCATTAATTGGCGGCATAGAGGTTAATCAAGAAAGCTGCACATTGTGCATGTCCTGTGTCAGTGCATGTCCAGAAGGTGCCTTATTAGATCATTTGGACATTCCTCAGCTCGGTTTAATTGAAAAAAATTGTGTGCAATGTGGCATGTGTGCAAGCACTTGTCCCGAGCAAGCGATTACTTTGCAACCACGACTGAAAACAATTTCGCAGCGTAAATCGCGTGTCACGCTCAATGAAACCAAGCCGTTTCATTGCATCAAATGTGCCAAGCCATTTGCTACGGAAAAAATGATCCAGACCATGCTTGTCAAAATAGGGGCTCATCCGGCATTTACTGGAGATGCGCAAAAGCGATTAAGCATGTGTAGTGACTGTCGGGTCATTGACATGATGCAACAACAAAATTTTAACTAGGCGGCATATGGCAGAGCAAAACGAAGCAACTTCACTGGAATTAGATACCAATTTATCTGCAGAGGATTTAGCCAGGGCCGATTTATATGGCTTATTAGCCCTTTTGTTTTATGAGGCACCTTCTACGGAATTATTAGAAAAAATTGCACAATTTGGGCAGGATGTAGATGTCGGAGAATTAGACGAGACATCGATACTCCACGGACCGTGGTCTGATTTAGTCAAAATTGCCAAAGATTCAAAATCTGAGGATTGGTTGGATGAATATGAAAAAGCTTTTATTGGAGTAGGCAAACAAGAAATCTTTCTCTATGGATCCTATTATTTAACAGGTTTTTTAAACGAAAAGCCTTTGGCTGCGTTAAGGGGAGACTTAAAAAAAATTGGCTTACAGTCCTCAGAAAGTATTACTGAAACTGAAGATCATATTGCGTGTTTATGTGAAGTCATGCGCTATTTAATTGCTGGTGAAGACTTGGGGATCTGTAATTTAACCCAACAAAAATTATTTTTTGATCAGCATATTCGCTCTTGGTCCGGAGAGTTATTTGAGACTTTGCAAAATCATCCGGACTTAAAGCATTACAAATATGTAGGAGCTTTGGCAGGCACTTTCTTTGAAATCGAAGGACAGGCGTTTGACATGCTTTAGGGTAATTACTAATAAAAAAAATTACTTTGCAATCAAATTTGAAGCATAATCTTATATATGAAAAGTATTACATATGTTCAATAAGTTATAGGGGTTATTAAAATGACTAAATCAACAGCTAAACAACTTAATCGTCGGCATTTCTTTGCAGGTGCCGCTGCAATCGCTGGTACGGCGGTTGTTCTCTCCAAAACATCGTCCGGGTCCAAAGCGATAGCACAGGTCGAAGAAGTACTTACTCCGGAAAAAAAGGGCTATCAGCTCACGGAACACATCAAAAAGTATTACAAAACGACATTAGTTTAAGCATTCCCTTTTAAGGAACAATTCCTATGAATCTCACACGTAAATCTAGTAGCCGCGTTGCTTCTTCGCAGCATTTCGTTCAACATTTATCCAGAGGTCTGGAAAATGTTATTCCAACCATGGATCGTCGTTCTTTCTTGAAAAGATCGGGTCTTGGAGTTGGAGTTGGTATTGCTGGATCTCAACTCACGCTGATCAAAAAAGCTGATGCAATGGGTTCAAAGCCAAGTGCTGGTGGCGAAAAAGGCATCGTGGTCAAACGTACGGTATGTACGCACTGTTCTGTGGGTTGCGCTGCTGATGCAATCGTAGAGAATGGCGTTTGGGTCAGGCAAGAGGCTGTTTTTGATTCTCCAATCAATCTTGGCGGCCAATGTGCTAAAGGCGCGGCATTACGTGAGCATGGTCATGGAGAATACCGCTTAAAGTACCCGATGAAGTTGGTTGATGGTAAATATAAACGGATTTCTTGGGAAACAGCACTCGAAGAAATCTCTGCCAAAATGAAGCAGTTAAGAACTGATAGCGGCCCAGATTCTTTATATTTTATTGGTTCTTCCAAACACAATAATGAACAAGCTTATTTATTACGTAAGTTTGTTTCCTTCTTTGGTACAAATAATACCGACCACCAAGCCCGTATCTGTCACTCCACTACAGTAGCTGGAGTTGCTAATACTTGGGGTTACGGAGCGATGACCAACAGCTACAACGATATGCAAAACGCCAAAGCGGCAATGTATATTGGTTCGAATGCTGCTGAGGCACATCCCGTGTCCATGTTGCATTTACTGCATGCCAAAGAAAATGGTTGTAAAGTGATCGTTGTCGATCCACGTTACACAAGAACAGCAGCAAAATCAGATCAGTATGTACGTATTCGCTCAGGTTCAGATATTCCATTTTTGTACGGTGTTCTTTATCACATCTTTAAAAATGGTTGGGAAGACAAAGATTACTTGAAGGCTCGTGTCAATGGCATGGACCAAATCAAAAAAGAAACCATGGAAAAGTGGGATCCCAAAACGGTTGAAGAGGCTTGTGGTGTTCCTGAGGCGCAAGTTTATCAAGTGGCTGAAACTATGGCAAAGAATCGTCCATCCACACTCGTGTGGTGTATGGGACAAACCCAGCACACGACAGGTAACGCAGTGGTACGTATGTCTTGTTTAGTCCAATTAGCGCTAGGTAACGTGGGTGTATCAGGCGGTGGTACGAATATTTTCCGTGGACACGATAACGTTCAAGGCGCAACTGACGTAGGTCCAAACCCGGATTCATTACCAGGCTACTATGGTCTTTCAGCAGGATCTTGGAAGCACTATGCCAAAGTTTGGGATGTAGATTACGACTGGATTAAGGCGCAATATTCACCGGGTATGATGGAAAAATCCGGAACGACGGTCTCCCGTTGGGTGGATGTGGTGCTCGAGAAAAATGAGCTCATCGATCAACCTAGCAATGTGAAAGGTCTATTCTTCTGGGGTCATGCACCGAATTCGCAAACGCGTGGTACGGACATGAAAAAAGCGATGGATGCACTAGAGTTATTAGTTGTTGTGGATCCCTATCCAAGTGCAACAGCAGCGATGGCAGCGATGAAATCTAATGATTCCACACCAAATGCGAACCGTGCAGTTTATTTGTTACCAGCAACTACGCAATTTGAAACAACCGGATCATGTACCGCTTCAAACCGCTCTTTACAATGGCGTGAAAAGGTCATTAACCCCTTATTTGAATCAGTTCCAGATCATGTACTCATGCAAGCATTTGCTGACCGTCTTGGTTTTGGCAAGGAATTGTCGAAAAACTACAAGATGTTAGATTCTAAGTTTGCTGGTAAAGACTGGAAAGAGCCAGAAATTGAATCTATCCTCCTAGAAATCAATCGTGCGGTTTGGACGATTGGATACACGGGTCAAACACCTGACCGTTTAAAAGCGCATATGCGCAATATGCACCTCTTTGATCCTAAGACTTTGAAGTCTGTAGGTGGGGTGGATAAAGAAACTGGTTACGATACAACAGGTGATTATTTTGGCTTACCTTGGCCTTGTTGGGGTACTGCAGAATTTAAGCACCCTGGATCACCGAACTTGTATGACACTAGTAAAACAGTGATGGAAGGTGGTGGTAACTTCCGTGCAAACTTCGGCGTTGAGCGTGATGGCGTAAGCTTGCTCGCGGATGATGGATCATATTCTAAAAATGCTGATATTAAAACTGGCTATCCTGAGTTTGACCATGTATTGCTCAAGAAATTGGGTTGGTGGTCTGATTTAACTGAGGCAGAACAAAAAGCTGCAGAAGGTAAAAACTGGAAGACTGACTTATCTGGTGGTATTCAGCGTGTGGTAATCAAGGTACATAATTGCCATCCGTTTGGAAATGCCAAAGCCCGTGCGGTTGTTTGGAACTTCCCAGATCCAGTTCCGAAGCATCGTGAGCCTTTGTTTGGTACGCGCCCTGATTTGATTGCTAAATACCCAACGCATGGTGATAGAAAAGCATTCTGGCGCTTGCCGACTTTGTATAAAACGGTTCAAGATAAAAATGTGGCGGATAAGATCCATGAAAAATTCCCGATCATTTTGACTTCAGGACGTTTAGTCGAATATGAAGGTGGTGGTGAAGAGACGAGATCGAATCCGTGGCTTGCCGAATTGCAACAAGAAAACTTTGTTGAGATCAATCCAAAGGCAGCTTCTGATCGCGGTATTAAGAATAATGATTATGTTTGGGTCAAGAGTCCGACCGGAGCAAAGATCAAAGTTCGTGCAATGGTCACTAACCGAGTGGATGCTGAGCATGCATTTATTCCGTTCCACTTTTCCGGATGGTGGGAAGGAAAAGACATTTTGAGTTCTTATCCTGATGGGGCAGCGCCAGTCATTCGTGGCGAGGCAGTAAATACTGCTACGACCTATGGGTATGACAGTGTCACGATGATGCAAGAAAGTAAAACGACAGTGTGTCAAATCGAGAAATTCGCCTAAATAAAGATAGAGATTAGAGGAAAAAATCATGGCAAGAATGAAATTTATATGTGATGCAGAGCGTTGCATTGAATGCAATGGTTGTGTTACAGCATGTAAGAACGAACACGAGGTTCCATGGGGCGTGAATCGTCGCCGCGTAGTGACTGTTAATGACGGTGAAATTGGTGCAGAGAAGTCAATTTCTGTTGCCTGTATGCACTGTTCAGATGCGCCTTGTATGGCTGTTTGTCCTGTAGATTGCTTCTACAAGACAACAGAAGGTGTTGTTCTGCACAATAAAGATACTTGCATTGGTTGTGGTTACTGCTCCTATGCTTGTCCATTTGGCGCGCCACAGTTTCCAAGTCAGGGCACATTTGGTATGCGTGGCAAGATGGATAAATGTACATTTTGTGCTGGCGGCCCTGAAGAGAATGGTACACAAGCAGAGTTTGAAAAGTATGGTCGTAACCGTTTAGCAGAAGGTAAATTACCTGCTTGCGCAGAAATGTGTGCTACCAAAGCCCTCTTAGCGGGAGATGGCGACGTTGTTTCTGATATCTTTAGAAACCGTGTCACAAATCGTCAAAACAATGGCAAGGCCGCTGGTGGAGATGTATTTGGTTGGGGAACCGCTTACGGAAAGCCTAAGAAAGATGCTACGCCTGCAACTCCTGGAGCGAAATCATGAGAATCTTAAGTGCTTTTATTTTGGTAATGATGGTGTCTGCTTGTTCTGAGTATCCACAAACAATGGGCGCTGGAAGTGATGCGCCTTCTTACACGGGTACTAAAAATGGGTTTGTTGAAAAAAATTGGACACCTGGAGATAAAGTCAGCTGGGAAGCACAATTAAAAGCTCGCTCTAAAGGGCAAGACGAGTACACCCGCTAATAATCAAAAAGGACACAGCGATGCATATCAAACAACAACTTGCAGGCTTGATGGTAGCTATGGCTTGTTTGCTGCTTGGCACTGTCCAAGCGCAGGCCCCCGCACCAAAAGTTGAATCAGTTAACATCATGGATGTCGAAAAAGGTTCTGACGCTGCAGCACAGCGTGAACGTGAGATCACTCAGCCAGGTAATAGTGCACCGTTTTGGCGTGCCGTGAACTCCGATGAAGCACATTTTGTTTCTATTCCAGATAAAGAAGCTGGTGTTTTAATCCAAAAATCAGGCCAACAATGGCGTTTGTTACGCAACGGTGTTCTTACTGTTTTTGGTGGTTGGTTGATAGTCCTTGCTGCTTGCGGCATTGGGGCACTCTATTTCATGAAAGGGCCGATTAAATTAGACCAAGCCCCGACCGGTAAGAAAGTGGAACGCTTTACGGCACTTGAGCGCTTGGTGCACTGGACAATGGCTTATAGCTTTGTTGCCTTAGCCATTACAGGCATATTTATCTTATTCGGTAAATTTTTTCTGTTGCCCATTATTGGCTCGACCATTTTCGGGATTATTTTGTTTATCTTCAAGAATGTCCATAATTTAGTCGGACCTATCTTTACCCTAAGTATCATTGTCTTTTTCGTCATGATGGTCAAAGATAATATTCCGCAAAAAGGCGATTGGGCTTGGATTAAATCTGGCGGAGGCATTTTCAGTCACGTTGCTGCGGCAAGATTTAATGCGGGTGAAAAGATCTGGTTTTGGTTAGGAATGACGATCTTAGGTCTGATTGTTGCTAGCTCAGGTTGGGTCTTAGACATGATCGTTCCAGGTATGACTTATTGGCGCGGCACGATGCAGTTAGCCAATATTATTCATTTAGTCAGTGCGATCTTGATTATGGTCTTTGCCATGGGTCACATCTACATCGGTACGATTGGTACTGAGGGTGCAATTGATGGCATGAAGACGGGTTACTGTGATGAAGCTTGGGCAAGACAACATCACGGACTTTGGTTAGATGACATTCAATCAGGCAAGATTCCTGCTTCGCGTGAACCCGAGAATGGACCGATCAGTAATATCGCTAAAAAAATTGTTAGGACTACAACATGAAAAAAATATCATATTTAACTGGATTAACCGTTCTAGGATTGTCTTTATCATGCGCAACTTTAGCTAAGTTACCGGACCTTACTCCGGAAGCAAAAGAAGCTGCTGATTTAGCGCGGGCTAAGACTGCGCACAATGATAAAAAAGCTGCTTACACTTTATGCTTGTCACAAAATAAAGTCGCTAAAGCCTATGCGGTCAAAGATAAGGTTGTGGCCACTCCCGAGTGCGCTGATCCTGGTGAATTTAAAGCCCCGGCTGCTGCTGCTCCAGCGCCAGCAGCAGCTCCTGCTGCAGCAGCCCCAGCAGCAAAACCTGCCGAACCTGCTAAAAAGTAATTCTTAATCCGTGCTCGAAGCCCTTTATGATTTCTCATAGAGGGGTTTGTTGTATGATTTGCCCATGACGACCTATCGCCCCCAACTTTCCAATGAAGCATTACCACTGACACACCAAATTCAGGTCATTGATGAAAAGGGGCGCAAGCAGCAAATTGATATTCCGGGAGAGCGACCGCTTACTATTTACGTAGATAAAAAGGAAGTGGTGACCCTCATGACCTTGGGAGGCGCTCCAGAAGCCTTAACTTTAGGATATCTGCGCAATCAGCGTTTAGTGAGTGATATTACTGACATTAGTAGTATTCAGGTAGACTGGGAAACAGACTCTGTGGCAGTGCAGACCCGTGTTTTACCTGAAGCCATTGTGCAAAGAACCGAGAAAAAAACGGTGACATCAGGATGTGGTCAGGGAACTATGTTTGGTGACTTTATGAGTGAGTTAGATCAACTAGAGTTACCCGAAGATATTTACTTATCGCAAGAGCATATTGAAAAAGTCATTGATCATGTGAGGACGCACCCATCCATTTATAAAAAGGCAGGTTCGGTACACGCATGTGCGGTCTATAAAAACACCCCCAATGGTCCAGAGCTCGTTTACTTCATTGAGGATGTGGGCAGACATAATGCGGTTGACGCAATTTCCGGATTGATGTGGTTGGACGGGCTGACTGGTAAAGATTTGATCTTTTATACTACCGGCCGACTCACTTCTGAGATGGTGATCAAGGGCGGTCAGATGGGTATCCCATTTTTATTAACGCGCTCAGGGGTGACCCAAATGGGTTTATCGCTTGCTCAAAAAATAAAAATGACCATTATGGCTAGGTGTTCAGGAGAGCATTTTTTAATCTACGAAGGTGTGAATAGAATTCAGTTACGCACACCAGCGCAGGCTATTTCAGTATCATAGAGTTTTAATCACATTTACGTAAAGAAACAGAGTTATGGCAATTAAATCAGATCGTTGGATAAGACAGATGGCTGCTGAGCATGGCATGATTGAGCCCTTTGAACCGGGGCAGATCAGAACGAATGAGACTGGTCAGAAAATCGTGAGCTACGGCACGTCAAGTTATGGCTACGACATTCGTTGCGCACCAGAGTTTAAGATTTTTACAAACATCAACAGTACCATCGTCGACCCTAAAAACTTTGATGAAAAATCCTTTGTGGATTTTCATGGTGAAGTTTGTATTATTCCGCCGAACTCGTTTGCTTTAGCAAGAACAGTCGAATATTTTCGGATACCACGTAATGTCCTCACGATCTGCGTTGGTAAGAGCACCTATGCGCGTTGCGGAATTATTGTGAATGTCACCCCATTTGAACCTGAATGGGAAGGTTATGTGACCTTAGAGTTCTCAAACACAACGCCACTCCCTGCAAAGATTTACGCCGGTGAAGGATGTGCCCAAGTTCTATTTTTCGAAAGTGATGAGGTCTGTGAGACATCCTATAAAGACCGTAATGGTAAATATCAGGGACAAGTCGGAGTGACCTTACCTAAAACGTAACTGGTATTTTGAAATCAACCGTTGGAGTTTTTCAATAAAGTTTCAGATAAAAGAGTGATACCTAAAAATAGGTCTTCCTAAAAGAATAAGAATTCCTCGGGTTGGCCAATTTGGACAAAATCGCAGAATTCAATAGATTAGAGATCTCGCCTTAAACGCGTTCTTTGATGACAAAAACTTAAATTTTCATGATTGAAAGAATTCTCGTTGATAATGAATTCTTCGTTATGATTGAAAAAAACTGCTAGAGGTAGACCATGAAACTTAAATTTCCCGTTGTCGTCATTGACGAAGACTTCCGTTCAGAAAATATCTCTGGCTCAGGGATACGTGACCTTGCCGAGTCTATAGAAAAAGAAGGCATGGAAGTGTTGGGACTGACGAGTTATGGTGACTTAACTTCGTTTGCACAACAAGCCGCTAGAGCATCCTGTTTTATTCTGTCTATTGATGATGAGCAGTTTATCAATCCTGATTCTAAGGGAATCACAAAGATCATTGAAGAGATTCGTTTATTTGTCAAAGCCGTCAGAAAGCGCAATGAAGATATTCCGATCTTT
>JBBAKF010000051.1:0-15987 GCA_040403635.1 Polynucleobacter sp.
TGTTTCTTGGTGGCCCGGGGCGGAATCGAACCACCGACACAAGGATTTTCAACTCCCTTGCTAGACTCGACATCGCTTTTTTCTCAAAAGGTTCACCCCACCACAGGCAAACTTTGTGCACAAAACTTTGATGGGGTGATCTAAGAGACTGAATTGGTTGAGTTATTTTGACCCACGCAAGGATAACAAGGCTGTTTGGTGGCGTAATGGGGATTTGACTGACACAAGGATGTGATGTCCTTGTCATGATCGGGGTACCCCACTCATGTAGTGTCCTTTTAAAGGACGCTTACACGAAAAATAAAAAAGTTGGGGATCTTGGACAGCTTTTAGAAAAATAATTTCATTGCAAAAATCATCAGAATTTGGAAGTATCAATACATGGCAAAAATTGAACTTTATTTTGGAAATCCCACAACTGATAAAGAGTGGGAGATGGTTGAGGCAGAATCACGGGCTGGCGATATTTGTATTGAATCTGCTGTGATACAGGACTTTTATTCAATAGTTAAACCATTGCTGGTTAAAACGATGGATGGCGATAACTACTTTGAATTAGTCTTATATAGGCTATTTGACGTCTTGGTAAAACTTCCAGACATAACTATGGGTGCATACAAGCACAATGGTTTCGTATTACCAAAAATGACAATTCATGGGGAATATGCTAAAGATAAGGAAACGCATGAAAAAATAATTATTTCAGACAAAATGGTTGAGGATTTAGGTAGCGAGTTTGAATACAAATGGAATTTTGAATACTTTGACTTTAAGCGTATAGGTAAGGTGGAAGTATTGGATAACGAAGTGATTTACCTCCTTAAAAATAAACCGCATGTCTATCGGTTTGGCAGTTTCATGGAAGCGAGGAAAAAATGAAAATTATTGGAATAATCATTGGATTAGTTTCTGGAGGGATTACGGGAAGTATTGTTGGATTGTTTAGTGGTCATCTCATCAAAGACATAATGATTGGCGGAATTATTGCTGGTATGGTTGCTCTAGTTTTTTTTAAAAATGAAATATTAGATACAAACCAATTATTTGAAAATCCAGCCTCAAAAATCATCATGTCAAATTCATGGGTATTTTGGATTGGTAATTTTCTTGCGGCGATAATTACTACTGTAGTTGAAAGATTAGATTATTTTTGGGGCGGCTTCTTAAGCTCTGGTCTAAGCATCATTATTGCGATGATAGTAACTGGGGTTGTTTCCGCAATTGTCGGAAAAAGAAATTAATTTTGGAGACAGTATGGGTTTTTTCAATAAATTACTTAATAAAAAGAAGAGTTGTGAAGAAATTATTACTGAATGTAAATCTGCGGTATTCAATGCCTATGGCATTGGCATGCCAACCAACGTACAGCACTTTAATGCAACCCTTAGTATTGCAATTGCATTGGTTGGAGTATTAAATGATTTGGGGAAAGGCCAACTAAATCATCTTATCGATGAAATATCGGATACCGCAAGGTTAATGACCAGTAATCTGACGTTCAAAATTGAGGAGATTGCAGAAAATGAGGAGGAGATTGAATTTATTATTTCTGAAATGCCTAGTTTTGCTGAGGCAACAAGAGATATGAGAACAAACGGCGGAGCATTATTTCCTATTCTTTTCAATTCAAGAGGCCCTAAATTGGTAAGCGATATAGCAGAGCATTCAGGTGGTCCTCTAGGAGCCCCTGGTTATGCTTCAATTGTCATTGGAGATATGGTTGTTGGTAGGGAAGAATCAAAGAATGGTTTTATGACTGTGTCAATGCAGTTGATGCAGGCATTGCCGGAGTTAATGAAATAGCTTCAACGCTGACTGGTCCGAACCAGATGGCCTGAAGTAGGAGGAATATTCTTTCTTAATCCACCCCTTGTAAGCGTCGCTTAAATCGACGCTTACAAAGACTACTTATAGGCTTTATCCAGAGAAGACTCAAAGCTTTCAACTAGCATTGGTATAACTTTTTTCTGATCTAACCAGTCTTGCATAGTCATTCTAGTTGTGAGTTGTGCGGTCTTGAGCTTTGGTACGTATTCAGGATTTTTGAAAAAATTAAGGGCAATTGAAAGCGCCAAATCATGTGTTGAATATGGGATTGGGCCGTCATTAAGTTTAGAGCCTATTGCCCTTAAATCTTTCTCGTCTACAATTCCAGTCAATAAATTTCGAGCAAGACTTACAGCCTCAGATAAGTTCGCCCTTTTTGGCGGAGGAGGATCGCCATACATCATCTTGATAAAGCCATCCATGGCGGTTTCTTGTTTCTTTTTCCCAAATCCAAACATGTCTTCCCCTTAGTCCAATTATTAGATAATGCCCGTGAAGAATCTCATCTCTTCTGAGTTTTGCTCAGTAGACGGCATCAAAGCCCATAATCTTGAGTTAACAATTCTCAAGTCATCCCATGACTCTGAATCTACCAATCTTCTACCGTTATCAATCAACTGCTTTGCCTGAACTTGATCATTCATGGCAGTTCTTTTCTCAACTAAATGCATGAACATACCAGTTAAAAACTCTGGGTCTCTAGCCAATATTTCAAATCTAATTCCCTCTAATTCATCAATTTCAGTTTTAATTTTTTCTGGATTAGTTGAGTTTAAGAAAACCTGCTCTCTAGCAAAAATCGCTGAGATGGCATGCTTTTCTCTGTCATTACCACTCTTATTAACAAGCTCTGCAACTTCCCGCTTAGACTCTTGATAAGAAGATTTTGCTATATCTAAACGTTTGCTTGAGGTGGCAGCATACATTTCCTGAGCAATTTTTCTCTTTTGGTCTTCTATCTTGTATCTATCATCAGTGACATCATCATCACTTAACGTTCCCGCAGAAACTATTAGATCTTGTACCTTAGTTACTAATTTATCTAATTTTTCTGAAGCGTCTTGATTTCCATTTTCCGCGGCTTCTTTTTGCTCTGCCTGTAATTTAGCCTCAAGGGAAATAATTTCTGTTGCCAAAATTCTGACTGGCACATTCCTGGGCTTAGGATCAAATACCTGAGAAAATTCTTGACCAGTTCCATTGACAAATGCTGATACGGATAGATCTCTTGATTCAGAAAGCTCAAATGTCAGATCTATATCTGTACCTTTTAGTAAATCTTTAGAAATTTGCTTGCCACTTACCGCCAGTACGCCAATAGGCTTATTAGTTGAGGAGTGGTTTTCGGATGGGCCCTCCACAACCATGATGAAAATTCCATCTTCAGAACCCTTAATAATTGTCTTACCTACGGTGACTGGTATTTTTTTAGTTTTAGTTGGTATTACAGAATTTTTGGAAAAGAGCAATTCAAGAATGGTATCTTTTTTACCAATATCATCCTTTACTAAGCAAAGATCTTCCGGCAGTAATTGCCCGGCAACGCTATATTTTCCTTGGGTAATTTGAATGGAGTTTCCGCCAACATTAATTTCATTGTTTTTAGAGTCAAGCACTCTAAATGTAAAGCTATTGAACTCACCCTCTCTGAGAGGTAAATCCTCAACAATTCTGCTAGAGAGTTTCTTTAGGCCACTATCGTATGCGCCATCGTCTCTAGTGATTCTGTAAAACAAATCCTTCAGATCACCCTCAAACCTACCTTGAAATACTTCAGCGGATTCTTGTGTATTTCTGTTATAGCTAAATTTAGCCTTTAGATTACCTTGACTAGATCTAGCTTGCTCTTGATTTTTATCATCTTTTATTTCTTTAGTACCAGCAAAATAAGCGGCGCCAATAGCAATCGCATTTGTTGGATCAATACTGGTGTTAACAGAAATATTCATTAACTCTTCAATACGTTTTCGAACATATGGAATGAAGGTAGATCCACCAACCATTACTATGAATTCAACGTCTGATGCCTGAAGTGAATTTCTTGTTAATATTTTTTTCATCATTTCTGCAGTTGCGTCTATCTGCCCTTTAATGATGGATTCAAACTCTGATCTTGTAATCGTAATCATTGAATCAATAGATTTACCAGCATCATCCTCCAAATCTCGAATTAACCCTAAATCAATTTCAGCTGATGGCTTATTAGATAATTCAATTTTTGCTTCTTCAGCTTTATGAAGAAGTGTTGTCCAGAGTCGGTTATATCTTCCAGATTCACTTTTCATTTGATTTATCAAATCATCAAATGATCCTAGTTTCTGTAGTGCTGGCGCAATTAATTCCTCCACAATCTTTGCATCAAAGTCAGTTCCGCCCAGATAGTTATCGCCTTCGTGATCTATTACAGTAAGCTCACCTTCTACAATTTTGACTAAAGCAACGTCAAAAGTACCGCCGCCAAAATCATAGACAATCCACTGACTATTTCTTAGGTCGATATTTTTTTCCTTATTAGCGTAGGCAAGACTGGCCGCAATAGGCTCTTGTAGCAAAATGACATTCTTAAATCCGGCCAACTCACCAGCTTCTTTAGTTGCATTTGATTGAATTGTGTCAAATGAGGCGGGAATTGTAAGTACTACTGCTTCGGGCTTCTCTCCAGAGTGAATGAAATTCTTTAACTCTTTTAATACTTCTGCAGATAATTCAACTGGGGTTTTTGAAGTATTAAGTGAGGCAATTTTCATTGTCTCTGTCGTACCCATTTTTCTTTTGAAGCGACTGATAACACTTTTAGGATCTCTTTCGGCATAGGTTCTAGCTTTTTCGCCAACTAAAATCGCATCATTTCTATACCCAACAATTGAAGGCAATGTCTCCTTAAAACCATTCGGATTCTTAAAAACCTCGACTACACCTTTTTCAAATTTGGCTATTAATGAATTTGTTGTGCCTAGGTCGACACCAAAATTAACCATCTTACTCATGTGATTCCCCTTTATTTCTTGACTCAACAACAACTATTCCTTTTTGAATCACTGTTGATATTCCCGAAGCTCCGGCTCTAATAATTGGCTTAATTACATCAACAACATATAAATTTTCTGTACCAGTACCGCTTATTGATGCGTCTAAGTCTGTCCTAGTTTCATTAAATGGTTCTCCCTCAGGATTTTCATAAGTCACGCCATTTTCCTCAAGCGCCTCTTTCATCTTGACAATGTTTCTTGAAAAATTACCGGGGTCTCCGTTTAACGCAATCTTTTTTTCTATTTCAAAAAGATTGTTTGCAAAAACAAATATGTATTTTGGAACGCTAACTTGCATACCTTGTGTGTATTTCATTTTTAGGCCTCGTAATTCTTAACTAATGAAAATAATACAAATGAATTTGTTGTGGTCATTAAAGGCATTGATACCTTTTCAGAATAATTATCAATACTACAGAGTATGAGCTCTCCATTAGAAAGATCGACTTTTAGCTTATTCCACGGCACACTATGTGACTTAGAAGAAAACCAGCCTTTAGTTTCAAACTGGAGATTGGCTTTTGTGAGACGGCACCCACCAATCATGATGGCGCCGCCACGATCTAGTTGATTTTTTACAAAGTCTACGGTGTGCGGGAGTATAAAACTCAATAATGCATTTACATGTTGGTCAAATAGTTCTTTTGATTTATCGCCTTCCTTGCTCCCAGACCAGACAACATTAATTGTTTGTCCATTGCCAATAAAACGAAAGCTATACGAGTAAGTGGTTGAATATTGTCCTCTTGTAGCTGAAGCCCCCCAACAAAGCGCCTCGACTTTTTCTGCGGGAATAAATTGCACATCATGTCTTACACCTTCTTTTTTTATCGAAGTATTTACCTTGCCGATAGTAAGTGCAGACTCATCTTTTTTTTCACTTGCGATAATTTCATTAATTGTTTCAGTATCTTCTTTAAGATCAAAAGTCATTTTTGATCCTTTTGGAATTAAAGTTTTAGCCAAATCAAGAATATCTTTTGAGATAGAGCTATCTTGATGCTTATTCATTGCATGGATTGCAATGCTTCTTACGAGCTTGGCTGCCTCCTCTTGCAAGTCAATAAATTGAGGCGGTAATGGTAAAAGAATCCTTTGGAGCCCAGAGACTGCGAGCATATCTGAAACGCCTTGATAGGTTGGCTTTATTTTTTCGGAGGTCTTGTCTGCCTCTCTTAAGCAATCAAGCATTTTACTTATTTCATCATATGAACCTGAAAAAAGATTGCTTAGGTTTGCATCATTAACCCAATGTCGTCCGCTGACCATTAACTTAAACAAATCTGGGTTATTTGACTTTAGAATCCGCTTAAAAACAATATCAAATTGTTTTGCAAAGATTGAACTAAACCATTCTTCGAAATCATCGTCATACTTTAGGGCGTCTACAAATTCTTCAATTTCATCGCAAGGCTCCATTAAAAATAAGGAAATATCACCTTTTGATAAAAAATTTAAGATGAATTTTTTTTGGTAGATTATTAAATGGTAGTTTTTTTGGTTTTCATCATTTAGTGAATCAACCAAGCCAATTGCTCTTGATTTATCTACTACCTTATGATTTAGCCAAGGAATTTTTCCATCCTCTAAATCAATTTCTTGAAGTAGTAATTTTCTATAGTTTTGAATTGTTTTGGGTGCAAGCTCATCAAGATCTTCTTCGCTACTAATATCTAAAAGCTCAAATGGATTAAGGTATTCGTCGTACCATTCCTTTTCTTCTAAGATCTCTTTTTTTCTATCAACCTTTGAAGCGGTTTGTTTAAATGCCTTCAGTGCCTTGTCAAACTCTGTTTTTTGTACTTCATATTCTGGGTAATACTTGATACCCTCAAACCAAATATCCAACGCATTTAGGTTTTGTCCCAATGCTGAATAGGTCAATCCGGCATTGTATAAGCCATATTGAAAATCTATGTATGTAGTACACCTTTTAAAGCATCTTAAGGCATCTAGATACAAGTTTTTTGCATAGTAATAGCCGCCGAGCTTATTAATGTAGGTATCGGACGTCAGCTCATGATTGTCATCTAAAGCCTTAAGATATTTGAATCCAAGCTCTTCGTTTTTATGCTCGCCATCCCAGCAATAATAAGTTGTGAGGTAAATTAACGCATCTTCTTGTGTGGGATCAGCTTTTAATGCAGTTTCAAAAGCGTCAATAGCAACATCATCCTGCCCATCTCTTTTTAATGCTTTACCAAATCTTGCCCATCTATATGAGTTCTCCTCATATAACTCCAAACTTTTCTCAAAAGCCTCTAAGGCAAAATGATTATTTTCTAATGACTCATTATTTAGGGCTATTAACCACCACGCATCTGCAGATTCAGAATCCATTGCAAGGGCACTTCTTGCGGCAAGCAAAGACTCTTCGAAGCTATCTTTTTTCCTGAGCTCAAATGCTTTATCTATAAGTTCATCGTGCGTTTTGCTCATATTTCTAATTTGGTGGTGTTTTTCTCTATATTACTCATGTTTTGTGATAATTTATGATTATTAACACTAAATGAGGTTAGACATGGGCCTATTCGATTCCTTCAAAAAACGGACATCTCCAGCTCCAGATGAAGCGCAAGTAGATGGAATGCTAGAGTTAATAAAAGCCTTTAATGACAGCATTCAGGAAAAGGGTCTAGACGTAGACGTGCTTCCTAATGGACAAGGTGAATTTGGACTTGAAAAAACAAACCCTATACCGACCAATACAGCTTTTGGTAGCGATGCCTACTTACAAAAGCTTCGCACACCCGATGGCAAACCAATCAAATTCTCCAGAATTGGATCTTTTGGAGTTGACCTTTTTCCAGGTCAGTCAATTGATGGATATAACGTTGAGAGTGCATCAGGAGAAAAGCTGCCCACGTTATGGCTAAACATGTATCACAAACGAAATTCAAAGAAAGCCCCTAAGGGTTTTTACTTAGCCGATTAATTGAGCGCAAATGGAAAAGTTAATCCCTAACCTTCTGGCATTCCTTGTATTGGTAGTTACTTTTTTACTTGGCAACGCTTTCTTAGACGAAACCAATGATTATTGGCATTTTCTAACTCATCATATGGTCTTGAATGTAGGCCTAGCCGCAATAGCAATTACTGCAGGCTTATTAGTTAAAAACTATCTTTATGTAATCCTTGGCGCAAGTTTTGTACTATTAATTTATTGCTTAACTTATATGTTTAGCCCCGGCTCGCAGATGATTAGTCAGTTTTTTCTAGCTATCTACACCATATTTCTAGCATTTTCTGTGATAGCAAATCTCTGCAGGCATTACAAAGATTGGGTGCTACGAGAGGTATGAAAATGGGGAATATTCAATTGAAGTTGTTTTATTTCTTTTTTTTGCTTCTCTCATCTAGTTTAGCTTTTGCAGAATGGATAGAGGTTGGCCATTCCGATGAAAGAGCATTTCAAATGTATTACGATCCGGCCACAATAAATAAAAAAGGTGATATTGCAACTGTTAAGGTTCTTAAGAATTTTAAGACGTCGCGCAATTCAGTCGACCCCAATAAGCCTTACACATTTTTATCTAATATTGCGACACAAGAAATTTGGTGCTCTGAAAATAAAGAACGACTTCTTCATATAGCTATATGGTCTGGCACAAACGGCACAGGCAAACTTGAGCAGTCACATGACTATGCAGGCCGTAAAGATTGGGGCCGTAGATTCAAAATAAGCTCTATAGAAAGTGCTGTTATTTCCAAGGCTTGCTCATCTGCAAAGACCTGAAATTCAAGACTGTAGAACTGCTTTTTAGCATAATCATTAGATGATTGAACTTCATTTTGGCAACTCTATTAATGCAAGATTTGAAGAAGTCATAAATGAAAGGGCAATTGAATGGGACTGTTCTTTTGATTTAGCCTATACCCATAGCCTCAAAAATTTACTGAATAATGTATTGCTAAAGAAAAACAAGCATGGGGAAGATTATTTCGACCTTTCTTTTTTTATCTTTTTAAATGAGTATGTATTAGTACCAAAAATTAAATTTGGCACATACAAACATAACTCCTATAAATTGCCCATGCTAATCTTTAATAGAGATTACGTATTCAGTAAATCAACCCGTGAAAAACTTTGCTTAAGTGATCAGTTTCTCAATCAATTTGGTGAATATTTTGAGGAAAATTTTGATTTCGAATACGTTGGGTTTATTAGACGATGAACTAGCAAGCTTCGTGTAAGTGTCGATTTAATCGACACTTACAATCATGCGGTGCTTAGCCGTCTGACAGCATCCATTTAAACTATGCCTGTCTAGTGAATCAAAACCCTTAATTAAATAGCCAATAGATCACTCAGGAAACCACGGTTTTGATTCGTTATCGCGGTTTTGAAGTTCATAGTCTTTTCTAACCAGATCCAGCTTTTTGTTTAACTCAGGATCACCCCCGCCAATGGGGCTAATAATATTCCTCGTTAATGGCTGTAGGGACCTGGGCAACTTCACATTATCCCTATCAAATGTCTTTTTGACGGTCTGAGCAAAGTCATGTTGATGTTTGTGCTGTTGGTGTTTTATTTGCGCTGGTGTTTGAGGTAGTGGGTTTGCTTTAGGCAATGGTTTGGGGGGTGATGCCATAGGTGCTCGTTTAGGCGCTCGAGGCTTTATTTTTGTGGTAATTGGTTTTGCTATAGACTTAGGTACAGGCCTTGGTGATTGAGGTAATTCATTAGCCAGCTGATTAAATGTATTGTTAAATATCAGCCTAGCTAGCTTCATCTTCTCATCTGCAGTGATGATTTCATCAAGTTTCATCGTTATCTCCTTTTCATATATTTAGCGAGAAGTATTCAAACCCTCAAAGTTAATCATGTCGCATTCGGCTCTCGGCCATGTGGCTCGCCTCTGCGAAGTGGGCTTCAGCACCCAACTCATTTCTAATCCCGCCAGCAGGCGAGAAATTTCATTGACGCCGTTACACCAAAAACGCCCTAGCTAGGGCTGGTGTAGACGTCTTGTGCTTCGCTAGATCGTCGGAATTAGCTAATCCCGACTATGGGGTGCCAAGCATGGCACCCCTAGTTTTATCGTCTAAAGCCTGCACGTACTGCGCCACTGGCCGCTTCAATTTGGGCATCTAACTCCCCAGCTTCTACCGCAACCTTAATAATCTCCAAGGCTTTAATCAGCTCGTCTGCAGAATTTACTTCCACAGCAGTCTTGCCTTTAGCAAATTCAATGATCTTGGCACCATAGCGAACGTTTAAGCAAACCTTACCATCGGCAGCTACAAACCACCACTGTCGAATACGCTTTTCATGCTCAATATTTTTACGTGCGCCATCACTGTCTTTAATGGTCTTAAATTTCTTAACAGTAAAAGTTCCGCCATCTTTACTGGCTTTGGCTAGCTGGAGCTGTTCCCATACCTTGTTTGCTAATTTATTACGGCGATGCAGTACTGGTGGAATACTTGTTGGCTTTTTAGAATTGACCATTTTCAAACTGTTTAATGTGCTCATCTTTTTCTCCTATAAGTTAATGGGCACACTTAATTTATTGTCAGAAGTTTTGATTGGACAACCTCTTTTTGCCAAAAGCCACAGAGATCTAATAAATTTCAGCCAGGTCTAGTCTTCTTTTATTAGGTTTCGCTAAATAACTTTATAAATTACTACTGAAACAAGAGCAGTGACACTCAGTCGTTATGTCACCCTAAAGCTGGACTTAGAGTCGCAGTCATGGAAATTCTGGGCAGTAGCAGAGACTTAGTATCACTATCCTTTACAGGACGCCATTAGCCTTGCTAGCTAATTGATACAAGAATGATTTAGCACAAAGATCGTAGTTGATAACTACAGGATCACGAGCAAGCCCTGCTTACACAGCAACTTGCGAACACGACATCGGTAGCCACTTAATGCTTATGTCATTGTTGCGTTTTACGGCCGCACATAAAAGGAGATAGCGAAACCGCCCTTACCCAATCGGGTTGTGCCCTAAGTGGTGTAGTAAAGAACTCGGCGAAAGTCCTTTCCTATAACTGAGCCTTTTGCTTAAGGCTCAGTGTAGGTTGAATCTAGCGAAAATCAATCAAAGGAAAAAGGAATGTGTGAGCGAAAGCGAAACACAGGCGAATGTATTTCGCCTATCAAATCTCATCATCCTTAGCCCACTTGTACTCATTGCACATTTCCTTATAGGCAATTTGTTGTTGCTTGTAGAGCAGATCTGATAGGCCTTGCCAACTGATAACCTCTTCATATTCGTTTGTTTCATTATTTTTTTCTATGTATTCATCAACTTCATCATCTGATACAACCGCATAAGTTCGTGTTTCAATTTCAGATTCAAAGCTCTGAATTTCACTATCATCTAGCAAGACGTATCTTGCGCCGACAAAGTTTGGCATTTCGTCTTCGTATTCCATGTAAACAATTACTTTTGGATCAAGTTTTGCCGCATACCAAAGTATGTGATCTTGTATCTGTGTAAGAGCTCTCCATCCACTTATAAGTCTTAACGACTCCCAATCATCCATTGGCCCATCTAGATGAACCCACTTGGCATCCATTTCATCAGAAAGATATGCTTTATCACCTTCATAGCCATAAAGAATTCTCCCAACACTTGTTGTATCGGTTTGATGACCACTTTTTTTGCAGTCTTCTGTAAAGCGTTTATTAATCTCTACTGCTAGCTGTTTAATTGATTCGTTGCCAATTAGTCTTATGCGGTTAGTTACAAAATTTGCCATGCTCTTTCTCCAAATGTTTTTAATATCTTACCTAGTTATATTTGACTGATCCACCATGGGTATAGGTAGAAAATCATCACCCTGATTTGATAAGTACTTCCCTTAAATTTTTGGTAAAGCAAAAATCAATTACTGTAGACCCATTCATGGCAAATCCGCCTTATAAGCGGTGATTAGGAGCTATTGCTTGCTTGGGTAGCTGAACCCACAATCAAACAGCTTGTAGGACTTATAAATACATCATGCAAGATCGTGGCGAAAATGCCACGAAAAACATAAGAGAATCGTACAACTCTTATGTTTTTACGTAAGTCATTGAATTTTGGAAGGTTCTTTCTTAGCCATTTTCGGTTGCTCTAACCAAACATAAGAAAACATACTGTAGCTCTGTATTTATTACATTTCAGGGAGAACGTATGTCACAAGCTAGAGTTTTAAATCCACAAGAACTGCGCAGAGTTTTAGATCACGTAGCAACCCGTAGGCACAGCGCACGTAATAGGGCTATGTTGCTACTAACGCACTACGCAGGTATGCGAGTAGGTGAAGTTGCTGCCCTACGTATAAACGACGTTTTAAACAGCGACAGCACTATTAAGGGTGAAGTACGCTTGATGCCCGAGCAAACTAAGGGCAAGCATCCTCGTACTGTGTACTTAAATGAGCGTATGCAAAAAGAGCTTTCAAACTACATTCGCTGCCTAAGGATTAAAGATCAAGCAAAGCCATTGTTCTATACCCAAAAGCAATCGGGGTTCTCAGCGAACTCTTTGACTCAGTACTTCTTTTATCTTTATCGTGCCTGTGGGCTTGATGGTGCAAGTAGCCATAGTGGTCGTAGGTCATTCCTAACTGGACTGGCCAATAAAGGTACTGCGATTCATATATTGAAAAGTTTGGCTGGCCATAGAAATATTAGTACTACAGCTAGCTATCTTTACAGTAACCCAAGTCAACTTAGGGCTGCAGTAGAGCTTGTTTAACTATTTTTTGGATTTGCCAATATCCACAACCACCTTACCCTTATAGTTTTCTATTACTTCTGTGTTTTCTATGTCTAAGGTGAGCTCAGGATAGTCTGTAGGCAAACTATGCCCATGCCACAAACAAAATACTTTCTTTGTGGCTTTGCCCGACTTTGATACCTTAATGTCACTGCCGTTTACAACAGCAAAGATGCCATCAAAGCTAGCAAGTCTATATTTGGCATTTTTTGTCTTAATAACAGTTACGCCACTAAAAGTCTTGGTTTTGATAGGCTTAGCCAAGGTATCCTTATTGGGACACTTTTTATCATTCCACTTCGGTGCTGTTAGATAGAAATCCATATAACCCTCATAGTTGATTACAAGTTGCTATTAGGATACCAAAATCTTCTTTCAGAAGTAGCTATGTCACAGGAAATTTACCCAATGCGGCATTGGTAATCATCTTCTCTGCATTAGTGATGTAACGCTTCACACTAGCGCCCATTACATTTCTAAATACTTGTCTTTCGTTAACGGTCATACGGTCTGCAGTCATTGCGCTGGGCACCAGACGCAATTGCTCTCCTAGCTTCCACATTGGCACTTTAGGCTTTTTATCCTTGTTTTCCATATAGAGGTCATAGACTTGTAATGTTTTACGTAAGTTCTCAATGGTGTAATTACGTTCTAGCGGATAGTTGGCATTACTCTTTTCTAATAACTTCTTAGTACGTCCACGTTTAGCTGTGTGCTTCTCTTTTAAGATTCGCGCAAATCTACTTTGTAGATACCTTTTGCTAGAAGTAAGCGGAACAACAATTACAAGAACCTCGTCTTGGGTCCAAGAATCATCCCACTGATTTTTATCCTCCAATAAGGCTAACTTCATGGCACCTCTATTTTCAGCAAACAAATTACCGCCACGCTCATCTTCATTCCACCATTTTTTGAAGTCATCTTCACGCACATCGCCAAAGTCTTTGTATAACTTTGCGAACTTTCCCTTGCCGCCCATTTCGCAACAAACCAAATAGTCCTCGTTGCGGCGTAAATAAGCCCACCACCAGTAATACGGACTTTGCTGTTGGTAAGACAAAGTGCGCGGCTTGTTCTTGGTACCAAAAGTAGGGTGTTGCGCGAGAAATCTTCTTAGCATTTTCTTAACATTTAAATTACATCAATTTAATTGTACATCGAAAAAACACCTCAAATATCGATAATACATAGATGGCTAAGCGGTTAAATTTCTTAACAAGCAACCATAAATTGAAAGGTAATAAATCATGAATACAACTAATGAATCAACCGTAGCAAAGAAAGAAAGCATCATCATTAAAGCAACCGTAGCCCCAACCACAGAATCAGTCATTAAACGTGCTGATGCGCTGGTTAAGGAACGCGAGCAGTATGAAACAGTAACGTTAGCTAGAAGCAATAAAGAGCTTTATGGGATCTTGGGTAAAGTGCACGGCCTATATCTTGAAGCTAGCAAAGACATAGATTGCTTAAAGCAAACATTGAGCCAAATGAAGGCGGCATTAGCTGTACGCAGTATTAAGGTACAAGTTAATTCTCCTGCGATTACTGTATTTGTTCGCTATGTCTTTAATAGTGATCGCAAGCGTGCCTATAACTACACCCGCACATTAATGGCGGCTATCAAAGCAAACGTCAAGCCAGAGGCATTGGCAGACTTTGTTGAGGGCAAAGGCGGAGTTGAAGAGTGCAAGAAAGACTTTAGCAAGAGCCTAGAAACTATTGCTAAAGAGCAAGCCTTAGCCAGTGCAATTGATGCAATCAAAGCTGAACTAGAGACAATGGATCCGACAGAAGAAGTACAAATGCCTGATTCAAGCGTCCATTTAAGCGACGATTGCAACTATGCGTTTGTCATTGCACGTATTGGCTCTGGCAAGAAACTTGAGCTATTGCGTACCGTTCCCACTACTACTAAAGCACTTGAAAGCTCTGCAATTAAAGAGCTTGCTAAGGCCTTACTTGAAGATGAGAACAGTGCTGAGGAAGATAGCAAAGTAGATAAAAAAGACATGGCATCAAGCAAAGCCTTATCTACGATGACCTTAAAGCAAGTTAATGCTGTTATCGCCTAATTAGGAGTAACGCTATGTTTACGAGTAATTACGGTCGTTTTTTGAACAGTGAGCTTAAGTACTCCCCTAGGTATTTGGGTGACATCATTTTTCCTAATGACTATGTGAAAAAGGTTGTTACTGCATACGCGAGTGGAGAGGTCACACGTCCGTTAATTCTTTGCGGCAGAAATGGGACTGGCAAATCATTGCTTGCCAGACTCATTCCTCAAGCAATAGAGCAAATGGATCAAGTGGTTGTGACCTACATTAAGTCTTACGCACTTAATAGTGACAACGAAGTCGATAGATTGTTAACGAAAAATAAGCAATTTGATCTTTTGTTCACAACCAATGGGCAGCGTTATAACTATTACATCGTTGAAGAAATGAATGCCCTCATAAAAGGGCGCAATGCATTTCGGGTTGCACTAGATAGGTTTCAAGGCACTGACTTAACAATTATCACAACAAATGAGGTTGCCAGAATTGATAAAGGCATCAGAAGTCGTTGTGAAATCTTGGAAGTGCCAGCTTGCAAGCCAGAAGTTTTCTTTACTCACGCAAAGAGAATTATGGCCAAAGAAGGTGCAAATATAGATGATGATGCATTACTTGAAGCTCTTGAAGCTACGTATGAGCAAAGTCCTGATAACCGATCTTATTACCAACTACTAGATCGGCTATTTAGAGAATGTTACTTACGACAACAAGAGACCAAAGAAGTAATCATGATGTAACTAAAAGACCCACAAGGCCAGTGGGTCTTTTTTTTACGCCAATCTATCTGCAGCCATTGTTGCCGTCAACTTGCTGTAATGACGATCAATCATGGCGGCACTATTTCCCATCTGCTTGGATAGCGTGTGAATATCTGTCTTGTTTTCTAACAACTCCAAAGTGGCATAGGTATGGCGCAGTGAATACAGAGTACGCATCTGCCCATCGTGACTTAACCCCAAGCCACTATCTCGCATCAATCGCTTGAACGCCCCGTCAATCCTCATGGGTTGATGACCACTAGCAAATACAAAGATCCGCTCTGGGCAACGAGTTTCAAATAGACGATCAAAGGGAATGTCATACACAGCCTTTTGCCTACCGTGCAATCGCTTAAGCACATCTACTGCCTTGTGTTTAGCAATCAGCCAACGCCCGCCAGTCTTACCATCTACCCAAATCCTTAAGTATTTTTTATCACCTTGGGTATGCCACTCAATATTGTTCCAGCAGATATTCAATGCCTCAGTACCATGCCGCATGCCTGTATATAAAAGCATCTCAATATAGTCGCGCAGTAAAGGGCGAGTCTCATGCTCAATCTCTAGTCTGCCTTGCTTGATCCAAGGCTCCATAAACTCC
>JBBAKF010000052.1:0-15979 GCA_040403635.1 Polynucleobacter sp.
ACGAAGTGCGCAAACACGGCATTGCACACGCTACCACCGGCAGCGTGTGGATCCATCACTTCGGCAGCGTGACCCAAGAGCATATGAAAATGGTTTTAGGCATACAAAGCCAAAATATGCTCATCAATGTAAATGACAGAAAGCTCTACAACCAGAGTTGGCTGGAGCGCAAGTTATATCGCTACCATCTAAAGCGTTCACACCAAGCATGGCGAGAACAAGAACTTCGCCGATATGACATGACTTTACACGGAATCAGAAGCAACAAAACATTCACTTGGCTTTAAATTCAAGCATTTTCTTTTGAAGAATGGTTGCATTTAATTTATCTTTCGATTTATTGGTTTCTGAGTGATACAAATGTAAAACCTCGGTACACCATGAACCAGATCTTCTCATAACACCACTTAGGTGTAATCGAAATACAAAATCTGCATCTTCGTGCCCCCAGCCGTTAATATCTTCAGAAAACCCTTGAATAGTTTGAATATCACTTTTCCAGGCCGCCATATTACATCCCTTGATTCGCCTCCAGACAAACGTTTTGTAATTTCGCATCGGGCTGGAAGGCAGTTTTATCCATAAAGGCATGAATTTATTCATACGCCCAAATAATCGATAAAATAAAGATCTTGTTTTAATACTACTAAAGTTCCAATTATTATCTGAGCACAACTGCTTTGATAATGAATCATTTAGAAGTATGCGACTGCCAGTTACCATGGCTTTTGCCCGTCGAAGCGCTCGGTGCTTTTCAATGAAGTCAGGTTGCGTAACACAATCACCATCAAGAAAAATTATGTACTCGCCGTCGGTGATTTGAATCGCCTTATTAAGAATCGTTGTCTTCCGAAATCCTAAATCTTCTTGCCAAACATACTTTATATTTATATTGCTTACTTTTTTAAGCTCTGTTACTAATTGCTCAGTATCTTTTTTTGAACCGTCATCCGCAATAATTATTTCAAAATCTATATCGGTTTGGTTGAGCAGAGATCGAATGCAAAGATTAAGTGCGGCAGGCCA
Source organism: Polynucleobacter sp. (assembly GCA_040403635.1). Classification (GTDB taxonomy): domain Bacteria; phylum Pseudomonadota; class Gammaproteobacteria; order Burkholderiales; family Burkholderiaceae; genus Polynucleobacter. The sequence continues at coordinate 1,027 of JBBAKF010000052.1, forward strand.
ATTAAACGTAGCAATAACAACGCTAATCATACTCTATAGAAAATAAATAATCTTATTTTAAATTATACAACAACCTTTGGTACAGCTGTGTGCTAAGGGAGTTTCATCCGTCTTCTAATTCTTAAAATTGCGGCAATCTCTAAAAAGAAAAATTCCCCCATGCCCACTCCAAAGAATGGGCAATTAAACAAACCTACAACAAATAGTACTGCCATTGTCGACTGCAAAGTGTTTTTAGCTTCATTGTCTAAATTAGATGAATCTTTTATTAAAGCGAAAAAGAATCCAAGCATAATCAACAATCCAATAAAACCAAACTCTACCCACCAGAACAAATATTGTTGATGTGGTTGACTTACCGGTTCTTTTATCATTCCTCCGTTTGCTTTATAAACTTCTGGCATGCTTCCAATACCATAACCCAATATTGGTTTATTTATAATAGCATATATCGAAGCCCTCCACATTTCCAACCTTAGCCCCTCTGAACTTTTGGCTTGTGTTTCTAAATAGCTTTTAGTATTTGTTGGAATTTCCATTAGATTTTTAGAGAATGTAGGAGAGACTGCATAAAACACCAACGATAAAATAATTGGCGATAAAAAAGCCATTAAACGCCAACTACCTTTTAAAAGCCTAAATAACTCAATAGCAATAAATATTAATAAAACAATATAACCAGTTCGTCCGCTCATTACGAAAATAATGTTTAAAAGCATTGCTAAGATAATCAACTGTAAAAACCAATTACCCCAAAGCTTTATCCAATAATCTCGCAAGCCCCACAAACCAATAAGCGCCAATACGGTCATAATTGGTTGTTCCAACGTGCTTGTAAAAGCTATTCCCTTCTCAATTGGTCTTCTAGTTAATGGCACCTCGATACCAAACCACATTAGCCAAGAAATGCAAACAACAAAAATTTGGCCATATATTAACCACTTTAAAGTTTTTAAAGCGCGGTCCTTTGTCATCAATAAGTAGTAAATGACTGCAAGCCATAGAAATCTTGTATGTGAATAAAAATATTTCCACTGGTCCAGCACGGTCGCATCTGACCAAGTCATAGAAATTAAACTCCAAACTGCCGCAGCAATCATCCAAATAAAAATAATCGGAATATTTTTTATTGGATTGAATTGGAATATTTTTTTTCTGTCTATGGCAATCTGAACAATAAAGCCAATCAAGAGAATTAACTTGGATATAGAAACAGTAGCAGCGCCTAGGCTTACACAAAATGCAAGAGAGCAAAGTGCAAATAGCGTATATCTATCCCAAGCCTCAGAATATATTATTTTTATATTCATTTTCAAAATTTTTTATTGCTACACACATTCGTATTTGATCTTGCTTAAATCACTTGATTTTCTTAATCGAGGAATCGGCTTTCTAAAAGAACATACGATTAATTCCTTCTTTGGCGCTCCTGCTCTAGGTATACCCAATCAACTACGCCTTCAGTTGGCTCATACCCCGTCACCATTTGCTGTAAGAATTTTCTAATAACAGGAATATCGTTAACGCTTAGCACCAAACTCAAAGAATGGAGTTGAGCCTTTAACTGTTCCCAGGGTATAAATGTTTCGTCGGCTACCATTATGCGAGGGTGCTGGGTTGACCTTGGATTGTCACCTGTTAATAACTCCTCATGGAGCTTTTCCCCAGGCCTCAGACCTGTTAACTTGATATCTATGTCCCCTTTTGGATTTACTTCGTTTTTAAGTGTAAGGCCTGATAGCTCGACAATTCGGCTTGCTAAATCATATATCCGCACTGGTTTTCCCATATCTAGCAAGAAGACGTCCCCGCCCGAACCCATGGCTCCAGCTTGAATGACGAGTTGAGCGGCCTCCGGAATGGTCATGAAGTAACGGGTGATATCAGGGTGGGTAAGCGTAATGGGGCCGCCTGTCTTAATCTGCTCACGGAACAAGGGCACCACGGAGCCACTAGATCCAAGCACATTTCCAAACCGAACCATAGAGAAGCAAGTCCTCTTTACATTAACCGAATTGCCTGATTCGAGAGTATGCAAATCGGAAAAAGAATGCGTTGCATCATTCAAAGCCTGCAGCACCATTTCGGCGAGCCGCTTGGATGCCCCCATTATGTTGGTCGGTCTCACGGCCTTGTCGGTGCTGATCAGCACAAAGTTATTCACACCATTGCGTACTGCAGCCTCTGCGCACACCTTAGTGCCCCAGACATTATTGCGAACGCCTTCTGCAGGGTTGTGCTCTACCAAGGGGACGTGCTTGTAGGCGGCGGCATGGTAAACAGTGTGTGGTTTCCAAGTGTCCATGATCTCGTGCATGCGCACCTCATCGCAAACCGAAGCAAGCAAAGGAACAACCTCAAGGTCTTCGCCTGGAGAAATCCCACGAAGATCAAGAGCAGACTGGATCTCTTGGTGAATTTGGTAGAGCGCAAACTCACTCATCTCCACTAGTAGCAAACGCTTTGGCTGCGTCTTGAGTACCTGCCGGCACAACTCGCTGCCGATACTTCCGCCAGCACCCGTAACCATCACTGTCTTATTGTGAGTGTTACGGATAAGGAGCAGTCCATTAGGTTTGACGGGTTCTCTACCTAGTAGATCGTCGATATCAAGTTCTCGCAAGTCGCTTAGGGTGACCTTGCCAGCTGCTATATCGCTAAGTCCTGGCAGAGTTCGAACAGAAAGTTTTATCTTCGTCAGCAAGGCAAGTATTTGGTTACGCCTATCCCGAGAAGCCGATGGCATCGCAAGCAGAACGTCCGTGATGCCCTTTTGGCTAGCTACCTCTTCGAGATCCGCAGGGTTGTATATTTCCAAGCCATTTAGGACGTGCCCGTGCAACCTGTCGTCGTCGTCCAGAAACCCCACCACGCGCATTTCGTGGTTGTTAGCCATTCCAGAGGCGAGCTGGCGGCCCGCGTTGCCGGCGCCGTAAATCAGCACCTGCGGCAAGGCAGAGTTTTGTATCTGATTTTGGTACAAGCCCCCCAGCCACACCCGCGCTGCCGCACGAGAAGCGCCCAATAGCACTAGCAACAATAAAGGCTGAATTAAGCCCACCGTTCGCGGTACGCCCTGCACTCCATAAAAGGTAAAGACCGCCGCAAACAATACGCCGTAAAGTAACATGGCTCTTGCCACGGTCACCATGGCAAGGAGTCCGCTGTAGCGAAAAATAGCGCGGTACAACCCCGAAGTGACAAATACAGGGATGGCAAAAAACAGAGAAGCGAAGGCCACCAGCCCCAAGGGCGACAAATTGACGCCCGCTAGGGCGACAAATTCACCCAGGCGAAGATAAAAGGCCAGCCAAGCGCTGAGCACGCACAAACAGGCGTCTAATACAAGCACAATGACGCGCTTGGCTTGGCGCGGTAGGGCCAGCACTGGTGGCGCCAAGCCATTGAAAAGATTAGCCATTGCGTTAGCTATCAAGTGGCGTATATTTATTGTCATATTTTTTAAATAAAGCTCAATGCGACACCCCGTCACTCTTCAACACCTTAACGAGAGTCATTAAGATAATACGAATGTCAAACCAAAAAGACTGTTGCTGCAAATAGGCGATATCAAGCTTGACCTTCTCAGGAATCGGCAACTCATCACGGCCGTTGACTTGGGCCCAACCAGTCAGACCGGGCACCAAGGTGTGCACTCTCTGCTTTGTGCGCAGAGCAATCAAGTCTTGCTGATTGAACAACGCTGGGCGCGGCCCCACAAAACTCATGTCCCCCGCCAGAATACTCCACAATTGAGGCAGTTCGTCCAAACTGCTTTTGCGCAAAAAAGAACCGATGGGCGTTAGGTAAGGCCGGACGTCAGCCAGTAGGTGGGTGGCCACCATAGGCGTTCCAACCCTCATGCTGCGGAACTTAGGCATTTTAAAAATTACGTTGTTCCGGCCAACACGGTTAGACCAATACAAGGCCGGCCCTTTGGAAGTCAAGCGAATGGCAATTGCCAAAAGCAACATTGGAACAAGCAATATAACAGTAGCTAGACAGCCGATAAGAATATCAAAACTTCTTTTCATACACGCTAAATAGGGTAGTCCGGTTATCGGCCAACTCTCCGGACATCTTCAACAGGTCTTTGCGTGCTGCTCAAATAATACTCAGCCGAGCGGCGCAAAGCGTCCTCCATAGCCACAGGCGGCCGCCAACCCAGCAGGGTGCGCGCTTTGCTGATATCAACCTGAAAAGATGCACAGAGCCGCTGAGACAAATCATCTCTCCCCATCACCCTGGCGCCCAACTCTAACAAACCTTGGGGTACGGGCACCAAGCGGGCGGGAACTCGCAACGCTTGAGCCATGCGTCGCAACAACTCGGTGGTGGATATGTCCTCACCATCAGACACCACAAAGGTTTGATTTGCCGCCATCGGGTGGTTCAAACACAAGTAGATAAAGTCCAAAAGGTTATCCAATGACACCAAGCTACGCAGGTTATGAATATTGCCCAACGGCAGCGGAATACCCTTGCACAACCAACGCGTCATGTTGTGAAAATTAGCCTTCACCCCCGGCCCGTAAACTAACGGCGGACGAATGATCACTACCTCCATGCTGGTTTCCATTGCAATACCCCGCAAGAATTTCTCCGCCTCCTGCTTGGAAGCGGTGTATGGATCCTTTGAATCCGACACATCTTTTTCATCAAAGGGTCTGTTCTGAGTAATGTCGCCGCACACTTTCGCGGTGCTAAGGTACAAGAAACGCCTTACGCCTTTTGCAGCAGCCTGCTTAGCCAAACGTGCGGTGCCTAGAGCATTCACCTCCCAATAGTCGCTTAGATTGTCTCGCTGCAATTTTGACGGTACATGCGCCAATCCGGCAAGATGAACTACTGTATCCGCCTCAACCAACGCCCCCCCCCATTCAGTCGTTGAACCAATATCACCCACAGAGACTACTTCCGCAGTTGGATGAAGCTTTGTAATGCTCCGCGCTACAGCGCGAAACATCCTGTTTTTGTCGGATAACTCAGCGCACAGAGCGCGTCCTATAAAGCCGGATGCCCCAGTGACCAATATCACTGCGTTACCAAGTTGAAACTGCCCCGCGCCTTTTTCATAGATACGGCGGTTTTGAGAAAAACTGTGGCACTCTTGACAGAATTTTTTTCACAATAAAAAGAGGCGTCACTCTGAGTCCATTTTTTTTGCATATCTGGTATGCCTCTATATTACCTTTGATAACGTTAGCTGCGGACCTATTGGTTGCCCCCCCAACGCGCATCTTTACTAACACCCTAGGCAAGTAAACCGACTGTATTTTGCATATTGAGAGAAATCGCATTGTGAGATCAAAATCAGACTGCAACCGAAAGGCTAGATCAAAGTCCCCATATCTTTCAAACACCGCGCGCCTGACAAAAAAGGTTGGATGAGCCGGCATCCAGCCCTTTTCAAATAAACCATCACGATAGCGTCTCGACTTCCAGTAACGCACCACCCGGGTCAACGACTCATCCATATAAACAAGATCGCCATAACAGGCACTAACAGTAGCGTCATTAAAGATAGCGGCAATCTCTCCCAAAACATTTGCATCTGAATACACGTCATCCGCATTAAGAAACCCAACAACATCGCCCGTTGCAAGGATGATTCCTTTGTTCATGGCGTCATAGATTCCCATATCAGGCTCTGAGACCGTCTTGGAAAATTTATTCAGGTGCCGATTAACAATACCCAATGAGCCATCCGTGGAGGCGCCATCTATAAGAATGTGCTCGACATGCGGGTAACTTTGCCCAGCCACGGAAAGTATCGTATCTTCAATCGTGGCCACACTATTGCGGGCAACCGTGACAATGGAAATCTTGGCTGACGTCAAAACTTCCCTAGCCGTTGTCTCTGGTGATTACCCAGTTACCCATGAACAAGACGTCCATTTTCGTGCGCAAAAAACAATCCAATGCTTCCTCTGAATGGCATACCACCGGTTCGTTTTCGTTAAAGGATGTGTTGAGGACCATCGGCACACCAGTAAGTTCATAAAATTTCTCAATAAGAAGGTAGTAGCGAGCATTTGCATCCCGATGCACTGTCTGTAGCCGCCCCGATCCGTCCACGTGGGTAACAGCTGGGATTAGCGCCCGCTTATCTTTTCTAATCTGAAGAACCTGCATCATAAAAGGCACATCTTCATTCATCTCAAACCACTCACTCACAGTCTCACGTAAAATTGAAGGAGCAAATGGTCTAAATGATTCACGGCGTTTGATCTTGATATTGAGAATATCTTTCATATCGGCGCGGCGCGGGTCCCCCAAAATGGAACGATTTCCCAACGCGCGTGGCCCCCATTCCATTCGACCTTGGAACCAGCCGACCACCTTAGCGTTCGCTATTGCCTGAGCCGCTCTTTGACAAAGCGCTGAATCATCTGAGATCTCCTCAATAACGCAGATCTGCGCCCCCAACTCGTCGCGCCTAGCCTGCAAAACCCTACCAATCTCGACGTTGGTGAACTGCGGCCCCCAATATGCATGATCCATAACAAAACTGCGACCCTTGGGTAATAACCCCTTTGCCCCAGCAAGAGTATGTGGTTGAGATAAGGAGTCAATGGTAGCCCCATTGGCAATCCTATTCCACACAACAAAGGCTGCACCAATCGCCCCACCAGCATCCCCCGCTGCCGATTGGACGTAAATTTTCTTGAATGGAGTTTTAAGGGCAATCTTCCCATTAGCTACCGAATTCATGGCACAGCCGCCAGCCAGCGCCAATCTATCCAAGCCGTATCGCTTATAAAGCGTATTGAGAAGATGGAAGAACGCCTCTTCATACATTGCCTGCACTGAACGGGCGATATCTTTGTGGTTCTGCATTAGTTCATCCCCCTTGCCTCGGGCAGGGCCAAGCAACCCGCTCAAGGCTTCGGAAAACAAAATACCTATACGTGGCTCTCCGCTCTCCCACTCGTAATCGATCTTCTCCTTATGATGTCGAAAATAATCCAAGTTAAGCTTGTAAGTGCCGTCATCCTGCAACTTAACGATAGTGCGCATCTCAGCCAGATACTTTGGCTCACCGTAAGGCGCCAACCCCATCACCTTGTACTCGTCGCCATAATTGGGGAAACCTAGGTATTGCGTTAGCGCCTGATAGAAAATACCAAGCGAATGTGGAAAATAGACCTTGTCCTCAACATTGATTTCAGATCCACTTCCCAATCCCCAAGCGGCGCTGGCAAAGTCGCCAAAGCCATCCACCGAGACCACTACCGCATCATCAAAAGGTGAAACTAGAAAGGCCGAGCCAAGATGGGCTAGGTGATGTTCAACCTCATGGATTTCTCCGGCAAAACTTTCGCCCAGTAACGTGCGGGCTAATTCCTCCCGAACATTGGCGCGCTCTTTCTTATTCTTGATACGGTCGATAACTAGCCCTACATCAGGCCGCTTAGAAAGGGTAAAACCGATTTTTCTCCACAGATTAGCCTTTGAGTCCTGATTAATTGCCACATGACCCACATCGCCCAAACCGATTTTTGCCTCGGCAAGGCAATAGCGAATCGCCTCTGAAGGAAAACCCGCCCAATGCTTGATACGCCTGAAACGCTCTTCCTCCGCAGCCGCAACAAGCAAACCATCCTTGACTAGACAGGCCGATGAATCACCGTGGTAAGCGTTGATACCAAGAATATAAGTCACGAGAACCTTGGCATTAAATTTGAAATGTAAACTTCAGAGCTCAAAGCCTGCTCCCTTTGCATCTTCAAAGAACATTTTGACCGTTTCAAGAGAATAATCGTGTAAGTCACGCCCGATCAAAACTAATTTTTTTAAAGTGTCGTTCGTCACCGTAATAACGTGACAGCCTAAAGTATCAGCTTGAAAAATATTAAGAAGCTCACGCGGGCTGGCCCATATTAACTCGGCTTTTGGTCTGGTTTTCAACATCTCCACGGCGGCGGCCATCAGCGGAACCGGATCGCGCCCGGTGTCTGCAATGCGACCTGCGAAAACCGACACGTAACTAGGAGTTTCAGATTCTAAGACGGCCACTACGTCACGTACCTGATCAAGTGTCATTAGCGCGGTGACATTGACCTTGACACCGCTCTTTGTCAGTTTGCGCACCAACTCATAACATGGCTGCCCTCTAGTGTTGGTAACTGGGATTTTGACGTAGACGTTGTCGCCCCAACTGGCAATTTCCATAGCCTGCCGCTCCATATCCTGAAACTCGTCCGAAAACACCTCGAAGGAAATAGGGCGGTCTGAAATAGCTTGAAGGATTTCCTTAGCAAACGCCCTATAGTCACTGATGCCAGCCTTGCGCATGAGGGTTGGATTAGTAGTAAAACCTTTGATAAAAGTCTTTGCATACATTTCCAATATGCCTTCTTTATCCGCACCATCGGCAAAGATTTTTACATTCAACTCTTCAATTTTTTTCATTATTTATTTCCGTAATAATAATTAACGCTGCTTCCTGCAGTGAGGTAACGCGATAGTCTGTCATTAGAGGTTGCTTCTCATCATAGCCATGATCAATAAAGAAAGTCCTGCACCCTGCGCTTGTTCCAGCCTCTACATCGCGCCAACGGTCGCCCACTATAAAACTTGCGCCTAGATCGACATCAAACTCACGCGCACCTTTCAGCAACATCCCGGGACGAGGCTTACGGCAATCACAGTTGTCACCGCCGTCGTGGTAGCACATGATGAAACGATCAATTGGCAGGCGTTCTGCCAGATACCCATTAATGGCTTCGACTGACTCCAGAGATGACGTCCTGCGTGCTACGTCCGGTTGGTTTGAAACCACAATGAGGACAAAGCCTGCCGCCTTCAATTGCTGTATTGCGTCGGTCACACCAGGCAGAATCTCCACCTCATCAATGCTTGCAGGTGGGTAGGGCTTGCCCTCTCGAACCAGGGCGCGGTTGATCACCCCATCTCGATCCAGAAAGATGGCCCGCCTCTTTATTCCATTCACTTGGCAGCCGATTCCCACTTGGTCTGATTTACTTTTAGTTTCGGGTGTGAGACCAGCAAATGCCACACCACAGCCTGAAAGGCTTCGGAGTGCGGCGTAATCGTATCTGGGTTGACCGTTGGCACGATCACACATGCATCGGCAACCTGCGCGGTGAAACCGCCGTCCCGTCCCACCACGCCCAATACCTTGGCACCAACGCTCTTGGCGTGTTGTGCAGCCGCGACTAAGTTGGGACTTATATTTTTTTCGAGGTCGCCACCGCCCACTGAGAACACAAACACAGCATCCTTGCTATTGAGTTTGCTGATCTTCAACCACTCAACAAAAATCGTAGCCCAACCTTCATCATTGGTGCGAGCCGTCAACTCAGAAACGTTATCGGTTGGGGCATAGGATTCGATCCCAACAATCTTTCGGAAATCATTAACAGCATGAGAGCAGTTTCCCGCGCTTCCACCAACCCCAAGAAAGAAAATCCGCCCACCTCCCCGCTTGATATCCGCAAGCAAATCTGCCATTTTTTCAATAACGCCTACATCCATCTTGTTAAGAATGTCAACCGCCTCATTTAAATGCTGCTGTGCGTAACTCATGCCTGATTTTCCTGTCTAAAAAATTGAATCGTTTCATTCAGTCCTTTGTGAGAGCCAATTTCATAAAAACGCTCGAACACCTCGTGCCCGGCCAACTCTCCACTAAGAGACAAATCGTGATACACGTCCGCTAAGTCGAATGGCTCGTTGGGCGGCATGTTTGCAAGCACCGCAGATGACAACACCCCCAAGCCATAATCAATGTGGTCCATTTCATGATGAGGTGCGCCTTTGTTGTACTCGACAATTTTCCCATTATCAAACTCAACATTGCTCTTGTCCCACCGATCGGCATTACGCAAAACAGTCATTAGCGCAGGTTTTCCGCTGCACAAAAAATCTCGTTCCACCGCCTGAAAATCGACCGGAAGATATGAGTCACCATAAAACACAAAAAACTGCTGGCCAAGCTGAGGCAAAGCTTGTTTGATAGCTCCACCCGTACCAAGCAACCTTGGACCATCCCAAGAGTAAAGCACTTCCAGGCCGTAAGCCGCGCCATCACCAACGACATCTTCAACCTGTTTGCCCAAATAACCCAAACACAACACCACACGGGTCAGCCCCTGGCGCCGAAGATAATCTAACTGATGCAAGATAAAAGGCTTCCCCGCCACATCTACCAAAGATTTGGGAATGGTTTCGGTAATAGGCCGCAAGCGCGTCGCCATACCCCCAGCCAAAATTGCAATAGGTAACATGGAGATCAAGAAGACAAAACGATCTTGGTGCCCTCGAAGTCGAAGCGGAACCGCAACTCCTCCAACCCTGCCGATACCATCGCATGACGTAATTTGTTACGGTCGTGAGCATAAAACATCAGAAAACCGCCGCCGCCAGCGCCTACTAGTTTGCCTCCAACAGCACCATTACTCATACCTAACTGGTGCCACTCGTCTATTTTTGAATTGCTCATGCCGACGGAGCGTCGCTTCTTGTGCTCCCAGTGCTCATGCATCAACTCCCCAAAGAGCCGAGCGTTGCCCGCTTCAAGCGCATCTTTGCTGCGATAGCCAAGTTCCTTTAAATAATGAAGATTACTGAGCATCTCGCCGTCACTTTCTTGGGTGCGCGTATTCTGATCATTGAGAATACTGCTGGCGCTGCGAGAAAAACCCGTAAAAAACAAGAGCAGGTTATCCTCCAAGTCAAACAGCGTATCCATGCTGATCTGCAGCGGAGCCGCTGTGACCTTGTCATCCTTATGGAAAGTAAAGCAAGTCACTCCGCCCACTGCTGCAATGTATTGATCCTGCTTGCCAATCGGCTCGCCCAAGCGATCAATTTCAATATGACAGGCCAATTCAGCCAATTCTTCCTGATGTAAATGCCGCTTACGGTGCGCATATAAAGCTTTTAGCAAGGCGGTAGTAAAACTTCCCGAGGATCCCAGCCCCGTACCTGCAGGTATATCCGCCAAAGTTGTGATTTCAAGCTGGGGCGTCTTGAATCCAAGCATCTGGATCGCCTCCCGAATAATCGGGTGCTTCACATCAACAGTTTGGTCGACGTGTTCGAGTTGCGAATATTTAAGGTAGATGCCTGAAGTGAAAGGCCTCATTACATTCACATAGACGTATTTATCTATAGCAGCGGAAACCAAAAAGCCCTCATGCTCCCGATAGTAAGAGGGCAAATCTGTACCACCCCCTCCAAGGGTGATACGCAATGGGCTACGCGCGATGATCAAAGTTAGACTCCAAATAAACTTTTTCAATTACCTTCAATACTTCGTAAGCATCCTTCAGCCCGGCTGCAGGATGCCGATCCAAGCGAATATCTTCATAAAACTCCGCCATTTCTGCCGCCCAGGAATCATCCCCCATCGGATATTCCCAGCTAGTGGTCTCGGGGGGACCCATCTCTGGGAGCATCTTGTAACACGTCAGCCGCTCGAGACCGTAACTTCCTCCTAAACCAGAGATTTCTAACTTGGCATTGCGCCCGTAAATCTCCATAGAGAACAGGTTCTTCCACTCGGTGCAGCTTGCGTGCAAAAAGGCCACCTGCTGCTTTTCTGTTTTCAGAAGTAGAAAACTATTATCGTCAACTGGCATGTCCCAATAGTATGTATGCGCAAATCCCTGCACCTCGTGGAATTCGCCTAAAAACCATCGCGACAAATCAATCAGATGCGGGCCTTGATCAATCAACTCCCCGCCGCCGGAAAGCTCCGGGTTGGCTCGCCACTCCTTGTCGTAACCGATACGCCCGCCGTGGCCATAACGCGCGCGGATAAACATTAGCTCACCCAACGCCCCTGTATCGTATATCTCCCGCGCTTTGCGGAAAGCCCGGTGGTAGCGATGGTTGAAACCCACATGCACCTTTACGCCACGACTTTCAGCTGCCCGCATAACGGGCTCAAGTTCAGTTGGGGTGCGCGCAGCGGGCTTCTCTACTAGTACATGTTTACCGGCCTCAACCGCTGCAAACGTAATTTCGGCCAAAGAATCATGCAGCGTAGCAACCACTACGACATCGATTTCCGGCAAAGCCAACAATTCGCGCCAATCGGCGAACGCTTTCGCACCGCTGTTGCCCGCAAGCGCGTTGGCCCTCGCCTCACTCACATCTGCGCAGGCAAGTAACCGACCCTCACCTAATGCATTGGCACGCTTTTGACCAATCAGCCCACATCCAATAATGCCAACCCCAAAACTCATTTATCGCCCCATTCAAAACCACGATCTCGCCCGACGATTCGCCGCAAGGTGTACACATCACTGGTACGCAACTCTTCGACATGCTCAGTCCAATGAGCCCAGTCATCCCACACAGCGCTGATCAGTTTGCCTGTAATACCGTCGCTCTGGTCGGAGGCAAGAAAAGCCGCCAAGTTCGCACCCATATCAAGCGAAGAGCCACCAGACTCCTTTTGCTTTAACGCTTTATCAAAGAATGCATCCCCTACTTTTCCAGGGCCGGCTGCTAGCACCTCATCCAAAAGACGGGTGTTAAGCGCACCCGGCGCAATCGCATTCACATCAATCCCATAGCCTCGAACTTCTTCAGCCAGAGTCTCCGCAAAGCGCACGATTGCAGCCTTGGATACCGCGTATGCGCTAATTCTCGGCAATGGATTGGTTGCACCACCTCCGGACAACTGAATAATCTTGCCTTTGCGCTGGGCCTTCATTGCCGGTAGCACCGCCCTGCACATCAAGACGGAGCCAAACAAATTGATCTCAATAGCCTTGACCCACTGCGCCCAATCAACTTCATCAATCAGATCCATCGGGCCATAAATTCCCGCGTTATTGACTAAAATATCAATGCGACTGAAACGGGATAAAGTTTTCTCAACGAGCTGCGAAACATCTTCCGAGTTCGATACGTCGGCAGTTATCGCTTCTATGCACTGGTCTTTTATGGTTAAACCGTAAAAAGTTTGTATAGTTTCATCAAGTAAGCCTCTATCGCGTGAACATAACACCACTGAGGCACCAAGTTGAATGAAGTTACGAGAGATTTCCAAACCGAGTCCTTGACTCGCCCCAGTCACTATTGCAACTTTTCCGCGCAAAGCAAAAGACATTCTGATTACCCTTAAACAGTTGGCGAGCCCACGGCGACATAACGGATATTTGCAGCCCCCATGAAATGGGACACAAACCGATTAGCATCAAGGACCACAAGTTCAGGACTGAGTCCAGAGATTTGTTCAAACGAAACCTTTTTGTACTGCGGCCACTCGGTTGCTATTACCAAAGCACTGATTTTAATTAAAGCATCTAGAGGCTCTGTAACTCTTTGGACACGGCCATTCCACGACTCAGGTAGGTCCTTAACGGCGGGATCATGCACTTTCAAAACAGCACCCTGATCAAGCAACCAATTGCATAACTCAACCGACAAAGACCTGCGCAAGGTATCGGTTCCTGGCTTGTATGTCAGCCCCCAAACAGCAATTGAGACTCCATTCATTACGGGAAAAAAGGTGTTCAGTTTTCTACGCGCCCAATTTTTGTGTTGATCGTTACTAAGCCGGATTGCCCCCAATAGTGGAATCTCAAGACGTTCTCCAATACTTATCTTTTTCAGGAACTCCACATCACGCGCCAAGGTCCCCCCCGCAAAAGCCCCACCCGGGCAAAGATATGCCTTGGAACCGATTCGGCTTTCGGACTTAAGACCTCTTTCAACCTCTTTCGCATCTGCACCGACAAGTTCACAAATTGATGCAATTTCATTGGCAAATACTACGGAGGTAGCAAGAAAAGCGTTTATGGCATGTTTTGTCATCTCCGCAGACTCAACCGACATCCATTCAATTCGGTCAGTAATTGGCCTCAACAGGCGATCAATTCGCTTCTTATCTTGTGACGATCTCACTCCGACAACAATACGCTCCGGTTTAAGAAACACTTCGAGAGCTTTACCAAGGCGCAAATTCTCAGGTGAGTATGCAAAACCGATCGACTTCGTTGGATAGAGTTTTTGAGCTATGTTTTCTAATCGTCTAATTGAGCCAACTGGCATCTGAGAAGAAACAAGCACCGTAGCTCCAACAACCAAGTAGGGCAACACAATCTCCACCTGCCCAAGAACAAAATCAACATCTGCCTCGTCGCTTTCGTTTACCGGTGTGTCATAGGTAACCCATAGCAGTTCGACACCATTTAATGCCTTTAAGGGTGAAGTAAAAAAACTCAACCTCCCTGCTTCCCCATCTTTTTGAATCAACTCTGCGAGCCCAGGCTCTGATATCGGCGGTTTATTAAGTTGAAGTCCCAGGATAGTATTCTCATCAAAATCCAAGCCAGTAACATCATGTCCGATGGAGGCGAGACACGCTGCTGTTACGGACCCGAGGTGCCATAGCCCTTGCACACATACTTTCACTCCCTTGCTCCGAACACCCACTCGTTAGTCTTAAGGAATTCCACCGTCTTAACGACTCCTTCTTTGATGGAATACCTAGGAGCCCAACCCAGCGATTGAATCCTCTTAGTTTCAAGAAAAATGAAAGGGTTGTCCCCAATCCAGCCACGGTCTCCCCCTGTGTAATTCAGCTTTGGCGTCAAACCTAAAGTCTTGCTGATCCAGCCGATAGAGTCATTGACTTCACAGAAGCCATCAACACCAAGATTGAAGACATTCACCTTCTCTTGCGCCTTGTTCATTGCGAGCAGGATGGCATCTAGGCAATCTTCAATGTAGAGATACGACTTCCGTTGCTTGCCATTACCAAGTACCCGTAATTTGGTTGGGTCGTCTTTCAATTGCTTGTAGAAGTCAAATACATGACCATGGGTATACCTCTCACCAAGAATGGAGACAAAACGGAAAATCCAAGATTGAAAGCCGAAACCCTCGCAGTAAGCGGAAATCAGCGATTCACCAGCCAGTTTGGATGCCGCATAAAGAGAGGTTTGTATTGGAAACGGCGCATCTTCCG
>JBBAKF010000053.1:0-15809 GCA_040403635.1 Polynucleobacter sp.
TCAGCCACCCAACCATCAGTTAATCAAAGTTGCACTTCGTGCTTGAATTCACCATTGAAAGAAAACTATGCGATTTATAAGAAAAATTGGTAAATGCTTTTTGTTTTACTTGACTGATCCGAGAAACTTCTTTGTAACTGAAAAGGTATGTGTAACAAATGATGGCTTGAGGCTATGGTGCCTTCGCGAAAATCAAATTGAGCTATCTATATTGGATACTGGTTTCTGGGAGCCGTTTGAGACTGCTGCCATCAAAGGGCGTCTTCAATCTGAATCCGTAGTTTTTGATATTGGCGCGAATATTGGATATTTCACCTTGTTAATGTCAAAGCTCGTGTGTGAAAAAGGGCAGGTTCACTGCTTTGAGCCAACTACTTATGCGTTTAAACGATTGCAAAAAAACATTAGACTTAACCCCGAACTGCCTTCACATAACATTTTGCTTAATAACAAGGGACTGTCATCTCGTAAAGAAACCAAAGTAGAGTCTTTGGAGTCAAGGTTTAGTGCAAAGCAGTTGGCTCACGATGAAAAAGAATTAATTGAATTCATTACCTTGGATGATTACTTCCATTCCTTAAAGTTGGATAGGATTGATTTTATTAAGATTGACGTAGATGGATATGACTATGATGTTATTGAGGGTGGGGTTGAAATTCTTAACGAATATAAGCCGATCGTTATGGCGGAGATTTGTAATCGAGTTCTCAAGGAGCGGGGTCACGATGTTGCTAGTTATCTGGATTTGTACTTGAAATGTGGTTATACCACTTGCGAGCTATTGGAAGACAAAGAGGTTCTCTCATTAGAGGAACTGATTAAAGATCAAAGAATCCATAACGGCTCGTGTAACATATTACTTTATTAGTGGTCGTTCGGGGTAAGAACCTAAGCGGTACTTCTTCCTGCAATTTGATTGCCCTATTGATCCACGACTCCAATTATTGGCTGAAAATAATTTTTCATATGATGGTTGGTCCGCATCTCAAAGTGCTCGGTTATAACTAAAATAATTTGGAATATAAAATAACCCGGCGATTTCAAAGAGAGCTCTTAGCCGTAGCTTTGATCGACAGTTGCGATTAGAAGTTACACGGTTTCTATTAACTTACCAAAAAATCTCTATCGAGATTTTTAGAAAAGGATCTCCAATTGGTAAATACTTTAGGCTTTAAGCGTTGGTCAAAGTCATGTTGCTGAGTGGGGCATTCAAGCCATTGGCGCATTGGTTTAGTATTTACAACGCAGTACGTTACTCAAAAATTTATTTCAGAATATTAAAGTATAAAAATCCAAACTACATAAAAGCATTGGAAGATGACCTTGCCTTCTATCGTGTGGCACTTGGTAGTTCTCTTGATTTGGTATTTGATGTAGGCGCAAACCATGGCGACAAAACATGGGCCTTTAGACAGATGTCGAAGAAAGTTGTAAGCATTGAGCCTGACAAGACATGCTTTGCAGCTTTGTGTTCTAGATATGGGCAAGATAAGGGCATTGTTTTGGAGAATGTTGCATTAGGAGATAAAGACGGGGTTGGGACTTTTTTCGTAGTGGAAGACGGGTCAGCTTACAACACCTTGAATGAGAAGGAGCGGGATTGGCTCGTTTCAATGCACGGGCAAAACATTCGGGAAGTCTATGTGCCAGTCTCAACCCTGGACAACATGATTGTGAAACACGGGACCCCAGATTTTCTGAAGATTGATGTCGAGGGCGGTGAGCTCTCTGTATTCAACGATTTGAGTCACCTTGTTCCTATTATTTGCTTCGAGGCGAACCTCCCTCGATTTCGGGAGGAAACGCTCCGTATCATTGAGCTCCTTAGGTCTAACAAAGATGCACGATTCAATCTTCGGTTGGAAAATAATTTTGTGTTTTCTTCCCACCAAACCGCAGAGGAGATAATTGGAATATTGAGCTGTAATGACGAAGTGAGTTATGACATTTTTGTATTTAATGGCCGACCCTGTTTAGCCAAATAAATCAACCGCGAACTTAATCACGCAATATGCAATGACAGATGCTCTGATTAAAGCTCGATCGTAACTTCCAGATAGAATTAGTCTATGGTTAATGAAAAAATTGTCGGCGCGAAGCCAACTTGGTCGCCTTATGATCTTCTCCCCAGCGGCTCAAAGAATGCTTTGAAGCGTTTTTGGATTTGGTTAGGATTTGGCAAGGATTTTGGTACTGCTTGCCGTTATGAAATGGATATGATTATTCTTAGAATAAGCTGTGCAATAAGTGTTCGTTACCGGATGCAGGTGATGCGGCTTCGACGCCAAAAAGGTCTCAAAATCAATTTGGGCTGTGGGTGGGTCCCTTTTCCGGGTTGGATTAATCTTGATTGCTATCCTCCACCGAAGCAGGAATCAAGACATTGCGAGGTGTTGGTTCTCGACATGAGGCATAAGTTGCCTTTTGCCGACGCTTCCGTTGACGCGATCTATTCGGAACACTTCATGGAACATCTTCCATTCGATACTGTTTGTAACAACCTTCTTCCGGAATGTTTTCGGATTCTGTTACCTGGGGGCTCGATTCGAATGGGAGTACCTGATGGGGAGTTGTTTGTAGAGCGATATCAGTCTGGTTACGCTGTTGCTTATTCCAGCAAAACGGCCGATTCCAAGACCTTGATGATGGATATTAATGACATTGGGCACTCTGGTGGTCATTTTTATTTATACGATTATGAGGTTTTGGAAAAGATATTCAATGAAGCCGGCTTCAAGGCGCTTTGCAAATGCAAGTCACGACAAACAAACGTGTATTGCTTTGATCAAATGGATCAAGATGATGAATGGCGAGTTAAAAATACGGTTTTTATAGAGGGAAAAAAATAAATTGAATTGACCGAGGTTTGTTAACAGTTTGCTTACCATTTTTGAAGCATGCGATATGAGATATCCAAAGTAAAGAGAGTGCGATTTTTCTGTTGAAGTTATTTTCGCGTGCAGTAGATGAGAAAGTGGGGAAGAAATGAAAGTGTTACTCACCATCTGGGCAGATCCTGCGATGTATATAGCCACAATTTTTACGGCACGAATGCTGTCAGACCAGGATATTTCCGTTGAGCTTCTTTACAGAGCCCCTAATTCTCACCTAGATGTGGCAACGGATGTGGATTTTGGAAGAAGGAGTCGTATGGTGCCCATTGGGGGTGGTCACACGGGTTGGCGTGACAAAGTAGATTATGCAAAATTTATCATCAAAGCTATTACATTGTCTTGGCGCGAGAAGCCTGATGCAGTCATTGGGTGTAATACCCTGGGCATCACAGTGGCGTTTATCGTGAACTTAATTCACCCAAAGACTAGATTGTTTTACCACAACTTCGATTTTGATTTGTCAACAAAAGGGTTGGGATTGTTAGGTCGGCTTTTAAGGTGGGTTGAGCTTATTGCAGCTCGGCGTGCGGAGATTACTATTTTTCCGGCACCGGGGCGGGCTGCTGAATACAAGGCGATGGCGCGGCTGAAGAGGGATCCTATGAGCGTTTTTAATTGCTTCCCGCTCTCCTGGCCCAGGAAAAAAACGGGCGAACTTCAGAGGTTGCTTGAAAGTAAAGGCCTTTATTTCGATCGTTTGGTGGTTCAATTGGGAAGTATTGGCCCGTTTCACGGAATTGAGGCGACGATTCGCTCGGTGCCTGAATGGAAAGGAAATTGGGGTCTAATTTTTGCGGGGCTATCAATTGGTACTTATCTGGAAGATATGCAAAAACTGGTGTTTGAACTTGGGTTGGCTAACAAAGTGATTCTTCTTCCTGCTGTGCCATACAGTCTATGGTATGACTGCTTATATTCAGCCCATCTGGGAATATGCCTTTACGAGCCATGCAATTTGAGCCATACCTATATGGCCGGTACTTCGCAAAAATTCAATAACTACCTTGTCGCTGGTATTCCCAGTATCGTATCGAATTCGCCGGACTTCGTAGCATTTTTAGAACGTTACAAAACCAGCATGGTGGCGCAGGCAACAGATGCACATTCCATCGCGCAGGCGGTTAATTCTTTGTTGTGCAACCCAGAAGAGTATGCGTTATATTGCCGCACTGTAAAGTATGCTTTTGAGTCAGAGTTTAATTTTGAAAAGCAGTTTGAGCCGATTCTGCGGCGATTAGTCGATTTTTCTCATGCCCGTTAAGACAATAGGAATCATCGGGGCGGGGAGTATTGTCTTCAAGTCGCACCTGCCGCTATTGACAGCCCTGGGGTTCGACGTACGTTGGGTACTGGATTCCGTTCTTGCCAAGGCAAAGGCGGCGGCTGAGGCATTTCAAGTGCCAGTTTTCCTTGGGGCAGATGAATTGGCATTCGCGGCTCCCACGGACCTTGTGCTCGTGGCTTGCCCCTACGGTAGCCGCCAACCATATTATGAATTCCTGCGTGAAAGAGAAGGTGCAATTTATATCGAGAAGCCCGTGGCTCGGAGCGTGGTTGAACTGGAAGCGATTTGCCAGATGCGGCCGGACTATGCAGTGGCAGCGGGTTTCCTACGACGTAGCATGGGCACCACGAATATCGTGAAGGACATCATCATAGATCAACTGTTCGGTCGCCTTCTCCGTGTGCGCAGTGAGTTTGGAACGGCCACAGTCGTTAGTGGGGGTGGGGGCTTCGCCAAGAATGTGAAGTTGGCAGGTGGCGGGCAGCTCTTTGAGAGTGCCATACATAACGTGGATGCGGTGTGTTTCATGGCGGATGTCCAAACAGCGATCGTGAACCGTTGCCTAATGGAGCATGAGGATGGCTTCGACTTGCACACTGATGCACAACTAACCCTCACCGACAGTAAGGGGCTGGACTTTGAGTTTGAGTTGCTCGTGACTTGCTTACACAATACTCGTTACGAAATTGAGATGCATTTTGAGCGAGCAATCCTCACTTTTTCTTTGTTTCGTCCGATGCAGCCACAAGTGCGTACAACCCATGGACAGCGTTGTTACCAAGTTATGGATATGCTTCGCCAGGATTCCCCTAAAGGGACGTTCGATGTGAACCAAGTCTTCCTGACCGATTTTCTGAAAGGCATGGAAACACAGACGCCCAATTACACCAACGCTTGCGCCACGCGTGCTACCACCCTCATCATGGAGCAGCTCTACGAGCGAGGTACAAAAGCAGACGGGCTGTCGCACGCGCGTTCCGGCGACGCGCTCGCTGGAGCGGAAAGGATCGGATGACAACGATCGGTGTTATCGGCGCTAGTGGACAGGTTGGTACTGAGGTCTGCCTGTATCTCAAAACCTATCCTGAGGTGCGGCCTGTTGCATTAGTCAGAACGTCCCTTAGCGGTGCCTTGTTGCGGCGACTGGGAATTGAGGTGCGCGTTGGCGTCTTCGGAACGGAGTCCGAGAGCAGGGAGCTCCTGCGCGACTGCGATCTGATCGTGGACTTCTCCGTACCTTCTGGCGAGGTGAACGAAATCAAGGCCCATTACGAGCGCTATATTCGCCAAGCAGTTGTTTGCGCCCCCGAAGGCGCACGCTATGTATTCGTAAGTACTATCAACGCATTCGGCATGAGCTCACGGTTCAACCGGGCCAAATACTACTTCCTGCCCCATAGTACTTATGCGCTTACCAAGCGGTTTGCCGAGCAGCTAGCGTGCAGTCTGGGGAGGCAACACCATCGGGCAGTTTATGTCTTCCGTCTCGGACATGTGCATGGTGCGTTACAGCGTGTGAGCCAAGAAACTGCTGAGTTGGTTCGTAAGAATTACCATCTCTTCGAATATCCTGACACGCTTTCGTACACAATTTTTTGCCACTCCATTGCTGAGGGTCTCATAAGTGTTGCTCAAGGCCGAGAATCTGAAGGCTTTTATACCTTGATTTCAAATCCAGCTTGGTCTTGGCAAGAGGTGCTTGAACATTACGCCGATGCGCATCAGCTTCCTAAAGTGGCGCTTCTGCCAAAGCGTACCGCTTGGCTTGGGGTTCGTCTTCTAGCTAGAGTCCAGAGTTGGGTGGCTGAACTCGCGCACAACTACAAGGATACGGTTCGCGCTAACTTTCTGCAACGGTTTCCAGACTTTGAACGAAGTTGGCAGGCTTGGTTTTATGTAAAAAAAGCCCGCAGTGAGGTTCAGTCTTATGGCGATCAGTTGATTTACCGTCCGGTCGGAATCCACGAGGGCGTGATTCCCGGCCGTCGTTTGTCTAGCTTATCCGACAGCCGCTTTACTCTTAAGAAGAAGGAAGAGCAAGTCCAAGTATTGATCGACGGCTTACTAACTTTACCCAGCAAACTACCAGGCAAAACGGGTAGTGAGGTGGCGGCTCGTGCCGGCATCGAGCTCTAAAGATGTCCGATAAGTTTGCAAGTACCCCAATAAAAGTTTGTGTGGGTAGCCCTGGACGCTTCCACACATTCGATCTTGCGAGACAACTCGCGCGTAATGGCGTTCTCCAGCGCCTTTACACTGGTTACCCACGTTCTAAGGTCGATGGGCTTTTCCCAGAGCGGGTGAGAACTTTTCCCTGGTTGACTTTAGCGGCGCATGGTGCCGGGCGGATGGGCTTACAGTCTATTCAACGGTTATTGAACTGGCCTCTGATCAAAACATTCGATTCCTGGTTATCCAGAAGTCTAGAGCCTTGCGATGTTTTTCACTGTCTGTCAAGCTTCGGCGTTGCGTCGCTCGGGGTTGCGAAGGTACGGCATGGAGCCTTAACGATTTGTGATCGGGGTTCATCGCACATTCGATTTCAGGATGACATTTTGCGCGAGGAGTACTTCAAGCTCGGTATGCCTTATCGCCCTATCGACCAGAGGGTGATCGAGCGTGAACTGACAGAATACAAGGAGTGCGATGTTATTTTTGTCCCATCTCGTTTCGTGAAGCGCTCATTCATTGAGAAAGGAGTTGCGGCAGAAAAACTTCGAGTCATACCTTATGGCGTTGACTTGGAAATGTTTCACCCCGTACAGAAGGAAGACAAAGTTTTTAGGATAATTTACGTTGGCGAGCTTAGCGTTCGAAAAGGGATTCATTATCTGCTAGAAGCAGCCTCGCGATTCCCGAAAAAAGAAGTTGAAGTTTGGTTTATTGGATCGGCGTTGCCAGAGGCGCGAGCTTTGCTGAAACCTTACGAAGGCCGTTTTCGCTATTTTGGAGTCATCCCACGAGCTGAGTTGTATCGGTTTTATAGCCAGGGATCGGTTTTTGTAATAGCCTCGATTGAGGAGGGCTTAGCTTTGGTTCAAGCGCAGGCGATGGCATGTGGTATCCCTGTAATTGCTACGATGAACACGGGTGCGGAGGATCTTTTTACAAATGGAGTTGAAGGATTTATCGTTCCAATCAGGGATGTCGACGCTATCGCTGAAAAGATAGCCCATTTGTTGAGCCGGTCGAACGAACGTGAAATGATGGGACAAGCTGCGCGTAAGCGTGTTGCGGAGATAGGTGGTTGGGATTCTTACGGGCAAAAAGTACTTTCTGCCTATGCATCTGGACTGATCTCCAAAACGGCGAGCCGGTAGGGCGATAACCGAAATACACAAGAAAATGCCCAAGAATAATACTTCCGGAAAATTGCCAATTAAAATTGGAATAGTAACTAGTCATCCAATCCAATACCAAGTACCCTTATTTCGAGCCATTGCCAGCCAGGCCGACATAGACTTAACTGTTTTTTTTGGTTCTAACCATGGCATTGCTCCCGGTAAGATTGACCTAGACTTTGGAAAAGCCTTTGCTTGGGACGTTTGTTTATTGGATGGGTATAAGCATATCTTTCTTTCCAACAGCAAGCCTGATATGGATGTGAGCGACTGGCGCCTTGACTCCCCTGATTTGAAGTCCTATTTTAGCCACGCGCGCTATGACGCGGTGCTGGTACTTGGTTGGAGTAAAGTGCTTTTTTGGCAAGCTATCTGGTGGGCAAAAAAATACTCTATTCCACTCATACTAAGGGGTGAATCTAATCTTAACCATACACAATCATGGTACGTAAAAGTGAGCAAAAAATTAATATTCCCTTATTTATTTAAACAATTCAAGGCGTTTTTGTCGATTGGTAGCCTCAATGCTAATCTTTATCTTCACTTTGGAGTGCCGCAGGAAGCCATATTCTTGGCACCGTATTGCGTTGATAACGATTTTTTCTCTCAACGAGGGATAGATCAAACAGTAAATGCCCGAAAGCTGCGAAGTAATTTAGGTATCCGTGATGAAGATACTGTGTTTCTTTTTGCTGCAAAGTTTATTGAACGAAAACGGCCGCTGGATTTGATTGCCGCGGCCGCCAAGAACCGTGCAGTTAGTGGAAGCCATGTAATTCTTGTCGGTGACGGAGCGCTGCTTGAAATTTGCCGTAATGAGATTGCCGCTAACAAGCTGACCAACGTCCATTTGGTGGGCTTTAAAAACCAGACAGAGTTACCCGCTTTCTATGCGGCTGCCGATGTGTTGGTACTTCCTTCTGAATATGAGACTTGGGGGCTGGTTGTGAATGAAGCTATGGCCTGTGGATTACCTTGTATTGTGTCGGACAAGTGCGGCGCGGCCGCGGATATGATCTTGGAGGGTGAGTCCGGCTTTACATATCCCATGGGTGATGTATTGCGACTGGCGGAGCTTATGGTGGTTATGGCTGAAAGTAAAGAAGAGCGCAAGACGATGGGGCGTTATGCTACAGAATATGTACAAAATTTCTCTGTGTCTACGACGGTGACCGCTCTCAAAGATGCACTGCGTTTTGTAAGCTCTCGATGAATACCTCATCATTCCCCATCTTGCTTGTCGGCGTGGCTCAGCGAACGTCACTAGAGCAGATGTACTTGAGGGCGTTTCAGGCGAACGGTTGTGGTGAGGTTGATTTATTGGATGTTGAAGCAAATCGTCCAGGATGGTCCCGGAACAGATTGGTTAACCGTTTTCTGCCAGAGGTCGGTCACAGCTGGGCCTGTCAACGATTGGTGACTCATCTGCGAGGTTGCAAAGATCGGTATCGTTGGATTATTATTTTTAAAGGCATGGAGTTCAGTCTTCATATTCTTGAAGAATGCAGGAGATTGGCGCCCACCGCGCTATGGATTAATATTAATCCTGATGACCCTTACAATTCAGCATCAACAGCAGCTTCCAATAGCAACGTTATTGATTCGTTGCCTTTCTTTGATGTTTACTGCATATGGTCTCGCCTGATTGCGGATAGACTTCGTAAGAACGGGTGTAACAATGTTATCTATCTTCCCTTCGGCTATGATTCTTCTTACCATGTGCCGCATAAAAAAGAGCAACAAGCTTCTTTGGCGCTAATTTCATTCATCGGGTCATGGGACAAGGAAAGGGAGGGGATATTGGCCCAGCTTTCGGAGTACGACTTTTGTATTTATGGAAATAGGTGGGATCGGGTCGCCAACGCTTTTCCATTGCGAAGTAGTCTGTTTTTAAAGGATGTTTTTGGGCCGGAGATGGCGGCCATAATCGCCTCATCTGATATTTGCCTGAATATGTTGCGACCTCAGAATAGAGGTTCGCACAATATGCGGACCTTCGAGCTACCAGCTATGGGAGGCCTGATGCTCACCCTCCGGACCGTCGAACAGCAGGAGTTCTTCCCAGAAAACGAATCGTGCTACATGTATTCCGATATTGCCGAGCTGAAGACAAAAATAGAGCACATAATGACTAATAAGCAAGAGGCGCAACGAGTTCGGGCGCGGGGCATGGAGCAAGTCAAAGAGCATAGCTATAACAATAGAGCACGGTTTCTGATTGAGGAATTAAAGGGTTGAAAGCATGAAACCCCCATTCTTCTTGATTACAGTTGGTTGCTTATCTCTTGCACTTTATACCGCCCTTATAAAGGACTATGAAACTATTAACCGGGTGCAGGCTTGCTATGCCACGCTTATCGTTATGTTGGGCGCACTGCCAAGCACTGTCAGCCTGATTTCCCGTCGGGAGTGGGGCCTATTGCCTATTATGCCGCTTCACGGCCTCTTTTACTCACTCATTTTTGGCATGCCAGTTTTTTCCAGTAAATTGGATTGGTCAAGAGTAACTTCTTCTGTAATAACTGATGCCTTGTTTCTAACCGTTCTTGGCCTCATCTGTCTTTTTGTTGGCTATTACGCATCCCGAGGCCTTTATTCAAGATCGCATAGACCAATCAAGTTTCTTAACGAAGTATCTACTGAGCGGAGGATATGGGTAGCCTGGCTTCTCTTTAGTATTTACATGTTGTTGCAGTTGGTTCCAGTTTTGAGTTTATTGCCGACCGTGGGGCAACTCACTACGCCACTTGGGTATCTTTCAACTGGCATGCTGTTTCTCCTTGCTTATGAAAATATAGTGTCAAAAAAACACCTTATTCTTTTAGCCTCGGCCATAGCCTTCTCACTTGCCATCAAACTCCTTTCTGGATCTCTGGCGCAGGTGGTTTTTCTTTTAGTATTTCTTGGAATCCTCTATTGGGGCAAGAATAGGACGTTGCCATGGGGCTTTATCTTCATCAGTTGTCTAATAGCCCTTCTACTTAATCCAATTAAGCAGACTTATCGCGAATACACATGGGTTGAAGTAGGCTCGGCGCCACAATCCAACGTTTTCAGAGCGAGCATGTTTTTTAAGGCGACATACGATCATTACGCCAATGACGATTTCACAACCTCGGACGGTATCGATACGGGTGTTGTCAATAGAATTGGTCACAGTATCACTGCATTTGCCGATGTGATTAACATGACACCTGAGCAAGTTCCTTACTGGCTTGGGGGGTCTTATCAGACTTTGTGGACAAGTTTCATCCCGCGTTTTTTATGGCCAGGCAAGCCACGAGCCACCATCGGAAATGAATTCGGACATAGGTATATGCAGTTAACTCCGGGAGACACGAGTACGTCACACAATCTACCTTGGCTAGCAGAGTTTTATGCTAATTTTGGGACGCTCGGTGTAGTTGCTGGTATGTTCGCTGTAGGAGTTCTATTTCGCTTCCTTGTTCAGAAATTAAGTGTTCCAATTAGTTCCAGCATCGAATATGTTCTAGGGGCAACGGTAACATTTAGCCTGTTTTATGCAGAGTCAAACTTTGCTTTGATGGCGGGTGCTGTGCTTACCCCCTATTTATCTTTGTTGCTAGTGTTGTGGCTGATGACGGTAGGTTATACTTGGATAGGTGCTAAGTGTGAAAAGTTAACTAGTTAGCATTTCTTCCATAAGCAACTTGTGGTTGCTTCAATTTTTTACATGAGCACTCCCTCCCGCAAAATCAAACTGAGTCTCTTTATGCGGAGACCTCTTGCTGGCGATCACTACAGCATCGAAAGACTATTCCAGGCTGTAGTCGCCGCACTTCCAAACGACCGATTCGATGTTCGGGTGAGGGTTTCCCCGATTGATAGCAAGGGCGTTTTCCGCCGTCTTGCCTTAATCGTATGGGCCACCTGCTGTCAGGGTGATATCAATCACATTTCAGGTGACATCAATTTCATAGGTTTGTTGATGCGCCGATCACGAACTCTGCTGACGATCACCGATTCTGCGTCGATGAATCGTTTGGTGGGCTTTAAACGTTGGTTTTACAGAGTCTTTTGGCTTGAATTGCCGATACGGCGCGCCGGATATTTGTCTGCCATTTCGGAGGCAACGCTGCAAGAGACCATAAACTATGTGAGCTTGGTTCTGCCGAATTCTTCAGTCATTCCGTGCTGTACCCCTATTCAAATTTTGTCTGAGCCACGACCTTTCCCAGACAATTGTCCGCGTTTACTGGTGGTAGGCACCAGACCCAATAAGAACCTTTCTCGCATTATTGAGGCCCTTTCGGGGGTGCCTTGTCTGCTGGTCCTAGTAGGTGCGCTTTCGGAAGAACATCAGAAACTTAGTGCGCGCCATGGCATAAAGGTTGAAAATCATGTGGACGTTAGTGATTCGCAGATGGCCCAGCTGTATCGAAATGCCGATATGGTAGTCTTCGTCTCGACCTATGAAGGCTTTGGGTTGCCTATTCTCGAGGGTCAAGCAGTTGGTAGGCCTGTGATCACAAGCGCTAGGTCACCCATGAAGGAGGTTGCGGGAGTTGGGGCTTGTCTTGTGGATCCCGAGTCTATTATGGAAATCCGCGAGGCTGTTCTGCGAGTCATTCATGATTCAAAATTCCGTGCCGAGTTAATACAGGCTGGTATCGATAACGTTAAGTTTTATTCGCCTGAAATCGTTGCCCTCCAATACGCCTCAGTTTACGAAGCTTTACTCTCAGGGAAAGTAACCTCATCTAAGGAGCTGCAAGAGTTTTTTGGTAAAAGCTCGTCGACATCAGAAGGGCAAATATCTACCCTTCATGTTTTAGGCCAAATGCAACCTCAGGTATCTGAATTGAACTCGAGTAAATCAAAGCCTGGTTATTTTGCAGAAATGTATTGTTTTGAGGCCGCATCATTGCTGGGTTTGAATGTTAAAACCCACATCGCATTTTATACTCGTAATATTTTTAAGACGCTATATTTAACTATAAAAGCGTTAAATAAGATCAAAAGAAACAATGAGATAACGGTAGTTTGGCAGGGCTATGGCGCATATGCAATCTTCTTGAGTATTCTGCTTAGAAGAAAGCCGCGTTTCATATTGAATACATATAAAGTGCCCTTTAGTCATCCGCAGTCACTTTGGAAAAATATCAACGATATCGTGTTGAGAAAAGTCACTTCTGCTGCTGACGGGGTAATTGCAATTTCTCTTTCTCAAGCTAATTCACTAAAGTCGCTTAGCAATAATGTTGCTTGGATACCATTTGCCTCAGACGCGAACTGGTGGAAGCCTGGATTGCCGGATTATTCGTTGCTGGTGAGCCATGGTGTTAATTACAGGGACTATATACTTATCATGGGGGACGTTGATCGTGACGAATTAACAACGATTCGTGCGTTGAGTTCTCTTAATCGTCCTCTCATACGGGTGACCCGCGAGTCCAAAACGGCCTTGGCTGCCAAAAGGGCATTTAGGGAGTCAAATATTACGAAGGGTGATGTTCTAGTGAACGTTACGTTTGAGTTGCTTCGCGAGCTATATCGTGGAGCGCGAGCAGTTGTGGTTCCTGCAAAGAGCGACATACATCCCGCTGGAATGACTTCCCTGACTGAAGCCATGAGCTGTGGCAGGCCAGTTGTTATACCTCGCGGTATGGCCACAGACGGTTATGTTGAGGACTGTTACGATGCCTTCGTGCTGGAGGTTTGGGAAGAGTCCGCGTTACGAGATAGGGTGTTGAAAATATTCCAGACCGATATCGGTGAATTTGTAGGAAGAACTGCACGAAATACTGTGGAAAAACGTTTAAATTTTCATGAGAGTGCCAATATTCTTGCGGACTTTGTCGCCAGCGTCAGTGTCTCAGGAAATACAAGTAGTCCCAATTAAATGAATGAGAAAGAGTTTTATGAGCGTTCCGATGAGTTTCTAAGCTCACAAAACAGTTCATCTCTCCAGACTCCTTGGCGTAGGTTTTTGAATCGGCACACGGAAGACCGTTTCGAGCGAGCTATGTCATGCTTTGAAGGTGGTAAGAGCTTTCTGGATTTGGGTTGCGGTGACGGTCATCTTGTCGCTTTGGCTATGCGGAATTACTCTAGGGTTAATGGCATCGACATCACTAGCAAGCTGGTTCAATGCGCGCTAAAACGTTGTATTTCCTCTGGCGGATCAGATCAAATTGGGAAATTCATTGCCTCTAACCTTAATGAACCTTTTCCTTTTTCTAGTGCTTCCCTAGATGCTGTATCGGCGATTTCCGTTCTTGAGCATATATTTGATGTCTACGAATTTGTCCGTGAATGTAAAAGGATTCTGAGACCCAGCGGTGTGTTGTTGGTAGAGGTGCCGAACATAGCCTACTTCAAACACCGCACACAACTACTTCTAGGTCGTCTGCCTATCACATCCTCACCTCATGGGTGGGCTGATGGTTATGGCTGGGATGGTGGACACCTTCATTACTTCACCAAGGATGCCGTTTGTGGATTGCTCACAGGTGAGGGATTCAAGGTTATCAGAGTTTTGGAAAGCCGAGCACCTTTTGCAAATTATCGAAGTTGCTGGCCGTCTCTGCTTGCCGGAAATTTTCTTATTAAAGCTGTAAGAATTTAAAGCAACGGACAAAGTTAATTACGATGCAAATATTAGTTACGTCTTTTAGTATCGGGCCACGAACAGGTGGACTCAGAGTCGGCGTGTTAGGTCTTTGCCGGGGTTTATCAAGCCGTGGCCACCAAGTTTCGCTTTTCACTACAAATGCGGATGAGGGTGAAGTTCTAAATGTTCCCCTCGGTGTGCCGACATTTGTTGAGGGGGTCGAGGTTTTCTACTATCCGGTTCAGAAAGTCATATTCGGTAACGTGCTTTCTTTCGCAATGGTTAAGGCGTTCAAACATCGTGTGCCCAACGTAGACTTAGTTTTGATACACAGCATGTACCAGCTCACATCTACTGTTGCAGCCCATTACTGCCGAAAATTTCGAGTGCCTTATGTAGTGCGACCTCATGGCATCTTAGATCCTACTCTCGCACGGCGCAGGCGCTGGCTATTAAAGTGGGTGTACATACAATTATTTGAGAAAAGAAATCTGAATTCTGCTGCCGCCATTCAGTATTCAAGCCAAATGGAAGTTGAGCTGGCGCATAATTTCATTGATATTAAATCGCCAGATCTTCTGATTCCTGAAGGGGTCAGTCTAAAGCCCTATGAGGAACTGCCACTTCGTGGCAGTTTTCGTTCTAAATATCCTGAGATGGCCGGCAAATCGTTGATATTGCATTTGGGGCGCATACACCAGAAGAAGGGAATCGAACTACTTATTGAAGCTTTTTCTATGGCGGCGGTTCATCGCGACGATGCTCACTTGGTTTTGGCAGGTGCGGGGGATAGCGATTACGTCATGCGGATTAATAAATTAATCCTTGATTTTGGCGTATCTAAAAGAACAACAATAACGGGGCAACTGAGCGACTTCGAAAAACTCGCTGTTCTAAGTGATGCTGATGTCTTTGCGTTGCCCTCGTATGGCGAGAACTTTGGAATATCCGTTGTCGAAGCTATGGCTTGTGGACTGCCCGTTGTGATTTCTGACAATGTCGGAATTTGGAGGGATATAAAAGACGGTGATGCGGGTATTGTCACCAAATGTCGACCAGACAAAATTGCGCTTGCCGTTGAAAAACTTCTTGACGATCCTAGTTTACGTACGGCTATGGGGCTGCGAGGCAAAGCTCTTGTCGATGCTCGCTTCAGCGCAGATAGGATGTCTAAAAGTATGGATGCTGCATTTCAAGCGATTTGTGGTGTTGGTTAGTTGACTGGGTTCAATAGTTTTAAAATTTAAAATCTGAAAGTAATTCTTGCACTTTTTTATAACCGGTTGCGGGGGCTTCATTGGTAGCAATCTTACGGATCGCTTATTGCTTGATGGACATAGAGTGGTCGGTTATGACAATTTCTCTACGGGTCAAAAAACTTTTCTCGAATCTGCTTTAAGGTCATCAAACTTTAGTCTGGTCGTTGGTGATACCCTAGATACTGGTGAATTAACAAGTGCAATGCAGGGTTGCGACTTCGTTTTCCATTTTGCCGCCAATGCGGATGTGCGTTTTGGAACAGAGCATCCACGTAGAGATCTTGAGCAAAACACCATTGCTACTTATAACGTGTTGGAGGCCATGCGGGCGAACGGCATTAAGCGGATCGCTTTTTCTTCAACCGGTTCAGTTTATGGCGAAGCGGCGCTGATTCCAACACCGGAAGATGCGCCGTTTCCAATACAAACCTCTCTTTATGCGGCATCCAAACTGGC
>JBBAKF010000054.1:0-14820 GCA_040403635.1 Polynucleobacter sp.
TAGGAAAGCCCAAATTACGGCCAAGCTTTTTGCCATTAATTACATGCCCAGAAATCATATAAGGTCTGCCAAGTAATTGTTTAGCGAGTTCTAGATCACCATGACATAATGCATTTCTAATCGCGGTACTAGAGATACGTTGATACTGAGAGTCATTGACAGTATTTAGGGCATGCACTGAAAAGCCATATTGTTGACCCGCAACTCTCAAGGAGTCGATATTTCCAGCACGTTTTGCGCCATAATGAAAATCATCGCCAATGACGATATGTTTTGTATTCAGTCCTTGAACCAAAATATCGTGAACAAACTCGTCAGGAGTCTTTTTCGAGAAATTGGCATTAAAGTGCTCGACGACGACTAAATCAATATCCGTTTTTTTCAAAGCATCTAACTTGTTTCTTAAACTTAAAATTCTAGTAGGCGCTTGTTGGGGTGCAAAAAATTCTTTGGGATGGGGCTCAAAAGTTAATAAACAAGTTTGTAATTGATGCACTTTTGCATAATTGCGTAATTCTGTAAGCAACGCCTGATGCCCCAAGTGCACACCATCAAAATTACCAATGGTTAAGGCGCACGGGGCACGAAGTAAAGAGGGGGGTATTCCGCGAATAACTTTCACAACAATTAATGAATTATATTAGGGGTGATGAAAAAAATTGTGATTCTTATTTCTGGACGTGGTTCAAACTTGGAAGCAATCCTTGCAGCCCAAGCCTTAAAACCATGGCCAGCTCAAATTGTACAGGTGATTTGTAATCGGCCACAGGCTCCCGGAATTGACATTGCTGCCAAATATAAAGTCCCTGTAACTATTATTGACCATGATAACCATGCTTCAAGGGCTTTGTATGATGCGCATATACTAGAAACAACACTCAGTTTTCAACCTGATTTAGTCGTTTTAGCCGGATATATGCGAATTTTATCTAGTGATTTTGTGCAAAAGCTACATAACAAATTGATTAATATCCACCCGTCATTACTCCCTAGTTTTCCAGGATTACGAACGCATGCGGCCGCTTTGAGATGTGGAGTTAAATGGCATGGGGCTACCGTTCATTTTGTCACTGAGGATTTAGATGTGGGGCCAATTATTGCGCAAGGCATAGTTCCTGTTTATCCTGAAGATACAGAATCAACACTTGGCGATAGAGTTTTTCGCATAGAGCATGTCATTTATCCAAAAGTTATTGAGTGGTTTATTCATGGACAAATCATTACTGAGCAAGGAAATGTTAGAGTAGAGCCTGCGCAGCAACAATTTTTTATGTTGCCAACTATCCCTTAAGGAATCCTTCATCCCAATGATGAATAAAAAACCAGTTGCCACAAAGCGAACGCCAAGTCGCACGAACGTACCCAAAAAACCCCCCTACAATCCAGCGATTGCAAAAGCAAAGGCTTTACCCCTCCATTTAGAACATTTAATGCGTCTTTTGCCTGAGGTATTAAAGTTTGATAGTCCAGCTGACATGTTAGTCAGTAAGTATTTTAAAGAAAATAGTCAATTAGGTAATCGCGATAGAGCACTCATTGCGGAGTCCACTTTTGCAGTTTTGCGTCATAAATTAGAGTTGTTGCAATATGCGCAAAGTGGTCAAGGTGCACTTAATCGTCGCATCACTCTTTTGGGCTTGATGATGTCTTTGTCTGAAGGTGGCCTGGGGACAAGTAATCGCCTAGAAAGTGCACTAGCTGACTTGGCTTTTGTGGCTTTTCCGGGAGAGATTGATTGGCTTCAGAGATTTGTAAACTATCCGCGTGATAGTCTAACGCCGCAGGTGAAATTTAATTTACCCGATTGGATCTGGGATCAACTAGAGCAACAAATCGGCGCTAAGGCTCGTGAGGATTTAGCGCTTGCTTTATTGAAGCCTGCATCACTAGATTGTCGCGTTAATTCTTTAAAAGAAAAAAGAGATCACTTGATTGAGGAGTTAAATCTCTTGGGTGGTCGTTATCAGGCGATTCCTACACCATATTCAGAATTAGGGATTCGTTTATTAGGCAAGCCAGCCTTACAAAATTTACAAAGTTTTAAGGATGGCAAGTTTGAAGTTCAAGACGAAGGTAGTCAATTATTAAGTATGTTGTTAGCCCCCAAAAGAGGAGAAATGGTCGTAGATTTTTGTGCCGGAGCAGGCGGAAAAACGCTTGCCATGGGTGCCATGATGAAGTCTATGGGGCGTTTGTATGCATTTGATATTTCAGCAAGAAGGCTCGCAAGACTAAAGCCTAGGGTAGCTAAAAGTGGTTTATCGAATATACATCCGGTTTGGATAGATAGTGAAAACGATGCCAAAGTAAAACGCTTAGCGGGGAAAATAGATCGGGTTTTAGTCGACGCTCCGTGTAGTGGTTTAGGTACTTTGCGCAGAAACCCTGATTTAAAATGGCGTCAAAGTCCG
Source organism: Polynucleobacter sp. (assembly GCA_040403635.1). Lineage (GTDB taxonomy): Bacteria > Pseudomonadota > Gammaproteobacteria > Burkholderiales > Burkholderiaceae > Polynucleobacter. The sequence goes on from JBBAKF010000054.1 coordinate 2,412, forward strand.
CAATCGATTGAAGAGCTTCAAGCGAAGCAATATTCGATTTTATGCGCTGCTGCTAAATTATTAAAACCTGGTGGAAGATTAGTTTATGCCACATGTAGTATTTTAGAACAAGAAAACCAAGTGATCGTTTTAGAGTTTTTAAAACAACATCCCCACTTTGCTTTATTAGATCCAAAAGAAGTACTCAAAGGGGCATTTCCACAGATCAATGAAATGCCCGTTGGAGCTACTGCTGACTCATCTTGGTGGCAGTTATGGCCTAACCAGCATGAAACAGATGGTTTTTTTGCGGCTATTCTTGAGAAAAAAACAGCGCCATTGACGGCCAAGGTGGAGGACACTGAAATCAATACCTCGGAAGAAGAGTAAAATAGAGCTTTTGTCGATAACTTGAATGACTTTGAATTTATACGCAATGGACTTAGCATTACCTACTTGGTTAATTGATTGGCTCTCAGGCGGTGTTTTGCAATGGTCTGGCTGGGCAATTTTTTTCTATGTCTTGATCATGACGCACATCACGATTGCCAGTGTGACGATATTTTTGCACCGTCATCAAGCCCATCGCGCTTTGGATTTACATCCTGCTGCAGCCCATTTTTTTCGCTTTTGGTTATGGCTAACTACTGGGATGGTAACCAAAGAGTGGACAGCTATTCATCGAAAACACCACGCTAAGTGCGAAACAGAGAGCGACCCTCATAGCCCACAGGTTTTAGGGATTCATACGGTGTTGTGGCGTGGGGCTGACTTATATAAATTAGAAGTTAATAATCAAGAGACGATGGAAAAATTTGGTCATGGCACTCCGGATGACTGGATGGAACGTCAGGTTTACTCTAATTTCCGTTGGCAAGGTGTTGGCTTGATGATGATCATCAATCTCTTACTTTTCGGCGCTATTGGCGGATTTGTTTGGGCAATACAAATGATTTGGATTCCATTTACAGCGGCTGGTGTGATTAATGGTATTGGACACTTTTGGGGCTATCGCAATTACGATTGTGAAGATGCCTCAAGGAACATTCTGCCGCTAGGGCTAATTATTGGTGGTGAAGAGTTACACAATAATCACCATACTTTTGCAACTAGCGCCAAGTTATCTAGCAAGTGGTATGAAATTGATGTTGGTTGGATATATATTTGTGCATTACAAAGTTTGGGGCTCGCTCAGGTTAAAAAGACGATTCCTAAAATTAAGATGACAAAGCATCAAGTCATTAATGAAGAGTTTGTTAAAACGGTGATTAAACATCGTTACGAAATCATGGCGTACTATAGCCGGACTTTAAAAGAGGCATTTAAACAAGAGGTAGAAGTGATGAAGGGTCTAGCAAAAGATTTTGCTGACAACCATCAGTGGTTATTCAAAGATGAAAGTAAATTAAGCCAATTGGAAAAGGCTCGATTAGAAAGTTTGATGTCAGCCAATGACCGTATTAAGAATTTAATTGAGATGCGTCGGGAGTTAACTCAGGTCTGGTCTAAGTCTTCAGCATCGAAGGAGCAATTGTTAGAGCAACTGCACCATTGGTTTGTAAAGGCTGAGCAGAGTAATAGTAAGTTGCTGCAAGTCTTTTCCCAAAGGCTAAAAACCTTCTCATAAAAAAACCGCACTGTGTGCGGTTTTTAATTTGACAGTCTGAAAGATTATTTAATCTTTGTTTCTTTGTATGAAACGTGTTTACGTGCTTTTGGATCAAATTTCATAATTTCCATCTTTTCAGGTGTAGTTCTTTTATTTTTAGTAGTCGTATAAAAGTGACCAGTTCCTGCTGTAGATTCGAGTTTGATTTTTTCGCGTCCGCCTTTTGCCATGATGGGCTCCTTATATGATTACAGTGCACCGCGAGCACGGATGTCAGCTAAAACTGAATCAATGCCATTTTTATCAATAAGACGAAGTCCCGCATTCGTAAGACGTAAGCTTACCCAGCGATTCTCTGACTCTACCCAAAAGCGACGGTTTTGCAAATTAGGCAAAAAACGACGCTTAGTTTTATTGTTTGCATGGGAAACATTATTACCGACCATCGGTTTTTTCCCGGTGACTTGGCAGACCTTAGCCATGACACACTCCTTCATATTCTGTACTAAAGAAGATGATTATAGCATTTACTAAATAGACTTGCCAAGTCAATTTGCATTATTTATCTTATTTAGACGGCTTCAGTATGCCTCCATCATGAAACGAATAATAGGCATTTTTGGTAACAATAAAATGGTCTAATATATTGATTTCTATAGGGTTTAATAGTTTTATCAAATGATTTGTTAAATAAATATCGGCTTGACTAGGTTGAGCGATGCCATTGGGATGATTATGCGCGAGGATAAGTCCATAACAATTTCGCTTAAGAGCCTCTTTGAGCAATTCTCTTGGGTAAATAAAGGTGTGATTAAAGCCACCGCGAAAAAGGACTTTGAACTCAATTAAATACCCTAATTGATCGAGGAAAAAACAAGCGAATACCTCATGGTCTAAAGACCCAATGCTAGATTGTAAAAATTGTCTTGTCATCGCTTGCGACTGCAATAACGGCCGTTCCCTCAATTTTTCTAAGCTCGCCCTTTTGACCATCTCTTGCGCCGCTTGAATTTGGGTCCACTTGGCAAGTCCAAGACCTTGAATATCCTTAAAGTCATTAAGAGAACTTATTAAAAGATCTTGAAAGCCACCAAAGTGTTGCAAAATATCAGTAGATAATTCGATTGCATTACGATGCTTATTACCTGTTCGGATAAAAATCGCAAGTAGTTCAGGGTTGCTCAGTGATTGGACCCCGAATTGCAAAATGCGCTCTCTAGGCTGCATTTCTTTTGGCCAGTTTCGAATAGATGAGCGTATTGGTGGAGCCATCGCTACAATAGGAAGAATATGGAAAATTTTGTAAAAAACGAATCTTTTTTGACATTGCATTACCGTTTGAGCCTGAAAGAGGGCGCGGATGTTGCAAACACATTTACTGACAAACCAGCTACGGTGATGATTGGTACTGGGCAGTTTGCACCGGGCCTCGAAAATGCCATGATGGGAATGGTTAGTGGCGAACATAAAACGGTGATTTTGAGCCCTGAAAATGCCTACGGTATGCGCAATTCCGAGCTGGTTCAAAAAGTCTCTTTGCAAGCGCTCAAACAAAACAGTAACCCTGAAGAAGACTATTCTGTTGGCGATATGGTGGAGTTTGAAGCGCCCCATGGTGGCAAATATGCGGGAACATTGCAAAGCATTGATGAGACTGGGGCTTGGTTTGATTTCAATCATCCCTTGGCAGGTAAAGAAATGATTTTTGAGGTCAAAATTATTTCGGTACTTTAGGAAAATAGGGCATACGATATGAGCAATCACGACGCATATGAAGCAGAAATTTTGTTGGCTCAACCAAGAGGGTTTTGTGCAGGGGTAGATCGTGCAATCAGTATTGTTAATCAAGCTTTGGAGCAATTTGGAGCTCCTATTTATGTGCGCCATGAAATTGTGCACAATAAATATGTTGTTGATGATTTGCGAAATCGTGGTGCTATTTTTATTGATGATTTGGCAAAAGTACCGGCAGGCGCTACTCTGGTTTTCAGTGCACATGGAGTTCCCCCGCATATTAAAGCTGAGGCACAGGCAAGGGGCTTGCATGTTTTTGATGCAACGTGCCCATTGGTTACTAAAGTCCACGTAGAGGTAGTTAAGATGTACCGAGATGGGTACTACATCGTTATGATTGGTCATAAGGGGCATCCGGAAGTTGAAGGCACGATGGGTCAAGTAAAGGATCGCATTAGTTTGGTTCAGACGGTGGCAGATGTTGCTAAGCTAGAAATCCCATTAACAATTCCGATTGCTTACGTAACGCAAACCACCTTATCGATTGATGAGACTGCAGATATTGTGTCGGCATTAAAAACTAAATTTCCACAAATTGCTCAGCCTAAAAAGCAAGATATTTGTTATGCCACTCAGAATCGACAAGATGCGGTCAAGCTGATGGCACCACAAGTACAACTTGTTATTGTCGTAGGGAGTCCTAATAGTTCGAACTCGAATCGTTTATGGGAACTGTCTGAAAAGTTGGGTGTAAAGGCTTACATGGTTGACCATCCATCACAATTACAGCCACAATGGTTTGACGGTATAAAAAGAGTTGGTTTGACTGCAGGAGCATCTGCACCAGAGGTTTTAGCGCAATCAATTATTGAAAAAATAAAAGAGTATGGGCCAAGAACTGTAAGACCTTTGGATGGCGTTATTGAAAATACAATTTTTCAATTACCCAAGGGTTTAAACGGTAACACGACTACTAGAATGAAATAATAATGAAATACAAACCCATTGAATTAAACAGCTTAAGGAGATTAGAAATGAGATACACGGCAGACGTAAAATTGCCTCTAGGGCGCACAATCATCGCGGCATTGACTACAACAGTTTTTTTATTGACAGCATGTGGTCAAAAAGATAAAGCTGAAGTCAGCGCGGATTCTGTGACAGTAAAAATTGGTAATGTTGCCCCTTTAACTGGGCCAAACGCACATCTCGGAAAAGATAATGAAAACGGGGCTCGGCTTGCTGTGGAGGAGATTAATAAGCAAGGACTTGTGATTAACGGAAAAAAAATCACATTAGAGTTCGTTGGCGAAGATGATGCATCAGATCCTAAGCAAGGAACTCAAGTTGCGCAAAAATTAGTGGATCAGAAAGTGGTTGCGGTAGTTGGTCACCTTAATTCAGGTGTATCCATACCAGCATCTAAAATTTATAGCGAAGCTGGCATTGCTCAAATATCACCTTCCTCAACCAATCCAGAGTATACAAAGCAAGGTTTTAAAACAACTTTTCGATTAGTGGGAACAGATGCCCAACAAGGTCCTGTTTTGGCTAAATACGCTTTAGAAAAATTGAATGCAAAAAGTATTGCAATCGTCGATGATTCTACTCAGTATGGAAAAGGGTTGGCGGACGAATTTGAGAAAACGATTATTGCCGCCGGTGGAAAAATTGTCTTGCATGAAGCTACCAACGATAAAGCGACCGACTTTAAGGCCATCTTAACGAATATTAAGGCAAAAAAACCGGATGTTATTTTATATGGTGGTATGGATGCAACTGGCGGTCCTTTCGCAAAGCAAGCTAAAGAACTAGGTATTACAGCAAAGATTATTGGTGGCGATGGCATTTGTAGCCCTACTTTAGCTCAACTAGCTGGTGACGCGGTTGTAAATATTATTTGTTCTACAGTTGGCGTTCCTAAAGAAAGCTTATCCAATGGCGAAGTTTTTTTAAAGAGTTATCAAGAGCGTTTTAAATCTCAGGTGGAGATTTACTCACCTATGGCATATGATGCTGTCATGATTATTGTGGATGCGATGAAACGTGCAAATGCAACTGATGCAGCTGCAATTTTAGGTGCTTTGTCGACAACTAACTATCCCGGTATTTCGGGTCAAATTGCCTTTGATGCTAAAGGTGACTTAAAAGAAAGTGTGATTACACTTAATCAATACAAAGATGGCAAAGTTGTTACTCTTGAAGTCATGAAGATGTAAATTGAAAAGAACGGCAGATTAAATCTGCCGTTTCATTATGGATACATTCATTCAGCAGATACTCAACGGTTTAGTTTTGGGGAGTATCTATGCCTTAATCGCCCTAGGCTACACGATGGTCTATGGTGTTTTGGGTATTATTAATTTTGCACATGGTGAAGTTTTGATGTTGGGGGCTTTGATTGCTTTATCTTGCATTCAACTGCTCGATACTTTTTTTCCGCAAATCGCAGTTTATCCAAAGATATTTATTGTGTTGAGCGTTGCGATTTCTGCATGCGCATGTATTAGTTATTACATTGAGAAATTAGCATACAGGCCATTAAGATTTGCACCCCGTTTAGCGCCCTTAATCTCTGCTATTGGAATGTCTATTTTATTGCAAACAATTGCGATGATGATTTGGGGCAGAACGCCTTTAAGATTTCCGCAGTTATTACCTAGTGAAATGGTACATATTCCATATTCCACTGCAATCATTACTGAAAAAGAAATCCTGATTATTATCATTTCATTGATCGTTATGTTGAGTCTGCTTATTTTGGTCAAGAAATCGCGATTTGGTCGAGCCTTACGCGCAACGGCTGAAAATCCCGCAGTTGCTGGTTTGATGGGAGTAAATACACATCGAGTCATCTCTTTGACATTTATGTTAGGGGGTGGTTTGGCAGCACTTGCTGGATTTATGATTGCTAGTAATTATGGCTCTGCGCATTTTTATATGGGATTTACCCCAGGATTAAAGGCTTTTACAGCTGCAGTTCTTGGAGGCATAGGTAATATTCCTGGGGCTATGCTTGGAGGCTTATTGCTTGGACTAATTGAAGCTCTTGGATCGGGTTACATTGGACAGTTAACAGGGGGTGTGTTTGGCTCAAATTATCAAGATATCTTTGCTTTTATCGTTTTAATTATTGTATTAATTTTTAGACCATCGGGTCTATTGGGTGAAAAACAGGGGGATCGTGCATGAATACGACGATTATTAATTCAAAGCAATTGCAATTACTGGTCTTAGGTATTCTTTTATGTATGGCACCATGGCTATGTATTTATGCTGGAGGAAATTATTGGGTCAGAGTATTGGACTTTGCGTTGTTATATATATTTTTAGCGCTCGGGCTAAATATTGTCGTGGGGTTTGCCGGACTTCTTGATCTAGGGTATATAGCCTTTTATGCTGTTGGAGCCTATTGCGCAGGTTTACTGGCCTCACCGCATTTGGTAACCTCATTTGCTTTGATTAAAGAAGCTTTTCCTCTCGGATTACACACCTCATATTTTTTGATACTGCCATTAGCAGCATTTATTGCAGGTATATTTGGAGTCCTTTTAGGCACTCCCACTCTTAAGCTGCGAGGGGATTATTTAGCGATTGTTACATTGGGCTTTGGAGAAATTATACGCATTTTTCTGAACAATTTAGACCGTCCTTTTAATATAACTAATGGGCCTAAGGGTATTAATAGCATTGACGCGGTTAATGTCTTGGGAGTTTCATTTAGTAAGCAATTCATTATTGCAGGGATTTCAGTACCTGCGGTCGTTATGAACTACTACTTGTTTCTTATTCTCATTATTGGGGTTGTCATCATTTGTGCACGATTACAACATTCTAGAATAGGCAGGGCGTGGGTTGCGATTCGTGAGGATGAGATTGCTGCAACTGCAATGGGAATCAATACGCGTAATTTAAAACTCTTAGCATTTGCGATTGGCGCTTCATTTGGAGGAATTTCTGGAGCCTTGTTTGCGTCTTTTCAAGGCTTTATTTCTCCAGAATCATTTTCTTTATCAGAATCGATTGTGATTTTAGCGATGGTTGTGCTTGGTGGTATGGGGCATATTCCTGGAGTTGTTTTAGGTGGCATATTACTGGCCATATTCCCCGAGTTTTTAAGAGCTACACTGGTGCCATTACAAAAGATGATTTTTGGCTATATTGTGGTTGATGCTGAAATCATGCGCCAATTTTTGTATGGTTGTGCCTTGATTCTCATCATTCGATACCGCCCACATGGTTTATGGCCGGTTCAGAGAGCTTCGTAATGGCTTTATTAGAGGTTTCTGGGGTATGTAAACGGTTTGGAGGCTTGCAAGCACTCCAAGATGTGCACTTAAGCGTGCCGCAGGGTGCGATTGTGGGATTAATTGGACCTAACGGCGCTGGTAAAACGAGCTTCTTTAATGTGATGACGGGACTCTATCCTGCGGACGCAGGTCAATTCATATTCAACGGCAAACCATATAATCCAAAAGCAATTAACGAAGTGATACAAGCGGGTATAGCAAGAACTTTTCAGAATATTCGTTTATTTAAAGAAATGACAGTTCTTGAAAATGTGATGGTGGGCCGCCACATCAGGACTCAATCTGGCGTATGGAGTACTATTTTTAAAACAACGAATCAGCAACAAGAAGAGAAAAAAATTCTTGATGATGCTAAGAGGCTTCTGGCATATGTTGGTATAGAAAAAGAATCTCAACATGTTTCTAAGAACTTATCCTATGGCTCGCAACGCCGCTTGGAAATTGCTCGCGCTCTAGCCTCTGAGCCGCTATTACTTGCTCTGGATGAACCTGCGGCCGGTATGAATCAAACTGAAAAAAAAGATTTACAAGGACTTTTGCATAAGATACGTGATGATGGTACGACGATCCTTATGATTGAGCATGATGTACGTCTAGTCATGGGGATTTGTAGTCAAATTACAGTTTTAGATGAAGGGCGAGTCATTGCCCAAGGGTTGCCAGAAATGGTGAGGAAAGATCCTGCTGTCATACAGGCATATTTGGGATTAGGGCAGCATGACTGATAAAAAAAATTTAGAGTTATTGGGGGTTGCTGTTTCCTATGGTGGCATTGAAGCGGTCAAAGGAATTGATCTGATCGTACACCAAGGCGAATTAGTCAGTTTAATTGGGTCAAATGGTGCAGGTAAAACAAGTACTCTCAAAGTAATCGCTGGTCTTTTAAATCCCTCTCGAGGGAGTATTTTGTTTCAAGGAAAACCCAGCACCTTTAAATCACATCAATTAGTTGAGGATGGTCTCGCTTTAGTCCCCGAGGGGCGAGGAATTTTTACGCGGATGACCGTGATTGAAAATCTATTGATGGGGGCCTATCTGCGTGATGATGAAATGATTGAGGAGGACATTAGCCAGATGTATCAATATTTCCCAAGACTTAAAGAGAGAGCAAAGCAACTCGCGGGCACTTTATCGGGGGGGGAGCAACAAATGTTGGCGATTGCACGAGCTCTCATGTCTCAGCCTAAACTACTGCTTCTAGACGAGCCGACGATGGGACTATCACCGATTATGGTAGAAAATATTTTTGCAGTGATTCGTCAAATCTCAAAGCAAGGGATGACCATATTATTAGTGGAACAAAACGCGAAAATCGCTCTAACAATGTCAGACCGAGCTTATGTGATGGAAAGTGGTCAAATAACAATCTCTGGAACTGGCGAGGAACTTGGTCAAGATCCTCGCATACATGAAGCTTACTTAGGGGCTTGAGCAATAAAGCCATCCAGAAGTTCAATCATTTGATCGATTTCTGCATAACTGACATTGAGTGCAGGCATAAATCGCAATAAGTTAGGGCGTGGAGAATTAATGAGTAAGCCGATCGGATTATTATTACGAGCTGTTTCTACGATTTGCGGGCCAATATCGCGCCCAAGTTTTAAAGCACGCAGTAAACCTTCGCCCCGCTCCCCATCCATCTGATACTTTTCAGAAAGAAGGAGTAATTTTTGTTTGAGATATTCGCCTTTGGCTTGAACTTCTTCCAAAAATCCTGGAGCGGTTAATTGTTCTATGACGCTTGCGCCTACAGCGCACATTAAAGGATTGCCGTTATAAGTGCCGCCTTGATCACCGGGCTCAAAGCATGCCACAGCATCAGTACATAGCAGAGCTGAGAGTGGTACACCACCACCGATCCCTTTACCCAAAGTCATGATATCGGGCTCAATACCAAAGAGCTGGTGGGCAAATAGTTTGCCAGTACGACCGCAACCCGCTTGCACTTCATCAACAATGAGCAAAATTCCCTTCTCAAGAGTTAACTTCCGCAGAGCAGTCATAAACTCTTGGGTAGCGGGGATGACTCCTCCTTCACCTTGCACAGGCTCTAACATGACAGCAACGGTTTTTTCATTAATCAGTTTTTCGACAGAGGCTAAGTCATTGAGATCTGCCTTCGGAAAACCCGCGACTTGAGGGGCAAACATAGTATCCCAACCTGGCTTGCCAGAGGCACTCATGGTAGCGATAGTACGACCATGAAAACTATGATCAAAAGTGATAATTTCATAGGCGGAATTTTTATGAATTTTCCCCCATTTACGTGCTAGTTTGATTGCACCTTCATTGGCCTCAGCGCCGCTATTGGCAAAAAAGACTTTGTCAAAGCAACTATGTTGTGTCAGTAAATCTGCAAGTGTAATCATTGGCGCGTTATAAAACGCCGGGCTGGGGTTGATGACTTTACGTGCTTGAGTTTCCAAAGCGGTAATCATTCCAGGGTTACTATGCCCTAGGCAATTAACTGCCCAGCCTTGCATAAAGTCTAAATAATGTTTTTCATTGTTATCAAGCAACCAAGAACCTTTACCAGAAATCATTTCGATTTCTGGTCTTTTGGTAATAAACATGACTGAATGGGTATCGTGCATAGTTTCCTTGATGGGGAGGTTATTTATCATTATTTTAAAGGCATATGATGACAAGATTTTTTAATTGAGAAGATCAGCGGCTGATGTAAATGAATCTGCATAGAACTCATCTTCCGGTAATTTACAAAGATTCGTAAAATCTCTTTGTGAGGAAGTAATTACTACTGGAGCACCGCAGGCATAGACTTGATATTCCTCCATATTCGGAAAATCAGCCATCGCAGCTTGGTGAACAAACCCAGTTCTACCTTCCCAAACATCTTCAGGGCTTGCATCTGAAACGACAGGAATGTATTTGATATGGGGATGGTCTTTCGCCCACGCAAGACATTGCTCATGAAAATATAAATCATTAGGTCTGCGACCACCCCAATAAAGATAAATGGGACGGCTCATTTTTTCATGAATCGAATGCTCGATGATTGCTTGTATTGGGGCAAAGCCTGTCCCTGAAGCAATAAAAATCATTGGCTTATCGGAGTCTTCGCGCAGAAAAAAACTCCCTAAAGGCCCTTCAAAGCGAAGGATATCTTTAATTTTCATCACTTGATGGGTACTTGTACCAAATACATGGTCAGTAAAAATTCCACCTGGCATATGACGAATGTGAAGCTCAATCGGCCCATCGTGATGAGGAGGAGTTGCGATGGAATAGGCTCTTCGCTTACCATCCTTGAGCAAAAACTCAACATATTGTCCGGCGCGATACTGGAATCGCTCCGTTGAGGGGAGTTGTAATTTAACAACCATGACGTCAGTAGCAACCTGCTTGAGATCAGCAACGCGACAAGGTATTTTTTTAATAGGAATTTCACCAGCCTCAATTTCCCTGGCAGAAATCAAACAATCACTCAAGGGAAAAGTACAACACAAAAGAGCTACCTTGCGTTGCTCCTCTTCCGCAGTTAAGGTAGAAGCATTATGTGGCCCCATTTTTATTTCACCACCGATGACTTTTCCTTTACAAGATCCACAGGCGCCATTTTTACAGCCGTAGGCTAGAATGATTCCTGCTTTTAAAGAAGCATCTAAAATAGTCTCATCGGCTTGTACCGGGAAACTTTTACCACTTGCTTGCAGGGTGACAACAAAATTTGCTTTGGAATCCAAAACACTTCCTTTCATAAAACGTTTACTATTTAGTATGTCTAACGAGTCATCATCCATTAATTCAAAACCAAGGTTACTCATTATTGGTTGTGGTGATGTTGGCATGAGACTTTTACCTATTTTAGTCAAAACTCACAAAGTATATGTTTTAACAACGCAAGAATCTAAAAAAGCACTTTTACGGAGTTTTGGCGCGGTTCCTATTATTGGTAACTTAGATGACAGAAAGAGTCTGTCACGCTTGGCACACCTTGCTAAGGATGTGATTCATCTTGCCCCACCGAATAATGAAGGACCTAGAGACCTTCGCACCAAAAATTTATTGCAAACTTTGTCTTTAGGGCGTCAAGTAAAAAAATTGATCTACATTAGTACCTCTGGAGTTTATGGGGATTGTAAAGGTGATTACGTGAGTGAGACACGCTTATTAGCCCCCACGAGTCCTCGGGGACAGAGGCGGATGGATGCTGAGTTACAAATTAGAGCGTGGGGCATAGAGCAACATGTTCAAGTCAGTATATTGCGGGTGCCTGGCATTTATGCAAGTAATCGCTTACCAATTGAGCGATTAAAGATGGGAACTCCTGCCTTAAAAGCGGATGAAGATGTCTATACTAACCATATTCATGCAGACGATCTTGCGCGTATTATTTTTTATGCGTTCTATCGGGGCTTACCTCAGCGAGTTTTTAATGCGAGTGATTCTAGTTGGTTAAAAATGGGTGAGTACTTTGATTTAGTGGCTAAAACTTTTGATTTACCGCTACCAAAACGGGTGACCTTTGAAGAGCTAAGAGCCCAAGTGACCCCGCAGATGCTTAGTTTTATGAAAGAATCTAGAAGATTAGAGAATCACCGTTTACTTGAAATGGGTTTTCAATTCTTATATCCAACGGTAGCGGAGTTTCTAAAAACGCAAAAAGAGCGTCAAGCCGCTCTTTTTTAGACTACTTTTTCCATTGGTCTTTTAGGCCAACAGCAATGTTAAATACTGGGAGATGCTGGGAATGGTCGATTCGATCAGCCACAAAATAACCATGGCGTTCAAACTGGAAACTGTCTTCGGCTTTAGC
>JBBAKF010000055.1:0-14566 GCA_040403635.1 Polynucleobacter sp.
CACATTATTAGGCGTGGTTGGCGATGATGAGGCTGGCTCCCAGGTAGCTAGGATGTTAGATGCACAGGGTATTGAAAACTTATTACAAGTTGATAATTCGGTACCGACAATCGTTAAGCTTCGCGTAATCGCAAGGCAACAACAGTTGATACGTCTCGATTTTGAAGAGGAGCCAGCGCAAGATACCTTAATGTCAAAGTTAGCAAGTTTTGAGGAGTCATTGCCTTCGGTCAAAGCAGTCATATTTTCAGATTACGGTAAGGGCGCATTAAAGCACATTGCACAGATGATTGAAATGTGTCGACAGGCAGGTAAGCTGACCTTAGTAGATCCTAAGGGTGATAACTACAGTAAATATGCGGGAGCTACTGTGATCACCCCAAATCGTAGTGAGCTCAGACAAGTGATTGGCAAATGGAGCAGTGAGGCCGATTTAACTTTAAAAGCGCAAAACCTACGTGAAAGTTTAGGTTTAGAAGCGATATTGCTAACTCGATCTGAAGAAGGTATGACTCTTTTTCGAGCAGAGCAGGTCAGTCATATTGGGGCGCAAGCGAGAGAGGTTTTTGATGTTTCGGGTGCGGGTGATACCGTAATTAGTACTTTAGCGGTGGCACTGGCTGCGGGTTGGGATTGGGATCCTGCGATGGCTCTGGCAAATCGAGCGGGTGGTATTGTTGTTGGGAAATTAGGAACGGCTACCGTTTCTTGGGAGGAGTTACGATGAAATTTATAGTCACAGGAGCAGCTGGTTTCATTGGCGCGAATATTATTCAGGCGCTGAATCTGCGCGGTGAAAAAGATATTGTTGCGGTCGATGATTTACAAGACTCTAAAAAATATCGTAATTTAGCTGACCTTGAAATTTCGGATTACTTTGATAGATCTGAATTTATCCAGATTCTTAGAAATAAATCTTTGGGTCGTATCGCGGCAGTCTTTCATGAAGGGGCTTGTTCGGATACGATGGAATCCAATGGTCAATACATGATGGCCAATAATTACCGTTATACCTTGGATCTTTTAGATATTTGTGCTGAGCAAGGCATTCCTTTAATTTATGCTTCTTCTGCAGCAACCTACGGTGGATCGGCGAGTTTTATTGAAAATAGAGAATGCGAAAAACCGCTCAATATTTATGGTTACTCGAAATTCTTGCTAGATCAAATTGTGCGGCAACGATTGGTGGCACAAATACTGAAGTCACAGGTGGTGGGATTGCGTTACTTTAATGTGTATGGACCCAGAGAGTCCCACAAAGGACGGATGGCCTCAGTGGCATTTCATCATTTTCATCAATATAAAGAACAAGGCTTTGTGAAACTATTTGGTGACTACGATGGTTATGCGGCAGGTGAACAAAAAAGAGATTTTGTGTATATCGAAGATGTCGTCAAGGTTAATATGTTTTTTTATGATCATCCGCAGGTGAGTGGAATTTTTAATTTAGGAACAGGGCGTGCACAGCCGTTTAATGACGTAGCGGTTGCGGTCATTAATCGATTAGATCAAATACAGTTAGCGAATGATTTTCAAGAACAATCCTTAAGCGATTTAGTAACGCAAAAAAAACTACAGTACATCGTATTTCCAGACGACTTAAAGGGTAAGTATCAATCATTCACGCAGGCTAGCTTAGAGCAGCTGCGCCTAGCTGGATATCAGGATGCTTTTCACACAGTAGAAGAAGGTGTCAGAAAATATGTCACCTGGTTATCAGATCATTCTGATTTCTTAGCTGAGCGCTTATAAACCACTTTTAGCGTCAACTCACCAACAAGCTCCCTCGTTATTCTTGCACGTGCAATATGGTGTTGCACGTTTTTAAGGAGAAATGATGAAGTTTATTAATACACGTTGGAATAGTAAATCATTACGTCATAGTCTAATGGCAATTGCACTAGGATCGGTCATGTTGCTAAGTGCTCCTGCGTATGCAGTCAATATCAATTCGGCAAGTATTGAAATTTTGCAAAATGTGAAGGGGATTGGACCTGCCCGTGCAAAAGCGATTGTTGAAGAGCGTGAAAGAAACGGGGCTTATGTCAGTTCGGAAGATTTAAATATTCGGATTAAAGGAATTGGTCCCAAGACGATAGATAAAATGACTGAGTCAGGATTAACTTTTGATGGAGTAGAGCCTATGACGCGATCGAAAAGTATCAAGATTAAATAGTTAGACTCAGTTAGGCACTGACATTTGAAACTCTCTTCAGAGTTTCTTACACAGGCAGATGCTTAGGGTTAAAATAAACTTTAACTTCTGCCAATCTCAAGATTATGAATACAGCGACTATTTTTTACCCCACCATTGCAGACACAGTTGGCAACACGCCACTGGTTAGATTGCAACGTATTCCTGGAGAAGGTAATCAGGTACGTAATAACATCATTCTTGGTAAATTAGAAGGTAACAATCCTGCGGGATCTGTTAAAGATCGTCCGGCCTTATCGATGTTTCGCCATGCTGAGCAACGCGGCGAGATTGCTCCTGGAGATACCTTGATTGAAGCTACTAGCGGCAATACTGGTATTGCGCTTGCGATGGTTGCGGCTATCCTAGGATATAAGATGATTTTGGTGATGCCAGAAAATCAAAGCATTGAACGGCGACAAAGTATGACAGCATACGGCGCGGAATTAATCTTGACCCCGGCAACGGGGAGTATGGAATATGCCCGCGATTATGCCGCTCAATTGCAAAAAGAAGGCCGAGGTATTGTGCTCGATCAATTCTCGAATAAAGATAATCCGGTTGCACATTATGAAGGCACAGGCCCTGAAATTTGGCGGGATACCCATGGACAGGTCACGCATTTTGTATCCTCGATGGGAACCACGGGGACGATTACTGGTACATCACAATTTTTAAAAGAGCAAAACCCCCACATTCAGATTATTGGGGTACAACCGATGGATGGGTCACAGATTCCCGGAATCAGAAAATGGGCGCCAGAGTATTTGCCTAAAATTTACGAGCCATCACGGGTTGACTCCTTGGAATATGTCTCTCAAGCAGAAGCTGAAGAGATGTGTCGCAAAATGGCACGGGAAGAGGGGATTTTTTGTGGGATTTCAGCAGCCGGTGCATTGGTAGCCACTTTGCGGATATCCGAACGTCTCGAAAACGCCACTATTGTATTTATCGTTTGTGATCGCGGCGATCGTTATTTGTCGACGGGCGTTTTTCCGGCTTAGTATTTTTTGTTTCGGTAATGCCGCTATTGATGACGGCATAGCCAAACTCTGTCACTGACATTGCATAAAAAAAGCTGCGGTTATAAAACGTAATGACTTCGAAATTTTTCAGTCCCACAACATATTCCACAGTGGTACTGCCCCCACTACCAATACTTGGTAAATCGACAATGAGTGCAGGACTATTTTCATTGACTGAAGATGGCCATTTAGTAATCACTTGTTTATTTTTTAACTCCCCTAAAGTATGTTTAGGTAGCGGATCACCATCGGTAAGCTCTTTAACTATGGAGCTTTGTTGCATATCGGAGGGGATTGGTATATAAATAGGTTCGCCAGATTTCCAGCCATGCCCTTTTAAAAAATTAGCAATGCTTTGCATCGCATCTTTAGGACTTTTGCGTAAATCAATCAAGCCATTGCCATCGCCATCTTTGGCATATTTACGAATACTCGTAGGCATAAATTGCGGCATTCCCATCGCCCCAGCGAACGAGCCCTCTTGCACTAAGCAATTTCTAAGGGTTTTAGCATCGATTGCTGGAGAGTTATTCGGCATGCAATTGAGCACATGGTCATAGAGTTGCTCCTTAAACATAGCACTACGACTAGCTTGATTGGGACTAGTAGGGTAGTCAAAAGCAAAGGTGGCTAGCACATCCCGAACAGGGAACGAGCCCATATAACGACCATAGTTAGTTTCAACACCTAAAATACCAACGATGACTGCACTGGGAACACCAGATTCTTTTTCGAGTTGATCTAAAAAAACACGATGCTCTTTAAGAAATTTTTTGCCTACATCAATCCGTAACTGACTCATGACATTGGCACGGTAAGCAGTCCAATTTTTCCTTGGAGGGGAGCTAGATGAGGGCACCATATATTGGCGAGCGAGCGTTTGCCATTTGAGATCACGAAATGTATCACGTAATAACTCAATGGAGAGATTTTCACGCATGGAGATTTCGATGAGTAAAAAATCTAAGGCTTGTTCTTTGGAGGCAAAGGAGGTTGTTGAATTAGGATTCTCGGTACTATTGCTTTGTGCCTGAGCACCCAAAATAATCATCCCAAACATACAGATGAAAAAATGGGATAAATGACGGCGGAAGTGAATATTTAAAAAATTCATAATTTAAGATGGTTTGAGTAATAATACGATTATTATCTACAAAAATGAGAAATTTGTTTTATGGCAACTGGATTCATTAGTCACCCCGATTTTTATAAGCATGAGATGGGTTCCTATCATCCAGAGTGCCCTGCACGACTCAGTGCCATAGAAGATCAGCTCATTCTTAGTCGCATCGATGACTTTTTAATGCGTATTGATGCTCCATTAGCCTCTGAGGACCAGATTGGCTTGGTCCACGACCAAAGTATGATCGCGTTTCTAAAAGACAAGATTCCCAGCAACGGTTATGTTGCAGTGGATGGTGACACTTCGATGAACCCACATTCTTATCAAGCTGCTTTAAGAGCTGCTGGTGCATGTATTGCTGGGGTGGATGCGATTATGTCAGGATCCGTGGATAACGTATTTTGTGCGGTTCGGCCACCCGGTCATCATGCGGAGCCCTCACATGCCCAAGGATTTTGTTTTTTTAACAACGTAGCCATTGCCGCCAAATATGCTTTAGAGCACCACGGTCTGAAAAAAGTTGCGGTGATTGATTTTGATGTCCATCATGGAAATGGAACAGAAGCAGCATTCAGAAATGATCCGCGGGTGATGATGTGTAGTTTTTTTCAGCACCCTTTTTATCCGTACAGTGGTGATCAGCCTGGTGCTGCAAATATGATTAATATTCCTGTACCGGCCTTTACTAAGGGTCAAGAAGTGCGAGCTTTGATTGCTGATCAGTGGTTGCCAAAACTTAATGCGTTTGCACCAGAATTTATTTTTATATCGGCAGGCTTTGATGCGCACCGTGAAGATGACTTAGGGCAATTGGGTTTGGTTGAAGATGATTACGCGTGGATTACCCAGCAATTACTTGAAGTTGCTAAAAAGCATGCCCAAGGGCGCATCTTAAGTACCCTAGAAGGCGGTTACCATTTATCTGCTTTAGGGCGGAGTGTGGTTGCGCATATTAAAGAACTCGCCGAAATTTAAGAGTTTTTTCCCAAAACCCTAGAAAGCTTTTTCCCTAGCCTTGGAATTACGAGAGTATTGTGTCAGTCACATCGCAGTGAGGCAGTATGCAGTAAAATAGCATTAGAGAGTTTATTACAGGCAAGCTATATGAAAATTATCGTCGCAGTAAAAAGAGTTGTAGATTACAACATTAAAGTACGTGTTAAATCGGATCAATCCGGCGTAGAAACCGCCAACGTCAAAATGAGTATGAATCCTTTTGATGAGATTGCGGTTGAAGAGGCAGTTAGACTCAAAGAGGCTGGCATTGCCACTGAAGTTATTGCGGTATCTATTGGGGTGGCGCAATGTCAAGAAACTTTAAGAACTGCCATGGCCATTGGCGCAGACCGAGCAATATTGGTTGAAACAGATGAGGAGGTTCAGCCACTCGCAGTTGCCAAAATTCTGAAAGCGATCGCGGATAAAGAGTCCCCACAATTAATTATCTTGGGTAAACAAGCCATTGATGACGACAGCAATCAGACTGGACAAATGTTAGCTGCATTACTCAATATTCCGCAGGCCACCTTTGCCTCTAAAGTGGAAATTGATCAGCAATTTGCCCAGGTTACACGTGAGGTTGATGGTGGTTTAGAGACGATTCGTATTGCGTTGCCCGCTGTGATCACCACAGATTTACGTCTCAACGAGCCACGATACGTGACTTTGCCTAATATTATGAAGGCCAAGAAAAAGACTTTAGACATGATCAAGCCCGCGGAATTAGGCGTGGATATTAGTCCCCGTTTAAAAACTTTGCAGGTTGTAGAGCCCGCTAAACGTCAAGCCGGAGTGATGGTGGCGGATGTAGCTGCCTTATTCGATAAATTAAAAAATGAAGCAAAGGTAATCTAAATGACTGTTCTCGTAATTGCTGAATATCAACAGCAGGAAGTTCAAGCCAGCACACGCAGTGTTATCAGTGTAGCCTTACAAATGGATCAGGACGTACATCTTTTATTGATGGGGCAGGATCTCGCTGCTGTAACTACACAGTCGGTGGGTATTCATGGTCTGAGTAAAGTATTGGTGGCGGATAGCCCGATTTTTGCTAATCAACTCGCTGAAAATTTAACGAGTCAAGTACTCGCGATCGCAAAAAACTACACGCATATATTAGTGGCTGCAAGTGCGAATGGTAAAAACATCATGCCCCGTGTTGCGGCACTTTTAGACGTAGGGCAGATATCAGAGATTACGAAAGTGATTAGTCCAGATACTTTTGAGCGCCCCATCTATGCGGGTAATGCGATTGCGACCATCCAATCACAAGACAGTATCAAAGCGATTACAGTGCGACCTACGAGTTTTGAACCGGTTGCTGCTACAGGAGGGCAAGCGAGTACTGAGCAGTTAATCCCTGTGCAAGATCTTGGCGTGAGTCAGTTTGTCTCGCGTGAGACCACCAAGTCCGATCGACCAGAACTCACTGCCGCAAAAGTGATTGTTTCGGGCGGGCGCGGTTTAGGATCTGCTGAGCAATATCATGCTGTGATGGAGCCTTTAGCCGATAGTTTTGGAGCGGCTTTAGGAGCATCACGAGCAGCTGTCGATGCGGGTTATGTGCCGAACGATTATCAGGTCGGACAAACAGGAAAAATTGTCGCGCCAAAGCTCTACTTAGCCGTTGGGATTTCTGGGGCAATTCAGCATTTAGCTGGAATGAAGGACTCCAAAGTGATTGTGGCAATCAATAAAGATCCGGAAGCACCAATTTTTGGTGTGGCCGATTATGGCCTTGTAGCAGACTTATTTACTGCGGTACCTGAGCTTATTACAGCAATGAAAAAGTAAAGGGTTCACTTTTAAGGAGTGGGGATGACATATCAAGCACCTGTTAAAGAGATGATGTTTCTAATGCATCATTTAGCGGGAGTCGATCAGATCAGTCATTTACCGTACTTTAAAGAGGCGCAGTTAGATACAGATACGATGGATGCGATTTTGCAAGAATCAGCAAAATTTGCACAAGAGGTACTTGAGCCACTGAATTGGGTGGGTGATCAGCAGCCCAGTCATTTATTAGCCGGTCAGGTAAAGACATCGCCAGGGTTTAAAGCCGCCTTTGAGCAGTATGTGGCTGCTGGTTGGCAGGGAATCACACACCCTGTGATATACGGTGGGCAGGGCTTACCCAAGCTCATATCAACAGCGTGCCAGGAGATGGCAAACTCCGCGTGTTTATCATTTACCTTATGTCCATTGCTGACTGATGGCGCGATTGAAGCGCTGATGGTTGCGGCTAGTCCTCAAATCAAAGAACGCTTTATCCCGCAGATGATTTCTGGAAAATGGACTGGGACCATGAACTTAACTGAGCCGCAAGCTGGATCAGACTTAGCCCTCATCAGAACACGTGCGGAACCTGATGGTCAGGGAAATTACAAACTCTTTGGCACCAAAATCTATATTACCTATGGTGAGCATGATTTTGCCGAAAACATCATTCATTTGGTACTCGCAAGAACACCCAATGCACCGGAAGGTGTGCGGGGGATTTCTTTATTTTTGGTACCGAAGTACTTGGTCGATGAAAAGGGACACATTGGTAAGCGCAATGATGTGCAGTGCCTATCACTAGAGCATAAATTAGGAATTAAGGCGAGTCCTACTGCGGTCTTGCAGTATGGTGATGCTGGTGGGGCCATGGGCTATTTAGTGGGTGAGGAAAATCGCGGCTTAGAATACATGTTCATCATGATGAACGCTGCGCGCTTTGGCGTCGGAATGCAGGGGATAGCACTTGCTGAGCGAGCCTATCAAAAGGCTGTAAGTTACGCAAAAGAACGGATTCAGAGTAGAGACCTTGCTGGGTCTACAGGATCAGTAGCCATCATTCACCATCCCGATGTCAAGCGGATGCTCATGACGATGCGTGCATACACAGAAGGCGCGCGCAGTTTAGCTTACGTTGCAGCAGCAGCTGCCGATCTAGCGCAGCATACACTCGATGAAAAAACGAGACAAGAGAACCAAGCCTTTTATGAATTTTTAGTACCCATCGTTAAAGGATTTTCAACAGAAATGGCTGTACAAGTAGCCAGTCTTGGGTTGCAGGTACATGGCGGGATGGGTTTCATTGAGGAAACAGGAGCTGCGCAGTACTATCGTGACGCACGTATTTTGCCTATTTATGAAGGCACTACGGCGATTCAAGCAAACGATTTAATTGGCAGAAAAACATTAAGAGATGGTGGAGGTACAGCGCAAGCGATAGGCGAACAGATTGCCAAAACAGAGGCAGTGTTGGCCACATCAAATTCTGCAGCCGCAAAGATGATGTTGGAGCAGTTAAAGCTTGCTAGACAATCATTAGAAGAAGTAGTGATGTATATCCTTATGAATGTGAAAACAGATATTAAAGCAGTCTTTGCAGGTAGCGTTCCTTACTTACAAATTTGTGGACTCACACTTGCTGGATGGCAAATGGCAAGAGCCTTACTTGAGGCTGAAAAGTTGCATGATCAAGATCCGAACTTTTATCAAGCCAAAATTAGTACAGCACAGTTTTATGCACAACATTTACTCACCCAAGTTCCCGGGATTGCGAAGTCCATCATGGAAGGTGGCAGAGTGACCAATGAACTAAAACCGGAACAGTTCTAATCTCTAGATACGGTTGAATTTCCAAAAAGCCATTAATCAAACGAGCAACTATTAGAAAAGTTATTTCTAATGGAGTAGATTTTTTATTCTATAAAACCCTAAAGGCTTATAGGATATAAGGTCTCAGGTGTGAATTCTTTTTTTATTGGCTTTAAAATAAAATTCATTTCTCGTTACGAATAATAGGATAAAATGCCATATACTAATGCTATATACATGGAGAATCTTATGAAAATAACTCTATCTACTGTTTTTACTAATAATAGAACACAAGCTGTTCGCCTCCCAGCTGAAGCTCGCCTCCCAGATGATGTAAAAAAAGTGGCTGTACGGATCAGAGGTAAAGATCGCATTATTACTCCTATTGAAAATACTTGGGATCATTTCTTTTTAAGTGGACCCTCTGTTACAGAAGATTTTATGAATGATCGTGGGGTACAAAAAAATTCACAAAGAGAGAGTTTTTGATGTTGAAATACATGCTTGACACGAATATAGTGATTTATGTCCTAAAGAGAAGGCCTATTCAAGTACTAGATATATTCAATCAAAATACTAATCGAATGGCGATTTCTAGCATCACACTTTCGGAATTAATTTATGGTGCAGAAAAAAGTCAAAATATTAGTAAAAATCTAGAGGCTGTTGAGGACTTCATAAGTCATATTGAAGTGCTTTCATATGATCAAAAGACTTCTCAAACATATGGTCAAATCAAAGCAAAACTTGAAAACAATGGAGAAATCATTGGTGAAAATGACATTCACGTTGCGGCCCATGCTATCAGCCAAGGTTTAATACTAGTTACAAATAATTTAAATGAGTTTCGAAGAGTTCCCCATTTATCTCTAGAAAATTGGGTGTAATTGATTAATCATAGCCTGCAGATTTTTATTGCGAGATCACTTTAGCCGCCTCTACTTGAGACATAAAATATTGTTCAAATGCGATTGCAAGGCCGCTCATCAGCACAAATGCTCCAACCAGAAGGGCAATCACGACGCATAAAATGACTAGCCATCCAGAGGCATTTTTTTTCAATACTTGGCTGTTGAACTGCGCATCAAAGCGATCATCTAAACGCAGACCAAAAACAATCGTACATAGCCAGCTAGTCATTAAAGAAATATGACCACAGGCCACAGCACACCAACCTAGAATGGAAGCTTTTTCAGTTTGCGCTAGTTCAACCCAACCCCAAATACCTAAGGTAAGAGCAATGAATTGCAGATAAAACCAGGGACAGTTTTTTCCTTTGAGGTAAAGCCAATGAAGGCCAGTACCTGGGAGAAAAAGACTCAGCAGGCAAACAAGGAGTTTTGATTTGAAG
Organism: Polynucleobacter sp.; assembly: GCA_040403635.1. Classification (GTDB taxonomy): domain Bacteria; phylum Pseudomonadota; class Gammaproteobacteria; order Burkholderiales; family Burkholderiaceae; genus Polynucleobacter. The sequence continues at coordinate 10,278 of JBBAKF010000055.1, forward strand.
GCATTATGCATAGTGGAACATAATACCCCAAATACAGACCTGCTACAGAGACTGCTTTAAGGGGGGCCGCGCTTTACAAAGTTCAGAACATCACCAGAGCGACCAATGAGTAATAGTTGATCATCTTTCATTTGTAATGACCGGTAATCTTGTAATTGATTGAGAAAATCGCGTTCTAATTCCATCCGGAAATTTTCCATACACATCTTCCGAGTACTACCGACTTTACTAATTTGGATAGCATCTTTGGAGTCTGTCGTAATTGTGCCGAAAAAGCGATTACATCCCGAGAAGCCAAAAACCATTTTTTTCTCATTACTAAATTCGATGATGATGGGTTCGCCATTATCTCCGTGAGGAACTTTACGTAGTTGCACTTTGCCAGATGCATCAGAAGGGTAATTCCAGCGTAGAAGTTCCCAGCGACCATTAAGCTGGGATAGGGGTGGGGTGGAGCAAGAGTTGCAACTAGGAAGCATATTTGAGCAGGCGTTTAAGAGAAAAACAGCTAAAAAAACAAAACTTAGTCGAAAAAAAGAGAATTTAGTGTCCAAAGGGTAAGAAATGTTTGTCTGCATGGCTGTTTTAAGATAAAATAGTGAGTTTTCTAGGGTAGTAATTCGTATTATTGTGCAAGATCAATAATACTCTTTGGTGACTAATTGAAACTTAAGATTGAGTTTACGCCTACATTTTTTTATTTTTGTTTAATTTGAGGAATACTTATGGTCGTCATTCGACTCGCACGCGGTGGTTCAAAAAAGCGTCCTTTTTATAGTGTTGTTGTTACGGACAAGCGTAATCGCCGTGACTCTAACTTTGTAGAGCGTCTTGGCTATTACAATCCAAGAGCAGTGGCTACAGAGCAGGGTTTCCGTGTTGCTCAAGACCGTTTAACGTATTGGACTGGTGTTGGAGCTGAATTGTCTCCAACCGTAAAACGTTTAATCAAGCAACACAGCACAACTGCAGCGAACTAATTTTGCTGGGGGATACCCCCACAATGAGGTAGCGTCACTATGACGACTGAGAACAGTGATTTAATCGAAGTCGGTACCGTGATAGAAGCATATGGTATTCGTGGCGCCCTCAAAATCCGGCCTTTTTCCAATGATCCTGTCGCTCTTATAGCTGCTAAAGAAATTTGGCTCAGTGGTGTTCGGTTGCCACAAATGCGGGATTTTTCAGTCTACAAAGCCAAAGAGCATAGTGGTACTGTGATTTTAGAGCTGGTGGGTTTAACGGATCGAGAGATTGCTTTGTCTTTTAAATCGGCAACAGTATTAGTTCCGAGGTCTAAGTTTCCACCACTAGGTGATGACGAGTATTACTGGACCGATCTGATGGGGGCCGAGGTTCATAATCTGCAAAATGAGTTGATTGGTACCGTGAAAGAAATTGTCGACAACAGTGCTCAAACCGTTCTTATCGTTGCACAGGATGAGAAAAAACAACATTTAATTCCTTTTGTGGCATCCTTCATTATCGAAGTCGATTTAAACAGTTCACCTAAAAAAATTGTGGTCGATTGGCAAATAGATTGGTAAGCAAACCATGATGCGTTTTGATGTCATCAGTATTTTTCCAGAAATGTTCCAAGTGATTCACTCGGGTGGGGTGGTTGGACGTGCTTTAGATAGGCAACTCTTCGGCCTTCAAACCTGGAATCCTAGAGACTACACAACAGACAACCGAAAAACGGTCGATGATCGTGCATATGGTGGAGGTCCGGGCATGGTGATGATGGCTGACCCTCTTGAAAAAACACTGCAGACGATTAAAAAAGGACAAGCTAGCCCTGGACCTGTCATTCTTCTTTCTCCACAAGGAAAGACCTTTAATCAGGACATGGCGTCTGAATTACTCAAAAATGAGCAAATCACGATGGTTTGTGGACGATATGAAGCAGTTGACCAGCGTTTTATTGATCGCAACGTTGATTTAGAGATTAGTTTGGGAGATTTTGTGCTCTCAGGTGGTGAAATTGCTGCAATGGCAATGATTGATGCCATGGTCAGGCTCATTCCTGGGGTACTTGGTGACAAGGATTCTGCCTTACAAGATAGCTTTATGGATGGTTTACTTGACTGCCCGCACTATACAAGACCAGAAATATATGAAAATTCTGCTGTACCGGGGGTGCTTTTGGGCGGAAATCATGCCATAATAGAGGGCTGGCGTCGTGAGCAATCTTTGCTTGCTACCCATTTGAGGCGTCCTGATCTGATCGAGGCGGCTCGCAAAAAAGGGTTGTTAAGTAGTAAAGATGAACTGTTTTTAAAGAACATCCGAAAAACTTAGCAGTTTTAATTTTCGTATCCTCTTTCAGGTCCAAACTGGTTTTGGGATCAACGCTGAAATGATGCATAAGGGGTTGATAGATGAATCTCATCGAAAAAATTGAGCAAGAAGAAATTGCTCGCCTAACGGCAAACAAAGTAGTTCCTGATTTCGCACCTGGCGATACACTCATTGTTAACGTCAATGTAGTTGAAGGAACCCGTAAACGTTCACAGGCTTTTGAAGGTGTTGTGATTGCTAAGCGCAATCGTGGCTTAAATTCAAGCTTTATCGTACGTAAAATATCATCTGGTGAAGGTGTTGAAAGAACATTCCAAACTTACTCACCACTCATTGCAAGTATTGAAGTGAAGCGTCGTGGCGATGTGCGCCGTGCGAAACTTTATTACCTCCGTGAGCGTTCAGGTAAGTCTGCACGTATTAAAGAGAAGTTAGTTTCTCGTAAGGTGAAAGAGACTGTTGCGCAGTAAGAATCAACAGGATTTTTTATTATAAAAAGCAGCTTCGGCTGCTTTTTTATTAGGGTAATTTTATTGAATAGGGTTACTTATGTTTCACTTGTTCATTTCACACGAATCTTCATGAATCATAAAAGACTAGGCTTATAATTATTCTATGCAAAGACGCATTCCTCAGTTTGACCCACAAATGGTGCCTATCCAACATGCATCTCTAGATGCTCCTTCAGTGGATGCGGATTTACTCCACCCAACGGCACTGCGAAGTCGTTTTGGACAAACAAAATCTTGGACACCTGAGCTGACAGACGAATCACGACAGTCCATTGAAAACATGCAAACTTCAGGTAAGCGGATTGCCGCCGTCTTAATACCGATCGTATTACAAGAAAATCATTTAAGTGTATTACTCACTAAGCGTGCGGAACATTTACAAGATCATGCGGGCCAAATCAGTTTTCCTGGTGGCAGAAAAGAAGAGTCTGATCAAACATTACAACATACTGCGCTCAGAGAAGCGCATGAAGAAATCGGTTTGGCGCATCATCATGTAGAGCCCTTAGGGCACTTACCGGATTACTTTACGGTTACGGGTTATCAAGTCACCCCAATCGTAGGCTTAGTTTCTTCCGTAGATGAGTTGGTTCCGGACACCAATGAGGTAGCAGAAATCTTCCAAGTGCCTCTTAGCTTTTTGATGGACCCCGCCAACCATCAGATTAGAGAATGGGAAGGACCAAATGGTCGGCGTCGCTTTTATGCGATGCCTTATGAATCAAAGTTTATTTGGGGGGCAACTGCTGGTATGCTCAGAAATCTATATCACTTTTTAAGAGCTTAATTAATGACATTTATTTCTGTATTGTTAAGTTTAATTTTAGAGCAATATCGACCCATCAACCCAATGCACTGGACGCAACGACTCATGCAGTATTGGATCGATCGTGTCCCTAACTATTGTGACACAGGAGAGCATACATCAGCTAAGGTAGCGATTGTCGTGCTCATATTGCCCCCGGTACTCTTTGTTCTGATGGTGCATTTATGGTTAATTTATCAAATGCCCTTGTTAGCTCTCGCATGGAATGTATTGATCGTGTATTCATTTATGGGTTTTCGACAATTTAGTTACCACTACCGCACGATACAAGTTGCGCTGCAAGAAAAGCGGATTGACGATGCAAGAAGGGAGTTATCCCAGTGGGTGGGACCAAGCTTAAATACAGAGTCGATGACTGAATCAGAAATTGTTCGACACACGCTCGAGCGCGCTATTTTGGCAGTCCACTCCCATGTCTTTGGTGTTTTCTTTGCCTTTTTAATTCCGATTGGCCCTGCTGGTGTGGTGATGTATCGCTTGACGATCATGGCGGAAGAGCGCTGGAAATTTGGCTTGGCAAGTCCAAAGCTCATCGATATGATTCAAAAGTTTCGTTACCTCATAGATTGGATTCCTACGAGGCTCACCGCAATTGGTTTTACGATTGTCGGAAATTTTGAACAAGCCGCTTATGCATGGCGATATCATCA
>JBBAKF010000056.1:0-7042 GCA_040403635.1 Polynucleobacter sp.
TGCATGGCTTAATCTTTGAGACAAGCATATGACTACTGGCAGGATCAACCAGGTGGCTTAGGGCCAGACTGGAGTTGCAAGGCGTGAATATACAACACGCCTGACAAGACCATTGACCTAGGCAAACCAACACACGCTTGGCACCTGCTTTACTGACCCACAAGCGAAGAATGCAAATTACATCTCAGACTCGTTCCTATGTATGAAGTGCTTGCTTGGTACAATTAGCCTCACACTGTTTCCTCACCATCACTGCTACATGTAGTTTTGCGTTTTGCATCGCCATCACTGAACCAACCAACATGCCAAGCATGATGGCCAGCAAGCACACACAGCTACACTGCCAAACTGTTCGGCAGAAGCCTGAACACTCGACCCAAAGGAACATGCAACAGACTACGCCAACATTAATCGCTCGAAGCTTTTTCCCTGCCGCAGTATTCTGCAACTGTTTTTTAAATTTCTCAATTTGCGCGCGAGCGTTGGAAAGCAATCGCAGAATTACTCTTCGTAGGTTGTGGGTTCTGGCTTGCTCCTGGGCTTTCTGTGTTTGCCTGCAGCAGCAGCCTCCGGCGTTCGATGGGCAAACGCCGCGCGCAAGCGACGCGCACAAGCCCGATGTTCTGGTCAACGCAACTGCCGACATCTTTTCCATTAAGAAACGGTCAACATACATGCACCAACATGCCAATCAAAGGTCGCGAACCATGTTCTTGTATCGAAAAGGGCGCCCCGCCGTCAACATCCAACAGCAATCATCTATTACCGTAGAGCAACTCCCTCGTACTTACCAACAACCCTCGTAGTGTATCGCTCAACCTCATCGCTATGGATAGCAACGCTTGTCATTGGAACTCACGCAACTGCTGAGCACCAACCACGTGCTCATTCCCACCGCATCATTGCTAGTCAACGTGGTTCTTACCAAGGCGCCCACCAAGGCTGCACTTTCTAAATCATTTCACGCAGTTAGACTAGAGTGCAACTCAACACAACTTCCTTTCCCAGATGGCTGTCCCAATCCCGTGCCGTTGGCTTTGGTTCCGCTTGTTGATGAATAGGGACCATTAGAATCTCGCTAACCCATTCATGCTCATCACTAAATAGATGACGAGGCATGTGGCTATCGAAAAAAGCCAGAGACATATTCACGCCTTTTCCCCCGCGCTGTTTTTTGAATGACGCCATTGAGACCGCTGAGCACAAATCGCATTGTGTCAACACCTTTTGAGACCATCGCAAAACTTGTTACTATAGAACCGTAGGATTACCCTTGTCCGCTCCATTTCTCAGTTGGCTGCGCACTGCGCGCGGAAAGACCAAAGACACAAGTAGTGTTGCCATGCGCAATCCACTGTCCTCCAAGTGGCGCCGAACACCATCTGCGACATTCAAGAATCAAAGGAAGGAGCCTTATACCCAACCCTCAGTTCCAATCCGATCCCCATTGTACGGATCTGTTTTAACAATATAACAATTTTTCAAACGATTCCCAAACATGCACATCCAGACATATCATACATACTTACACAAAAAATATATAAATGTATAAATAATAATTACCTATTTGGTCTATTCAGCAGTTTGCGGTCGCGCTCCCTAGCCAATGCAATCGTATACACATCAATGAAACCAATTAAGAAAAATCGCAATGACAATACTTAAATATTCATTCAAATTCATAAAAGTCATGAATTCACAAGAAAATTTATTAAAATCGAAAGTAATGTATGACAATCTCAAACAATCAAATGAAACCATGAGAAACTATACACAAAATCATTAACACATACATGAAAAGCAGAACACATTTAATGAACATCATAAGAACAAAAAATACATCAGAAAAAAATAAATGCAAAGCATAAGACAATCAACAACATCAAAAAGAATAATGCAAAGAGTGCTGAACCATGGCCATTACCATTACCATTACCATCATTACCATTGCCATTGCCATTGCCATTACAATTACCATTAATATTACCCTTATCATCACCACTACCAACATTACCATTACCATTACCATTACTATTACTATAATTATTACCATAACCATAACCATAACCGTGACCATGACCATAACCATTACCATTACCATTCCTAAAACTATTACAATTAAAATTACCATTACCATTACAATTACAACAACAATTACTATTAATTTTAAAATTACAATGACCATTACCTTTACGATTACCGTTACCATTATTAAAATCACAATTGCAATTATTATTAACATTACCATTACCATTACCATATCCGTTACCATTTCCATTTCCATTATTTTTACAATTACATTTACAATTAAAATTAAAATTATTATTACCATTACCATTACCATTACCATTACTATGACAATTACAAATACAATTACAATTCCTCATTTTTCAATGACCATTACCATACCCATTACCATTACCATTAGCATTACCATCATTATAATTGCCATAATTATTCCTATTACCCTTACAATTACCATTACCACTACCCTATTATTATTATTACAATTACCGCTACTATTACCATTACCATTACTATTATTTTTACCCTTACCATTACCATTGCCATTACCATTACTATTACAAGTACTATTATCATTACCATTACCAGTACCATTACCATGACCATTACCCTTACTATTGCCATTACCAGTACAAGTACCATTACCATTACCATTACAATTACCACTACCACTACCGTTACATGACCATGGCCATTACCACTACCATCCATTACCGTTGCAATTGCCATGGCAATTACCAATACCATTACCTTTACTATTCCAACTGAAATTACTATTACTATTACCATTTCTAGTACCATGACCATGACCATGACCATGACCATGACCATTACCATTGCCATTGCCATTGCCATTAACATAACCATTACATTACCATTACCATTACCATTACCATTACCGTTACCATGACCATCATTACCATTACCATACTATTTCTATTTTTATTACCATTACCATTACCATAACAATAACCATAAATAATATCACGACCATTACCACTACTATTACCATTACCATTACAAGTACCATTACCATTACAATTACAAAAACAATAACTATTAATGTTACAATTACCATTACAATGACAATTACCATTACCATTACCATTACTATTGCCATTACTATTACCATTACTATTAAAATTACCATTACAATTACCATTACCATTACCATTACCGATACCACTACCATGACCATTACTAGTACTATTACCATTACCATTACTATTAGCATTAGCATTCCAATTAAATTAAAAAACAATTACATTCGCATTTACAAAAAATACCATTACCATTGCCATTGCCATGACCATGACCATTACAATTACCATTATTATTAAAACTTGAAGATACCATTACCATTACCATTGCCATTGCCATGCCCATGACCATTACAATTACCATTGTTTTAAAAATTACAATTACCATGACCATTACCGTTACTTTTTTCCATGACCATGACCATTACCATTACCATTGCCATTGCCATTCCCATTGCCATTTCCATCACCATTGCCATCACCATTACCATTACCATTACCATCAGAACCATTACCATTACCATTACTATTATCATCATTCTTACCATAACCATAACCATAACCATGACCATAACCATCACCATTACTATTACCATTACAATTACCATTACCATTACAACTACAATTACTATCACTATTACCATTGCAATTACCGTGGTCATGGTAATCGTTATGGTTATGGTAACGGGAATTATTAAAGTTAAAAATTGTCATGGCAATGATGATAATGGTAATGGTAATGGTAATGTTAATGGTAGTTGTAATGGTAACTGTACTTGTAATGAAGATGGCAATGGCAATGGTAATGGTAATTGTAATGGTCATGGTAATGGTAATGGTAATGGCAGTGGTAATAATAATTGTAATTGTAATTGTAATAATAATGGTAATGGTCATGGTCATGGTCATGGTCATGGTAATGGTAGTGGTAATGGTAATTGTAATGGCAATGGCAATGGTAATAGTAATGGTAAGGGTCATGGTCATGGTCATGGTAGTGGTAATGGTAAGGGTAATTGTAATTGTAATTGTAATGGTAATGGTAATGGTCACGGTAATGGTAATGGTAATGGTAATTGAGATTGTAATTGTAATTGTAATTTTAATTGTAATAGTAATACTCATGGTAATGGTAATGGTAATGGTATTGGTTATGGTTATGGTAACGGTAATTATAATATTAATTGTAATGGTAATGGAAAATGGTAATGATGGTAATGGTAATGGTAATGATGGTAATGGTAATGTTAATGGTAATAGTAATGGTAATGGTGATAGTACTACTAATTGTAATGGTAATAATAATGCTAATAATAATGGGAATGGTAATGGGTAATGGTAATGGTAAAGGTGATAGTAGTACTAATAGTAATGGTAAAATTAATCGTAAAAAAATGGTAATGGTAATGGCAATGGTCATGGTAAAGGTCATGGTAATGGCAATTGTAATTGTACTTGTAATTGTACTGGTTATGGTAATGGTAATGGTCATGGTAATGGTCATGGTAATGGTAGTGGTAATGATAATGGTAATGGTGATGGTAATTGTAAAGAATGGCAATAAGAATGGTAATGGTAATGGTAATGGTCATGGTAATGGTAATGGTCATGAAAAAAATAGAAATAATAATTGTGATTGTAATGGTAATGTTAATGGTAGTGCTAATGGTAAGGTAATGGTATTGGTAAAAATGATGTGCTTGGAAATGGTAATGGTTGTGGTTATGTGTTATGGTAATGGTAATATGAATTATAATAGTAATGGTAATGGTAATGGTAATGATGGTAATGGTACTGGTGATGGTAATGGTAATGGTCATGGTCATGGTAATGGTGATAGTAATTGTAATGGCAATGGCAATGGTACTGGTAATGGTCAAGGTCATGGTCATGGTCATGTAATGGTAATTGTAATTTTAAATGGTAACAGAAATTGTGATAATAATGGCAGTGTTAATGGTCATGGTCATGATGATGGTAATGGGAATAATACTTTGTATTTGTACTTGTATTTGTACAAGTAATGGTACTGGGAATGGTAATGATCATGGTAATGGTAATGGTAATGGTAATTGTAATAATACTTGTAATAGTAATCGCAGTGGTAATGGTAATATGAATGGTAATGGTAATGGTAATAATAATAATAGTATTTGTAATTGTAACGGTAATGGTCATGGCAATTTTAATGGTAATGGTAATAATAAAAATAATGGCAATGGTAATGGTTATGGTTATGGTATTCTTTAAAAAAATGAAAAATTGGAATGGTAATGGTAATGGTCATGATGGTAATGTTATTGGTAATGGTACTTGTAATGGTCATGGTAATTGTATTTGTAATTGAAATGGTAATGGACATGGCAATGTTCATGGTAATGGCAATGGTCATGGTCATGGTAATGATGAGGGTAATAATAATTGAAGTTTTATTTCAGACTTGAGAGCGGGCCCCAACTCCCAAGCGCTCCAGAACGCCGCCAGCAGGCGAGCACGACCCAGGCCGAAAATACCGCCTGGGCACCCGAGCCCCCTCTGTACGACGCGGACAACACGGCATTGCGCGCAATGCCGCCCCACACAGCAGCGGCGCCAGGCCGTCAAAAACAAAAGTCCCCAAGGCTCTTGACCAAGACCGGCCTGCCGAACCTGCACCCACGAATCATTGGATGCATCCCCTCAGCGAGCCTTTCCCAGCAAGCAGCTCCTTCCCTGCTGGCTGTCAGAGGGCAAGGCTTAAGAAGGCCTCGCGGCTCCCTGTCACACCAGGCCCCGCAGCGTGAGCAAGCAACGATGAAACCAGGCTGCAGGTCGAAAGCCCACAGCACATGCCACAGCTCCGGCTCAAACACCTCACGCATCTTGAGAGAGCGACCAGGGCAACAGTCCCTCCTCCTTGCCTTGTTGACTGTACTTGACAAGCACATCATACATACCCATATCTGAGATGTCCCCCTCCACTGCCAGTCGTGCTGACGTCTTCCCTCTTTCGCTGGCGGCACAGCTTGCGGCTGCAGGTCCCCGCGTTGTAGCCGCTTCGCCCTCGGCCTCCTGGGCCAGAGCTCCATGACCCGCGCCTGAAACTGCAAGAAGTCCTCCAGCCTTTCGCCGAGGATCTGCCCCTTGGTCATGCTGTCGGAGTCGTGCGGCTGGTGAAGCCTGAGAGCCTCTTTGGCCTTCAGGTCAGCCTGCTCGTTACCCCTGGCCAACCTCCACTCCTCGGATCCGGGTACCAAGGCTGCGATGTCTTGGTGGGCCTTGACCTTTCTGACACCGGCCAACTTGAAGCCCAAAGTGGAGATTGCACCCCGCACGAGGCCAGCCAAGGGCGATCCCGCCATGAACTGCCATGGGTCTCTGGCCCAATAGGCTCTCAGGAGCCCAGCGTAGTCCACCACCGGGGTGACCTCAACACGTGCCACTTCCACCAAACGTCTCATGGCCAGATGCTCAACCACGGGTGAAGCATGACGGTACCTCCGAGGTACCGGGCCACAGAGTGCAACGAAGAGCTCCCCATCCTGTTTGAGCTTCACCACGGCCCAACCTGCTCTCGCAACCGTTCTGTCCCAAGGCCTCCCGCAAGATCCGTCGAGGATAACCTCCCCAAGTACGACGTCCTCAACACGAGCACCGGGGTCCTCACACCAGAACTTGACGATGTCTTCTTCCACTGGCGGTGGGCAACGCGCCGCCGGCGAGGACATCAAGCCCCTGAGATGCGGATGCCCTGGCGGGATCAAGCGTGCCCACTCGATCAGCCCAGAATCTGTCTTGGCCCTCACCTCAACAGACAAAGGGCAAAGGTATAGCTTGTGATGTAGCAAATCGATGTCGTGACCGCACCTGCACGCAGGAATGACATCGTATCCAGCCTCTTGCAACCTCTGCTTGGTCCAGACGCCCCCACAAGCTACCACCTGCACAAGCCTCCGCTGGTTGGCAGATAGCTCTCTGTCCGCTGAGCCGGAGGAGCG
>JBBAKF010000056.1:7142-14565 GCA_040403635.1 Polynucleobacter sp.
TCGGAGGAGCGTCGGAGGAGCGTCGGAGGAGCGTCGGAGGAGCGTCGGAGGAGCGTCGGAGGAGCGCAGGCAAAGACCACCCGCAACTCCCAACCCGGCACGTTCGGCAACCTTGCACTGCAGATCCCTGAAGTATGCTTTCTGCGCCTCTATGGCTACCGCAGCTGGTGCATTCCCCACCAAACTGATGCGCGTACCGTCAGCAACCAAGAAAAAAGCACCAAGCCATGTCCATCCCAGCCTCTGAGCACTCACCCAAGCTGCTTCGATGGGTCCTCTGACCTGGCTCCATCGCGTAGGTGGGCGATCACTGCACGCCTGCCATGCTCTCCTCAACTCTGGCAGGGTCATCCCTCCAGACCGGTCGAGAGGTCCATGGCAGCGGTGAGCCTGCCTTGCTTGCTGGAGCCACCGGAGCAACCGCACTCCCTTGGTTCGACGTCGATGCTGGAAGGCTCCTCTCCCCCATGAGGACCCGGTCCACCAACGCCTGATCCAACTTATTGATCCGATCCTCGACCTGGCGTGGTAAGGCTTTCCCCTTGCCACCACCAACGACGGCCGACTCGGAGGAGCTCTTCTTGCCCGACGAAGAGCACTTCTTGGCTGCTTCCGGAGCTCGTTGCCTGATGTTAGACGGTGCCTCCTTCCCGCATCGGCACTTGATACGGCTCGCCCAGTTGCCCGACCTGTTGCAGAATGAGCACACCCACTCAGGCTCCTTCGGGCCGGGCAACACGAATCGGTCCTCCAAACGCTTCCCCGCCATGGTTCCAACACCTCCGGCGCAAAGGCCGCCGGCGTGGCCAAGCCGACTCGCGAAAACGGTTTACGCTCGGGCAACACCGTGGCGCCGCGACGCACGGATTGCGGACCTCCTCGAGCCAACCCTTCAAGGCCGTAGGGCGGGACTTAGCTCGCTACCGGCGGACAGAGCACAAACCCTGTCCTTGCTTGCGAGCCAAGAAAAGATTTGAGCCAAAATGGCTTGAGCCAACATGGCTACGGAATGGTAATAATAATAAGTGTACTTGTACTTGTAATCAGAATAATAATGGTGATGGTAATGGTCATGGTCACGGTAATGGTAATAGTACTTGTAATTGGAATTGTAATACTGAGGGTAAGTGTAATGTTAATGGTAATTGCCATGGTCATGGTAATGGTCATGGTAATGGTAGTGGTAATAATAATTGTAATTGTAATGGTAATGGTAATGGTAATGGTAATGGTCATGGTAATGGTCATGGTACTGGCCATGGTCGGGGAAATATTCATAATAATTGTAATTGTAATCGTAATTGTAATGGTAATGGTAATGGTAATTGTAATATTAATAATAATGGTAATGGTAATGGTAATGGTAATGGTAATGGTAATGGTAATTGTAATGGCAATCGCAATTGCAATTGCAATTGCAATGGTAATGGTAATCGTAATGGCAATTGTAATTGTAATGGCAATGGCGATGGTTATGGTAATGGTAATGGTCATGGGCGTGGTCATGGTAATGGTAATGGTAATAATAATGGTAATGGTAATGGTAATGGTAATGGTCATGGTCATTGTAATGGTAATAATAATAATACTTGTAATCGTAATTGTAATGGTAATGGTAATGGTAATATGAAAAATTGTAATGGTAATGGTAATGGTAATGGTAATGTTAATTGTAATGGCAATGGCAATGGCAATGGCAATGGCAATGGTAATGGTAATCGTAATGGTGATGGTAATGGTAATGATAATGGTAGTTGCCATGGTAATGGTAATGTTAATGGCAATGGCAATTGCAATGGCAATGGCAATGGCAATGGTAATGGTAATGGTATTGGTAATAATGGTAATGGTGATGGCAATGGTCATGGCAATGGTAATGGTAATACCAATAATAATGCTAATTGTACTTGGAATTGTAAAAGTAATGGTAACGTTATTGGTAATGGAACTGGTAATGGTCATGGCAGTGGTAATGGTAATGGTAAGAGGTATTATTAATTGTAATAGTGATGGTAATAATACTGGTAATGGTAATGGTAATCATAATGGTAATGGTATTGTAATTGAAATGGTAATGGTATTGGTATTGGTAATGGTAATGGTCATGGTAATGGTAATGGTACTGGTAATTTTATTGTTTCATAAAATGGCAATAGTAATGGTAATGGAAATTGTAATGGTAATTGTCACGGTAATGGTTATATTTAATTGTGATTCTAATGAATTGGTAATGGTAATGGTATTGGTAATGGTAATAATAATTGTAATGGCAATGGTAACGGTAATGGTAATGGGAATGCTAATGGTTATGATTATGGGTAATGGTAATAAAAATAATGCTAATGCAAATGGTAATGATGGTAATGGTAATGGCTATGGTAATTGTAATGAAAAGCGCAATGGCAATGTCAATGGCAATGCACTGGTCATGGTAATGGTAATAATAATAATAATTGTAATTGTAATTGTACTTGTAATTGTAATGGTAATGGTAATGGTACTGGTCATTGTAATTGTAATAATATTTGTAATTGCACTTGTAATATTAATGCCAGTGGTAATGGTCATGGTAATGGTAATGGTCATGGTAGTGGTAATGGTAATGCTAATGGTAATGGTAGTTGGTAATCGTAATGCTACTAATAATGGTAATGGTAATGGTCATGGCAATGGTAATGGTAATGGTACTACTGATAGTAATTGTAATTGTAATGGTAATGGTCATGGTAATGGTAATGGTAATTGTAATAGTAATGGTAATGGTAATGCTTATGGTAATTGTAATTGGAATGAAAAGTGTAATGGTCTGGTAATGGTAATGATGGTAATGGTAGTGGCAATGGTAATGGAAATTGCAATGGCAATGTCAATGGCAATAGTGATGGTAATGGTCATGGTCATGGTAATAATAATGCTAGTGGTAATGGTAATTGTACTTGTAATAATAATGGTAATGGTAATGGTAATGGTAATGGCCATGCCAATGGCAATGGTAATGGTAATGGTAATTGTAAGTGTAATTGTAATGCTACTTGTAATTGTAATTGTAAGTGTAATTGTGATGCTAATGGTATTGGTACTGGTAACGATAATGGTAATGGTCATGGCAATGGTATGGGCAATGGTACTGGTAATGATAATTGTAATAATAATGGTAATACTAATTGTAGTGGTAATGGTCATGGTAATGGTAATAATAATAATAATTGTACTTGTAATTGTAATTGTAATGGTAATGGTAATAATAACAAGAATTGTAATGGTAATGGTAATGATAATGTTTATGGTATGGCTATGGTGATTGTAATAATAATAATGGTAATGGTAATGGTAATTGTATGTTTATGGTTACGGTAATGGTATTAACAAATAATTGAAATGGTAATGGTAGAGGTAACGATGGTAATGGTAATGGTCATGGTAATGGCAATGGTGGTGGTAATAATAATGGTAATGGCCATGGTCATGGTAATTGTAATGGTCATGGTAATTTCAATTGTCATAGAAATGGTAATGGTAATGGTCATGGTACTGGTAACGGTAATGGTAATGGTAATACTACTTGTAATTGTAATTGGAAATTTAATGGTAATGGTAATGGTAATTGTATTACTAATACTACTGGTAATGGTAATGGTAACGGTTATGGTTAAAGTAAGAAATAAAATAATAATACTTGTAATGGTACTGGCAATGGTAATGATGGTAATGGTACCGGTAATGGTCATGGTAATTTCAATGCCAATGGCAATGGCAATGGTAATGGCAATGGCAATAGTAATGGTGACGGCAATGGTAATGGTAATGGTGATGGTAATAGTACTAGGAAGTGTAATGGTAATAATACTGTTTATACGCATGGTAATGGTAATTGTAATGATAATGATCATGGTCATGGTCATGGTAGTTGTAATTGTAATTGTACTGGTAATGGTCATGGTCATGGTAATGGTCATGGTAATGGTATTGGTATTGGTAATTGTAATGGTAGTGGTACTTGTAATGGCAATGGCAATGGCAATGGCAATGACAATTGTCATGGTCATGGTAATGGTTTTATTAATAGAACACTAATTATACGTGTAATTGTAATGGTACTTGTAATGGGAATGGTAATGGCCATGGCAATGCTCATGGTAATGATAATGGTAATACTACTTGTAATTGTAATGGTAATTGTAGTAATCATGCTAATGGTAAATGGAATGGTAATGGTAATGGTCATGGTAGTGGTAATGGTAACAGTCATGGTAATTGCAATAGTAATGGTAATCGTAATTGTAATGGTAATGGTCATGGCAATGGTAACAATAATTGTAACAATCGTGATATTTGTAATTGTAATGGTAATGGTAATGGTAATGATGATGGTAATCGTAATGGTAATTGTTATGGTTATGGTTAGGGCCAAAATAATATTAATAAAAAAGGTAATGGTAAGCATGGTAATGGTAATGGTCATGGTAACGGTAATTGCAATGGTAATGTCAATGGCAATGGCAATGGCGATGACAATGGTAATGGTAATGGTCATGCTCATGGTAATAATAATGGTACTGGTAATGGTAATGGTAATTGTAATTTAAATGATAATGGTAATGGTAATGGTAATGGTAATGGTAATGATCATGGCGATGGCGATGGTTATGGTAATGGTAATTGTAATTGTAATGCGAATTGTACTTGTAATTGTAATTGTGATGCTAATGGTATAGTAATGGTAATAATAATGGTAATGGTCATGGTAATGGTATTGGTAATGGTAATGGTAATGGTAATTGAAATACGCATGGTAATAATAAGTGTAATGGTAATGGTAATGGTAAGTAATAATAATACTACTTGTATTTTAAATGGTGATGGTAATGGTAATGGTAACGGTAATACTAATAGTAATGGTAATGGTCATGGTAATGGTTATGTTTATGGTTATGGTTATGGTAATTTTAACAATAATCTTAATAGTAATGGTAATGGTAATGGTAATGATGAGAATGGTAATTGTAATGGTAATGGTAATGGCAATGGCCAAGGCAATGGTAATGGTAGTGCTAATGGTGGTGGTCATGGTACTAGTAATTGTAATATGAATACGAATTGTCATTGTAATTGTGATGGTAATGGTAATGACAATGGTCATGTCAATGGCAATGGCAATGGTAACGGTAATGGTAATAGCGATACGAATAGTAATTGTAATAGCAATGGAAATGGTAATGGTAATTTGTAATGGCAATGGTCATGGCCATGGTAATGGTAATTACAAATACTACTACAACTACCATAGCCATGAACATGACCATTACCATCACCATTACTATGGCAATTACCATGACCATTACTACTACCATTACCACTACCATGACCATGACCAATACTATGACCATTACAATAACTAGCACAATTACTATTACCATTCCCATTATTACTACCACTACCATGACCATGACCATGACCATTACCATCATTATTACAATTACGATTACAATTATCATTACCACTACCACTACCACTACCATGACCATGACCATGACCATGACCATTGCCATTGCAAGTACAATTGCAAGTACCACTGCCACTACCATTACATTACCATTACCATTACCATCATTACCATTACCATTTCAATTACCATTGTTTTAAATTCCACAACTTCACAACATGTTAGAAACTTAAAAGAATTCTTAATAAAATACATAACTTATATCAAATGTGCTGTACCTGTGCACCGGATTATGTAGTTCTGCACAGGTAACACACTTTTGACACGGCTGAAAATACTGTGTGCCTGTACAAATGGTAAACAAATACACAAGTACAACACTTTTGTATATATAACATGAATAATGTTTTCATAAAGAAATTAACGCAAAAAGAAAGTCTTAAAGTTTATACAAAAAAAATTATAAACATTATTTTAATAAATGTTATAAACGTTATTTAAAAAAAAGCCGTAGATGTGCACAAGATTATACAATTCTGCACACGTACAACACTTTCGACACAACTGAAACTGCTGCGCCTGTGCCTATTTTGTAAAACATGTGCACAAGTGCGGCACTTTTTGATATTCTTTTGAATTTCATACATTGAACAAAATTTTGTAAACGTTAAATTGAAATGTGCTGTACCTGTGTACAAAATTATAAAAAATGCGCAGGTGCAACACTTTTGACACAGCTGAATATGTTGTGCCTGTACAGAATCCTGTAAATTTCTGGACAGGTGCACCTGTTTGAATGTAACATTTCTAAAGTGTTATAAGTTTGTATAAACTAAAATTATAAACTTAACACAATTGGAAATAGTCAATTTGAAAAATACAAATTCTCTATTCAAAAGCGTTGTACCTGTGAAGGCATTTTACAATTTTGCACAAGTGCAACACTTTTTGAAACAGCTGAAAATGCTGCGCCTGTGCATATTTTTGTAAATTGTGCACAAGTACAACACCTTGAAAATACAAAATCAATAAACTTTGATGTCTTTTTGAAAAAAAAAACACAGAAAAATTGAAGATTGTCTCGGAAAAAAAATTGTTATTTTCATTAATGTTATGACGAATTTATTGATGTTCTGATTACTTTCAAAAAAAAACATGATTTTGTTGATTTTCTATCGGTTGTCAATGACTTTCGAATGAATTTGATTGATTTTTTTTGTTTTTCAATGACTTTCTTATGATTTTGATTATTATTTCTCTTTTATGATTGTCATTGAATTAATATTTTCATATTTCCTTATGATTATCATTGATTTGTTGATGTTCATTGATTTGTTCGATTATCATTTTTGTTTGTATGATGTGGCCCCGAAGCGAACTGCAGAATAGACCCTATTGGTACCTCTCACATTTATTTATGCATTTGTACAGATGACTAAATATTTGCGTATTAACACTAATTCTTGATTTCATCAGAGTTTTAAGACACCCGTCAGATTTCATAATTTTCGTTCTCGATAAGATTTTGCCTAATAACATATCGACATATATGAAATACTCTATACTTGCCACATTAATTATAACTGCATTTTGTTAATAATCGATAGCATTTCTGTGTTGTCTCTGTGCTGTAATTTACTCCTAAACTATATGTAATTTGATTGCGCATAATAACAACTCTATCCATTATTTTCGTATAAATCACAAGCAATCTGTTCATCGCGGCTTCAATCTCTATGTGATAGAACAAATTCCTATGAGGATGTTGTAAGACTTGATATCTCATGATTTCATCAAAGATTTTATCGCAAATAGTTATGTACACTGGTCACACCAAAAATTGAGCCAATCAAACGCAGAGATTATGATGTTAAACATCAATTTTCACATTGTCGGACCCCTTTTTTGTTTCAAATGTAAAAAATCGCGTCACTAATTAGATGACGAGGCATTTGGCTACCTTAAGAGAGTCGTAGTTAC
>JBBAKF010000057.1:0-14558 GCA_040403635.1 Polynucleobacter sp.
ATGGTGGGCCCACCTGGACTCGAACCAGGGACCAAAGGATTATGAGCAGCTTCAATAAAAAATAACTTATATAAATCAATAGGTTACAAGCTATCTACAGAGGTGTGGAAGCAAATGTGGAAGTAGCGTTTATTCATTTCGAACAAGCTACGGGCTGCTAATCAGAAGTTCTCTAGTCAAAACTTAGGTGTTGTTTTGGCCAATTTTTGTCAGCGATTGCACGTTTTATTACACGGTAGCTGGTTTATGTGAGATCAAAATATTGACTTTGGGGTCAATGTATATGTAAACCACCACTTACATCTAAAACAATGCCTGTGATGTAAGCTGACTGCGCTGAGGCAAGAAATAAACAGGCGTTAGCTATATCTTGAGCCGAGGCCAATCTGCCCAAGGGAACGCCTTCCGCAACTCTACGTTTACCCTCTTCATCTATTTTGCCTATAAGTAGTTCGGTATCCACCATACCTGGAGCAATAGCATTTGCGCGTATACCATCTGGCGCAAGCTCGCGGGCCATTGCCTTAGCAAGAGTTTGAAGAGCGCCTTTAGCTGCTGAGTAATGAGGTCCCCCAAGAATACCTCCCCCTCGCTGTGCAGCTACAGATCCCATACAAACAATTGCACCAGACTTTCGTTGCCTCATATGGGGAACAACTGCCCTGGACATATTGAAGCTACCTCTTACGCTTACATCCATAACCAAATCAAAGTCAGCTTGGGTGCTATCCATCAGCCGCTGAGATTGACTTACACCCGCGTTGTTGATAAGAATATCAATTTGTCCAAAATTTGTTATTACTCTTTGAACGGCATCTCGGCAAGCAATTTCATTTCTCACATCACAAGCGAATCCGAGGTGTTTAGAACCAATTTTTTGGGCAGCATGCGCTGCTGCTTTATCCTCTAAATCTAAAATGACTACTATTGCACCTTCATCTGCAAAACGCTTGGCTGCAGCCCATCCAATGCCTTTTAACGATCCGCCGCCTGTAACGATAGCTACTTGATTAGTTAACTGCATATGATTCCTTTAAGTTATCAAACGCCTCGAGCGCCTGAAGCAAGAAATCCTCCATCGACTGGCATCGAAATTCCCGTTACATACCGCGCTTCTTCTGAAACCAGATACATTACGGCAGATGCAATCTCGCTACAAGTTCCATAACGATCCATTGGAATTGCTTTCGAATACTCAGTTCGAAATTTTTCAGTATGGAGCAGCTGTGTCATGGGAGTGTCGACTGGACCAGGCGACACTGCATTTGCAGTAATTCCATACTCTGCTAGCTCAACCGCAATTTGTCGCGTGAGTGCAATCACGGCACCCTTTGACGTTCCATAGGCAGTACGCCCAGATCCAACAGCCCTCATGCCAGCCACAGATGCAATGTTGACAATTCGTCCCCATCGATGTTTCACCATCAAACGTGCTGCCAACTGAGCACATAACAACGTACCAGTTACGTTGACGTTCATAGTCGCTATGAAGTTTTCCAAAGGAAATTCGAGAAATGGAAAGACCTTAGCAATACCTGCGCAATTCACAAGTATGTCGCAGCGACCAAATTCACGATCTATTTCTGAAAATGCTGCTGCAATAGATTCAGACTGGCCGACATCCAATGTCAGACTACTCGCGCTGCCACCTGAATTCTTAAGCTGGCTAACTGTACTTTTTGCCGCTTGATCGTCCAGATCACCAATAAAGACATGATGTCCTGAAGCTGAAAGTCGGGCAGCAACTTCCGCACCAATACCTTTCGCCCCGCCAGTTACTAAGGCTATACGTTTTTCATTTGTAGTTGACATATTGAAAACTTTGATTGTTGAAAGAAAGCCAATAGAAAAGCATCGAACTACCGCTTGAATGCAAAATTGACAAACAAAGCCAATAAAGCAAGCTCGTTTAGGTCAAAGCAACAATGGAAAGCCACGGCACATAGGCAATTACGATGAGTCCTAAAATTAATGCCAAGATGTAGGGCCAGATAGCGCCCATGACTTCATCTGGTGAGTCGCCGCCTATTCTGCAAGCCAAATAGAACCCCACACCAATGGGAGGCATCATCAAACCAATATTCATTGCCGACATGACCACCATGGAATAATGAATGTCATTTATGCCTAGTTTCTTAGCAATGGGAAACATTATGGGGGCCAAAAGCAAAATCGCAGGCAAACCTTCTAACAAACAACCAAACAACAAGAAGACAGCCATAGTGAAAGCCATGAAGGTCATCCACCCTCCAGGCAAGTTAGTCATCAAGTTCGAAAGATCCCGAATCATTCCGCTCTGAGCAATGGACCATGCCATAGCTGATGCTGTACCCAAAATTAGCAAAATAGCACCACTGAGTGCAGCGGTTTCAACGAGCATGTCATAAAGTTGTTTGAGTGAAATGCCCCCATAGAGCACTTTACCGATGAGCATTGCATAGACCACTGCAATGGTTGAAACCTCGGTGGCTGTTGCTACGCCACTACCTACAGCGCTGCGAATGATGAACGGTAATACCAAGGCAGGTGAAGCCACAATCAAAAATTTACCCACTACCTTCATGTTGGCTTTTTTGATATTGCTCATATCTTCTATACGAGCTTTCCAACGAGCTAGTGCAACCAACATGACGAGAAGGACTAAGGCAATCACAATACCGCTTTGAAACAGACCCGCAATTGACACCCCAGCTACTGAACCCAAAACAATCATCACAATGCTAGGTGGCACTGTATCGGCCATGGCGGCACCAGTGGCAAGCAGGGCTATCATTTCTTTGGGCTTATGCCCTCTGCGTTTCATTTCAGGAAACAAGGCAGGTGCCACAGTGGCCATATCGGAAACTTTCGAGCCTGAAATACCAGACACAATGAAGAGTGAGCCCAGCAAAACATATGACATTCCCGCACGTACGTGCCCCAACATGGAAGCCAAAAAATCAACAATAGCTTTGCCCATGCCTGTGATGTCCAAAATACAACCAAGCAACACAAAAATAGGAACCGAGATGAGAATCAGGCTTGACATACCCTCATCCATTCGGCCCACAATGACAGTAATCGGAATTTGGGTCGAGAAGGCCAAATAGCTTAGTGTGCCAATGCCAAAACAAAATGCGATGGGCACACCTGCTAACAAGCAAATGACACCAAAGATCACCATAAAGAAGAGTAGATTGATACTGCCAAGCAGTTGAAGCTGTGGAGAAAAGTGCGCACAGGCAACTGTTAAACCGCACACAATGAGAATCGAGATAGCTAAGTCAAAGTAATTGGTACTCTTCACAGCGTAAACCACAATGATGGCAAGCATAGAAAGCAAACCAAAAGCAATAGCGCCAACCCGATATCCGTTTGGTATATCCATTGCGGGGGTTCTGATTACCATTTCATCTTTCACATACTCAAACGCGTGTGGCATCAGGCTAAGCAAAAAAGCCCCAATAGCAACTAAGCCAAAAGCTTGTACAAAAACTTTAATCCTAGGAGGCAACATGTCTTGAAAGACCATAAGTTTGAGGTGCTCATTGCGATGCATGGCGATAGCAGTGCCAATCATGGCGAACCAAAGAAAGGATAGTGAGATCAACTCATCGATCCAAGTAACAGGGTAGTTAAACAAATATCTAGAAATCACACCGCCTAGTAGCAGGGTGAAGATAACAACCAACAACAAAGCTGAAACAACTTCAAGGGGTCTCAGCCAGGAATTGTTCATATGCAAGGGATTTTGCGAATCTTCTATAGTCATTTGGACTGTTCCTGTTGATGGAGCAATAATTGGATTTCTTTTTGGAGCAACTTGCCTGAGGCAGACCTAGGCAAGGGTGCCCAAAATTGAACAAAAAGTTACAAGCGCGGTCAACACACTCAGCAACTCATTGCTTTCGGCATTGGATCATCAGTAAGTGAATCAGACTTTATATCATCCAAGCTTGCCAGTATGCTTTTCAAGCAATGCCCAGGCTTCTTCGCCATATTTTTGCTTCCACTCTGAGTAAAAACCAGAGCTGATCAAAAGATCGCGAAAGGGACCTAACTTAGGATCATTAAATACAAGTCCCTTTGACGCTAATTCAGGACGCAGGCTAGCGTTAAGCTTAGCCCCGTCGGCGCGCATTTCAAGGGCTGCTTGATTAAAGTTCTTGGAAATTATGGGACGAGCTTTCTCAGGTATGCGGTCCCAAACTTTTTGGTTTGTCATACACCACCAGCCATCCCACATATGGTTAGTCATTGAACAATATTTTTGCACTTCAAAAAGCTTGGCAATAGAAATAATTGCTAGCGGATTCTCTTGCCCATCCACCACTTTAGTTTGAAGTGCTGAGTAGGTTTCAGCAAAGTTAATCGATGCAGGTGAAGCACCAAGATTTTTCATTAGTGACGTCCATAGAGGACTCACAGGAACACGCATCTTGAGCCCTTTGAGGTCATCAGGTGAATTAATTGGCCGTAAACTATTAGTCATCTGACGAAAGCCTGAACTCCAAACCGTATCCATTGCCAATAGTCCTACTTTTGGAAACTGAGCTCGAAGAAATTTGCCTAACTCGCCATCAAGTGCTTTATGAACAGCATCATCATTTACCCATGCAAATCCAAGCCCCCACATTGACGCAATTGGTACTAATTGAGAGAGTACGTTGACACCGGAAACAGTAAAAAACTCTAACCCGCCAGATCTTAGTTGAGACAGCATATCCGCATCATTACCAAGTTGGTTGCTTGGAAACACAGTAACTTGGACTTGACCATTAGTCTCCTTGAGAATTCGCTCTGAAGCTTCTATAGCCCGCACATTAAGTGGGTGCGTGATCGGCACATTTGTACCGAATTTGAAGTTGTACTCTGCAGCATTTGCATACCTTGGCATTACTAGGGCTGGCGCAGAAATTAAAGCTGCACCCTGAGCAAGAGCTTGTCGGCGATTCATTTTTGTCATATGTAGGTCTCCTTTTGGTTAGTGAAATTTACGGTTTTCTTTAGACGTACCGCGTAACGCCTTGATGAAATAGTCAGGCTGCCCCATCTGACCACCCTTCAGGGCGATCTCAAGATTCGCTAAATGAGGCTTGCCAGATATCAAACGACACAAAGGAGCTCCGGGGGATAGGCGGGCAGATACACGGAGCGCCGTTGGCGCAAGACGTTGGGTTATAAAACTTGATGTGTCTCCTCCAGAAAGAATCAGTCGTTGCAATGGATACGCACGAAGCAAGTTATTGACCAACTCTCCGAGTTGATGCCCCAACCTTCGCCCACCTTCATAGCGTGCAGATTCTGAGTTCATAGCTTCTTTCGAAACTAGTGCAGACACCATCTCATTTATACGGGAATCATTTGGACCTTGAGCTGTATGCACTATCAAGCTATGACCAGTTCGGAGAGCATCCAGTGCACTGATAGTCAAACGCGTTAATTCACTTTTTATACCTTCACCAGATACCAATGCTGCGGCATCTACTCGTAACTCTTTGAATCCCTCATTCAAAGCTGCTTGAATCTGAAGCGCGCTTAACGGAGACGCACTTCCTGATACAGCAAGAACCTGAGAAACTTCACTAAATAGATCTATGAAAATAGGATCTGGAGATATTGAGCCCTTTTCTTTCCACCATTGGGTCACTCCATACTCAAGGCCTGAGCCTCCAACGCAAAAAAGAGGGACTTTACTAAGACTAGTCGTTTTTGCACGTTCTAGGGAAATCATCTCTAGCATTCGACCAGTCTCAGTCAGTTGAGTGTCTGTTGCACCGTCAAAAAGGATCGCGCCCCCTTTTGCTTCTTGAACAAGTCGCCGAAACTCAACGTCCATTGCTTCGCGACCAAGCTCAAAGAGTGGCAAGGTAAAACTTGAAAAAGGGATGTTTGATTGTTTACTAAAATGCAGCCTTAAATCACCTTCAAGCATTGGTGTCATAGGATGCACGCTCATAATAGGATGTCGATCAATACGGTGAACAAAACCATCTGTAGCAGAACGCGCAAACAAGTTACCAAAGAGGCAATATCTTGCTAGAGCAGGAGTGGCGGCAACTACAGGAATTGCCGCATTTGAAAATGCGTGCCTAGCAAGCTCCATTACTTTGCCAATACTTCCTATTTTTGGAGAGCTATCAAAAGTTGAACAAACTTTGTAGTGCACAAGCGGAACTGGTAATTTCGCCATTTGATCGAATATGGGTGTTAGGTGCTCAACCATTTCAGCTGGAGACATAGCTCGACTTGCACCCGCAACACCAATTGCATCGAAAGGGCCATATTTATTTAAAGTGGCTTCACTAGGCACTTCAAGAAATAAAGCACAATTTAATCCAGCGAAAGTTAAAACCTCTAGTGCATCAGTAGATCCCGTAAAGTCATCGGCGTAAAAAGCAAGCTTCATTTGATCACCGCTCTTCATACTTTTCCAAAGTGATCAATTGCATTCTTTAAAGAAGAATGCGTTTGAGCGTAAACCGCTAAATCTATACCCGCAACGGCTGCTTCCCAACTCTCTCGCATGCTTCTTACTCCTGCAGCAATGCCATCAGGGTGTCCGATGATTCCTCCACCTGCAAGGTGCATA
Source organism: Polynucleobacter sp. (assembly GCA_040403635.1). Classification (GTDB taxonomy): domain Bacteria; phylum Pseudomonadota; class Gammaproteobacteria; order Burkholderiales; family Burkholderiaceae; genus Polynucleobacter. The sequence continues at coordinate 6,572 of JBBAKF010000057.1, forward strand.
AGATCAGTGCTTGCTAGCTCACGATAAAGATCCGGTGCTTGATTTGCCCACTGTCCAGAGGAAAAAACCGGCATGATGGGTTGTAAACCCGACCAACTCTCCAAGCAAGAGCGGGCAGATTTAATTACGGAATCATCTGGTTCCCAGAATTTGCTTCTTATGCCGTTGACATGCAGGTGATCTACGCCTGCAAGTCGCCACAATTTTTGATAAGCAGGGAATGAAAAACCTAACCAGTTGTGCCGCGTAAAAGCGCCCCAACCATTTCGATGACCGTGGATTGGTAAGCAACCATTTCTGCGTAAGTGCTCAACTGCTGAGAAACCAACCCAGTTGACACTGACCATGACACATGAACCACCCAAGTTTTTAACTAAGTCGTGACGGTGCATCATTTCATCTAGAGAACCAGATATATTAATTGCGTACATTGGCATACGACCAATTCGGTCAGCATGTCTATGAAGTACAGGCATCACAGCACGTAAGCGCTCTTCAAATGGTGCATATGGTGGATCAGCAATCAATTCATCATCTTTGATGAAGTCAATTCCAGCTTCACATAATCGGTCAACCAGCTCAGCAGTTTGTTCTGGAGTTAATCCAATACTCGGTTTTATGATGGTCCCAATTAAAGGTCTGTTTTGTATATCTGCTAGACGCCTCGTTCCCGAAACGCCAAAAGCTGGACCAGCGAACTTACCAACATAGTCAGTTTCTAAATCAATATCCAATAATCGAAGACCTGTAACTTCCCCAAGTTCAAATAAATTGCCAGCGACCGTAGCAAGAAGGCTAGACAAATTAGGACCGACATTTGCCACTGGGAAAGCTACTTCAATCTCAGCTCGATAAAAAATATCACTTTGAACTCCACGCGATGCACGTGCACTTGGTAATGTGGGGGAATCAACCGACTGAAGTGTCTTGATACTTTTTACACGCGCACGCGATCTTTGCTTTAGCTCCTCAGTTTCGCCTTTTAGAGTGAGAAAAGTTCCGCTTGACTGCTCGCCTGCAATGATTTCCGCAACCTTCTCCGAGGGAACTGAACTCTCCACCAAATAACGGGCTGTAAATTCATTTCTTTTTATTTCGATGGGCATTTGGGCTCGGTAGTTCTAAATATTTTGTCGAATAATATGAGTCCAATTCATTTCTTGCAATCGATATAATTTTTTGTGATGTGACTTTTTCTCACATCTAGCCTGGGTTAACCCGAAATAAGAATTTGCCACTGTGAACAATACAAACCTGTCACTAAACGCCCTTCGCGCCTTTGAAACCACCGCGAGATTGCATAGCCTAAGCGCTGCAGCTGAGGAGCTTTCTGTCACCCACGGAGCTGTAAGTAGACATATCCGCTCCCTTGAAAACACTCTAGGAATAGCGCTATTGACTAGAGAGTCACATGGCGTCGTCCCCACTACGGAGGGACAGCGTCTTGCAGATGGTCTCTCTACTGCATTTGGGCTAATTCAATCAAGTATTGAGCAACTAAGCCCTGGCCCACTAACCCTATCATGTTCAGAATCAATCATGATGTTTTGGCTGATTCCAAGATTAGTGAGATTTAAAGAGGCAAACCCAGAGATTGAGTTGCGATTCAACATGAGCCATGGCCCTATTGATTTTGCTCGAGACAACGTCAGTGTGGCTATTCGACTATCCTCAATTCAGATGCCAAAAGACGCAATGCCTAGCGATGTAGCTAATGAATGGATTGGCCCAGTTTGCTCGCCGGAGTATTTGCGCTCTAACAAAATTAACTCCACAGCGGATCTACTTAATGCACGACTTATGATTTCAAGAACCCGTCCAAATGCCTGGTGGGACTGGGTCAATTGCTTGGAAAAAGACGCTATTGCACTTGGCGTAGATGAAATTTTCGAACACTTTTTTCTCTTAATTCAAGGTGCGAGGTGTGGGTTAGGCGTTGCCAATGTGCCAAGAATGTTAGTTCTAAATGATCTAGACAGCGGTGCGCTTGTAGCACCTCTAGGTTTTGTGCAAGGCCCAAATCGGTTAACGATTTGGACTGCACAACATCTTCATAGGCGCCCCGATGTGGTGAAACTAGTTGATTGGCTACACGACGAGTTTCGCTCTGAGTTAATTTAGCAATTATTTCAGCTCATTAAGAATGTTTTTGGAATAAGCTAGTTCCCATGAAAACAGTTGAAACTTCTCTCTTAAAAATTGCCTACGAAGAGCTAAACCCAACGGCCAAGCGTTGCGTCATTCTTTTACACGGCTGGCCAGACAGTCCTCGAACTTGGAATGGCGTAGCACCTGAATTGGCTAAGCAGGGCTGGCGTGTATTAGTGCCAGCGCTTCGCGGATTCTCACCCACTCAGTTCTTGAAAACAGATACGCCGCGAACTGGACAACTTGCTTCCTTAGGTCGCGACCTTGTCGAGTTCATCGCCGCATTAGGCATAGAGAAGCCTGCCTTAATAGGTCACGACTGGGGCGCTCGTGCCGCAGGAAATGCATGCGGTTTATCTCCAGATATTGCTAGCCATCTTGTCCTCGTGTCTGTAGGGTATGGGACCAACTTGCCCAGTCAGCACATTGACTTCTTACAAGCTAAAAATTATTGGTACCACTGGCTCATGGCAACCTCAAAGGGAGCTGAGTTAGTTAAAAACGATCCAAAGGGATTCGCAAAAATCATGTGGAATACGTGGTCTCCTCCTGGGTGGTACAGCCATGAGGAGTTCGAGATAACAGCGCAAGCTTTTGACAACCCTGATTGGCTAGATGTGACTCTTCATTCCTACAGCCACAGGTGGGGACATGCACCGAGTGACCCTTACTACGCAAATGACGAGTCTGTTTTAAATCAAATACCCAAAATCGATATACCTACCTTGATGCTTCATGGGATAGAGGACTCCGTTAGCCTTCCGAAAACATCTGAAGGTAAAGAGCATTTATTTAGTAACCATTACGAAAGAAAACTACTGCCAAAAATTGGTCATTTCCCGCAAAGAGAAAATCCAGATTTGATTGCGCGTGAATTGGTTGATTTCCTAGAACGACATTAGCTGTTAAATCTTCACGCTAAAGTTAATCGGCCTCGATGTTCGAGATTACTCAGCCTGAATAGCCTTTAATCTAGTCACCATGAATTTAGAGGCGTGCGTTAAGTGTTCAATGGCCAGCTTCTCAGCAAGATTTGCATCACCACTTGCAATAGCTGTCAGGATATTTGCGTGTTGGGCCCATATATCCCAAGGCTCTTGGTCCTGTATCAGCACTTCACCCATTACGCGTTGCGTATAAGTAAGGTGCGTATTCATCGCAGGACCTATCAATGGATTTCCAGACAACGAATACAAAAACTCATGGAACTTAATATCTGCGGCAATCATGCGCGGCACAGAGCCACTCGCAACAGCTTTTCGACCCGCCTCAATAATGGATTCACCTTGCTTGCTTGCATGGTCTGCACGCAATGTTGCCGCCAAACGGCATGCCATTCCTTCAATAGCAGCACGCATTTCGTAAATGTCTTCTACATGCTCTGCGTCTAAAGGCGCTACAACCAACCCACGTCCAGAAGCCTCTTTCAATACGCCTTGGTTTTTAAGTAGAAGAAGTGCTTGCTGCACAGGGTGCCTGGAGACTCCTAAGGCTTGGGCTATCTGTTCTTGAATAATTCTTTCACCAGGATTTAACTTGCCCGAAGTAATCTCTTCCAGTAGTGCGTTTTTTACTTGCTCTACTAAGTTGGGTTGGACGGCAATAACTTTCATACTTGGATAAGTCTATCGCATATAGCCCGATTGAAGATGTGCACTTTATGCGGTCTCAGCCAATTTTTGTCGCAGGACGCGATGCAATATTTTTCCTGTCGCAGTACGTGGCATATCAGCGTCGTCGATAAATGAAATACTTTGTGGACGCTTGTATCCGGCTATTTGATTCTTGCACCATTCAATCAATTCTTGCGCACACACTTCTGCTTGGGCGTGTAAAACCACCACAGCATGAACTGCTTCACCCCACTTTTCATGTGGCACTCCCAAGACCGCTACATCTTTGACTTTTGGATGCGATCCGAGAACGCCTTCAACTTCAGATGGGTAAACATTTTCACCACCACTGATGATCATGTTGCTTTTCCTATCTACAAGATGGATATAGCCGTCCTTGTCGCGCATTGCCATATCACCAACAGAGCACCAATTTTCATGAAATGCTTCAGCAGTTTTTTCTGGATTTTTCCAATACCCGTCAAATACATACGGCGTTCTTGAAAACAACTCGCCCACGTCTCCGTCTTTCACCTCTTGTCCTTCAGCATCCAGTAACTTGATGGGTCCCGATCCAGCCCATTCCCTTCCTACTGTTCCCATTCGCTCCAATTGCTCATCAGGGCGCAGCAAAGTTACCCAACCTGCCTCTGTGGATCCGTATAACTCATGCAATTTTGCATTTGGAAAAAACTCCATGATGGCGAGTTTGGTGTCTCGTCTTGCTGGTGCTGATGAAATCATGAGTTTTTCCACCGCTGTCACGTCGTACTTTGCTTTTTTTTCTACAGGCAGACCCAACATCATGATGTAGTGTGTTGGAACCAGCGATGTGAACGTCACTTTTTCCTTAGACAAGGTATCAAGCAGCGCCTCTGCATCAAAACTCTTTCCGTCGTCGATGATGCAAGTTGCACCTAGTTGCGTAAAGGTGTGACTAAAGTACAAAGAGTTTGCATGGCACATGGGCATAACCAAAAGCGATGTATCTTTTGAAGTGAACCCCAGCTCTAGGGCAGTGGCAAGCGCAATCATCGTGCTACCCTCATGACTGCGAATAGCTCCCTTTGGTTTGCCGGTGGTACCGGAGGTATACATTAACGCGCTCATATCCGTCGGTAAGACTTCTATGGGCTGAATATAGGTAGGTGCGGTGTTGATGAGGCTTTCATAATCCATCCAACTCGACGGAACATGATTGCCAAATGCGATGTATGTCTTGTTCGAAATTTTCAGTTGACTCTTGATAGGCTCGACCCGGTAGATCAATTCATCTTGAGCAATAAAAGCCATAGCTTCACTATGTTGCACGATGTATTCAATTTCAGTGGAGGTAAGCCTGAAATTAATGGGTACCGCAACCAAACCCGCTCTAGCCAGCGCTGTATAAATTTCCATCCACTCTACGCAGTTGTAAGCTAACAAGGCGACCTTATCGCCTTTTTGCAAACCCAGCCCTCTCAAACCATTGGCCAATTGGGTCGCTCTCGTATTCCATTGCGCATAACTCAAGCCACGCCGCGAATCGCGCACACCCAACTTATGCGGCGTCAATCGTGCATGCGTTGCAACTGCCTCTGAGATATTCATCAATAGGTTCATGGGTTCCTCGTCTAGATCAACTGGATCGTATTATTTGTGTATTCTGAATTCAGAATACACTAGGGAAATTACCAATATGATTAGAACTCTGAATTCAGAATACTGGGGTTTTTACAGACTCAGCAACTAAAAAAGGACTCCCCAATGAGCTCCCCCCTTGTCACACCCGACAGTGCAGCCGCACTCATCGCCAGATTCTTAAAAGCGCGCGGCGTCGAAAGAGTATTTGCCCTTTGCGGCGGCCACATCATGCCGATATGGATGCGCCTCGATGCAGAGGAAATCCAAATCATTGATGTACGCGACGAGCGCGCAGCCGTTTATATGGCACACGCTCACTCAGAACTGACGGGGCAGATTGGCGTCGCACTTGTTACTGCTGGACCTGGAGTTACGAACGCAATGACTGGCATAGCGAACGCGCACACAGCCAGAGCATCTGTACTTATTTTGTCTGGAACACCGCCACAACCCCAGGAAAATCGTGGTGCCTTGCAGGATATGAATCACACTGAATTTGTGAAGCCCTTAACGCGCTACGCCAGAACTATTCGAGATCCTAACCTTGTCTTACAAGAGTTGGATGAAGCTGTATCTAGAGCATTGGGGCATGGTGGCGAACCCGGTCCTGTTTATCTAGACTTTCCTATTGATACGCTTCGTGCGCCCGTCAACCTTGCAACGCAGTTGCCAGAGTTTTTTCAGTCGCGTTCACCACAATATATCTACCCAGACCCCAAGACCGCAGAACACGCCATGGAGATCATGTGGAAAGCTAAACGCCCTCTCATCATTTCAGGGCGTGGTGCAAGAGGCGCATCCAAACCACTGATTGACTTATTAAATAGGCTGGGAGCACTTTATTTAGATACGGGGGAGAGCCGTGGCTTGGTTCCTGAGAGCCATTCCTCTGTGGTTGCTGCCATGCGCGGATCCGTAATGACTGAGGCGGACGTTGTCATCACCCTTGGCAGAAAATTAGACTTTCAATTGGCATATGGATCTCCAGCAGTTTTTAGTGATGCCAAATTTGTTCGTATCGCAGATTGTGCTTCTGAAATAAGAGATAACAGAAGAGGAGAAGCAGAAGTATTTGCAACCGTATCGAAAGCATTAGAAAAAATTATAGAACTCGCTGGCGATCGAAAACCTAATATTGATACAGCTTGGGCCGCACAAACTCGGACAAAACACGAGGCCAGAGCAAAAAAACTATTGAACTCTATGCAGGACTCACCTGCAGGCAGTGACGGCTTGATGCATCCGAATACATTACTTGCGAAGCTTAGACAAGCGCTTCCGGAAGAATCTGTAGTAGTTGCCGACGGCGGTGATTTCTTAAGCTTTGCTCGGGTTGGATTGCCAGCTACAACCTATCTTGATCCAGGGTCACTGGGATGCATAGGTATTGGGACACCATTTGGAATTGCTGCCAGCCTAGCGCTTCCAAATAAAACAGTCGTTGTAGCCACTGGCGACGGAGCGTTTGGATTTAATGCCATGGAGATCGATACTGCTGCTCGTCACAAAGCACCCGTTCTCATTGTTGTCGCGAACAATGGCTCATGGGCCATTGAGGTACGTGACCAATTAGAAACACATGGCAAAGTAGTCGGTACACGTTTGCAATTTGCAGACCATGCTGCCATGGCAAGGGCATTTGGTCTTCACGCAGAACGCGTTGAAAAGGCGGAGGATTTGGAAGACGCAATAAAGCGAGCAATGGCTAATCGCCCTGCTCTGCTTGATGTACTTGTGACACCTGAGGCGGCGTCTTCCGATGCGAAGTCTGGATTGGCTTGGGTACCTGACCTCCAAGCGTTAGGAGCGTGGGATCAGGCTGAGGAAAAATGGCGCAATTCCTTATAAAAGTTCTAAGAAAATTTACCAACAAATGAAAGGGCACATAAATTTACTGAGTTCAAACCTCGAAATGCACAGTCAATGAGGCCCGGGGTAAGCAGCGTTGGTGTCGTAGCCTTGAGTAGCACTGATCGGTTGGGACCAATACTGGCCGTTGTCGTAATGGGCGAGGAGTTGTTGAGAATTCATTGTTCGAGCTTACCAAGTAAGCTGCAAATCTTAAAGTGGCTCGACTCCAACAGCCTACAAACTGCAAACCAATCGCACGACATATCGCACGGTTTTTAATTTCTAGGCTTCTCAAATGATCAAGTTCGACTTCCGAATGTAGATCCGAACTTCGGCCCCAACTGGTTCGAGCCCCAAGCCTAGCGTCAAATTTATCTCGTGGAATTTCTGAGCTTCTATTCTTTCTTGAAGGAATTTTTAAAATGAACAAAAAATCCATTCAAGAATTAATTTCCTCATATAAATCAAGAGGTTACTAACGTCGTGCAAAAAGTGTGGAAGCGATGTGGAAGTAATCGGTCAAATTTGCCTGTTCTTTAAGCAAAATTTCACTTAATTCCAAACTCAAACTGCAGAAGATCTCAATCTTTAATTTTGAAATAACATTCTCAAAAATTGACTAAACAAAAAGCCTCTAAATAGACGTAAAAGTAGTTAAAACACAAGAAAAAAGCCACTCTAGGAGTGGCTTTTAAAGTGGTGGGCCCACCTGGACTCGAACCAGGGACCAAAGGATTATGAGTCCTCTGCTC
>JBBAKF010000058.1:0-13841 GCA_040403635.1 Polynucleobacter sp.
CTTCCTGTTGCGGTATGGCGGGTAGCTTTGGTTACGAGGCTGAGCACATTGAAGTATCTAAGCAAATGGCAGAAGCTAGCCTCTTACCTGCGATTCGTAAAGCGCCAGATAGTTGGGTAGTTGCGGATGGCACCAGCTGTCGCCATCAGATTGCCGATGGCACGCAAAGAGATGCTGTACATATTGCCAAAATATTGGCGGCGCACCTGTAGTTTTTTTAATGGGGTGAGTTTTAGCGCATCACGCCATAGGAAAGCATGAGCAAGGTTCCAGTCAGTAAGGCTGGAACCAAACGGCCCGTAGGCTTAGAGACCATAACGCCAATACTTAGAGCGCAGATGAGCAGTCGAATCCAAATCGGAACTGTCGAGAGTAGACCAATCGGCATTAAAACCATTCTAACAACCAAAGCTGCAATCATTGCATAAGTTACTGCTGACAGCCAACGGAAAATCTCACTGTCTTGGTTAATGTGGTTTGAGAGCAATACTCCAACGGCGCGGCAAATATAAGTTCCCAGGGTTGCGCCCAGCAATGCAATCCATAAACCCCAACCTGAAAGTGTAATATTGATCACCCTATCACCCCCGCCTTTTTGCGGATGAGTTTTCGGTCGATCAAGTAAGCCATCGTGCCGGCAACCAAGCCTGTAGTGAGTAGGCTGGTATCGCGATCCAAAATAAAGAACGCGGGGCCAAAAACAAAACCCAATCCAATGGCAATTCTATTAACCCAAGGCTTTACTTCGGTAAACGTCAGCAGGAAAAATAGAGGGTTGATAAATACCAGGCCCAGCGTTACAGCAACCGGCACCATGCCAGCCAAGAAGAATCCCAAAAGGGTTCCTGGAATAGAAATCAACCAGCAAAGTAGACCAAGTCCGATGAAATAACTTAAGCGATGCTTGGATTCAATTACATTAAATTCTCGCATTGAAATTGCCCAAGCAGTCATCGCCAACAAGTGAACGGAAGCATAGAGACTGAGATTGCGATCTTTATCATGCAGCTGTGGAAAAAGGGTTACCGTCATCGTAATAAAACGTGTAGATGTCAAAGTAACTGCCAGTGCGATAGCCAAAGCCGAAGACCCCGTAATAGCCATCTCCAATAAAACAACCTGGCCAGGTAATGCAAACATGAGAAAGCTAGTGGCACCAGTAAACCAGACATCAAGTCCGTTCGTTTTACCCATTGCACCAAAGCCCACCATGCCAGCAAATAAAACTATAGCTGGCGCACCTGATGCATCTTTAATGCCAGCCCAAAAGGCGTCATTATTGCTTTGAAAGCGTTGAGCTACCTTGGTATCACTTGAATTCATTGAGGCTTTATCAGAGGCAGGCATAAGGCTATTATAAGAGCTCGCATTTAGTCAATCAACTTTAACTGCTAAGGCCCACTCTATGTGCTCTCTCACCAATAAATCCGCCTCTGGCAAGGCGCCGGATAAAGCATCCCTAATACATTTTGCGTTTTCATCATCAACGGATTTATCTGCTAAAGAATTACCAAGGGCGACAGCAATATTCCTACGCCATCTTGAATAGCTAATACGACGAATAGCGCTACCCTCATGGCGTTTCTCAAATTCATCTTCAGTCCAAGACCAAAGCTGCAAAAGACTCGCCTTCCCAAGGCCATGGCGTTCAGCAAAATCTGGCAATGCCGTACGTTGTGCAAATTTATTCCAAGGGCAAATTAATTGGCAGTCATCGCATCCATAAACACGATTACCCATCGCCCTACGAAACTCCACCGGAATGGCATCTGGATTTTCAATTGTCAAATAGGAAATACAGCGTCGCGCATCTAACTGGTAAGGCGCGGTAATGGCTTGCGTGGGACAAATGTCTATACAGGACTGACAGGTTCCACAATGCGACTCCTGCTCTTGATCTACAGGCAATGGAACATCCACTAGGATCTCACCCAAAAAGAAGGTGGATCCAGACTCTCGATTCAGCAGCAAAGTATGTTTACCTCGCCAACCTAAACCCGCCTTACGAGCTAACTCCACTTCCATCAAGGGTGCAGAATCAGTAAACACGCGATAGCCAAATGCTCCAATCTGTTTCTCAATCAACTGAGCAAACTCTTGCAAACGATTGCGCATCACCTTGTGATAGTCACGCCCTCGGGCATATATCGATATTACTGCTTGAGCAGGATCCCTCAACCTGTCCCACTCATGGTCAAAGTCTATTGCAGGGGATAGGTAATTCATGGCGACGCAAATCACCCTGACCGTACCCGGCACTAGCAAACTTGGATCCGAACGCAAGTGAGCATGCCGAGCCATGTATTCCATCTGACCATGCCGCCCCTCTGCGAGCCAGTCATTGAGACGCTCAGTTGCAACACCAAGATGGGTATCGGTAATGCGCAAGTCATCAAAACCCAATTTTCGAGACTGCTCACCCAGCCATTCACGCAGATTGGCATGGTCAACGTAGGCATCATCAACAGGGTTGGGTATTTGAGAAGAAGTCATCAGGAATACAGAATGTAGCTTAATAATTGAATAAACTAGGCAAATGGCTCAGAATTCATTTACTCAACATTGTAGGCAAGAAGCAGATACGACTGCTTTAGCGCAAAAGCTTGCCTCAAGTCTTGGTCATTTTTTTCAAGCTGACCAAAGTGCTCACCTCAATATCTCCCTAGAAGGCGATCTCGGGGCTGGCAAGACTACCTTTGCCCGCCATCTCATACAAGGCTTGGGATATGAGGGCCGGGTGAAGAGTCCAACCTATACCTTATGTGAACCCTATCCGCTCATCATCCATGACAAGACTTTAGCAATGAACCACTTTGATCTCTATCGCATGCGAGATCCTTTGGAATGGCAAGAGTCGGGTTTTACAGAGTATTTTGATGAGCCTGGATTCTGTTTAGTGGAGTGGCCAGAAAAAGCTGAGGGGACGCTGCCTGCTTTTGATATTGAAATTCATCTGATGGCCGGTACAGATGAAAATGAAAGAATTATCATCTTTCAAGCAAGCTTAAGTCAGGGAATGGCTGTTCTTGAGAAGATGCGTATCTAATAGTAATGAGTAAGCCCCCTATTAATTCCTTCAGAAGAAAGCATCTCAAAACTTCAGCAAAGATGCTGGGCTTCATTCTCTTTTTCAGTGAGGCAGAGATTGCTTGGGGAGCCAAGATCTTTGGTGTTCGCATTTGGCCTGCAGAAGATTACACACGCATCACACTTGAGTCTGATAAAGCATTACCTATTACCCAACAACTACTCACCAACCCTGATCGCTTGGTGGTTGATGTTCAAGGCATGGAACTCAATTCCACTCTGAAAGATTTAGTCGCTAAAGTCAAACCCGATGACCCTTACGTTTCACAAATCCGGGTGGGGCAATTTCAACCCGGCATGGTCCGCTTGGTATTTGACCTTAAGGAACCAGTAAAGCCACAGCTTTTCACACTGGACCCTATTGCGGAATATCAATACCGTATGGTGCTCGATCTCTACCCCGCTATTCCGCCAGATCCCTTAATGGAGTTGGTCAAGAGCAGCGCCCGCAAAGAAAGCGCCTTAGATAAGGCTAATGAAGAAATCGACCTGATTGCACAGTTCGCCACAAAAAAAGAAAAGGATGCTTCCAAGGCTCCAATAGCGCAAGCCATTCCAGACGTAAAAGAGTCTTCCGTAAAAACCAAACATAAGCGCCTCATTACCATCGCAATCGATGCAGGCCATGGTGGAGAAGATCCAGGCGCGATTGGCACCATGGGCTCAAAAGAAAAACATGTAGTGCTCTCAATTGCTAAACGCTTACGTGACAAAATCGAGAGTGATCCTTACATGCGTCCGTTTCTCACACGAGATGGGGATTACTTTGTGCCTCTGCATACACGAGTACAAAAAGCACGCCGGGTTGAAGCCGATTTATTTATCTCGATTCATGCAGATGCATTTATCGAACCGAGGGCAAAAGGTGCCTCTGTTTTTGCGCTCTCTCAAATGAGTGCTAGCAGCACCACTGCACGATGGATGGCCAATAAAGAAAATTCATCAGATTTAATCGGCGGCATCAATATTAAGACGCAAGATAAGCAGATGGCTAATCTATTGCTAGATATGTCTACTACCGCTCAGATAAAAGACTCACTTCAAGTGGGCACTTCCATCCTCAAGCAAATCAGTGGATTTGCACCACTACATAAACCAAAAGTTGAGCAAGCTAGCTTTGCCGTTCTCAAGGCGCCAGATATTCCATCCATCTTGGTGGAGACTGCTTTTATTAGCAATCCACAAGAGGAAGCTCGTCTCAATGATGATGCCTATCAAGACCGAATTGCTGAAGCGATCATGAGGGGAATTAAGGACTATTTCTCTAAAAACCCACCCGTTGCCAGGCGCACGAATGCATAGCGCTCTTGTAAGTACAAGGGCTTGAAGGCAGAGGCCTACTGACCCGGGAGCGCCCATAAACTTCTTGCTATAATCTTCTTTTTACTGGGTCGGTAGCTCAGTCGGTAGAGCAGCGGACTTTTAATCCGTTGGTCGCGAGTTCGAATCTCGCCCGACCCACCAAGATGTGTAAGGCTTAAAAGGCGAAATGCTTTTGAAGCCTTTTTTCTTTTTAGCCGGATGTAGGGGCTATGTAGGGGTATAAGCACTAAAAACAGCCAAAGCTAATGAAGCTCGAGGATGTCTATTACTCAAAATACATATACTCTTCTGGCAAAAAATAATAGAAAAGATGGTTAATTTGATGTAATGGCCGCAGCCTTAACGATCACTTCATTCTTTTTTAACTCAACAGTCATAAAGTTTTTAAACTGCTCGGGTGTTCCTCCCAAAATTGCCGAACCCTCTGCAGAAAAAACCTCAATAATCTCTTTGTTGGTTAATCCATTATTCACGACCTGATTCAGTCTCTTAATAATCTTTTGATTTGTACCGGCAGGGGCAAGAATCCCATACCAAGTGCCTGCCTCTACCCCACTCACACCCGCTTGCGCAAGAGTTGGAACATCCGGTAGTAGAGCAGATCTATTTTTTGAGCTTACTGCTAAGGCTCTTAATTTTCCAGATTTAATAAGTGGGGAAGAAGTGCTAACAGTGTCAAATAAAACATCTATTTCTCCGCCAAGCAAAGCAGTTAATGCTGGATTGGTTCCCTTGAATGGGATATGCGTCATATCCATTTTGGTGGCTATTTTGAATGACTCTCCAGCAAGATGGGCTACACTCCCATTACCAAAGGATCCATAATTGATTCTGCCTTTTGCATCCACTCCAGCCCGCAGCAAATCAGCAACAGAATATATTTTTGAATCCGCATTAACTACTAGCACTAAAGGTTGTGAAGAAATTAATATAACTGGCTCAAAACCTTTTACTGGGTCATAAGGCAGATTGGGATAGGTGAATGGAGTTATCGTCAAAGGCCCAGCAGCACTGAAAAGCAAAGTGTAACCATCAGGTAATGCTTTAGAAGCAAAATCCTGACCGATCGTACCGCCAGCCCCCGCTTTGTTCTCAACAAGAACGGACTGATTTAGGCTGGTGGAGATTAGCTTTGCAATCAATCTCGCCGTAATATCAGTACCCCCACCGGGAGCATAGGGTACGATTAATTTAATTGGCCTACTAGGATAGGGTTGAGCATGTGTTGCACCTATACCAAGAGCAATGAAAGCAACTAGAAAAATATATTTCTTGAATTTATTCATCTTCGCAACTCTCGTCTTCATTAGGAGGGTTATAAAATCATACTGGTCAGAGTCCAACTTTAATATATTTAAGCATCGCTTCTCAGCAGTATTTTTAAAGCAAAATTGTATCCGCCAATTACTCACACATCGTTCAAGATCAACTTTACTATAGAATTTGAGCGGAGCGCCTCTGAACTAAGCAATATTCATCCGCCCTAACCTATAAATCCCAAAGGTCTGTTATGCCTGAAAATCAAAAATCCTTAGTGCTTCGAGGTCTATATCCTGCAACGATTACCCCTTTTAAGAATGATCTCAGCATTGACTATGATGCCCTGGCCCGACATCTTAAAGAAACTGCTCACACAGAGGGCGTTAAAGGACTTGCCGTAAACGCGGGCCTCGCCGAAATTCTGCAACTTTCTGATGATGAAAAAAGAAAAGTGCTGCAATTAGCTCGTGAGATTTTGCTACCTGGACAAATTTTAATTAGTGGAATAGAAGGAAGAGGCCCTTCCGCTGTCAAAGACGGTCTTCTTGCGAAAGAAGCTGGAGCTGATGCTCTCTTAGTGCTCAATCCCTTTGATGCTCGTCCATATCGTAGGCTGGCTCAAAACCCAGCATCAGCATATCAATTCTATAAAATGCTCGATGAGCAAGTTGACTTGCCTATGATTGTGTTTCAATACCCAGATTCTTCTGGATGCGCTTACTCAATAGAGTCATTAGTCAAGATTTCCTCAATTAAAAATGTTGTAGCAGTGAAAGCAGCTTGCGGAACTGTAACTCGCTATGTACAGATTTGGGAGGCCTTGCACGATAAAGTGACTATTTTAGCTGCGCTGGATTCGCCTCCGCTTTTAGGAATGTTACTTCATGGTGTGCATGGAGCTCTAATTGGTATCAGCGTTATTCATACGCCAAAATGGGTAGAATTAATTGATGCCGCAATTAATGGCAATGCTGTGAAAGCACAAAATATTCACCGTGATTTTTGCATCCCAATTATGGATGGGGTCTTTGAAAACCAAGAACCGAGTTCACCCACTAGTGAAGTTGCTTGCGTCAAAGAAGCTTTAGTTCAGCTTGGGCAAATCCCAAACTCCCTTGTTAGGCCCCCAGCTGTGAACGTAACAGCAGATCACCAAGCACATGTTAAGCACGCATTAATTACTTCTGGGTTAATAAAGGGCTAATCAGGCTTCACTTGCAGACTGGCCGATCTGGATGTCTGGAGTTCGAATCTCGCTCAACCCACCAGCATACAAAACCCCCTTGGTTAGACATAACGTCCAACTTTTGGGGGTCAGTTCATTTGGGTGGCTTTTGACTTCCAATGTATCGAAATACATTAATCGATAGTTACACCAACTTGTTTATTAACTTGATTCCAGCGATTAATTTCCGAACGAATAAAATCTTTTTGTTTATCTAAGGGTATGGTTGGAGCTTCAGCGCCTTGTGCTTTCCAAACCTCTTTAATGTCAGAGTTTTGCAATGCTATCGCCAACTCCTTATTCATTCTAAGAATGATATCCTTTGGTGTCCCTGCGGGAGCAAACCAACCATACCAGGTACCAACATCCATTTCAGGACCGCCAGACTCCTTCATGGTTGGAATATTCGGAAAATAAGGTGATCTTTTAGCGGTAGTCACAGCAAGAGCACGCATATTGCCAGCATTGATTTGAGAGGCTGAAGTGCCCATACCATCAAACATCAGATCGCAGTTACCAGACAAGAATGTGGTCATGGCAGCTGCTGTACCCTTATGAGGAATATGCAACATCTTTACCTTAACAAGGCTCTTAAATAACTCAGCGATAACATGTTGGGAAGTACCATTACCAGAGGAGCAATAAGTTAACTTCTCTGAATTTTCCTTTGCGTAAGAGATTAATTCGCTAGCTGTCTTAAAGGGTAATTTTGGATTAATCACCAAAACATTAGGAACAACTGCAGTTAAGCCAACCGGAACAAAATCTTTTTCAAAGTCATATCCTCTGTTGGGGTACAAACTTTCCGACATTGCTTGATGAATAGCGCCCACTACAAAGGTATAGCCATCAGGGGCAGATTTGGCGACAAACTGAACACCAATCGTGCCACCAGCCCCAGCCTTATTATCAATCACAAATGGTGCACCCAACTGCTCGCTTAACCTTGCCGCTAATGGCCGTGCGAAAGTATCAGCACCACCACCAGGCCCATAGGGGACAACAATCTTTACCGACCTATCAGGCCATGCACCATAAGAGGTAGATGCCAAGAGAATCCCGGCAATTCCAATCCATTTTGAAAAAATTTTCATTTTGTCCCCTTCATTTTTCAATAATTTTCCACGTTG
The DNA here is from genome assembly GCA_040403635.1 of Polynucleobacter sp. Taxonomy (GTDB): domain Bacteria; phylum Pseudomonadota; class Gammaproteobacteria; order Burkholderiales; family Burkholderiaceae; genus Polynucleobacter. The sequence continues at coordinate 8,026 of JBBAKF010000058.1, forward strand.
AAGTTGCTACAGCGCACAATTCACCATCTGCATCAAATAACTCTGATGCCATAAACGCAACACTTTTTCCGCGCCTAAGAAATCTACCAATACACTTGCATTGACCACTTTTAAGGCTTTCATAAATTGAACTTTAATTTCTAAAGTCACTCCAGCGCCTTGAGTTTTCTTGAGAAGATGCCCCATGGAGATATCCATAATGGTAGTAATCACTCCACCATGAAGCGAGCCTTGAGGATTAAAGGAAAATTCTTTGGGCTCAAAAGTAATTTCACAGGTCTTATCGGTATAGAAATAATGAAGTCCATAAAACTTGGAAAGAAAGAATAGCTCAAACTCTTGACTGTGTTCACTTGCCGCAGACTCAAATGCCTGTCTTGCCGCATCTAAATTTATTTTCTTTTCGCTCATATATCAGTGCACTTAATTGCACCCTTTTTCTCTAACGACATAATTTCAGCTGGACTGATTTTTAAAATATCTCTCAAAATTTCACGCGTATGTTGACCCAATATTGGAGGCGCAGTATGGACTTCGTCATTTCGATCATCAAACCTAAGCGGAGAATCAATGTTTTTAACTATGCCAGCTGTTGGGTGTGGCATATTTAAAACCATGCCTCTACTGACAAGCTGCTCTGAATCACATACCTCTCCAACATTTTTAATCATTCCACTTGGAATACCGGCCTTCTCTAAAAGCTCAATCCAATAAGATTTTTTATTTCTCTTAATGATCTCTCTTATGATGGGTAATAGCTCTAAGCGATTCTTAACCCGATCTGCTGCCATTGCAAATTTTGAATCGTCTTGCAAATCCAATCGATCAATAACTTTGCAAAATGAATTCCAGAACTTGTCATTTGCTACACCAATGTTGATCCAGCCATCCAATGTCTCAAAGGTTTCATAAGGCACAATCGAGGGATGAGAATTTCCCTTTCTTTTCGGGATATTACCAGTGGCAAAATAACTGCCTGCATTAAACGTTAACAAAGATGCTAAACAATCGTACATTGCGACCTCAACACGTCTTCCTGCTCCAGTTCTAGATCTCTCGACTAGAGCAGCCAAGACACCTTGGCTGGCATATTGCCCTGTTAATAAATCGGCTATTGAAGTTCCAACCTTTGTAGGTGGACCATCTGGATCGCCAGTAATATCCATAACACCAGACTCACCTTGAATAATTAAGTCGTAACCTGGTCTATGTGAGTCGGGGCCTGTTTGACCAAACCCAGTGATTGCACAATAGATTAAGCCTGGATTTTGTTTTGTAAGCTCCTCATAACTGAGGCCAAATTTTTTCAAGGTTCCCGGTCTAAAATTTTCTATTAACACATCGCTTTTAAGCGCTAAATCGCGAATCAACGCAATTCCTTCGGGCGTTTTCAAGTTGACCGCACAACTTTTTTTATTACGATTTACAGAAAGGAAATAAGCGCTCTCACCATTAATAAATGGGGGCCCATATGTTCTGCTCTCGTCTCCAGATGCAGGTTCTTCAATCTTAATAATCTCCGCTCCTAGATCACCTAAAAGCATAGTTGCAAAAGGACCGGACACGATCCGTGTCAGGTCCAGAACTTTAATGCCATTCAGCGGTTTCATCTCACACCATTGCGTCAGCCAGTGACCTCATATCATCAACCCAAATATCAGGCTGATGCGGAGTGCCACCAAATGGACGTTTCCGACGATCAATAAAAGCTGTATGCATTCCAGCAGATCTAGCGCCAATACAATCAAATGCATGGTTGGCCACAAACAAGATCTCATCAATTTGCACGCCCATAATTTCAGCTGCTTTTTTATAGGTATTAACGTGGGGCTTGAAAGAATTTGCTTCTGCTACGGAAATTACATTATCAAACGGTACCTCATGATATTGCTTGGCAGTCTCCAGCATGTCCTTATCACCATTTGATAAAACAACAATCTTATATTTTGTCTGTAATCTTTTAAGTGCCTCAGGAACATCAGGAAAGCATCTCAATTTTTCAATACAAGCTACAAGGTACTTGACTTCGTCTTGCGTAAAAGGAATTTCAGCACGCTCGAGAGTTTTAGTAACTGCTCGATGACCAATCTCTCGGTAGGGAGTATGTTCGCGGTGTAAAAGTGCATCAATCATTGAATCCTCAAAATGCGTTCTCCTCCACCAAGTAACAAAAGAATTCGGGTTCCCCTTCCAACCTTTAGCTGCTAAAAATGGGGCTGCAATCTCTACTAAGCCGCCCTGCATGTCCACCACAGTACCGTATTGGTCAAACATCACCACCTTAATATTCTTTTTTAACTCCTCAACGCTTGCCATTTACCACTCCTTAACTAATGAACAAATTAAAAGCATGGCTTGTATCTTGTCTTTCAGAATATAATCAGTCAAATGAATAATTAAGATAGTTATATTGATTTAGAAAATAGTGGTACAGATTATAAAAACCCCCATCAACCTCAGATCAATAGATCTAAATTTGCTCGTTTTTTTTGACGCCCTAATGTCTGAGCGCCACGTTACCCGCGCAGCTAATAAGGTGTCGATTAGCCAATCTGCAATGAGTAATGCACTATCGCGGCTAAGACATGTTTTCAAAGATGATTTATTTATTAGAACCTCCAAAGGTATGGAGCCAACCCTAAGAGCTCTAGAACTTGGCCAAGCTATTGGGCAAATCCTGCAACAGACCGCGCGCTTAATGTCTAGCGATATTCAATTTGATCCAGTAACTTCAAATAGAAGTTACTCAATCAGAATGTCTGATCTTATTGGAGCGCTAGTTCTACCAAGCTTAGTTAACAATCTTGAGAGTTTGGCACCTCACATCTCATTAGATGTTTTGCATACATCACCTGAAAAAACAGTGGAATTACTAGAATCGGATAAATTAGATCTTGCACTTAGCACCGATCTTCAGCACAACAATAGCATTCGATCGCAAACATTAATCTCTGATCGAATGGTATGCGTGCTAAGAAAAGGGCACCCACTATCAAGCGGCAAGCTAACCTTAAAAAGATTTTTGGAAGGGAAGCATTTACGGGTCTCGATGAGCCCTACTGACATTCGCTTTGTAGATAACGTGCTTGCAGACCAGGGTCATAAACGTGATGTAGTTCTCAATGTTCCACATTGGCTTCTTATGCCCGAGATACTGAAAAAGACTGATTTAATCGCCGTGATTTCAGAGCGCCTTGCGTCTAATTTTAATGATGAGGACCTTGTGTTGCGACCCCTTCCTTTTATGGTAAAAAACTTTCATTGGACCATGTATTGGCATAAGCGCTACGAACACAGTCAGTCCCATCAATGGCTTCGAGGATTGATTTCAACTACCGCATTAATCTATCAATAGATTGATTACAGAATTTCTAAACTAAGATGCGCTTTAAAATCTCATTAAATTGAGTAGACTTTTCAAACTGGACCCAGTGCCCTGCATCTTCAATCAAATCTAAAGATTGGTTCATCTCAATGGCAACTAGAGCCGACTTAACCATATCTACATTACCTCGGTACAGTGCGTCCTGAGAGCCCAAAATACAATAAAACGGGAGTTCTAGTTTTTTTAGGATACCCATTAAAAAATCTGTCTTGTAAATTTTGCGTTTACGCATTCTATCTTTCAGTAAATTTTCCCTGTGGATATCTAAGGATAAATCTGTAATTGCTACATCACTCCAAAGCATGAGAGATGAAAGATTATTTCGAATCCTTTGATCCCTTAATTTCGTATCTGATGCTTTGGTCCAATCTTCAATCACAATCGACTCTAGAGGGCTAATTCCCAGCGCTGGAGGAGCCACTAATAGCAATTGATTGATGCGCCCCGGGAGTTTCTTAGCTATATAACCGGCCCCCATACTGCCCATTGAAAAGCCGATTAAATCAATCTTTTCCTCTGGAAAAAATTTGTCAAAGGCATTTAATAGGACTTCAGATGCCTGATCTATATCTACAACTCCATCTGGAGCATCTGAGTCACCAAAACATGGAATATCAGGAATCCATACTTGTCTCTGCAGCCCAATCAAGGTTTTAATATTCCTGCACCAATGATTCCAGCTTCCAGAGCCCCCGTGCAACAGCACTATTGGTGACCCCCGCCCCCAAACTCTCCAAATTATTTTATAGACATCATGATCCTGTTTATACAAACAACTTAAAGACTCCAGTTTTACTAGATCCGGGGTTGAATCAATTGCTTCGGGATAGGATCGAATAGAAGACATTACGCTACCAGAAAGTATTAAGTCTATAACTTTATCCCCAGAATTCGTTCATTTCAATGAAATTTGAAATCCGTTGGTCGCGAGTTCGAAAACAAAGTTTCGACGAAGTCAATCCCGCCCAACCCACTAAGCATTTCTAAGCCTCGCTCCTGCGGGGCTTTTTTATTGCCTGCACCACCCTCCAAATAGCTCTTTAAAGCGTGTTTTAGGGCTATTTTTGGGCTAGGGAATCCGACCCAAATCCAATAAAATAGTGGGATGCCAACAAAGCTTGCTACAACGAATCAGCTTCGCCAATGCAACGTTTGCAACGCCATAACTTTTGCTCGAATTGAAGGCATCACTCTAGCAAGGCAGTTTGAACAAAAACTGGCTGACTATATATGGCAAAAAAAGCATTGCGGAATTAATAGAAGAAACTAAGCAAAGTTATATTAAGAGTTCAATCAAATGACGGTTAATTTAAATAAAAAAATTATCATTATTGCCGGACCCAATGGAGCCGGTAAAACTACCTTTGCTAAGAACTTCTTGCCACGAGAGGCGCATACATTTCGCTTTATCAATGCTGATCTCATAGCTGCTGGCTTAGCACCATTCAACCCTGAATCTGTTTCATTTAAAGCGGCTCGCTTGATGCTAAATGCATTAGATGAGTACACCATAGCAGGCGAGAGCTTTGCCTTTGAAACAACTTTATCTGGCGCCCATTACCTGCAACGAATTCAAGAATGGAAAGATTTAGGTTATACGGTAAAGCTCTGGTTTATTGCACTAAGCTCACCTGAATTGGCCATTTCGCGTGTAGCAGAGAGGGTGGCACAGGGTGGGCACAACATCCCTGAAGAGGTCATTCGCAGGCGATATACCGCTGGCCTTGAGAATTTACCCAAATATCAAAAAGTTGTAAAATTGTGGGTATTGTTAGATGGAGATAAAACTCCGCCCGAGCAAACGGACCAAGGTTGACTATGACTATTCCAAGCAAAGATATACGTAACTCATCAGATCCTGATATTGCCGGATCCTATTACGCTATGCAGCGTGCTGGAAAAGCTGCAATAGATTTGGCAATTCAAACCAACACTGCAATAATAACTACCGTTGATGGCAAGATTGTTCGAATTACTGCTGCAGACCTAATCAAGCAACGCCAGCTCGCCGCGTAAGCTCCATTGGTCGCGAGTTTGAAAACGAAGTTTCGATGAAGTCAATCTCACCCGACCCGCCAAGAATTACTAAGCCTTGCTTCTGAGGGGCTTTTTTATAGCCTACGATTCCATTAATCACTGCTCTCATAAGCTGCTAGCTTTGCCTTTAACTGACGCTCCTCCTGAAACCGTTCCGTTTCATCTTGAATGATTGCCGCTATTGCAATGACTTGCTTTTGCTCATCAAACAACATACTCACCGAGAATGCAATTGAAATCGAGCGTCCATCCTTATGCACTGCAGGGACTTTCAGCAGAGTATGTCCATACTTAGTTTGTCCAGTCTGAATGGTATGAAAATATCCTTTCGAGTGACGCTCTCTAAAGCGCTCAGGCGTGATGATGCTGAGCGTTTTACCCAAAGCCTCCTCTG
>JBBAKF010000059.1:0-13490 GCA_040403635.1 Polynucleobacter sp.
GGTGATGTCACTATTGAGTGGGTTGACCCATCAACTAATGATGATCAGTCTGGAATTGTTGCTGTGCATCTGGCGACGCCGGGCGGGGTTGTGGTGCTGGATTAATTATGGGGGGGTATCGAATCTGAGAAAGTTGCGAATTTTCCTCAGGGTTTCAAAAAAGAAGTAGAAGATCACGACTCACGAAATCTGCGCACCCTTCGAGAGTTCACAGTACACAAATCCCGCTTGATACGGTTAAGCGAAGGTTCGAACCTGCTTGAAATCGGTCCACCACGAATTAATGGTGCCTTAAACAGCCCAATCTACGATCAGAACCCGTCATGGTTCTTTGATCTGCGAGAATTTTCCAATACTCGTAACTTAAATTATTTCGATTTAGATATGGACGAAAAAGTCAATCCACATTTCTTGGGTGACCTGGGAATGCCCCTCAATCCACTGCCGAAAAACTTTTTTAATTTAGTGATTTGCTATTCAATTCTAGAACATGTCCCAGACCTACCGACTGCAATCAATTCCATTTACGAATGCCTGGCTCCCGGAGGTGAAGTTCAATTCATAACTCCGTGGGATTTGCGTTTTCATGGACCAAGGCCTGACTGCTGGCGAATTAGCGATGATGGATATAGATGGTTACTTAGGGAAAAATTTGATATCACTGACATTGAATTTGCTAATCAAAGCGAGCGGGAATTGTCTCCTATTGCATTGTTTGTTTCGGCGAAGAAGAAGCACTAAAGATCTATAGGCCAGCTTTTGAAAGTTATTGCCCTATCGTCAATAAAATAATCAACTATTGGCTTCCCCATTTGCAACATGTGGTATTTAAAACCATTGAGCTTAAGCCAGTGGTCGGTGATTGCGAATTGTTCCCACCCTCTCGCGGTCCAGATAATTATGGTGTGCCCACTTTCAAAAAGTGAATTGACCCCTTCGACAGCTCCTGGAATCACCTTAGCCAAGGGTTTTTCGAAAGTTCTTTCTTCAGTACAAAGCACACCGTCCATGTCAATCGCAATAGTCTTACCCATCACTTCTCCTTATATGGTCTTTCCGTGAGCGTACAACATGCACATGTGAGTAGTTACTTCCCAAATCTATACCTGTTTTCATTAAATATTCTTTAATTAGCCACTCTGGCCCCAACCAACCAGCGGAAATAGAAGCCGTGGAGCCACCAGAAAAGCGTGGATTTATTTCTAGCAAGACACTTGGCTTTCCAATGAATTGAAAATTCACGGGACCTCGGTGAGTCTATTTGCCATGGTTCTCCCATTTGCTTTTTTGATCTGGGTAAATTTTAGAGGCCAATCCAGCATTAAAACCCAGAAATTCTCTAATACAACAAGAAACGTGGCATTGGGGGCAACAGTCTTTTTCCTTACAATCACAATTGGTTTTGCGGGGCTTTACCAATCGCTAAGGCTGCCTCATATATTTTATCAAGTTTTGGTAGAAGTACCTAGAAAAATAAATGACAACACTGTTTTACTTAGCTTCAGCTTGGAGTCAGCGTTATCTATTGGGGCATTTTTATGTTTTTCAATTTGCACCGCGTATTTAGTTATTGCGCAATATTCTTATCAGACTAGAAAAACTAGAGTCTACCTTTATCAATTTTTGGCGATTGTAATTGGAGTAATTGCATTCACTAAAATCGGAAATTTATCAGCTAGTCTTTTCCTAATAATTTTTCCAATTACGATCATTTATCTTTATTTTAGTAAGCTTGGCTCAGCGCCTTCAAACCGGAGGCAATTCTTTTATGTTATGACTTGCTATCAGTTTGTGCTAATCCCATACCCGAATGTAAATTTTCATATCATGATATTTGTTGTTGCATTTTTCATTTTAATAATGGATAGGTACGAACTAGTCATCCCAACAAAGATGGTACAACTATGGGCTTTCCCCATTGTTCTTATTTCTCTTCTCTTGGTCCACGAAGCTAGAACCATTGACGCAATGAAAACCTACTCTTTTCAAAAAGTTGAGTTTAAATCAGGTTCAACATCGTGGGATCTCGCAATCACAGAAGCCCAGAACGCCAATGGAGATTTGGCCGCCTGCTCAACTTTTGGGTGCAAAATGCTCCTATTGGTTTCAAAGCACTGACACTAAGCAACAATCAAAAGGAAATCTCGATTGCAAATAGCACAAAACAGAGTGTCATTGTGATTCAACTACTCGTTCAGCTCTGTCCCAAAAAAAATTTGAATTCTCTACATGGACGAGCTCCCAGCCTTCAAGTTTAAGTTCGCAAAGTATCTTCCTCATGTATTGAATTCTACGAATCCTGAGCTTAAATTGTCGAAACGGAATGAGCGATAGAAAGTCCATTTCAACAGCTAGAAAATCAAACCCTATAAAAGAGTCCATTGATTCTTGGAAAAGTGCGAGCTCGGCACCTTCGATATCCATTTTTAGATACCTGTATTCTGCATCATCGACGATCTTATTATTCGCAATTAATCCTTTCAGTGAGACCACAGGGAACTTCGCTGAAATTGGGTTGACAACTGATTGCGCATTAATAGTCGACCAAGATTCATGAATCGGATTTTTCGGTTGGAAGAATGTTTGGTACCCGTCTTTAACTGAGAGTCCTACATTTAAGACATGGAATCTAGGAAACTTATTTATTCTTTTTTGGGCAAGGGCACAACATTCTGATAGCGGATCTATTCCAAATACTGACCAACCTCGCTCAAGCATAACTTCATCAAAACTGGTATCGAACCCTAACCCAGCAGATACAATTACTTTACTTGAAAACCTTTTCTCTGCTTCGACTGGAATCCACCAACCGCCGTACGCACTTCCAATGCGAACCAGAGAGATACTCCCTAATCCTCCACGGTTTTTGTAAAGTACTAATTGGAACATCAATTTATTTTGAAGCCAAACTAAAATATGTTTAACCACCTCAAAGTTGGCTCTCTCAGTTACTTTGGTTTCCTGACTCAATTTTGTCTCTCCAATCCTGTCAGAGGCCTACATAGGAAAATTATTAAATACTAAATCAATTCCACTTAAGTATAGAGCCGAACCCTAATTGCACGATTCCCCGTTTGATTGCTCGCTTGAATCTATTTTGTGGCGAATGTGGAGCATTATGTACATTCCACCCCCCACTGATTAAGAGAGGATTAATAAATATTTTTGCTCCCTGCGACTTCAAAGATTCATGAAATGGAACGTGTTCACAAACTATCGATCCATCAGGGAGTTTTCCTTCGTATTTCGCTTCTCCCAATATGCCCAGCCTGTAGATTGCCAATCCCCCAAATGCAGAGTCAACTTCTATCCAATCCGAGTGTGGTGGAATCACGCGCTGCCTTTTATAAATGGCTTGTTCTCGAGCAAGAATCGGGTTCATTCCCATTTTCTTGAGATTGGCTTCATATTCCCAACAGTCATTAGGTGACCAGGTTTTGTGGCGTAATGCGAAAACATCATAGTAGGGAGCGCTTTGATTGGCCGTGCAAATATCCCAGTCATCTCTAATCCAACAACTAAGTACCGAATTTCGATCTAGCAATGAGTTCACTCCGTCAAGATCTGCGACAGCGAAATACTTGACCGACCTAAGATCTTGGTCGTCGACCAATATTTGCAGGCATGTATTTCGACAGAATGCTATTCGCTCCAACCGATTCCCAATAACTTTTTCAAGTTCCCCGAGCGTTTGATACTTAAACCGTGAGTTATTTTGCTGAAGTGAATCGAGTATTCCAATTGTATTATCTGAACTATCGGATTCTACAATCCGAAAATGGACGCGAAAAAAATCACTAAATGCGGTCTGTAGTCTTGCTATATCAGCGGCTAAATCTGCTTCCACATTTCTACAAATGCCAAGAATTACAATTTCATCTGTAGAAATTTTCCGCGCTAGGTTCTCTGGACTCAAAATCACAATACTCGCCAATCTTGTAAAGGTCTATGCCAGAAATCTTTGGGGTAGTAGACCTGTCCACCTTGATTCATCAGCCCCCCCAGATAACTCAAGCTAGATTTACCTGCCAAGAGTACGTCGGCAGAGGCCATAAGTAGGATTGCGTCCAACGGATTTCCGCCCCGGATTACTTTGAGAGGAAACTTGCTGTAACTTTCTAGAGCATCAAAGCGAGTGGGCCTGATAGTCATAAGACCGTTTGAGAATTCTGGAGTTCCCTCCCACAATTTGATTTGATCAACAGGTGGAGCAAAAGTCGTTTCAAATTCGGGTGCATCCGTAAGAACTATTATTTGCCAATCGAGATGCTCAGGTAATTCATTGACTATAGAAGTAACTCGCACAACAAACACCTCAATCGGGATTTCCCTGGGTATATTTTGACCTGGGTATAGTGCGAACCCTCCTACGCCTTGGCGATAATGAATTACTATTGTGTAAACCTTGCCACTTGAGACTTTTTTAGAGTTCTCATTGCTTTCCAAATGTAAACCATCCATAATCGCGGGACAGAATTCAGAGACTGCGTATGGCTCGTAAATGCGAAGAAACCTCTTCTTCTGTCTAATTACCTGGGACAAACATTCGCGAATTAAAATAGCAAAAGAGAAAGATGTGACAATCACTTCACGGATACTTGAATCTACACCCGTCGCCGGATTCACCTTCAAGAACTGATTCAAGCGAATTAAATATTCCAAGTACTCCGATTTAGATTGAAATGGATCTAATGGATGCACTGAGACTTGTTTGATGTCGCTGTGAATATAGTGAAAACCAAAGTATTTTGCGAGGGCTATTACGGAGGCTTGACGCTGGAGCTGTGCGCCTGTCCCGTCAACTGACATTGAAGAGTTAAAAGTCACATAAATAGGGGCCTGTAATTTTAAGAATACCCATCGAACAATTCGCGAAATTTGACCTTTAATTACAAACTCCATCCGTCTCAGAGGCTTCTTCACAATTTTCCTAATAGTGATTTTCATGAAGGAATCCAATGATGAAGCTTTTTCCATGAATCATTTATTGAAAGTGGGTCACTTTTGATTTTTCCACCAATCTCGCTCCAAGAATTAACTATCAAAGCAGGGATGTCATACCCCAAAAAAGGCCAACTACTACTATGCACGATCGGAGTAGCCCCAAGATAGAGAGCTTCCCAGGTACGATGGCAATCAGGTCCATTACCCGGGGGCGACAACACAAATTTAGAGCGTAAAACCAATTTTCGATATTGTTTCGGGGTGAGTGGGTCGGTCACAATCTTTACTCCGGGAATCTGCCTTGCGTAATCGAGAGCTATCAACCTCTCCTTGAAATTTGTGTGCACAGAAAAAGCTGCTAGGAGTGAGATATCACGTTGATTGTGGGTGGGAAGTCCCTTTTCGTTTTCTCGTAGGTAATCGCCCGGAACCCCATTTCTGCGTTTGTCACGATTCTCGAGACCTATAGGAAGAGGTAGAGCCACCGAAGCATCCCCTAGCCAGTTAACCGAATAAATTTTATTAAATGAGTTGCCTAGAATTTGCATTTCTTCTACATTCGGGATTACGTCCCCGTTATGAATAATGAGATCTGCGCTGGGAAATCTGAATCCTGATTTACAGGCACTCACCAAAATACTTGTCGCGTTAGACATAGGTTCCGCTTGTGCGAATATTTTACCCCGCAGCGCTTGCAGAGTGCTTAAATTGAGCTCGCCCTCGTTGAGTTGACCTTCAAGAATCACATTGCACGTGTATTTAAAGGTATCCCCACTTAAAAGTGGATACGAGGATTTATTGTCCATTCCATAGACTTTTCTTTGTAGTGAACGACCGATTGTCTCGGAATCTCTAGGTACTTTCAGCCAGTCAAATATTGAAGAATTGATAGACATTTGGCTATTTAAGTGGTGACTCTTGGAGGCGCGTTGCAAAATAATGAACTGTCTTTTCAATACCCAAATCTAATTGAACCTCCGGCTCCCACCCTAAAACTCTCCGGGCCATTGTGATATCTGGCTTACGTTGTTTCGGATCATCAGTGGGTAGATCACCAAAAGTAATTGTAGATTTGGAAGATGTTGCACTAATAATCTTATTAGCGAGTTCAAGCATGGTGAATACATTTGGATTTCCTAAATTGACGGGACCAGTTACCTCTTCAGAAGTTCCCATGAGCCGAATTAGTGCGGGTATCAGATCGCTCACATAGCAAAATGATCTAGTTTGGCTACCGTCTCCGTAAATTGTTATCGGTTCTCCTTTTAACGCTTGAACTGCAAAGTTGCTAACGACTCGGCCGTCATCTAAGTCCATCCTTGGCCCGTAGGTATTAAAAATTCTTGCAACTTTTATTTGAATCCCAAACTGGCGCCGGTAATCGAAGAAGAGTGTTTCCGCAGCGCGTTTACCTTCGTCATAGCATGCCCTGATACCAATTGGATTAACATTGCCCCAATATTCTTCATTTTGCTCAGCGACGAGGGGGTCACCATAAACTTCACTCGTGGAAGCTTGCAATACTTTAGCTCCAGTCCGTTTCGCCAAATCTAAAACGTTTATAGCCCCCTGGATGCTGGTCTTAATAGTTTCCACCGGGTGCTTTTGGTAATGTACTGGTGAAGCAGGACAAGCAAGATTGTAAATTTGATCGACTTCGACAAATAATGGCAAAGTGATGTCGTGTCTTAAAAATTCAAAATTCGGGTTTGAAAAAAGATGTTGAATATTCTTTCTAGAACCCGTATATAAGTTGTCTAAAGCCAAGACTTCATTACCTTCGGCTATCAAGTGGTCACACAAATGTGAGCCTAAGAATCCGGCTGCCCCTGTAACAAGAATTCTCATGCGGGGACTTTAGCAAGTTCTCTAAACCCATGCGCTTAAACCGCAGGGTTACCCAGAACTCGTATGATTGGGCAATGCCCAACCCTCGAGTCTTGCATTTAGCGACTTCGTTAGGTGGGGGTGCAGGAATTGCTGCACGTCGTATTGTGCAGGCACAGGTTGATTACGGAGTGGATTCCCGCCTTTGCGCTGCAAACCAATCTGGAGCAGCTCTTGCGTCACATGAGTCGATTCTTCCCCGATTAGATTTCGTGAAATTCAAGTCAAAAGCTTTGACTTTATTTCAGGCGAACGCATTACAGAACAGCAATCTTTTGGTTACTCCATTTTCGATTAGTGCAGCTAAAGATTGGCCGGAGGTTATTGGTAGCGCCGATGTGATTCATATACACGCCTTCTATAATTTGGTAAATTTTGAATCTATAAATCAATTGTCTGAAATAGCCCCGATTGTTGTTACTTTACATGACCAAAGGTTATTTACCGGTGGGTGCCATTACTCTGGTGATTGCGAGGGCTATAAACTAAATTGCGATAAGTGCCCTCAGATAAAAACTATCTTGAATAAAATACCAAAGGCGCAATTGCAGAAATCAATTGGTGCCATTAATAGTCTCAAAAAAATCAAGATTATCTCACCTTCACACTGGTTAGCTGGGTTAGCAGAAAACAGCATGGTGCTGTCTGGAGAGTCCATAACCGTAATAAACAATCCAGTTCCAAATATCTTCAAACCGGATGACAGTAAGAAGCCCACCTCAGCGGAAGCAATGCGGATAGGGTTTATATCTGAAAATTTAGAAAACCCTTATAAGGGACTACCGGTTTTAGTTGATGCACTTGACAGGTTGCCTCCGAACTTTCAAGCCGAAATTAAATTTATAGGGAAGGGATTAACACCACAGCTGAAAGGGAACTTCAAAATTTCAAAGGAACACTTCAGTGATTCGAGAGAAATTGCTAACGTAATTCGATCATGTGATGTCATTATCGTGCCTAGCCTTCAGGACAATTCCCCAAGCGTGGTATCTGAAAGTTTGATGTGTGGCATACCAGTAATTGGCAGTAGAGTCGGCGGAATAACTGAAATGATAAGTGAATTCAACCTACCAAGTTTTGAAAAAGGTAATTCAATTGAGCTATCTCAAATAATCGAGAATTTCACTCTGGAGCAAAATGGTTATTTACAACAGGACAAAATAAGGGAAAAATTCTCGCCGGAAAGCTCGGCCTCCAAACATATAGAGGTGTACAAAGAGATTCTGGCCTAGTTCCATCTATGCAAGAGTGGTGAGCGTTTTTTCTCGTTGATACGCAGTAGGTCCAATAAACGGGTTCCACTTGTGCTAACAAGGTGGCGAGACGAAATCTGGTAAAGATTTTTTCGTAACCAGCGGTTAGCACGAATATTTACCTTAGGTGCTTCACTTGTCGGCATGTATTCTTCAGCTGCTAAACCTAACCAACGAGAGTTATCTAACGTATGGGTTGCGGCAAAGTCGTTCCCAATATTGGTTACTAGATTTCGCCCGGGAAGTATCGTCAGCCATTTATGTATCTTCAATATATGGACAAGAGGTGTATCCCAAGCATCAACAAAACCAGAAAAAGCTCTACTAGCTCCAGTTTCCCAAAAAGCATATTCAGAAGTTTTAAATATTTTAAATTTTTTGTAATTTATTTTTTGCAACTCATGACGCATCATCAACCACTTTTCACGACTTGTTGCCCACCCCCAAATTAATGGATATTCTGACAGATACCAGGCATCTGCAGTGATTTCGCTTGGGACAAATTGTGTTCCACCAATTAAGCAGATATTGCTCTCCGATGACAAGAATCTCTTCGCATCCCCTATAAATGTAAAGAAATCAGGGCTAGGCAGACAATCATCTTCAATCACGACTGCAAAATCTTCAAACTCAAAAACCCAATCACAGCCAGACAAGACAGAATAAGCAGCCCCTTGGTTAACCTGAGAAGTTCTTGTCTTTAGTGAACCTGCAAAACTATTGGCAAACTCACTCGATACCGATTCACAGGTCGAGATATCTCTCCCGTCCTCTTCAGATCTTGGACCATCGAGAGTGACATAAATTCTAGTGACTCCGGCATTGTCGCAAATTTGCAATATTCTTCTCAAGTTTTCATACCTACGAAAACCTACTATCAATACAGGGGGTGCTAAATCGGACAAATTAATGCTCACAATTCCTTCAATAGGCCATCAATTTACACTAAGTAAGCACTAATATTTGAGACGTGAGATTGATTCGACAAAATGTCATGTATTCAATTCAGTTTTTTCAAAAATGTGTGGATTTTGTATTCCGAACCCGAAATTACAGCCGCAGAAAATTAAAAAAGAAGACCCTTTTTTCGAGCAGTAATCAAGAAAGCGATAGCCAGGCCACATTTTATCAAAATGCCGTCTTGACGATTAATGCGAACTCTCGAGCAATGAGGCGATTTCGACGTGTTTATGATTACCGAGAAATTCTAGAGCACGTGGACTACTCCTTGGGCCGCGAATACATTGAACATGCCAACTTAAACGATCCCCAGGTTTGGAGTTCACTGAATGAATTTAAACGGAATGATATTTTAGGAAAACCCCGAACCTTCTATTTTGAAGAAATTGGGAGGATTAGTCCTACTACTCTTCGCTATATTGCTGTGGCGACAGATATACGAAGAGAATTCGGGAATTCAAAACTCACAAGAATCGTTGAAATTGGTGGTGGTTATGGAGGTCAAGCCGCAATTTTACGCAGACTAAATATGTGGGACGAATACTTCATATTTGATTTACCGGAAGTGCAAGACTTAATCCAACGTTACCTCTCTTTCATTGGGATTGGAATGACTGATTTCCCAAAAATCGACACTGTCAATTCTTTTGAATATGACTTAGTAATTAGCAACTACACATTCTCTGAATTGCCGAGAAGAATTCAAGATGAGTATCTGGACAAGGTGATTCTTAAAGCACGCAGAGGTTTTATGCTGATGAATAGCGGGAAAAGTAATGCGACCGGTAGATCTGACGGAAAAATCAGTGCAGAAGAATTGCAGAGAATAATTCCCAATCTACGAGAACTACCAGAAGTCCCTCTCACAAGTCCCGATAATTATTTATTAGTTTGGCAAAATTAATTGAATAATCCAATCCAAGGTCGGAGTGAAGGCAGAAACCTACTTGGAATAATTGTTCCTATGACAAAATTAGCTGACAACTACATGAATTTGGAATCCTGGCTTTCTGAACTACCTATTGGGAAAATTGAAGTGATTCTGGTTCACGATGTGCAAGATAATGAGACTGCTCCAGGAATAAACCGGATATTGACAGAAATCAGTGACAACAGAATAAAGTATTTTGAACGGACATTTGGAGTACCTGGCCTAACTCGAAATTTCGGAATGACTGCAATCAATTCAGAGTGGATGTGGTTCGTGGACGCGGACGATTTGCCCGATATCAAAAATGTTCTTCAAGAGTTAGAATCCAATGCGCCGGATGTCGAAGTGATTATCGGACAATTTCAAATCGATAGCAATGGTGATAGGACGGCCATAAACCCCTCGAATAAATCGGACCTCAGAGCAATTGCGCGTGATCCAGGGATCTGGCGCATGGTTTTTAGGACACGAGTTTTTGTGGATTACAAGTTTCAAGAATTCAGAATGGCAGAGGATCAACTCTTTCTTATTGACGCGCATATTTTTGACAGAAAAATAAAATTCTCAGACAAAATTTTTTACACCTATTTCAAACACCCTAAAGGCCAGCTTACATCTCAGAAATCTGCTATCTCGGAATTGGAAAAAACAATTCCACTTGTTGTCGGGAGGATACAAAAGACGGGTCAAAAGACTCGGACCTACTTGGAAGTTATGTTGGCAAGGCAAATAGTTACACAGCTTAAACATTCTACAAATTCTGAGAAATTAATAAACTTGGGAAGAAACTTCTTCTCAACAAAGCAATTGAAATTTTGGGGTCAAATCAGAGTTGGATTCGAATTAATTAGGATTTTAGCATTCAAGGCGGTAGGTGGGAAAAATGAGTAGAACTTCTTTGTTCTTGACGGGAGGTTTAGGTAATCAACTCTTCCAACTTGCGGCCGGATTATCACGTGAGAGTACGGAACTAATTCTTGATTGGAATTTAGGAAATCCCAGACTCAATAAATTGGGAAATCCAGATATCACTGATCTCCAATTACCAACTCAGGTCCACTTAGATCCCCAATACAAGAAGAATAGGTTTTTTTCTAAGTTTTCTGGGTATTTATTACGGCAAGGAATGCAACCGACCAGAATTGAGAAGCTTTTTAGACTAGGGAAGATAATGCCCTTTATTCTTGGAAAACTTTTGTTCTTCCGATTTGGACATCAGATTAAGGTCGTGCAAGCAACTGACAATGGCTACTTTAAAATGGGTAAGACTTCTCAGAACGAATATCTAGTAGGCTATTTTCAATCATATCGTTGGGCCAGTTTGCCTACGGTCGAATCACAACTTCAATCTCTGAGTTTAATTCAGGCAAGTCACGAGTTACTAGCCTTCGTAAAAGAGATTGAAAATCAAAAAACAGTTATGGTTCACGTCAGACTGGGTGACTACAACGAGCAAAAGAATTTCGGGATACCCAGCATTGACTATTATAGATTCGCATTATCTGAGTTAGAAATAACTCAACAATTTGACAGAATCTTACTTTTCTCAAATGAACCTCATCTGGCTTGGTCTTTTATTCCAGTTGAATACCACGAAATAATCTGCGTGGCCCCTGATTTCTCTGGGAATTCCGCAGAAACCCTAGAAGCGATGAGGCATGCAAAAAGTTACATAATTGGAAATTCAAGCCTCAGCTGGTGGGGTGCAAAGTTAAGCCATACTCAAGGCGCAAGAGTCATTGCACCCACGCCTTGGTTTAAAACGGCGCCAGAGCCTAGAGACTTGATCCCACCGGGTTGGATTAGAAAAGACGCCTTTCACAAATGAGCTCGGCTAGAATTAAAGGATGAGCATGTTCTTCATTCGAAATAGGAGAATAAGTACTTTTGCACAGTCCATTAATGTGCTTTCAGGATCAGACCAACGAAAAGTTCTTGTAGTAATTGCTCTTCAGGTAATCATGGGTCTATTTGATTTACTGGGCGTGGCAGTCATCGGGGTCCTAGGAGCGCTTGCTGTAAGTGGCGTGCAATCTACTCAACCCGGAAATAGAGTAAATTGGATTTTGACCCAACTTCATCTTTCTGAGATGAGCTTTCAAGAACAAGCAGCCATACTAGGAATCGGCGCAACAATCATCCTGGTTTCAAGGACTTTATTCTCTGTTGTTTTCACCCGACGAATCTTGTTCTTCTTGAGCCGCCGAGGCGCGGTGATTTCGACAAATTTAATCTCCCGGCTGTTAGCACAACCCCTCTTAAAGATTCAAGAGAGAACTTTCCAGGATTCTATTTTTTCAATCACCTACGGAGTAAATTCGATTACCCTAGGAGTAATTGGAACAACCGTAGTTTTAATCTCTGATATATCGCTACTGATAATTATGACTACTGGTCTATTCTTAGTCGACCCGTTAGTTGCACTATCAAGCATCGTAGTATTTGCGGGGATAGGTCTTGTAATTTTTATGTTGTTGCATAACCGAGCAGAATCTTTGGGACGCGAGGAGTCAAAGCTCACAATTCAGAGCAATGAAAAAATATTGGAAGTCCTAGATTCGTACCGAGAATCTGTGGTGAGAAATCGTCGAGATTATTACGTTCGCGAAGTGGGAAAAATGCGTTTACGGAACGCGAACGTATTGGCAGAACTTGCATTTATGCCCAATGTCAGCAAGTACGTTATAGAGGCAACAGTGGTGTTGGGTGCCCTTGCAATTAGTGCTGTTCAATTTATTACGCAGGACGCAGCGCATGCTGTTGCGACCCTGGTTGTTTTTCTGGCAGCTGGTACGAGAATTGCTCCAGCAGTCCTAAGAGTGCAACAAGGCGCCTTAACGATTAGAAGCAGTCTGGGTGTGGCCACCCCGACCCTTAGCCTGATTTCGGACCTAACCAACGTGAAACCGATGGAGAAGGTTACAGATTTGCCTATCACCCGCCACGATAATTTTGTTGGATCAATTTCACTTAGAAATATCTCACTAACTTATCCAGGAAATTATTTTCCTTCTTTACATAATGTGAGTTTAGAAATTCCAGAAGGCTTGTCAGTTGCATTAGTCGGCCCATCTGGTGCAGGAAAGACATCCGTAGTGGATGTGATCTTGGGTGTAATTATGCCAACTGAAGGAGAGATAGTTTTATCAGGCATGCCACCACTCGAGTGTGTGCAAGCTTGGCCGGGTGCAATTGGATATGTGCCGCAAAATGTCTCAATTATTAACGGGACCGTACGAGAAAATATTGCCCTTGGTTTCCCTAGAGATAGCGCGACTGACGAATTAGTTAACCAGTCCGTCTCTATAGCCCACCTGTCAGAATTGATTGAATCATTTCCGGACGGAATTGATACTCAAGTTGGAGAACGTGGGGGAAGAATTAGTGGTGGTCAACGACAAAGACTCGGAATTGCTCGTGCCATGTTCACAAATCCAAAACTTTTAGTGCTCGATGAAGCCACGAGCGCTCTCGACGGAGAAAGCGAAGCAATTATTTCCAACACAATTTCAGCG
>JBBAKF010000060.1:0-13258 GCA_040403635.1 Polynucleobacter sp.
GGTAAATCTATTAAAGATCGTGTCTTCCAATATTTAGGCTTACCCACCTGTGTAGGCATCGGCCCCTCTAAAACACTCGCTAAATTAGCCAATCATATTGCCAAGAAAAATCCACAGTTTAGTGGCGTATTCGCTTGGGCTGCACTGTGCCCAGAAGAACAAGTCTATTGGTTACAACAGATTAAAGTGGGTGAAGTATGGGGCGTGGGTAAGCGTATTGACCAAAGTTTGACACAAATGGGTATCTCCACCGTCTATGAGCTTGCACATGCCAACCCAGAATTGATGCGACGTCGTTTTTCTGTCGTGATGGCCAGAACCGTCTCTGAGTTACAAGGCCTGTCATGCCTTACCATGAGTGACCTTGAAGATACGCCACGTAAGCAACAAATTATTTCCAGTAAAAGTTTTGGGCAAGGCGTGACAGATGTACAACATCTACAAGAAGCGGTAGCTAGCTATATTTGTCGTGCCGCTGAAAAATTACGCGCTCAAGATAGTGTTTGTCGATATGTGACGGTTTTTGTTCACACAAATCCCTTTGCACACAATCAACCACAATACCGTAATCAAATCACTATCCCACTCTCCATTGCTAGCAGTGATAGTCGACGTTTAATTCAAGCGGCATATTTTGGCTTAGAACGTATTTATCGTAGTGGTCTAACCTATAAAAAAGCGGGAGTGATTTTGTCTGATTTACACCTCGCCGTCCACCAACAAGAAGACCTATTTACCCAAATTGATCAAAAAAAATCAGCCCAAGTCATGCAAATCATGGACGCTCTCAATCACCTATATGGCGCTCAGACAATTAGCCTCGCTAGTACCGGCTTAAGTAGTAACTCACCACGTCATTGGCGTATGCGTGCCAATCATAAAAGCCAACGCTTCACAACTCGCTGGAATGAGCTTGCACAAGTTCATACGTAAATTTAGCAAGTGCTTTTAAAATAGTGAATAATAGAAACATTCAAATCCTCTATTCGGTACCATTTATGAATCTACTCTGCTTATCTCGCCAATTACCCAAAATCATGCTGGCTCTCGTAATGAGCCTCAGTATCCCATTGAGCTTTGCCAATCCCCAAGTTTTATTTAAAACTACCAAAGGCGATTTTGTCGTTGAACTCGATGAGGTCAAAGCACCAAAGACTGTAGATAACTTCTTGAACTATGTAAAAAGTGGTTTTTATAGCGGCACGATTTTTCATCGAGTGATTAATGGATTTATGGTTCAAGGTGGTGGTTTTACCAAAGATATGCAACAAAAAACGACTCGCCCACCGATTGAAATCGAATCAAAAAACGGCCTTAAAAATAATAAATATACGATTGCGATGGCAAGAACGAATGACCCTAACTCTGCTACAGCGCAGTTCTTTGTCAATGTCAAAGATAACGCTATGCTCGATTATCCAAGTCGCGATGGCTTTGGTTATACCGTGTTTGGTAAAGTCATTTCTGGCATGGCAACCATCGATGAAATCAAGTTTGCCGAAACTACCACGCGCAATCGGATGGCGGATGTACCCGTGGAACCCATCACGATTCAGTCTGCAACGATTGTGAAGCCATAACAAGCCATGAAATTTTGTACGCAATGCGGCGAAGAAGTACATCTCAAAACACCTGAAGACGATAATCGTGAACGCCATGTGTGTAAAACCTGTGGTGAAATCCATTATCACAACCCTAAAAATGTTGTTGGCACCATTCCAATTTGGGAAAACCAAATTTTATTGTGTCGACGGGCCATCGAACCACGTAAGAACTATTGGACTCTACCTGCAGGTTTTTTAGAGTTACATGAAACAAGTGCCGAAGGTGCACTACGTGAAACCATCGAAGAAACTGGTGCAGATGTGGATGTCGGTGGACTCTTTACGATTCTTAATGTCCCCTACATCGGTCAAATCCATTGGTTTTATATCGCCACCATGAAAAGCTCTCAATTTAGCCTGAGTACCTCAGAGAGTACAGAGGTCGCTTTATTTGACGAGGCACATATACCTTGGGATGATCTTGCTTTTTTGACAGTTAAAACAACCTTACGCCAGTTTTTTGCAGATCGTGCTGCTGGCAAGAATCTCTTCACACCGCATCTGGTAACACATCTTACTGACTTAAGACCAGCAACCCAGTAAATCATGACAGCAATACCTTGGTTAGAAGATACGGATGGCTTATTCCCTTCCCCACGTTCATTCATACAAAGTGATCCTGATCTACCCGAAGGCCTGCTAGCACTCAGTAACACAATGGATGAAAATCTTCTATTACAAGCCTATCGTCAAGGTATTTTTCCTTGGTATAGTGAAGGTCAACCCGTCATGTGGTGGTGCACTGCACCAAGAATGGTGCTTGATTCGCAAGCCCTAAAATTGAGTCATAGCCTACTCAAAAAACTCAAACAAGTCTTGAACAACCCCGCATGGGAAGTACGCGTTGATTCCGCTTTTAAAAAAGTAATTACCGCGTGTGCACAATCACAACGAAAAAATCAAGATGGGACATGGATAACCGACGATATCATTGAACACTACCTTACCCTGCATCAGTGGGGCATTGCCCACAGTGTAGAAACTTGGCTAGACGGTGAACTCGTAGGCGGTCTGTATGGCATTAATCTAGGGAAAATGATGTACGGCGAATCGATGTTTAAAGACGTAACCGATGCCTCTAAGATTGCACTTGCCGCATTATGTGCTTGGTGTAATCAAGTTGGAATACGCTATATCGATTGTCAGCAAGAAACAAGCCATTTAGCATCACTCGGGGCAAAAGCTATTCCTAAAAATGAGTTTTTAGATTGGATTGAAAGTCAAATTGATCTTCCTGCGCCAACTTGGAACTGGAATAAATCGGTTCTTTGTGCATATAATAAAAATATTCTGAGATCCGTATGACCAATTTAAAAGAAATTCCTTTTAACGCCTTGCAGTTTTATGCCACTGCTCCCTATGCTTGCAGCTATCTGCCTGATCATGAAGCCCGCTCACAAGTAGCCACTCCACCGCAATTAATTAATACCAAAATCTATAGTGAGCTCATTCGTTCAGGGTTTCGTAGAAGCGGTCACTTTACCTATCGCCCCTATTGTGATCGGTGTCAAGCATGTATTGCCACTCGAGTAGAAGCCGCTTACTTTATTCCAAGTCGCAGCCAAAAAAGAGCTTTTCTGAAACATCAAAATCTGCAAGCGAAAATCATGGCCTTACAGTTTGTTCCTGAGCATTACGCACTTTACCAAAGCTATCAAGCAAGCCGTCATGCTACTCAAATTGATGGTAGCTCACCGAGCTCCGATGAGGATGATGAAGATCAATATCGCCAATTTTTAGTGCAGTCCCATATTGATTCTTTTTTAGTGGAATTTAGAGAAAATGGCGTCTTACGCATGGTGAGTGTCATTGATTCTGTCAGTGACGGAATTTCCTCTGTTTATACCTTTTATGATGCCTCACAAATTAAAGCCAGTTATGGTACTTACGGTATTTTGTGGCAAATTGAAAAAGCAAAAGAATTACAATTACCCTACGTTTATTTAGGTTATTACATTAAAGAGAGTCAAAAAATGTCCTACAAATCTCTATTCCAACCCATTGAAGGATTAATCAATGGTCATTGGACAAATTTAGATACAGATCAATGAATTTATATCCTTTAGTCAGACCTTGGTTATTTAGTTTAGACGCAGAAAACGCGCATCATGTTTCCTTAAAGACATTAGACTTCGCCTACCGTTACGGTATCGTGCCGGCAATCATTGGCAAGGTGCCGCAGCTACCAACCCAGTTTTGTGGATTATCTCTGCCCAATCCTGTAGGTCTAGCTGCAGGCCTTGATAAAGATGGCAAACATATTGATGCCTTAGCAGCTCTAGGGTTTGGTTTTTTAGAAATTGGTACAGTCACACCACTCCCTCAATCTGGTAACCCATTGCCTCGCATGTTTCGGCTGCCAGAAGCTTCTGCCCTCATCAACCGTATGGGCTTTAATAATGACGGTGTTGATGCTTGTGTAGAGCGCGTTAAAGCATCTCAATTTTATCAATCTGGGGGCATTATTGGACTCAATATTGGTAAAAATGCTGTTACTCCCATCGATAAAGCCAGTGAAGACTATGTCATCTGCTTGCAAAAAGTCTATGCCGTCGCCTCCTACATTACAGTCAACATCTCCTCACCCAATACGAAAAACTTACGACAATTACAAGGTGGCCAAGATTTAATTGATTTGCTCCAAACCTTGGCGCTTGAAAAAGAAAAACTGAGTCAAAAGTTTGGTAAACAAGTCCCTTTATTTTTAAAGATTGCGCCAGATTTAGAGGTCGATCAAGTCCTTGCAATCGCAGACGCTCTTTTACAATTTAAAATTGATGCTCTTATAGCGACCAATACAACCCTATCACGCAATGGTGTCGAGGATTTAAAGCATAGTTCGCAAGCTGGCGGCTTATCTGGTAAGCCTGTAAAAAATATTTCCACAGCTATGATCAAATCATTTGCCAAAATCCTGGATGGAAGAATTCCGATTATTGGTGTTGGTGGCATTATGACCGGTTCAGATGCCCTTGAAAAGTATCATGCAGGTGCATCTATCGTGCAACTCTACAGCGGCTTAATTTATAAAGGGCCGCAACTGATTAAAGATGCCATCATCGCACTTAAATAATGTATATATTGTCATAATGATTTAAGAAGGTACCTATTTTGCATCTCTGCGTATTTCATGATGTGCAATTAAATAATTGGTTGTTACAATAGTCGAATGATTAGTCCCGAAAAGAAGACATCCGTCTTACCCGCTGGAAAAACCGCCATCCAGGTGATCGAGCGCATGATGAATTTGCTAGATGCACTTGCAGACTCAGATGATGCCTGTAGCTTGAAATTTTTATCTGAGAAAAGCGGTTTGCATCCATCAACAGCACATCGTATTTTGAATGATATGGTTGCCTGTCG
This sequence comes from Polynucleobacter sp., assembly GCA_040403635.1. Lineage (GTDB taxonomy): Bacteria > Pseudomonadota > Gammaproteobacteria > Burkholderiales > Burkholderiaceae > Polynucleobacter. Next base: position 4,968 of record JBBAKF010000060.1, read on the forward strand.
TTTAGTGGATCGCTCTGATGGGGGTAATTATCGTTTAGGTCTTCGCCTACTCGAACTAGGAACACTTGTAAAAGCGCGTTTATCTGTGCGCGAAGCTGCACAATTACCGATGCGCGCCTTGCATAAATTAACGAATCAAACCGTTAATCTCTCAGTGCGACAAGGTGACGAAATTGTCTATATTGATCGTACTTATAGTGAGCGATCTGGCATGCAGGTCGTCAGAGCCATTGGTGGGCGCGCCCCCCTACACTTAACCTCGGTTGGTAAATTATTTTTAGCGCAAGATGATATGAATAAAGTGCGTGCCTATGCAACCCGAACCGGTCTTGCAGGTCATACACGCAACAGTATTACCCAAATCGCACAACTCGAACAAGAATTAAATGATGTGCGTAAACATAGCACCGCAAATGATAACGAGGAACTCGAGTTAGGTGTGAGCTGTATGGCCGCAGGTATTTATGATGATGCAGGCCACATGGTTGCTGGACTTTCTTTATCAGCCCCGACAGATCGACTGCAACGTGACTGGGCAAAGCCTTTAATGGATACTGCGCTACAAATATCTCGTGGTATCGGTTTTAAGGTATTTAACGATCTCAAATCCTAGCTTCTGTCGTGACTATCCACATCCTTTGCTCAACTGCTTTTCATGCTGCTATGCCAAGCATCCTGGGCAAATTTTCCAAAGTTAGCGACGAAGAATGTCAGGTGACTTTTGGTACAACCGTCGCACTCGTCGCACAATGTGCCATAGATCATCAGGTCGATGCCGTTATCCTTACACACTCAGGGATTGAAGAACTCGTTGCGAAAAACCGCTTACTTACTTCATCAATCACTCCTTTTTCAAAAACTGGTGTCGGTATCGCTATCGCTAAAAACGCTCCTCGAGTTGATATCTCCTCCAAAGAAAAATGTCTAGAAGCTTTACTCAATTGCCAATCAATCGCCTTCACACAATCTGGTGCAAGTGGGCTATATTTTTCCAAATTAATCAAAAAATTAGGGATTGAAGAGTCCATCTTAGCGAAATCTATTCGACCAGAAGGTGGTCTCGTGGCCAAACTTATCCTAGTCCGACAAGTAGAAATGGCAGTACAGTTAGTCAGCGAAATTAAAGCTGTCCCCGAAGTTGACCTGTTAGGCTTTTTACCAGAAGAGCTCCAAGAATGGAGTATTTTCAGTCTTGCCCAAACTGCTGATTCCGCAAGTACCTACGTAGATCTTTTCAGAAAAGTATTGCAAAGTTCAGCAATCCAGGAAGAGCTCAAGCTCTTTGGATTTATCGATTAATTAGCGACTGTTTTACCTTGCGATAATTTACGCAGTGCCGCATGATCACTACTTTCGATCCACTCCTTAACGCGAATCGCATCTGCAAAACGCGATTGCACACCGACTGAGTCAAGAAATACCATTGTGTATGGTTTATTTTGAACCATCGCCATCATGACTAAACATCGTCCCGCCTCTGAAATATATCCTGTTTTTTGAATGAGTACCTCCATATCACCAGAACGTACCAAACGATTACTGTTCAAAAACATCTGTTCGCGTTGATTGATTTCTTTGACATAGTTTGGCGTCGTGGAGTACTGACGAATCAGAGGATATTGATAAGCCGCATTAACCAAAATAGCTAAATCCTCTGCAGAAGCCCGGTTCTTACTGGTCAAACCCGTTGGATCTTCAAATGTCGAATGCTTCATACCAATTTCTTTTGCTTTTCGATTGACTGCCGCCATAAAAGCCTTCATCCCGCCTGGATAGTTTCTTCCTAATGTATAAGCAGCACGATTTTCGGAGGACATCAATGATAAAAGTAAGGCTTCTTGACGCGTTAATATCGTACCTTTGATTAAACGTGAATTTTTATAGCTCGCTGCATCCTGATCATTGATTTCTAAGTTCTCATCCATGGGTAACTTAGCATCAAGTAATACCATTGCCGTGATGAGTTTTGTGATCGATGCTACAGGCAATACTACCTGTGCATTTTTTTCAAATATCACCTCTTGGCTTTGCGGATCTACAACCATCGCAACATTCGACTTTAAGTTAAGCTCGTCGGTGCTTTTTCCAAGACCCAATGCCGTGCCTGATGATACCCGCGGAGCAACAGGCACAGGCTTCTTGGCGGATCTTGGTAACACTGTAGGTCGTACCTCACGCGGATTTTTGGGTGATTTAACATTCTTTTTTGCTTTATCACTACCACTTGTCTTACTCGAATTAGATGTCTTCGAGTCTTTTTGCGATTTAGAGCTTTTACTTTTTTCTACTTGTGTATTTTTTTTCTTCGATGTTTCTTCTATAGTCTTTGCAATAACAGGCTCTGAAGAAGCCCACACAATGCTCATAGCTAGAATTAAAAATAGGATACGCAATGATTTGGACATGAGGATTAATTAATTTCAGTAAAGTCTTATTTTAATTCTTTATCATAATGACGCCTCAGAAAATTCGGTAGCGGCTGATTAACTAACAATACTCCGAGTGCAGTCACAACTGTTCCCAGAATAATCAATAGCGTAAGTGGCTCATTAAAGATGAACCAAGCCAGTATCGCCGTTGTAGGTGGCGTCAAATACATCATACTACTGACCTTTGTGGCATTACCTCTGCGAATCAAGATAAACAATAGACTTATTGCCCCAATAGAAATAAATAAGATTGACCAAATTAAAGAACCAATCATTTCATTTGACCACTCAATTTCTTGCGTCTCAAACAAAAATGCAGCTACCGTACTAATCACGGCACTAGTTGCAAACTGAATAAATGAACCAATCCTTAAATCAAAATTTGGACAATACTTCTTTTGATAAATCGTCCCAAAGGTAATAGCGATTAATGCAAATACATTCCACAAAATATTATTTAAGTTCACACCCTCAGTGTTTAACTTTGCAAAAAGTACAAGAATAACCCCGAGTAATCCAAAAAATAAGCCAAGCCATTGTCGCGATGTGATTTTTTCTGCAATTAAATACGCAAAGAGTCCCGTTAAGATCGGTTGAAATCCAACTATCAATGCTGAGAGTCCTACTGGCATTCCAGCCCGAACTGATATCCAAACTCCAGCAACGTAACCAAATTGCAACAGACTACCAGCAATTGCAATATGAATAATCATTTTTGGATTGGGCCACGCAATTTTTTTCCAAAAAATGATCGGTAACATCAATACACAGACCCCAATAAAGCGCATGGATAAGTAGGTCATTGGCTCACAGTAAGGCATCCCAAAACGGGAAACAATAAAACCCGAACTCCAAATTAAAATAAAGACCGGATAAATTAAATGATTTTGTGGACTTACCATTGATACGCAATAGCTTTTCTAATTGTTTGAGCGTGGATCGCTACAGTTTCTTCAATGGGGTTACCATACCCCCCTGCCATTGCAATTGCGACTGGAATTTTTCTCGTATAACACCATGTCAGTACCGTCTCATCCCGTAATCCTAAGCCTTCTTGAGATAGATTTAAGCGACCCAAGCGATCTCCATAATACGGATCTGCACCAGCCAGATAAATCACGTGCTCCGGTTGAAATTGATTTTCAATCAATTTCAATCCTTGCTCTAATGCCGCTATATATTCAGCATCCTCGCAGCCATCTGGAAGTCCAATATCTAAATCACTACTTTCTTTACGAAATGGAAAATTCTTCTCTCCATGCATCGAAAATGTAAAAACACTTTTGTCATCTTGCAATATTGCCGCAGTCCCGTTACCTTGATGGACATCTAAGTCAATAATCAGAACGGGGGGTATGTGATGCCTCTGTATTGCAAAGTCTTGCTGTATTTTTTTGGCTGCAATTGCGGCATCATTAAATACACAAAAACCACTTCCCTTGTCTGCATATGCGTGATGCGTACCACCAGCCAAATTCACGCCCACACCATTGATACGTGCAGCCATACATGCCGCAATCGTGGCTCCTGCTGATCGCCTTGAACGTATGACCATCAGATCACTCCAAGGAAAACCAATTTCACGTTGTTCACTGGCGTCTAATTGCCCTTGGATAACACGCTCAATGTACTCTTTATCATGGGCTAGCAATAAATCGTCAATACTCGCTAAAGGCGCCTCTTCCAAATGAACATCATTCAAAATAGCAACTTCATCTCTCAACATTTGGTATTTTTGCATCGGAAAGCGATGCCCCTGTGGAAGCGGCAAGACGAAGTGGTCCGAGTAATATATCTGTAACATAAATTCGCTAATTTGCAGTCATTATTGAGTGTAATTACCCCTGATTATCCTACTTCTTAATATCACTATTCATAATGCAGGATTTGTGCACTTGTCTTCATTCAACTCTAATTTTTTTGATATAGATCAATTTATTTTCATCTGAATCAGTTAAGATTATCTAAAACAAAAATACCCTCCCCTCCAACCACCTTAAGGAATTTATTATGTTACTCACTCAAGAACAGATCAGTGCTGCGAATAAAGCTAATTTAGAAACACTTGCCCAACTCTCTCGTAAAGCATTTGATGGCGTTGAAAAACTCATGGAACTTAATCTTCAAGTTGCTAAAACTCTCATGCAAGAAAATGTAGATCATTTGCAAGATTCTTCAAAAGCAAAAGATGCTAAAGAATATTTTTCTAAACAAGCGAATTTTGTTCAGCCAATGACAGAAAAAGCCATTGCTTATAGCCGCCATTTTTATAACATCGCCAATGAAACTCAAGCCAATATGAGTGAAGTTGCTAAAGAAGATATACAAAAACGCAGCTCTGAAATGCAAAAGATGATGACTAATGTGAGCTCACAAACTCCAAATAGCTCCGACGCCATGGTCAACATGATTAAACAAGCTGTTGCCAATGCCAATACAGCATTTGAAGCAACTCAAAAAGCTGTCAAACAAGCCGTTGACATGAGCACACATCAAGCACAATCTGCTACTGAATCAGCTTTAAAAGCTAGCGAAAAGTTACTCAAAACTACAGCTGCTAATTAAGCTTTTTCAAGTACATGTCATTATTCATAAAGCCCAGTTTACTGGGCTTTATTCTTTGATAGTGACAAACTCTAGCGTTGTTTGACTTACAGGCGGTTGATCTTCCCAAGATCTTTTATAAACAAAAATCACCTTGTAATTACCAATGCAATTTGTCTGTAATAGCCACTCCTGCTTGCCAGGTGAGCCAGGTCTTCGCAAACCATCCAATGTGTCTTTATCATCGTAAATCATATGCTCACCGAGTACATCTATACACTTTTTAGCCGACTCTTCAGGTCTCATTTCCCAACGATATCCTGTCGAAGGATTACTCACAATTTGAATGACATATGTTTGTCCCACTACAGATTGCAATCTGAACGATCCGGAACTCGTTAATAGGATGGGTTTTATCTGGCTAGGCTTCACTATTTTGTGAATTTGTAATGTGGGAGACGTGGAAAGTTCTGTCACGCCTAGCTTGGAGCTACAAGAAATACTAATTAAGACAATCAAACTTAAAGGGAAGATTGATCTTATGGGAAGCTTCATGTTTGTTTTAACAAATCTAATGCTTCTTTGATATAAAAACCTCGCAAGACTAAAAAAGCTCCCACACTAAAGAGTGCCAAAAAGAAAGCTTGCTCATACCATTTAGGTTCTTGGACGAGATTAAAAAAGATAAAGACTGCTATTAAAGCGAATGCTAATCCTACTAAAGCGGATCCCCACCAATTATTGGACCCTGTAAATTGCTTGCTCTCGTTACGATAAGCTAAGACATCAAAGTATTGGGCAGTTTGTACTCCACTGACGCGTAAAACGTCCCCTTCATCAATGTGATAAGGGTCTTGAAACTTCGCCACAATCGGACTGCCATTGAGACTAAATTTCGCAATATAGGTATATGCTCTAATGTCCTTCACCCAGGGATCTTGCGGATCATGCGGCTGACGCTCTTCAACTTGCTTTTGAATTTCACTAACTACTCCCGTGCGCATGGAGAGTGACTTACCGAACAGTTCACTTGGTTTAAATGACATCAAAAGGACTCCCCCTAGAGCTACGATTACTAACATCAACTGCGCAATGAAACGTTTTTTAGTATGCATCTGATTATTTTACAAATCAATTTTTACAGATTTACTTGACTGGCGTAATTGTTTGTGCGGCTGTCTTTGCTAATTTTCGCGCTTCATCCGAATTGTCTGCTAAGGCTAAGGCAACGCCCATCCTTCTTTTAACGAATGACTCTGGCTTACCAAATAATCGTACAGATACCCCTTCTTGGGATAAGGCCTGATGCACATTTTCAAAGCCAATCCCTTTGGCTTCCATCCCGCCATAAATCACTGCACTCGCTCCAGGTGCTTTTAAACGGACAGATGTTGGCAACCCTAAAATTGCTTTGGCGTGAATCTCAAATTCACTTTGCACTTGACTCACTAGAGTGACTAAGCCAGTATCATGCGGTCTAGGGCTGACCTCAGAGAACCATACCTCATCGCTTTTGACAAATAACTCGACACCAAAAATGCCTCGCCCGCCTAAATTTGTTGTAATTTTTTCAGCGATATGTTGTGCTTTTTCAATCGCCACTTGACTCATCTGCATCGGCTGCCAACTCTCGACATAATCCCCATTTTTTTGAACATGGCCGATCGGCTCACAAAAAGTCGTCCTGATTTGTCCGTCTGCGCTATATGAGCGGACAGTCAATAAAGTGATTTCATAATCGAAATCAATTAAACCCTCAACAATAACTCTTCCAGAATCAACACGCCCTCCTGCCGCTGCGTATTCCCAAGCTTTTTGGACATCGTTTGGACCTTCTAACCTTGATTGTCCTTTACCGGATGATGACATTACAGGCTTAACAAAACAGGGGTAACCAATTCCACCATCAATCGCTTCTTGTAACTGCGCTTGTGAACTAGCAAAGAAGTATGGAGAGGTTGGTAAGCCTAATTCTTGGGCAGCTAATTGACGGATACCCTCTCGGTTCATTGTCAAATAGGTCGCTCTCGCAGTTGGGATAACCTCTACCAGCCCTTCTTGCTCAAGCTCCATTAATGTTGCCGTCGCTATCGCTTCAATTTCTGGAACAATTAAATGGGGCTTTTCTTGTAAAACCAAATCCCTCAGTGCCTGATCATTTGTCATGTCAATCACATACGATCGGTGCGCGACTTGGTGACCAGGCGCATTGGCGTAACGGTCTACGGCTATAATTTCAACACCTAAGCGCTGTAGTTCAATAATGACTTCTTTACCTAATTCGCCACTACCTAGAATCATGACACGAATGGCATTACTAGATAGTGGAGTTCCTATAACGGGAAACCGGGGATATTGATTCATATGCAATTGCTCCATAAAAGACATGAGATATTTTCCCATGTCTTTTATAGATACCTCTTAATGTGATGTTTTTTTACGTTGTGGTGGTAAATCCGTACAAGTACCATGTGCAACTTCAGCTGCCAAACCAATCGATTCACCTAAAGTGGGATGTGGATGAATCGTCTTACCAATATCCACAGCATCCGCACCCATTTCGATAGCAAGACAGACCTCACCAATTAAATCACCCGCATTTGTGCCAACGATTCCACCACCAATAATACGCTGTGTGCTTTGATCAAATATCAGTTTTGTAAAGCCCTCGCTGCGTCCATTTGCAATGGCTCGACCACTTGCAGCCCATGGGAATACACCTTTTTCATAGGCAATCCCCTGTGTTTTACATTGCTCTTCTGTTAAACCAGCCCAAGCTACTTCAGGATCCGTATAGGCCACTGAAGGAATTTGCTTGGCGTCAAAATACGACTTTTCACCGGCGCAGGCTTGCGCAGCAACATGACCTTCATGAACCGCCTTATGTGCTAACATGGGCTGTCCAACAATGTCACCAATCGCAAAAATATGTTCCACATTCGTGCGCATTTGCCCATCTACTGGTATAAAGCCACGCTCATCAACATTGACTCCAGCTTGACTTGCCTGAATTTTTTTACCATTGGGTGTGCGTCCAACGGCGACTAAGACCAGGTCATAACACTGCATTGCCGAGGGCGCTTTAGAACCTTCAAACTGTACCCAAATACCATCTTCTTTAGCCTGTGCGGATGTGGCTTTAGTCCCCAACATCACTTGATGAAAACGGGGCATGTTCATTTTTTCCCATACCTTGACTAAGTCTCGATCCGCTCCAGCCATCAAACCATCACTTAACTCAATAATGTCAATTTTGGAACCTAGTGCACTATAAAGGGTCGCCATTTCCAGTCCAATAATGCCGCCACCAATGACTAA
>JBBAKF010000061.1:0-7326 GCA_040403635.1 Polynucleobacter sp.
CTTTGCTGCGATGCTCAGCGAGAAGTTAGATAAGCCAATGATTTTGAAGGCTTTAGCGGGGGAAAATTAGCCTAAGTACCCAGCATGGATAACGCATTTTTTAAATTATTGAGAGCTTTTCAAAAAAGCACGGTTAATTGCTTGCATAACAGCCTGCCAAATATTAGGGTCAGCTAGCAAGGGGATTTCAGCACTTAAAACATTCGATAACTTGCCTTGGTTTGCCTGCGCAGATCGAATCACCCTGTCAATCTGGATATCAGGCATTTCAATAATATCTTTGATACCTGACCTCGCCTGTTCATGGCTACGCAAGTAGCGTGATTCCTCATACATATCCTCTCGGATAGTTCGCGACAAAACATTAGAAAAATACACAACATGTGGTGTCAAATTAAGATATTGCCAAACTGGTCTCGCAATCGCATCGCCATCAAACTCGAAATTTGAGCGTATGCCATCCGCATACAACTGGTGGACAGGACCAAAAGCGTATTGGCCAGTCAATTCCCGCATCAACGGGTCAGAGATAGCATCCAAAATTTCATCGTATGCACGGCGCTCCGCTATATCGCTCGCAATCAGCGATGACACGGGCAAGATCATCGGCGCTAACACCACTCCGTCGCGACGCAAAATATCGTTCATCAAAAACCGATGCGCGCGACCATTGCCGTCTGCCAAGGGATGGATATACACAAAACCAAACGAAGCAACTGCGCTGCGCATCACTGAAGACTGCCCTGTTGTGCGCTCCAGAAAAGTAATCAACCCATTCAGCATAGCCAGCATATCTTGTGCGGGCGGTGCCACGTAATGCACTACCTCTTGGTAACGTACGACTTCACCCACAAACACGGGTGACTGGCGCAAGCCAAACCTCTGCAATGATGTCCTTGGACCCAATATTTCTGATTGCAACTGCGCTAGAGCACTTTCATTTAAGGGCCACACGCCTTGTCCAGTTCGTCTCGCCAGCACATCTGCAAAACGCTGAACACGATCAAGTTGATCTCCCTCTCCTTCTATCGCAAAGCTGGCTTTACTTTCACGCAAAGTCATCCACACAGCCGACCGCATCAACACTTCCTCGCCAAACTCCAAGACTAACTCCCCCAACAATTGCGGCACATCCAATTCCATGGCCTGTTGTAGATCTGGTGTTTTAAGCACCATTGGGCAAAAAGCCCGTGTCCCTGGCAAGTTATCGCGCACACGCCATCGACTGTTAGCAATAGTTCGATCCTTTGAGGAAACCACTAACTTGGCGCTGTCGACTACATCTACATAAGCACCTCTAACGTTGGCGACAACAGGCAGGTCTTTCCCCGTGAACCACTCAAACAAAAAACCAGCACGCCGTGCATATTGCCCAGTGGGCTCTGCCGATACCCATTCCACCAATTCTTGAGGATCAAGCAGTGAAAAAACACGATACAACAACTCAAAATGGAGCACTTCATGCTTAAGGTGAAATGTTAGGTGTCCTCGCAAGTCTGCACTGGGCCTCATGCTTTCGACATAGGTCTCAGTAGTAATGCCACCAGCTATGTGCGTCGCTCGTCGTCTTCCTATGCGACTTAGAACATACAAAGGCATTACTAGCGAAACACCGTTTTGGGCTGCAAGCCATGCTCCACCAATAAAATTTTTAGATTCCATTCAAGTATTATGCGCAAAAATCGTAATAATTGCGCAAAAAAACATTGAATCAACTACTTTTGCGCAAAAATTGAATTAAAAAATGTAATTTGCGTTAAAAATTTATCGAGCTTGCTGAAAGTTGAGTAGGCGGATTCGTTGACAAAGCAACACAAATTAATTTCAGTAATTTTCAAAAAGCTCATTATTTGAGCCATTAGCCATAGATGCTAAGAAGCAATTTGCACATCAGATCAATCTTTAATATGTTTAATATTTAATATTTAATATTTAATGTTTAATATTTAATGTTTAATGTTTAATGTATCATATTTTACTATAGCAATTAAAAATTGCAAATTTCGTCAATTACAAGAATTAATTGCCTATTTAGAAAAAATAATGAATCTCAATATGACTAGTAAAACAAGCAACAACCCTAAACTCATCAAACTTCGTTTGGCAGAAGAGTTAACACGCTGTTGCAGTAAACATTTCAAGACCATTCCATCAAACGAATATTTTGCAAGAGAATTTTTCTTCATTTCCAAATACAAGTTAAAGGTAAGCAGGGAGACGGTAAGGAAATGGTTTAAGGGCCAATCATTTCCAGACCTCGACTATTTAGCGCATTTAATCGATTGGTTGAAGTTAGACATTTCTAAGGTATTTCCTGATGCTGACCATATCGACATGGATCGCATACCAATTAATCGCCAATACTTAAATATTGATGGTTTGGATCAAATTACAACTCAGCAAATAGACACATTCGTTTTATTGCTTGCTGCGATAAAAAAATCAAATATGTTGGCTGTTGACAAATCCGAAAAGTAAAGTATTGATGAACTTTCAGAATTATTTACATATTTCCAGAGAAATTTCATTAGACTTTATTCAAGTAAATTGTTTAGAGCAAAGGGACTTAAAAATATTAGAAGTTATTTTTCTAAATTCCTTTCCTCCTAAAAACCACATTACAGTAAATGACCTTATCGGAATTGAATATTTAGGTTCTAGAGCTACCATTCACCGCGGTTTATATAGGTTGCGTGAATCTGGAATAGTTGATTTTTTTCACAAAGCAGGTAGCTACCGGACCAAATACTTAAGGCCCACAAAAAAGGCTCTAAATTACTACAGCATGCTTGAGCAAATTATGCTCAGTAAAAAATTTAATCTTTCTGCAGCCTGCGTTAATACGTAAGTTCATATAAATCAATTTGTTTGCAACTTAGATTTGCGTAAACATTACTTTTGCAATAAATACTTGCCAATTTAAATGGAAAAATTTTTGTTATCGATATAAGTAAATTAGAAAGTCATGGTAAATAACAAAGACGTTTTAATTTTAATGGCTTGCTACAACGGTGAAAAATATCTTGAAGAACAACTTGAGTCTCTTGCGCAACAAACCCATAAAAATTGGCGATTAATTGCCAGTGATGATGGCTCAACAGACAGCACAATTCAAATTCTTAAAAAATATCAGCAACTTTGGGGAACAAAAAAACTTGAGATTCGGCAAAGATCAAAAGCCGACTTTGTTCAAAATTTTCTTTCTATGGCGTGTGACCCTAAGGTGCATGCTGATTATTACGCATTCTGCGACCAAGATGATGTCTGGCTGCCCGAAAAACTAGCGGTAGCAGTTCAACGTCTTGATGAAAACGAAAAATCTTCCATTCCACAACTTTATTGTGGTCGAACAGCCTATGTGCGTGATGATTTGAAACCCTATTTATATTCGCCACATTTTATATTTCCAAAATCGTTTAGGAATGCATTAGTTCAATGTGTAGCAGGTGGTAACACGATGGTTTTTAATCAAATCACTAAAAATATGTTGGAAGATATTGGTTCAGTTCCAACGCCTTCTCATGATTGGTGGCTTTATCAAATTGTCACCGGTGCTAGTGGTTATGTTTATTACGAATCAAAACCATACATACTTTATCGCCAACATCCCAATTCTCTTGTTGGGAGTAATTCAAGTAACTGGTCGAAATTTCAACGAATGTTAAGGGTATTCGGTGGGAAATTTGTATTTTATTCAGATCGAAATATTGAATGTCTTGAGTTAGGTCGTTCATTTTTAAATCAAAGTAATGCGGAGATTTTAGATTTATTCAAAATCATGAGAGGTGCAAATTTAAAAGATCGCTTTCGTTTAATGGAAATTTGCGGACTTTATAGACAAACTTGGCGTGGAACTTTATGTCTGATTTTTTCGGCAGTTTTTAAAAAGATTTAATACAAACGCGCGGAAGACTTGACGTGATTAACTCAACAATGGCGATCAACCCACACGCCGCCCAACCTACATCCCTCGTTGCTCTTGTCAAAAGCCTCTGGCGCAACCGCCAGCTCATTGTGCAAATGACCAAGCGCGAGGTGGTAGGTCGATACAAAGGCTCGGTCATGGGGTTGGCCTGGTCTTTCTTCAACCCGGTGTTCATGCTAACTGTGTATACCTTCGTCTTCTCCGTGATTTTCAAGTCTCGCTGGGGCCCTGTGGGCGAGGAAAGTAAAACCCAGTTCGCCGTAGTGCTTTTTGTCGGCATGATCGTGCATGGATTGTTTGCTGATGTACTAAATCGCGCACCTTCACTCATCCTATCTAACGTCAATTACGTCAAAAAAGTCGTATTCCCGTTGGAAATACTGCCAGTCATTGCCATAGGCGCAGCGTTGTTCCACACAACCATAAGCCTTTGCGTATTGCTGACTGCTTTTGCAATCTTTAATGGTTACATGAACTGGACAGTGGTATTCACCCCCCTGATACTGCTGCCGTTGGTCATCCTCACAACGGGTCTTGCCTGGATGCTTGCATCCTTAGGGGTATTTCTACGAGATGTGGGACAAACCATTGGCATTGTCACCACGGTCCTGATGTTTCTTGCGCCAGTTTTTTATCCTGTGACTGCGTTACCGGAAGAATTTAGACCTTGGCTTATGGCTAACCCGCTAACCTTCATCATCGAGCAAGCTCGTGAGGCGCTAATTTGGGGCCGCATGCCGGACTACTCAGGATTGGGCGCTTACACCGTAGTTGCTATTGCTACAAATTGGTTAGGTTACGTATGGTTCCAAAAGACGCGTAAGGGGTTTGCCGATGTCCTCTAGCGATGTAGCCATCCGCGTTCAAGGCTTGAGCAAGTGTTACGAAATTTACGATACCCCTCAAGATCGACTTAAACAGTTTGTCTTGCCTTACATACAACGCTTGATCGGACAAACCCCCAAACAATACTTTCGCGAGTTCTGGGCGCTTAAAGACGTTTCCTTTGAAATTAGAAAAGGTGAGACTGTCGGCATCATAGGGCGAAATGGCTCTGGCAAATCCACGCTGCTGCAAATGATCTGCGGCACACTTAGCCCTACCAGCGGCAACATTCAAACCCACGGACGTATTGCTGCATTGCTGGAGTTGGGGTCAGGTTTCGACCCCGAATTCACAGGGCGCGAAAACGTGTACATCAATGCTGCGGTCCTAGGTTTGAGTAACGAAGAAATTGACTCCCGTTTTGACGAAATTGCTGCATTTGCCGATATTGGTGAATTCATTGATCAGCCGGTCAAAACATATTCAAGCGGGATGATGGTGCGCTTGGCTTTTTCAGTTTCTATTAACGTTGATCCTGAAATACTTATAGTGGATGAAGCGCTATCGGTTGGTGATGAGCTGTTTCAGCGAAAATGTTTCTCTCGGATAGAAGATATCAAGAAGGCCGGCTGCACGATACTTTTTGTTACACATGCAACCCAAACCGTCTTAGAGCTGTGTGGTCGCGGTCTTTTATTAAAGCAAGGCCATTCTATTTTTTTTGGAAATTCTCATCGCGCGGTGAATTTGTATTACAAAACCACCGCCAATCTAAACGAAGATTTGATTGTTGGTGCGACAGTCGGTGACTTGCATACTGATTCTTTTAACATTAAAAACCCTGTTGATGCAAATGTCCGACAAGCGCTGGGTATGTTTTATGCCTCAAACGAACCCTTACAAGACTTGGTTTCTGATGAACATTTACCTTTTGATGCCTTACTCGCATCCCAAACGCGGCATGAAATTCATAATAAGCAATATGGTGTGACGGTTTCAAATATAGGACTGAAAAGCATCTCGGGTGTAGGTTTAAATATTCTTAGGCCACACGTATGCTACGCGGTCAGTTTTGACGTTGCATTTGAGGAGCCCTGCAATAACATTAGTTACCAAGTCTTGTTCAAGACCGTAAACGGCGTTCCTTTAGCTGGAGATAAGTTCTTTCATTATGGGATCACTGCTAAAGCAGTTAGTCCCTCATCTCAAGTCCGAATCATCTATCAATTCAAATGTCTTATGAACGCGGGAGTTTATTTCATTAGCATTGAAGTTTGTGGCAAAGTTTCCGATCAACAAGTGATCTTTCATAAGTTTGCCGAAGTACTCGCATTTCGAGTTCTCGAAACAGAGAACAGCAGCGCTATCGGTTACACATCTTTGATGTCATGTATTGATATTAGAGGTGTTTAAATTGATTAGACGAATTAAACCAAACTACTGGCTTAAAAACGAAAAAACTCAAAATTTCGGAGATTATCTTTCTGAGTTTTTTTTACATAATTTATTTTTGCCACAAAGGATATTGTGTGACGAGCTACGAATTGTCGGGAGTTGTATTCATGATCATTTCATCGAGACCGCTCTAAATGGTAAAGACGGTACATTAGTTTTTTGGGGTTGTGGCCTTCGCGACGAGCAAGGCATAAGTGATCTTGCGAAAAAATCGTCTCGGTTTCTTAGCGTTCGTGGTCCTTTGACCCGTTCTATCTTGAAATTAGGTGACGGTACTCCTATTGGAGATCCAGGTTTACTAATGCCTGCTCTCTACAAGCCAAGAGCCTGTCCCTCTCTTGCCGGCACTACGCTGCTGGTGCCGCATTTTCATGATCACCGAAGTGATGACGAACTTAGAAATCTGTCAGGTTGTGACAAAGTATTAAGACCAAATATCGAAAACGATTTAGATGCAATCAAGCAGTTTGTTGACCTTTTAACGTCAGCCGATTTTCTTTTATGCGGTTCTCTTCATGCGGCTATAGTCGCCGCTGCTTATGGAAAAGATTTTGGGTTTTGGGACTCTGGGAATATTGATATCCCATTTAAATGGAAAGACTTTGCCGCTTCGATTTCTATATCGTGTACCTTTTTTCAAACAGTGACTGATGCTAGGTCGTTTTATTTCCAATCGATAAAGGATCAACTGAAAATTCCAATTTTATGGCCAATGCTGGTTATTGCGCCTATGCCTGTGCGACCAGAAATCATGGTCAAAGTCATTGAAATGGACTGCCAAAGGCATGGTAAAAAGGTGTTTCGTGCGCTTCTACCAAAAGCTACTTCTCCTGAGATTACTAATGGCATGCATAAGGCGATTGAAGCCGCTGATTTGTTAGCTGCAAATTATTCTTCTGAGATAAAGGATCTGAGTCAGCAAGTTTATGAGGGCAACGGCCAAATCACCAGCCTCAACCAGACCATATTAGATCGCGATGCCCAAATCAATGACCTGAACTTAGCAGTGTTCGAAGGTAAAGGCCAAATCACCAACCTAAACCAGACCATATTAGATCGCGATGCACAAATCAATGACCTGAACTTAGCAGTGTTCGAAGGTAAAGGCCAAATCACCAACC
>JBBAKF010000061.1:7426-13068 GCA_040403635.1 Polynucleobacter sp.
TAAACCAGACCATATTAAATCGCGATGCACAAATCAGTGGCCTCAGTGAAGAAACTGTTCGACGTGGCGAATGGGGATTACTCCTTGATACGGAACTTAAAGAAGAGCGCGCGAAGTTGCTGGCCATGACCCGGGGCAATTCTTGGCGTCTTACGCTGCCATTACGAGAAGCACGACGCTGGGTCTCATCACCAACGCAGCAGTTACACCGCTACACCAAAGGAACCTTGCCCTTAGCAAAGCGAATGTATCAATCACTACCGCTCAGCTTTCAAACAAAGGCAAGGCATCGGCAACTTATTGCCAAAATATTTCCCCGCCTATTACATACCTCAGAAAGTCATTCAGCGACGATTCCTGCATTTAGCGTCCCACCCTTTGGTGCGATCCAAGAACTGGTTGGCGATCCATTGGTTTTGGATACTACGCATTCAGAAAGACTTTCATCTCTAGCAATCTCCGTCTCAGATAGTCCGCTGGTTTCCGTCATCATCCCAATCTACGGCAAGCTAGATTACACGTTACGGTGTCTTGTTTCTATTGAAGCAAGTACACCGCTCGCTGCATTCGAAGTGATCGTTGTAGATGACTGTTCGCCCGATGACTCATTAGATGTATTGTCAGAAGTTAAAGGCATTCGCTTACTGCGAAATGAGAAAAACCAAGGCTTTATTCGCTCTTGCAATAAAGGTGCTAAGGCAGCACGTGGTGACTACCTGTATTTTCTTAATAACGACACAGTGGTCACGGCCAGCTGGATGGATGAGTTGCTGCGCACCTTCAGCGAATTTCCGGGTACGGGGCTAGCGGGTTCAAAACTGGTCTATCCAGATGGGCGATTACAGGAGGCCGGTGGCATCATTTGGCAAGACGGTAGCGCTTGGAACTTTGGTCGTTACCAGGATCCGCAACTTCCTGTTTATAACTATGCCAGAGAGGTAGATTACTGCTCGGGCGCATCAGTCATGGTACCAAAGGAACTTTTCGATGAACTGGGTGGCTTTGACGAGCACTACCTGCCCGCTTATTGCGAAGACTCTGACCTTGCCCTCAAGATTCGAGACAAGGGTTACCGAGTTATTTATCAACCGCTGTCCAAAGTTATTCACTTTGAGGGCATAACCTCCGGTACCGACATTACGCGAGGCACAAAAGCCTACCAGGTGGAGAACAGCAAGAAGATGTTTGAACGCTGGCAGCATCGTTTGCAGACACATCAGACGCCTGGCACCCATGTTGACAAAGCCAAAGATCGTAGAGCAACCCGGCGCGTGCTGGTGCTCGACCATTGCACTCCAACACCGAATCAAGACTCTGGCTCTATCGATGCCTACAACATAATGCTTTTATTGCGGGAAATGGACTTCCAAGTCACTTTCATACCTGAAGATAATTTTCTCTATATGCAGGAGTACACCACCGCGTTGCAAAGAGCTGGTATTGAAGTCCTTTACGCACCTTACGTTACATCCGTACACCAACATCTCAAAGAATATGGTGATCGATATCAATTGGCATTTCTATTCCGACCCGGCGTTGTGGATCGTCACTTAGAGAATATACGTAAGCTTTGCCCACAAGCAAAGGTCATTTACCACACAGTAGATTTACATTTTCTGCGAATGTCCCGCGAAGCTGAATTGCAATCAGATAATGCCAAACTAAAAACCGCCGAGAAATTCAAAAAGCACGAGCTGGCTTTGATAAAAGCTGTAGATATAACTACAGTTGTTAGCAATGTGGAACTTGAAATACTCTTTGATTTTCTACCTAAGGAGAAAATCAGATTACTGCCTTATTCAAGGCACGTTGAGGGTACGAATACAACCTTTGCCGAGCGTAGAAACATAATATTCATTGGTGGCTACCAACACCCTCCCAATGTTGATTCGGTTCTTTACTTCATCAACGAAATCATGCCTGTGCTGCGCAAAAAACTTCCCGGTGTGCACTTTTACGTCGCAGGCAGCAATCCAACTGCAGAGATAAAAGCTTTGGCATGTGAAGACATCATCGTCACGGGCTTTGTTGAAGACCTGACCTCGCTACTTGATAAGATGCGAATCTCGGTTGCGCCGCTTCGTTATGGCGCAGGAATCAAAGGAAAGATCGGTACCGCGATTACAGTTGGACTACCCGTGGTAGCAACTTCGCTTGCATCAGAAGGCATGCAGTTAACCGACGGTAAGAATATTTTGATAATTGACGGCACTGAAGCTTTCGCCAACGCAGTTGTCAAAATCTATCAAGACGAAACCCAATGGAACCGCATTAGCCAAAATGGTTTGGCGTTTTCAGAGAAAGCATGGGGAGCAGAAACTGCATGGGAAAATTTGGCGAGTATTGTCCGTGAATTGGGGTTCAATACTTCTCGGAAAAAGAATAGGCTATTAAAACTCTACAACACAAATTATGCAAACCATGCTTTAAAAGAAACAGCACAGAGACAAGAATCGATTGCGAAAGTTGATAGCGCATATGAGACAAGAATACAGCAGGAACTGAAGACATATGAAAAGCAAGCTAACGTTCACGAACTGCCAGACATTTTTCACTATTGGTCAAATAAATATTTAGCTCCGATATTTCAGGAAGCTGGATTTAAAACGATAGCCGAATTTTTTTCATCAAATTTATTAGCTAGCGTAAAGAGAACAGGTAGTGCCAGGGCCAGTTTCGTAAGTGTGGGTGCCGGAAATTGTGATTTAGAAGTGGCAGTTGCAAAAAACTTATCCAACGCCGGATTATTCAACTTTACTATTGAGTGTATTGAAATAAACCCAGTCATGCTTGAGCGCGGTATAGAACTTGCAAGTGAAAATGGCTTATCAAATAACATGCGTTTTGTGAGAGGCGACTTCAATACTTGGGTGCCCAGCACAAAATATGATGGGTTCATGGCCAATCAATCGCTGCATCACGTAACTCAACTCGAACACTTATTTGATCAGATTAAAAAGGGCCTACATGATGAGGCTTGTTTTGTAATCAGTGACATGATTGGTCGAAATGGCCACCAACGTTGGCCCGAGGCTTTGGAGATAGTTAATAACTTCTGGAAAGAATTGCCAGATAAATATAAATTCAATGTGTTACTTGATAGGCTTGAGAAGGACTATCAGAATTGGGATTGCAGCAAAGAGGGTTTTGAAGGTATACGTGCACAAGACGTATTACCTTTGCTATTAAAAAGCTTTCAATGCGAAAAATTTGTCGGTTTTGGAAACGCTGTAGACGTTTTTGTTGACCGTTGCTTCGGTCACAATTTTGACCCAGATAAAGAGTGGGACAGGAATTTTATTGACAGAGTCCACCAAGTAGATGAGTCTAAATTATTGACTGGCAAATTGACACCAACTCACATGTTGGCTGTTTTTGTAATAAAACTCAATACGAAACCTTTTTATTCACGCGGCCTTACCCCACAACTATCAGTGCGTTGTTCGTGATTTTTATATATGTATATATATTATGGAGAATTTATTAATGCAAGATAATAAACTACAAAAATTTATAAATAATAATATTCTTCTAGACATAAAAAAATTAAACAGGCACTTTCAAAATGCTAAACCATTTCGATATTTAATAATTGACGATTTTCTTGTGGATTCGCTAGTTAATAAAATGATCACAGACTTTCCTCATCCAAAAATAGATGATATGGTTAATGAGTTAGGTGCACCTAATTTAAAACATGCAGTTAGTGATGTGAAAAGTATCGGTGGCGTGTATTCTGAAATCGACAATTTAGTAGCTTCATTAGACTTCAAGCGACTGCTAGAAAAAATATCAGGGATAAATGACTTAATTTACGATCCAAGCTATTACGGAGGCGGAACGCATAACAATCTAAGTGGTCAAGGTATGGACCCACACGTAGATTTTAATTTATTAGATATTCCACCATTTGGGATGCTTCATCGTCGGATTAATGCCATCATTTATCTTAATAAAGACTGGCGAGAAGAATGGGGTGGGAACCTTGATTTGCATTCGAATCCATGGCAGCCGAATTGTGATGAAATTATTAGAATAGTTCCGAAAATGAATAGGTTGGTAATATTTGAAACAAATGAAGTTTCTTTCCACGGTTTTCTTCCCGTTAAATCTGGAATCCCGAACGGATTAACAAGAAAAAGTTTTGCCATATACATGTACACAAAAGATAGGCCTAAGGAAGAGATTTACCCTCGTCATGGCACGTTTTACGTACCAAGAATACCAATTGAAATTTTAAAAGAGGGCGAACCTATTTCATCTGAGGTAATTGCGGAATTGTTACATGCGCGTTCTCATGTACTTCAAATGATTAAAAATCTATACAACCAAGAGATGAAGCTTAACGATTATGTAAATGATCGGTTTTACGAAATTAAATTATTAAAGGATGAAATCAATTCCCTCAAAAAAACTTTGGACTACAAATAGTTTGATTTTCCACGCTTTGATGTTATCAAAAAAGTTTTTATTAAGGTCTTTTCTGTTAAAACTAATTTAGCTTGAGACGAATTTTTTTAAGAACCAATAATGCTTCCTAAGCAATACACAACTTATATCAGTGTCTCTAAAAATTTCTGGGGCAATATTCAGGGGTTAGTATATTAACTTGGTGCTAACCTTGCTATAGTCTTGAATGAGATCTTTTGGTATTTAATATCGATTATTCTTAAATACCAATAAAATATCTTGGCTTTACCCCAATACAGTTTTGACATTAATAAAACTCAACTGAATTAAGGGAATACCACTTTTATATTAATACCAACTATAAAAATTACGATTATAAATTATTATTGTTAATCTATTACATCATGCATTTTGCTTTATTTAAATATTACTTCATTTTAAAGATTCACAAGAATATCAACCGAAGTTCAACATTAACTTTCAATTACGTAAAGGGTAAGCTTTTTGAATATTTACTTATCAGATACGGTTGGTTGGGTTTACATCAATTGACGTCCTGCCAGGTCCTAGATAACACTTCAAAGCTTATTCATTAAGGATCGCAGATATGAAACGCAGGTTTGGTTTAGTAGCAGCTTTGCTAAGTGGTTTGTTGTTGAGTGTGGGTAGCAGTTGGGCGGCCTATCCGGAAAAAGCCATTAAATGGATCGTCCCATATCCACCCGCCGGAACGACCGACGTTTTGGCACGCATCATTGCCCAATCTTTAAGCGAACGCTTGGGCCAACAAGTCATCGTAGAAAACAAGCCAGGTGGCGGCAACAACATTGGTACTGAGTTTGTGGTCAATGCGCCTGCAGATGGCTACACAATGCTGTTAGTGAACCCAGCAAACGGCATCAACGCATCGCTGTACAAAAAGTTGAACTACAACTTCATTCGCGACATCACCCCCGTCGCAGGTATCGTGCGAACACCGAATGTGATGGTGATCACCAATAGTTTGCCGGTCAAGAGCGTGGCCGAATTCATTGCCTATTGCAAAGCCAACCCGACCAAGGTCAACATGGCTTCATCTGGTAGCGGCACATCTGTGCATTTGTCAGGTGAATTGTTCAAATACATGACGGGCTGCCAAATGGCCCACATACCTTACAAAGGCGCAGGCCCTGCGTTAACCGATTTGATCGCCGGACAAGTGCATGTGTTGTTCGACAACCTGCCCTCTTCCG
>JBBAKF010000062.1:0-12961 GCA_040403635.1 Polynucleobacter sp.
AGCTATTCTTCTACTTTATGTGGATTTGTGGTAGTTTTTAATTTCTTTTACTATACCAAAGCAAACACGTTAATATCTGTCATTTAGTGTAAAATCAAGCCTGACAGTGTTGTATATAACCATTCCTATCGAAGTTATAATCCCTTAGATGTGAGTGATTTTAAGCATTTTAGAATTAACCAGTCGACTGAACTTGCTCAAGGTCTTAATCACCTAAATGGCATTGAAAACCTCTGCAATCAATCTACACGAGTTCTTCGAAAATACAATGGTATTGATAAGAAGTATTTCCATGTGTTTTTGAAAGAATACGAGTTTAGATTTAATTATAAGGCACCATCTGAACAACTTAAAATATTGCAAAAATAGTGTGTAATTTAATCTTTATCTACTACAGGCCCTAAATTAGTTAGTGGAAATTTAATGAATAATAAAGCCGCAAAAATATTGGCTAAACGTAAATTAAAAGTATTTACTATAGAAAGTGCATCAGCCGGTTATATTTTACATCGTTTATCATTGAGCCGCTATTCAGGTAACGTGTTATTGGGTGGTATTGTCTGTTATGATTTGAGTGTCAAAACGGATCTATTAAAAATTCCAGTTAATCTCATTGAAAAATATTCGCCTGAGTCACGGGAAATTACGCGTCATCTTATTGAATACACGCAAGCGTTATATGATGCAGATATTTATATTGCCTGTACAGGCTTATTAAAACGTGGAGGCTCAGAAAACGTACAAAAACCAGTAGGAACTTTTTTTTATTGTATTTATTTTAATAATAAGATTTATGAGTATAACTGCCTATGCAAAGGAAAACCTGAAAAAAAATTACGTAGTTTATATAGCAGAATTTGTAAAGACCTTATTAAATTAATCAACAATAAATCCTAGAGTTTTATGGCAGTTCAAATGAAACATATCTTATTCAGTATTTTAATTGGTGTAGCTTTGGTTGGTTATAATAATAAAAAATTTTCAAAAAATATAAATTAATAATGAGACTTTATTAACGAATAGCCACCCAACTGTATATTTTTCGCATTTTACCCTTTGCGTTTTTCCACCCTCAGGCATTGGGTAAAAATGCTTGGCAATTATCCAAATCAAACCCAAAATTTTAATTGCCATAAGATGAAATATCTTTCCCATCTAAAAACCCTGCTTGCCCAATGACAAATCCACTGCTCTAATTAAAGGAGAATTTTATGGCAGTTATCTCGCAATTAACCTTAGAAACCACTGAAGCACAAAGAGTTATTAAGCGTCTTGGTAATCACTGGAAACACAAATTTGAAGTTGTTGAACAAGATGGTAAAACATTGATACCATTTTCGGATACAGATAACGTCTTATTATCGTTTAATGAAACACATTTATTTGCAAAATTAACCACAGTGGCTAGTGATGCTACGACCAAACTTCAGCAAGTTGTCCTAAATCATATCAACCGCATGGCAAATCAAGAATTTGATGGCACTTGGGTAGATGCTCCGTCAGAGTAACGATCAGCCAGAGTAAAAGCCCTTAGAATAAACGTAGGATAAAATAGCAAAAAAAGCGACCTAATCGCTGTAATTAGGTCGCCTGTGGAGAGACGGTTTATCTATTCTTTCTATTCTAGGCTTGGACTAGTAGTGTTAGAAACTATAAGTTAAAGACGCTTTGATTTCACGCCCATCGCCTGGGATATTAAAGGTATTGGCCGAGCCTACTCGGGCATAATAATCTTCATCTAACAGATTATAAAAATTCAAGGTAGTGTTATGAAAAGTATGCTGGCATAGAAATAAAAAAGACAACTTGGGATAAAGATGATAATTTGAGATTATGAAGACACAAATTACACTCAGCTGCCCAAGTAAGGTACTCCCTACAATACTTCCGGAAAACTAGACCAAAAAACCGTAGTAAATAAGATAGAATAGCCCTTAAGAAAAGAAGTCTATCTAATGACAAAAGTTCGTAAAAATAATAATGTTGACCCCTGATAGCTTTGAAAAGAATTAGCTTTTCTCAAGCTGAGCTATACTTGCTTTAAGTAGCCTTAAAACCATGATTGGTGCATATTTAGAGGCGTCGTTTCAACTGGATCAAGAACGGCTAACCAGCTGTTAATTTTTGGCATTTCCCAACCAAAGAAATAATCACAAGCGGCTAATTTGCCATAGATGAAATCAGGAGAAGTTGAGTTTTCTAGCTTTTTATGGAGGACTACTGCTTGATCAAGCCATAACCAACCAACAATCATATGACCAAAAGCCTCTAAATAGTTAGCTGCATTCGCTAATCGTAATTCCACATCGGTTATAGCATGTAGTTTTGCAGTAATATCGAGAATCTGTTGCCATGCTTGACTTAAAGTTGCTACATGATTTTGCAATTGTGTAACCTTTCGAGCGTTAGCACAAGTCTCTTCAATTTTTGTGCCTAAGAGCGTCATTGAAAGACCATTATTGATATATGTTTTACGTCCTAATAAGTCCAATGCCTGTACCCCAAATGTTCCTTCATGAATGGGATTTAGACGATTATCACGATAGAACTGTTCGACATTATACTCACGGGTATAACCGTAACCGCCATGCACTTGAATGGCTAAATCATTTGCAACTAGACCCCATTGTGATGACCAGCTTTTGACTACTGGGGTCAGTAAGTCAAGAAGTGCTAATGCTTGCTTTTGTTGCTCTTCCTCTTCAAGTGAGTTTATATCATCTACTAAACGAGATGCATATAAACATAATGCTAAGCCGCCAGATGCATAAGATTTTTGAGCCAACAACATTCGGCGAACATCTGCATGCTGGATAATTGGAATTTGTGCCGATGCAGGATTACGTTCATTGCGTGTCCGACCTTGCGCGCGTGTCTTTGCATAATCCAACGCATGCAGATAACCTGTATAGCCTAATGCCGCTGCCCCTAATCCAACTGAGATACGAGCCTCATTCATCATATGAAACATATAAGCAAGACCTTTACCAGGCTCACCAATCAACTCACCAATTGCCCCCGCCTCACCTTCTGGGGTAAAACGACCTTCACCAAAATTTAAAACCGTATTGACAGTACCACGATAACCCATTTTATGATTAATACCTGCCAAAACGACATCATTGCGCTCACTGGCCTGACCTTCTTTATTTAGTAATTTTTTCGGTACAGTAAATAAAGAAATCCCTTGTACACCTGGTAGGAGTTGACCATTTTCATCTGGGATTTTAGCAAGAACTAAATGCACAATATTTTCAGAAATATCGTGATCGCCACCCGAAATCCACATTTTATTGCCAAATAAACGGTAACGACCGTCGCTAGAAAGCACGGCACGTGTTCGAATGTCAGCAAGGCTAGAACCAGCCTGTGGCTCAGATAAACACATTGTTCCAAAGCATTTACCCGCTATCATAGCATCCACATAAGGTTTTACTTTTTCACGGTCACCATGTGCCATCAGTAAGTTAGCATTACCAATCGTTAAAAAAGCATAGCCTGTCGTCCCTGGATTAGCAGCCATCATATAAGCAACACCTGCCCGTTCAATTGAAGAAGGCAAACTCATTCCATTCCATTCAACAGGAAAAGCTGTCGCTATCAAACCTGCATCAGCAAATGCTTTTAATGCGACACCAACCTCTGGGTTAATGGTGACACGCTCTCCATCAAACACGGGCTCATTAACGTCATTTTTCTTATTATGCGTGGCAAAAAGGTCTGTTGCTAAACTTTCATAAACATCCAAAACCGACGCATATTCGAAACGCTCTTGTCCTGCAAAACGTGGGCGTTGACTAAGTTCATCAACTTTTAACCAGTCAAAAAGTAAGAATTCAACATCTTGACGCGAGAGTATCATTTCTTTGCTCATGCAATTCTCCAACTTATAGATTGATTAATATCAGCCATTCAACAACCAGTGCTGGTTTAGCTTGATTTTCAATTTCAATAGAAACATCAAGAGTAAGCCGATACTGATTTATAGCCTTTTCGACAATACTTTCTAAACTAAAATACCCTCGACCCTACTACCACTAGAAACAGGAGTAAGAAAACGTAAATTATTTAACCCATAATTAACTGAGGAGGTCTGACCTTGTATTGCTGGCAACACCTTTTCAGCCATAGCTGATAGAAGCGACTTATTTTAAATAAAAAAGCTCCAGGGCTAAGAAAATTGATGATTAATATTAAATCGTTAAACCACCATCAACGACAATACATTCACCGTTGGTATAGCTAGCTGCATCAGAAACCAAATATAAAACTGTCCCCGCCATTTCATTTGGTTCAGCATGTCGACGTAATGGAATTTCTTTGATCCAGCTCTCATATGCGTCTTTATTCGCAAACAATGCACCAGCAAATTTGGTTTTAGTCAAACCAGGGAGTATAGCATTCACGCGGATGCCAAATTGACCACATTCTTTTGCAAAAGACTTGGTCATGTTTACGACAGCAGCTTTAGTAATGGAGTAAATACCTTGTAAATCACCAGGTTGTAAGGCGTTTACCGATGCCGTGTTAACAATTGCACCACCACCATGCTCTTTCATTAATTTGCCAGCTTCAACCGACATGAAAAAGTAGCCACGAATATTGACTTCAACTGTTTTATTATATGCCGATAGGTCAGTATCTAAAATATGACCATAATATGGATTCGCAGCCGCATTATTAACAAGAATATCTAAACGACCATGCTTTTTACGAATATGTTCAAATGTAGCTGAGATATCTTCCATTGATCCGACATGGCATGCCCATGCTTCTGCTTGCCCACCAGATTGGTTAATTTGCTGAGCGACAACTTGACAGTCCTCTACTTTTCGGCTCGATACTATGACATAAGCACCATACTCAGCCAATAATTTAGCAATTTCCTCACCAATCCCACGACTTGCACCAGTGACTAATGCGATTTTCCCTGTTAAATCAAATAGGTTTTTAGCCATTTTATCTTCCTTCCTTGTTTTTCCCTAGATATATTTATAATTTCCTGTTCCCTTAGCATACCTAAATCGCCACAATGAATACAATGAATTATTTAGATTGTTAATCATGAATAAAAAGGATTGTTTTTACTTAAAACTTAGTTCACACAAAATACTTTGTAATTTGCAATAGCCCCCGGATTCCTTATTTCCTATTTGTGAACCGTCCTGGTTTTATCGAAGACAGGTTTACTTGAGTCATGCAGCATAGCCTGACGTAATTAATGAACAATAGTAGGTATTTTCCGCATCCACTACGAGCATAGCTCTCTGTCTTGCACTCGGGCGAAGCAGTGCTCCGCTATTTCCTCGTTCAGGCGATACATATCCATTGGTAGAATGTAACCGTTCATGAAGGCGGTATAGACCCGGCCTGATTTAGTTTTAATGTAGGTAAAATCAGCGACCTGAGGAGCACTGCTCCGCAAGAGTCTTTTCTGGTTTAGCCTATCTGCAGTAAAGTTGCGTTTAACAAGGGGTCAGCACAGAATTCGGAGAAAATAGCACGCTAAGGAAATTTGTTTGGTCTTTTTATGGTTGAAAATACTGTCTATAAAACGATGGTTTTATAGACATTGTGTTTTAACCATTAAAAATCGATAAAACCCAATCGAAAGTGTTTAAATACTTGTGTAGTATTCAAAAAATATAAAACCAGAAATTTTAGCTTTTTAAACAAATTGCTATTTCTTAGACAATAAAAAGATTATTCAAATATCAATAACTTAAATTCAATATAAAATGCTTAGCGTGCTATTTTCTCCGAATTCTGTGCTGACCCCAGTATGTGCAGGATTAGGGATTGTATTACCGTGGTTCACGGCAATGATTTAAAATCGATGATGGCGCTAAAGTGCAATCGAATATACAAAGGTTTTATATTTCAATAATCTATTTACTTGGAAGATAAGTTTATGAAAAAATGTCTAAGAAGCTAATGTTTCTTAGACATTTCAACTGTATTAAATGCGTGGGTTAATGACCAAACACAATATTCACATCCTCAGATTTATCATGTACCCCAAAGCGGTCAACCAAGGTTTTGCTCGCTTCATTGAGGCCAATCACTTCGACATTCACGCCTTGCTTGCGGTATTTTAGTACCACTTTATCGAGTGCCGACACTGCTGTCACATCCCAAAAATGAGCATGGGTCAAATCAATACTCACTGCCTTAATCTGCGGATTGGTAAAATCAAACTGAGCCAAAAAATCATCAGCAGACGCAAAAAACACTTGCCCAATTACCGCATAACCCAAACTAGTCGCATCGCCTGTGGGCAATACTCGCACCGACAGATAACGACCGATTTTATTGGCAAAAAATAACGCCGACAACAATACACCCGCAAACACACCTAAGGCTAAATTATGGGTATAAACCACAATCGCCACCGTTACCAGCATCACCACATTAAAACCAACGGGGTGAGTTTTCAATTCTTTAATTGATTGCCAGTTAAACGTACCAATCGACACCATAATCATCACCGCCACCAACGCAGGCATGGCAATGATCTTGAGTAAATCGCTTAAAAACACCACCATCAATAGCAAAAATACCCCAGCCAAAAACGTCGATAATCGTGTACGACCGCCTGATTTGACGTTAATCACCGATTGCCCAATCATGGCACAGCCTGCCATACCGCCAAGTAAGCCGCTTGCGATATTGGCAATACCTTGACCTTGGCACTCTTGGTTTTTATCACTGTCGGTTTCGGTCATCTCATCCACGATGGTCGCTGTCATCAAAGATTCAAGCAAACCCACTGCCGCTAGGCTCAACGAATACGGCAAAATAATCATTAAAGTTTCAAGGTTTAAAGGAATATCAGGCAACAAAAATACAGGTAGCGTATCAGGTAATTGCCCCATATCGCCCACTGTCCGCACCTCAATGCCCATAAAATAAGTAAGCGCGGTTAAAGTCACAATAGTCACGAGCGGCGAGGGAATCAGCGAGCCAATTTTTGGAATACGGGGAAATAAATAAATAATTAAAAGCCCAGCGACTACAAGGGCATAAGTGTGCCATGTGGTATTAGTCAGCTCCGGCAGTTGTGCCATAAAAATCAAAATCGCCAACGCATTGACAAAGCCTATTACCACGGCTCGGGCGACGAACCGCATCAGCGAGCCAAGTTTCAGCCAACCTGCGATGATTTGGAACACCCCTGTCAAAATCGTGGCAGCCAGCAAATATTGCAACCCGTGTTCTTTCACCAATGTCACCATGACCAGTGCCATTGCCCCTGTCGCCGCCGAAATCATAGCAGGACGACCACCAACAAAGCTAATCACCACGGCGATACAAAACGACGCGTACAGCCCAATTTTGGGGTCAACGCCTGCAATAATTGAAAAGGCAATCGCTTCGGGAATCAAGGCAAGTGCCACGACCAAACCCGATAGCACATCGCCACGGACATTAGAAAACCAGTGTTGTTTGATAGTCGCCACAGAAAAAGTGGCTGGATTAAAAAAATTTGTCATAACTTACCCATTGCAAAATAACCCATACGTTAGCAACGGGCGTCAATCACCACCTGCTAAATACAAGAAAACGTATGTAAGTTATTCATGAAAAAAGAAAACGCCCAAAAAAGTCCGCCTGCAACTACAGGAGAACTGAAACAAGTAGGTAAGTGAACTACTAGATTGGACGAATCATCAGGTAAGCCTTTTTAAGGTTAGTAAGGATATGGCATTGATAAATTGATAAATAGTCATCATGCCTAAGTAGAAGTGGCGTCAGCGTATCAAAAATTGCTGCATAAATCAACGCCACATAGCATGATTAAAGTGGGCATTTGATGGGTGAACCCTGATAAAGCCCCCCACGTTATGGTTGATTGGGCGGAATCACTTCGCCATCTTCTTTCACAAACGGCTCGGTGAGTGGTTTATCTAACAAGTCAAGCACCACTTCAGACGGGCGACATAGCTTTACGCCTTTATCACTGACCACAATCGGACGATTAATCAAAATCGGCTCAGCCAGCATATGTTGGATGATGTCATCATTGCTTAAATCTGGATTTTCTAAGCCACGCTCAGCAAACGGCGGCACATTGGTGCGTAATAACTGTCTTGGCGTCATCGCCATTTGCTGAAGTAATTCCCGCAGTTTTGCTTCGCTAGGTGGTGTTTCAAGGTAATAGATAATATTCGGCTCACCATTTACGTGACGAATTAACGCTAAGGTGTTGCGAGACGTGCCGCAATTGGGGTTATGATAAATGGTAATATCTTGCATGATAATTTCCTAAAATTGTGTTTATAGACTGGTTTGATTCACCCGCTGCATCAACGCTTCGGCACTCTCGACTCGTTCAGAATAACGATTCACCAAGTAATCTTTGTGATCACGGGTCAATAGGGTAAATTTCATCAGCTCTTCGACCACATCGACAATGCGCAAATAATAACCCGACGGCTTCATCCGACCTTGGTCGTCAAATTCCAAAAACGCCTTGGCCACTGACGATTGATTGGGAATCGTGAGCAGCCGCATCCATCGCCCCAAAATCCGCATTTGATTGACCGCGTTAAACGATTGTGACCCGCCAGAGACTTGCATCACGGCTAAGGTTTTACCTTGGGTCGGACGCACTGCACCCATCGATAGGGGAATCCAGTCGATTTGGGTTTTCATGACGCCGGTCATCGCCCCATGACGCTCGGGGCTACACCAAATCATGCCTTCGCACCAATTGACTAATTCATAGAGCTCTTGGACTTTAGGGTGTTGACTGTCCGCATCATCAACCAGTGGCAATCCTGCTGGGTTATAAATCTTAACCTCAGCCCCCATTGCTGTGAGTAAACGGGCACACTCTTCAATCACCAACCGACTAAAGGAACGCTCACGCAGCGAGCCATACAGCAATAAAAACTTGGGCGCTGTTGTCGATAAATCGCCCTTAAAATCTTGCACAGTGGGACGATGAAATTGTGATTCATCAAGCTGTGGTATCGATAAATCTTTGACGGTTAATGTCTCAGGGTTGATATCGGTGTGTTTTTGCATGCTTGTCATAATTCATGCCTTTACCAGTTGTTGTAATGCGTCTAGCTGTTCTGCTTTGGGGCGTTTGGCAATGTCGATCAGTTTCTCAACTCGTTGCTCAATTTCACCAATGGTTGTCAAAAAAGCTTGGCGTTTTTGTTCATCGCTGCCGTCAAGTTTGGATGGGTCGGACAAGCCCCAATGGACAACTTTCGCCTGCGGCTTGGTCACACACCGTAATGACCACATCAGGCACAAAGCTGTCACCGTTGTCATCGGTTAGGCTGTCCCAAGATTGACTGGTTAAGCCTGCCGTGTCATAGCCCATTTCACTTAGATATTTGATGGATAAGGGATGCACTTTGCCACTTGGCTGACTGCCCGCGCTCATCGCATTGATGATACCTTGGGCATTTTGTCGGGTGATGGCTTCCGATAAGATACTGCGACAGCGGTTATGGGTACAAATATATAAGATATTCATGGTTATTCGGTATCCGCTACAATCGTGGTTTGTTCAGCAATGTCTTTGACCTGTTTGGTGAGGGCTAATTTATCCAGTTTTTCAATCGGTAAACTGTCTAACAAGCGAATACGGTTAACGAACTGATGCTGTACTTGGCTAAATGCCCGTTGTTGCTCTGTCTCATCGGTAATCGTTGACGGGTCAGCCATGCCCCAATGTGCCGTCACAGGTTGTCCTGGCCATACGGGGCACGCCTCACCTCGGGATTGATCACAAACCGTAATAATAAAATCCATCACAGGGGCGTCAGGTTGGGTAAACTCCAGCATATCTTTACTGCGCAAACTGTCTGTGTCGTAGCCTTGCGCCTTTAAATGCTCAATAGTTTTTGGGTGGACACCGTTGCCGTCTGGGTTACTACCCGCACTGTAAGCGGTAAATTTTTCAGGCAAAATGGTATTGGTAATCGCTTCAGCAATGATACTGCGACAGCGGTTATGACTACAAATAAATAGAATGTTATAAGGCGGTTTGTTGGTCATGGTTTTTTTCTCTTATGGATGAATAAATAATACTAATGAAAATTCATGATAAATTGATTACATTGACTGATGATGAAACGTTCGCTAAAAGCAGGGTGTTTGACCAAACTAATTGATTAAACTTAACCACCCTACCAAGGCGACCAAGGTTGCCAATAGTACGGGGATAGTTAAAATCATCCCGACTTTAAAATAGTAACCCCAGCTTACCTTAATATTTTTAGTCGCCAACACATGCAACCAAAGCAGGGTCGCAAGCGAACCAATCGGGGTAATTTTCGGCCCCAAATCACAGCCAATCACGTTGGCAAACACCATGGCTTCTTTAATCATTGGACTTGTAATATGTGCCCCATCAATGGCGAGGGCTTGGATCAGCACCGTTGGCATATTGTTCATCACCGACGATAAGATGGCGGATAAAAAGCCTGTGCCCACGGTTGCCACGAGCAGTCCTTGTTGTTCAAGCCCTTGTAACAACGTGGCCAGATAATCGGTTAAACCCGCATTTTTTAGCCCATACACCACCAAATACATACCGAGTGAGAAAATCACGATTTGCCATGGGGCGTTTTTGACCACCGGTAAAATAGGCAACTTTTTACCCATCGTTGCCACCGCCAACAACACCGCCGCACCTAGGCCAGCAATCACGCTAATCGGCACACCCATCGGCTCAAACACAAAAAACCCGAACAACAACGCCGCTAGTACCACCCAACCCGTTGTAAAAGTCGCTTTATCGGTAATCGCTGAATTTGGCTCATCAACCCATTCCAACGCATAGGCATTGGGTATGTCTTTACGATAAAACCCATACAACACCACTAGTGATGCTAATACGGATACAAGATTCACCGGCACCATCACCAACGCATAACGGTCAAACGGTACCTTAAAAAAATCCGCCGATACAATGTTGACGAGATTCGATACCACCAAGGGCAAGCTTGCCGTATCGGCAATAAAGCCTGCTGCCATAATAAACGCCAATGTGGTGGCTGGACTAAAGCGTAATGCCAATAAAATGGCAATCACAATCGGTGTTAAAATCAGCGCCGCCCCGTCATTGGCAAAAAATGCCGATACTACTGCCCCTAGCAGTACGATAAAGGCAAATAACCAATGACCATTGCCCTTGGCAAAACGCGCGACATGCAAGGCAATCCACTTAAAAAACCCCGCTTCATCAAGAAGCAAGCTGATGATGATAATGGCGATAAAAGCAAAGGTGGCATTCCAGACAATATCCCACACCACAGGAATATCATCCATACCAATCACCCCTGTCATGAGTGCCAACATCGCCCCGATGGTCGCTGTCCAACCAATGCCTAAGCCTTTAGGTTGCCAAATCACAAAAATCAGCGTGAGCAAGAAAATGATAGCGGCGATTGCCATAATGAATATCCAGTGCTATAGTTAGTAACATAATAATTTATATATTCGGATATGTAAATATATGAAAGAGAAATTTTTACCGCATGAGTTTTTTAAAGCATTGGGCGACCCAACGCGCTTAAGCATTATTCAACTGCTCAATGAAAAACAGTCGCTGTGCGTGTGTGATATCATCGATACCCTCAATCAGCCACAACCCACCATCTCACGACATCTTAACCAGTTAAAAACCATTGGCATATTGACCAGCGAGCGCAAAGGGACTTGGATTTGGTATAGCATTGACAACGATTTATCAGATTGGTGTAACACGGTGATTACTGCTTTGCCTGAGTTTAACCCTGAACTTGTCTAGGAACCCGCCTAGCTCATGAAGCAGATTTTATTCACGGTGGTTTTATTTGCGATAACGGCCATTGCCGAAATCGTCGGTTGTTATTTGGGTTATCAATGGTTGGTTGAGAAAAAACCGCTTTGGTATCTCATCCCATTGGTGATTAGTTTAGCCATCTTTGTGTGGTTATTGACTTTGCACCCAACGGCGACAGGGCGTGTGTATGCTGCGTATGGTGGCATTTATGTGGCTGTCGCCTTAATGTGGCTACACCTTGTCGACAAAGTCACGTTAATGGCATGGGACATCGCAGGAGGTAGCGTTGTACTACTCGGTGTCTGTATTATTATTTTTCAGCCATACGCCTTTAGTAAAAACTTTTGACTTAATCAGGCTATTTAAACCATTATCTATCTGAAGTGTCACCATTAGGCGCATTGCGTTGTGTGGGTGTGGTTAAAAATGGGGGTGTCATCTCTAAAGGATTGATAATTTGACGTTGAGACTGGGTTGCCATTGCCCACCACTGTAGCTGTAAAAAGCTACGAGCCAAGTAACTTTGCCAATCCTCGGTATTCACCGTGGGTAAAAAATGACCCTGTTCATCAAAGACTTCTTGCGCTTTTGGAATATGAATCATAGCTGATACCGATAGACAGCCCAATTCTGCTAAAAAAGTGCGCATATTGATGGCCGCTCGCATACCGCCCCATTGCCCTGCTGAATAAGTGACAATGCTACTTGGCTTGAATGAAAATAATGAGCTGCCAAAGTGATTGAGTAAGTCCATCAAGGCAGGACTCATAGCGTGGTTATATTCGGGACTTACCATCACATAGCCGTCCGCTTGGGCGATTTTATTCGCCAGACGCTCTAACGGTTCAGGTGCTTTACCTTTAGCATAGGCAAAATGCGGTTTAAAAACCGGTCCTAATGGATAATCGAGTGGGTCAATGATTTCCACGGTAATGTCTGGAAACGCGGCTTGCAAATACCGCTCACAAGCCAATGCCACACGCTCACCGAGTCTGGCAGGTTTTGGTGGGGTGCTATCGCGTACCGAACCTAAAAAAATAAGAAAGTTCATTAATTCATTTCCAAACTTGTAAGTTTAATAAGAATAATGGAATTATGCTTAATTGTAGCGGTCAAGTTTAATTAGACAGCCTTTAAGAGATTTTGATTAAAAAACTGTATTTCTTTCTCGAC
>JBBAKF010000063.1:0-12885 GCA_040403635.1 Polynucleobacter sp.
CTGTAAGTTAATCTTGATTTGCTCACCTTCTTTGATAGCCCCGTCCAGTCCAATTAACATCAAATGATAGCCACCAGGCTTTAACTCGAGCATGCCATTAGCAGGCACATCTAGGCCTGTAACCTGTCGCATCATCATCTTGTCACCATCCATTTTCATTTCATGGATTTGTACTTCTTTTGCTTTAGCAAATGTGGCGGCAATTAAACGATCAGGAGTAGATCCTTTATTCTCGATAGTCACATATCCACTACTCATTGATTGGCCAGGTAATGTTGCCCTCACCATGGGTTTGACAATTTGTAAATTACCTACTTTAGTCTGTGCGCTGATTGGCGCAACACAGAACAAATAAGCGGTTAAAAGCATGCCAATCTTTAATTGTTGTAGTTTCATGATTCAAAATTCCAGTAAGATGTATTCAAACCTCTATTGTACTAACAAAGAACAAAAACTGTGTTTGATTTAGAATGGTGCAGTCATTGAATCAGCTCTTTCATTCAATCCAATCATGATCTGTATTACCTCTTTATTAAGGAAGATGTTTGTATGATGTGGGATACGATTGCGCAAGCTTTCCGAATGGTATTTAATCTGGATCCCGAAGTTTGGAGTATTGCCCTGGTATCCATTTCGGTGAGTGGCGCTGCACTACTGAGTGGTTTGATTTTAGGTCTTCCCATCGGCGCCTTTTTAGCGATTGCCAAGTTTCCTGGCAGAAAATGGTGCATTACCTTTGTGAACACTTTCATGAATGTACCCACCGTGGTGATTGGTGTCGTGATTTACTTATTACTCTCCAGAAGTGGTCCTTGGGGTGATCTGGGCTTATTATTTACCAAGTCCGGCATGATCATTGCGCAAACCTGTCTGACCACACCGCTAATCGCCGCTATTGCTCGGCAAATCATTGCAGATGCTTGGCAATCACATCGTGAAACCTTTACAGTGTTGCAATTAAAACTATTTCATCAAATCAAATGGATCTTATGGGATTGTCGTTTTTCTTTAATGATTGTGGTTTTACTCGGGTTTAGCAGAGCCATCTCTGAAGTCGGTGCAGTCATGATTGTCGGCGGAAATATCGCTCAACATACCCGCACTTTAACAACTGCCATCGCTCTAGAAACGAGTAAGGGTGATTTGTCCTTGTCATTATCTCTGGGTATCGTCTTGCTCTGCATTGTTTTTATTGTCAATATCATTGCCCATTTTTTAAAATCCAGCGCGGAGAAAAAATATGGCTAATATTCATCTGCGTGATATTCATGTTCGTGGACAAAATCGTCTGATTTTAGATATTCCAAGTGCCCAGTTACCCTGCGCTAGAATCACTGCTGTCATTGGCCCTAATGGCGCAGGTAAAACCACCCTCTTAAAAGTCATCGCTGGCCTCATTGCGCAACCTGAGTTTCAGATTCAACATCATGCAGATTCAATCAGCATGGTGTTGAGTCAAACACCGCTGATTAAAATGTCTGTTCTTGGTAACTTCTTAATGCTCAAAGATGCTAAGCCCGACTTAACGATCGATAAAATCGATCTCGCGTTAAGAAGCTTTCAGTTAGATCACCTCAAACATCAGGCAGCTACCAAATTATCCACGGGAGAAAAACAACGCTTAGCTATCGCACGTGCCTATTTAATGGGCGCGCAGCTCCTCATCTTAGATGAACCAACCGCCAGTCTTGATCCTCAGTCTACGCTTTTAATTGAGTCTAAAATCACTGCACTTGCGCAGGGCGGTATGCGTTTTTTAATTGCCTCTCATGACTTTGCGCAGGTTAAACGCCTATGTGATCATGTGGTACTTGTAAAGGATGGTCACATTGCAGAATGCGGCATGACAACATCTTTTTTTAGCTCCGCACAAACGCCTGCCGCGCAAGAGTTCTTATCACTCCACGTGTGATTTTGGCTCTTTTGACGTTGGACGTTTAAAGATACTGTTTTGAATGATTGGCCATAGTCCGATTGCGAGTGCCGTTCCGATAATAATGATGACGCCACCAATAAACATATTGAGGGTTAGCTTTTCTTGCAAGAAAATGTCGCCCCAAAATATACTAAATACGGGCACTATAAATGTCACTGTGATTGCCACCGTAGTTCCAGCTTGCTCGATCAAGCGGTAATAAAGGACATAGGCAATAGCTGTAGATCCAATACCTAAACCAATAATCGAGATCCAAACTAAAGCACTGAGTGGCTCGGTCGGTAAATAGATATAAGCCGGTATTGCCAGCATAAAAGAACCAATGAATAAACTGGAAAATGCCAAACTCATCGGATGGACGCCCGCACCATAAACCTTAATATAGTTGGTGGCAATACCATAGGACAAAGTAACACCCAAAGTTGCCAGAATAGGCATGCCCAGCCCGCCAACAGTAAAATCTGCCTTACCCCACATCAGAAAAATAATACCGCCACATCCAAGCGCAAGACCTAAAATTCTACTGATACTGAGCCGGTCCTTTAACCATATGGCACCAATAATTGCCGTCCAAATCGGTGATGTTGAATTTAAAATCGCTCCCAGTCCCGCATTTAAGTGTTGCATTGCATAACTAAATAAAGCAAAGGGAATCACTGAGTTAAAACTAGCAATCATCGTAATCCTGCTCAAATCAGCTTTGGCAGGAATCAATAGAGCGCGTAACTCTTTTTTACACATAGCAAATGCAAATATTCCAAAAGCACCGATCAGTAAACGGGATTCCGCCATGACAATTGGCTCTACCTTACCCGCAGTAAAGCGCATAAATACATAGGACATGCCCCATAGCGCGCCAATCAGCACAAAATCAATCGTATTTTTTAATTTCACCTTTGGATTATCCAATAAAAAAACGCGGCCTAAGCCGCGTTTTAGGAATCAAGCAATTCTTTTAAGATAAATCCGTTAAAAAAGATGCTAAAGTTTCTTCGGGTAAATATTCAATATGCATTGGATATTCAGGGTGATCACAACCCACCATCATCTGCGCACCCGCTTTAAGGGCTTTTTTCATATCTAGATTTAATTCAAAACGTAAAAAATGTACCGCTGATGTTTTATTTGCAGTAGAACGTTCGAGATCCTCGTCAGCAATCGCATAGACTCTCGCTTGTCCTTCTACTTGAACAAAGACTTTATGTTCAATATTGACTAATTTACCTAAAGCAATCTTACGATCAGCTTCATTAGGATACTCAATCATCATCGTTGCTTTGAAATTAGACCCATCAGGAATCAAAGGATTATAGGCATCTAGCTCATCTTGCTTACCTTCTTCCGTAAACACTTTT
The DNA here is from genome assembly GCA_040403635.1 of Polynucleobacter sp. GTDB lineage: Bacteria > Pseudomonadota > Gammaproteobacteria > Burkholderiales > Burkholderiaceae > Polynucleobacter. Next base: position 3,292 of record JBBAKF010000063.1, read on the forward strand.
TCTACACGTAACATTTCTTGAATCTGATAACGCATTAAAAATTCATTTTCAAAAATCAAGTTTAAGTGCTCACCCAAGGCAATCGTTCTTAATCTACGCATCGCTATGGCTTGTTCACGGATTTGTGGACGAGCCTTGTGATAGGCCTCTAAAGTCATTAGTTGATCATGAGTTAATTTGGGCATATATGTTTCTTCCTTAGTTGTTCAGTCTATTTCTTAATTCCATAAGCCAATGCCACAAGTGACAATGGATGTTCCATTTGAGCTGATTTCAACCCAGCTTCTGACATGCCTTGCTCGATATGGTGACCGGCTAATTGACAATCTGAACTGATGTAGTCAGGTTCATTGTTTGCCATATTTTTAAATACAGGCTTACCAATTTTCATAGACATCGCATGAAACTCTTTCTTCACGCCCCATGTCCCTGAGTGTCCAGAACATCTTTCAACCACATTGACTTGCGTACCAGGAATCATTTGCAAGGTTTCAGCAGTCTTCTTACCCACGTTCTGAACACGTGAATGACAAGGCACGTGATAACTGACATGACCTAGTTCTTTTGTAAAGTCGGTTTTCAGTAAACCATCTTTTTTACGCGCAATAATGTATTCAAATGGATCCCACATCGCTTCCTTGACAAGTTGCACATCAGCTTCATCAGGGAACATGAGTGGCAACTCCTGCTTGAACATCAAAGTACAAGAAGGTATTGGCGTCACAATTGCATAGCCCTCTTTGGCTAATTTCGCAAGTTGCGGAATATTAATGTTTTTGAGCTTCTCTACTGCCTCGAGATCACCTAACTCTAATTTTGGCATGCCACAACAAGCTTCTTTATCTACCAAAGCATAGGGGATTTCATTATGTGCCAAGATACTTAACAGATCTTGACCAATACCAGGCTCGTTGTAGTTGATATAGCAAGTTGCATATACGGCAACCTTACCTGGCGTTTTTTGACCATCTTTAACGGGCCACTGATCTGACTGCTTGGCAATTTGTTTGAATTTTTTAGGCGCATAGTCAGGCACCCATGCATTTTTATCAACGCCTAAGGTGGATTCCATAACTGACCTAGCCAAACTGTTGTGGTTCACCGCATTGACCACTTGCGTGACAACAGGTATCCCCGCAAAACGACCCAGCTTATCTGTTGAAGAAAGTAAGTTATCTCTAAAATTAGACTCGCCTTTTTTGTGCTGTATTGCCTTCGCACGTAACATCAAATGCGGAAAGTCAACATTCCACTCATGGGGCGGAACATAAGGACATTTCGTCATGTAACATAAGTCACACAAATAGCATTGATCAACGACGGAGCCGTAATCTGCTTTATCGATGCCATGGACTTCACCATCATCGGTGCCATCTACCAAATCAAATAAAGTAGGAAATGAACCACACAAACTGACACAACGTCGGCATCCATGACAAATGTCAAAGACCCGCTCAAGTTCAACGTTTAATTTGTCCTCATCATAAAACTCTGGGTTTTTCCAATCCAGTGGATGACGGGTTGGGGCCTCTAAACTTCCTTCACGACTCATATTGATTTCCTTTGTTAAGACAGAAGACTCTTTAGAAGATTCCCGATTGACTCAGGAATCTAAAAAAAGCCCTACAACTATTAATCTACAAATGCATCTAAAGCTTTTTGATAACGATTAGCGTGTGAACGCTCTGCCTTGGCTAATGTTTCAAACCAGTCAGCAACTTCATCAAATCCTTCTTCACGGGCTGTCTTAGCCATACCAGGATACATATCGGTATATTCGTGTGTTTCACCAGCTACAGCAGCAGCTAAACAATCCTTAGAAGAATTGATTGGCATGCCAGTTGCAGGATCACCAGACATTTCTAAAAACTCTAAATGACCGTGAGCGTGGCCTGTTTCACCTTCAGCTGTTGAACGGAATAACGCTGCAACATCATTTTGACCTTCTACGTCAGCTTTGTTCGCGAAATATAAATAACGACGATTTGCTTGGGATTCGCCTGCGAAAGCGTCCTTTAAGCACTGTTCTGTTTTAGTACCTTTTAAAGTTGGCATAACATACTCCTTGTTAGTTGAAAAAATACGCATATCAAATCAAAGAATGACTCCAAGATATGATTCATCAATTTTATCTGTGATTTGTTAAATAGATAAATTGTATTTATAAACAATATTGATAGTTTTTTACTATAACTTCATCAAATTGCCATATTTCTTGCCCTTGATGAATCTAATTCATCTTACTTAAGCAATACAATATCTTGATGAATATGACAGAAAATATCCCGACTTTTTATAGAAATCAATACGTTCCACCGAACTTTGCGATTTCTCATGCAGAACTTGATTTTGCTCTCAATGCCATCAAAACGATTGTTTCCTCGCGGCTAGAGGTCCAAAGATTACAAGCGGGCTCTCTCATTTTAAAAGGCGAGGATTTAGAATTGATCACCATCAAGGTCAATGGCGCTGAGTTTAGGGAATTTGAGTTATCCGCTCAAGAATTACGACTCCATAACCTGCCCGAGATCTTTGTTCTAGAAATTGTTTGCGCTATTCATCCTAGCCAAAATACGAGTCTCATGGGCTTATATGTTTCTGAAGGGAACTTTTTTACCCAATGTGAGGCCGAAGGCTTCAGAAAAATTACCTTTTTCTTAGATCAACCCGATGTTCTCTCACGATTTAAAGTCAGACTCACTGCGGATAAAAAAATCTATCCCGTTCTTTTATCCAATGGCAACTTGATCGAAGCAAAAGATCTTGATCAAGGTCTTCATACCGCGCTCTGGGAAGATCCTTTTCCGAAGCCGTCCTACCTTTTTGCAATCGTTGCCGGGCAATTGTTTTGCAGTGAACATCAAATCACCACATCGTCTGGCCAGCAAAAATTACTGCAAATTTGGGTGCGTCAAGAAGATCTACCAAAAACAGAACACGCCATGCAGTCTCTTATCAAAGCTATTGAATGGGATATGCAACGTTTTGGACTCGAGTTAGATCTCGATCGATTTATGATTGTTGCAGTGAGCGACTTCAATATGGGTGCCATGGAAAACAAAGGCCTCAACATCTTCAACACCAAATATGTGCTCGCAGATGCCCAAACGGCTACTGACATTGATTTTGCCAATATTGAAAGTGTTGTCGGTCACGAATATTTCCATAACTGGACTGGTAATCGTGTCACTTGCCGAGATTGGTTTCAGCTTTCTTTAAAAGAAGGTTTAACCGTCTTTCGCGATCAGGAGTTTTCAGCAGATTTAATGGGTAATGCCTCTGGGCGTGCCGTCAAAAGAATTGAGGATGTGCGCTTATTACGCCAAGTACAGTTTCCTGAAGACGCCGGTCCTATGGCGCATCCAATTCGACCCGATAGTTATCAAGAAATTAATAATTTTTATACAGTCACGATTTATGAAAAAGGGGCTGAAATTATCCGTATGCAACACACGCTAGTCGGCACAGTTGGGTTTAAGAAAGGGATGGATCTCTATTTTTCTCGCCATGACGGTCAAGCTGTAACCTGCGATGATTTTGTGAGTGCTATGGCAGATGCTAATCACTTTAACTTTGATCAATTTAAGCACTGGTATAGCCAAGCGGGAACACCAAGAGTTCATGTTGAAGAATATTTTGATGCCGTAAAGAATGTCTATGCTTTGACCCTATCTCAGTCTTGCCCCCCTACCCCAGGACAAGAAGTCAAACCCCAATTTCATATTCCTCTGAAGACAAAATTACTAATACCAGATACGCCAACGGATGAATTTCTGCTTGAACTCAAAGATCAATCCCAAACCTTCGTCTTTGATCATATTTTGAGCAAACCTGTTTTATCGATTAATAGAGATTTTTCAGCGCCAGTTATGATTGACTTTAAGCAATCCATCGAGGATCTCTATTTCTTATTTGGGCAAGATGATAATCCCTTTAATCAATGGGAAGCAGGGCAAAAAATCGCTATTCAGAATATCCTTAGTGGAAAAGCTCCCACTAAAGAGTTAATTTCTATTTGGGAAAAACTGCTATTGAATGAGGCACTTGATCCTGCCTTTAAGGACCTAATATTAACCTTGCCATCTGAGACTTACCTGCACGAACAAGTCGAAGTCATTCACCCTCAGGAAATCCACCAAGCAAGAAAAAATTTCCGTCAAGCTATGGCTCGTTCCTTACAGCAGGACTGGCTAAAGATTTTCGAACGTTACCAAACTTTAGGAGACTACTCACCTCATGCTGAGCAATCTGGAAGGCGTGCCCTTAAAAACTTAGCTTTACAAATGATTCTTGAAAATGATTTAGACGCAGGTAGTGTATTGGCAGAAAAACAGTTTAATACCTGCAACAATATGACGGATCGTCTAGCTGCCCTAACTTCCTTAGTTCACCTCGGGGCAGAAAGTGCTCCTGCTTATTTAGATAAATTCTATGCACTTTACGCCACAAATGATCTAGCTATTGATAAATGGTTTTCTATTCAAGCTAGCTGTCCTATAAGCGCAAGCGATCATCTCATCGAGCAGATTCAAATGCTCAAGCAACATCCTGCCTTTAAATTACGTAATCCTAATCGTGTCAGAAGTCTTATTCACACATTTTGTATGAACAACCCGTCGGGATTTCATGAGCCATCAGGACGTGGCTACGCATTTTGGTTAGATCAGCTCTTAGAGCTTGATGCGATTAATCCTCAAGTCGCCGCTAGACTGGCCCGTGCATTAGACCGCTGGAAAAAATTTAGTGTGCCCCATCAATCCCAAATGCGTGTATGCTTAGGATTAGCCCTAGCGCGCAAGTTATCCAATGATGTTTCTGAAGTAATTCACAAAGCTCTCTCTTAAATATATATCTATGACTCCTCAACATTTATTACCACTTTCTGATTTTTTAAATACTCCTGACTCAGCACAATTAGATCAGGATCTCAAATTACTCCTTTTGGATATCGCAAGCTCCTGCATTCAGATTTCCGATGCGGTTCAACATGGTGCTATCGCTAATATTTTAGGTTCTGCAGATACAGGAAATATTCAAGGCGAAACGCAACAAAAACTGGATATTTACGCCAATGATGTTCTCCTGCAAACGAATGAAAAAACAGGTCGACTTGCTGCGATGGCTTCCGAAGAGATGGATACTATTTTCACGACACCTCATGGGAAGGGTCCATATCTTCTACTATTCGATCCGCTAGATGGTTCCTCCAATATTGATGTCAATGTATCTATTGGTACTATTTTTTCAATTCTTAAAAAAACGGATGCGGCCAGCACAGTGACTGAAGCTGATTTTTTACAAGCTGGTCATCAACAGATTGCCGCTGGTTATGTTTTGTATGGCCCACAAGTCATCCTAGTTTTAACAACTGGCTCTGGGGTGAATATGTTTACGCTAGATCGAAGCAAAGGCCAATTCTTATTAACTAATGCCAATGTACAAGTTCCAAAAGATACGAAGGAATTTGCTATTAATATGTCGAATATGCGTCATTGGGCAACGCCGGTCCAGCGCTACGTCAATGAATGTTTAGCAGGCGTAACTGGTGTTCGTGAGAAAGATTTTAATATGCGTTGGGTAGCCGCTATGGTGGCTGATGTCCACCGCATCTTAGTACGTGGCGGGATCTTCATGTATCCATGGGATCAACGCGAACCCAATAAGCCTGGCAAATTACGCCTCATGTATGAGGCTAATCCAATGAGCTTCTTAATCGAACAAGCCGGTGGCGCTTCAGTCAATGGGCAGACTAGAATTTTAGATATTCAACCCAGTATGCTCCACGAGAGAGTCTCAGTTATTTTAGGATCAGAAAACGAGGTTAAACGCGTTTTGCAATACCACCATCATCAATAAAAGGAGAATATCTATGACTAGTGAACTTTTTGAAAAAGGTTTAAAAACACGTCGTGAAGTACTTGGGTCTGAATATGTCGATGCATCCATCAAGAATGTTGATGACTTTACTATGGATTTACAACACTATGTAACCGCATATTGTTGGGGTGATATTTGGAATCGTCCAGGCCTTGATCGTAAGACCCGTAGTTTTTTAAATCTTGCTATGCTCACAGCGCTCAATCGCCCCCATGAAATTAAATTACATGTACGTGGCGCCATTAATAATGGCCTGACTAAAGATGAAATTAAAGAAGTTTTTCTTCAAGCAGCAGTTTATTGTGGTGCGCCAGCCTCCATTGATAGCTTTCGCGTTGCAAAAGAGGTCTTTGAAGAAATGGGTATTTAAGTTTAAATTTGAAGACACTTGTTAAGTGGGCAGAAATCTTTCTGTCCACTTTTTACTTTAAAATGATTTTTTGCACATGCAGGAATCGTTATGACTCTTCGGTCCGCTCCTTTTAAAAATCAATATCTTTTTGTCGATTTTTTAAAAACTTTAGCTGTGCAAATCATCATCTTGCATCACCTGAGTAATTACGGAATCATTCCCTCCAAAGCCCAAGACTTAATTCCTAATTTCATTGATTTTATGGGCGTTTATGGTAAGTATGCGGTACAAGTTTTTCTCGTTGTCGCGGGTTATCTAACAGCTAAAAGTCTGGTTCAAACCTTAAAAAATTATGGCCTAATAAAAACAATCGTTAACCGTTATTTACGCCTAATGCCAACTTATATGGTGGCGATTATTTTCACCATCTTGTGCGCAACACTTGCAAGAACAGTGCAGTATGAGAACTATATGGGAGAACCTGAGACTTTTCCTCAACTCTTGGCGCATGTTTTTTTTCTACAAAATATTTTGTCCTATGAGTCTATCTCTGTCGGTGTTTGGTATGTTGCCATCGATTGGCAACTATATATGTTTGCCGCCTGTTTATTGTTTTTTTTAAAAAGCTTTAAGAATGTTGTCATAGTCTTGTTTATTGTGATGCTTAGTGCACTCGTATACTTTAGTCAACATAGCGAATTTGATAATTACTTTATTTATTTTATAGGTGCTTATGGGCTTGGAATCTTTGCTTATATTGCTGAAGATACTTCTCAAGGAAAAACACAAGGCATCGCAAAAGTCTTACTTATTTTATTTGTCATTCTCATTTTAGGCATAACATTCTATGACCCAATCATTAAAAATCTCGTTGAAATCATTACCGCCTTATTACTTTATATTTTCGGCAAGAAACCCTACACTCCTCAAAATATCATGTGGTCAAAGATTTTTATGTGGTTTAGTCAAAGATCGTATTGTGCTTTTTTAATCCACTTTTCAGTTTTACTACTCTGTAATTCTTTATTTCACTTTTTTAAGTTGCAAAGTCCTGAATTATCTCTCTTCTTCATTGCTATTTTTTGGTGCTTAAGTTGGATATTTGCCCATATCCTTTATGCAATAGTTGAACTTCCCTCACGGAAAATTCAACTAAAGTAATGGAATGCGTTTTCTTATTCCGAAATCAACTCACTGATTGACTTAAAAGGTCTTTTTTGGGAGTGTGCAACCGCTGCACAAGTGAGGTGATGATTAAATACGCTAACACCAGCTCGCAAATCATCGTGATCAAGTATGGCTTTTTTGAAGCCTTTATTCGCAATGGCTTGGATATAAGGAAAAGTTGCATTAGTTAAGCCGTATGCAGATGTCCTTGGTACTGCACCGGGCATATTTGCGACGCAATAATGAATCACGCCACCCTCTTCATATGTCGGATGATCATGGGTGGTTGGCCTTGAAGTTTCAAAACATCCTCCCTGATCAATTGCCACATCCACTACCACACTACCCTTTTGCATGTGTCCAATATGTTCTCGCCGCAAAAGTTTTGGCGCACTTCCTCCTGGTATCAAGACGGCACCAATCACAACATCAGACTCTTTAAATAGCTCATTGAGTGTTAATTCATCAGAGTATGCAGTACGAATCTTATTGCCATAAATCAAGTCTAACTCTCTCAATCTTTGGATATTTTTATCAACAATAGTCACATTTGCGCCTAAGCCAACAGCGATTTGTAAGGCATTGGAGCCAACAATCCCCGCACCTAAAATAAGGACTCGAGCTGCAGGTACTCCCGGAATACCTGATATCAATATACCTCTCCCACCTTGCCTTTTTTCCAAATGGTGGGCTGCAGCTTGAATTGACATCCGCCCCGCCACTTCGCTCATTGGCGCCAACAATGGTAAAGAACCATCTTTTGATCGCACCGTTTCATACGCTATCGCTGTAACGCCGCTGGCAATTAACAAGTTGGTCTGCACCGTATCGGGCGCTAAATGTAAGTAAGTAAATAAAATTTGCTCTGGTTGTAACATTGCAATTTCATTTTCTTGCGGCTCTTTGACCTTGATAATTAATTCGGCATAGCCAAATATTTGCTTGGCATCACATATTTTTGCACCAGCCCGTATGTAATCCTCATCCGAAATACCTACCCCTACTCCAGTCTCTGTTTGGACAATGAGTTCATGCCCATCTTTAACTAATGTACGAACTTGATGTGGCAATAAGCCGACCCGATATTCTTGATTTTTAATTTCCTTTGGTATTCCAATGATCACTTTTTCTCTCCTTGATGAATGTTTTTACGATTTAAGCCAAACAAATAAAACACAATAATTAATATAAGTACGATGGGTATTCCGACATAAACTCCGATTCTTGTCTGTTCCTGTATTGCTAATAACACTAGAATGAAAGTAATTGCAGCTAAGGCAAGCCATGAGCCTAAAGGCCATAAAAAACTTTTGTACTTCAATCCCTGAATTTTTTCACGGCTAAGTTTCTTTCTAAACATCATTTGTGTTGACAAAATACCTACCCAGACCATCAGGCCAATAAATGTCACCGCTGATGTCACTAAAAGAAACGCTTCATCAGGTAAAAAATAATTCAAAAAGGCACCAATACTTGCAATACTAACCGTCGTTAAAATAGCAACAAATGGCACACCTGACCGGGAAATCTTTTGCATCACTGAAGGTGCATAAGCATTTAAAGAAAGTCCATATAACAATCTTCCACCACTAAAAATTCCTGCATTGCAAGAAGATAATGCCGCTGTAACCACCACAAAGTTCACTATTCCAGCCGCCTCCCTCAGGCCTAATCTTTCAAACATGGCGACAAAAGGACTACCGACTTGCCCAACTTCATTCCATGGATAAATCGACAAAATAACAAATAAGGCGCCACCATAGAACACTAGAATTCTGACAATTAAAGAATCAATCGCAATGGGAATAGTACGCTCAGGATTCTCAGTTTCACCCGCAGATAAGCCAATCATTTCTATCCCTACATAAGCAAATATTGCCATTTGTAACGATAGTAAAAATCCATGCATACCTGTTGGGAAAAAGCCTCCATGTGCCCATAAATTAGAGATGCCTAATGCAACCCCACCATTGCCAATGCCAAAGAATATGACGCCAAAGCCGATGGCAATCATCGCAATAATTGCAACGACCTTAATCAGAGCAAACCAAAACTCAAACTCGCCAAATAGTCTTACTGCAATAAAATTGAGCCCTCCCATGAGCACTAATGAACCAACAGCCCAAATCCACTGTGGGACGTCAGGAAACCATAAGCCCATATAACTACCCACCGCAGTGACTTCAGCAACACCCACA
>JBBAKF010000064.1:0-12438 GCA_040403635.1 Polynucleobacter sp.
GACACTTTGAACAATGGCTAAAGCTTTTTCATCAATGCTACGATTATCGCCCGCATCTGCTCGCAAATTACCAGAAAAATTAATCACCACCTTGATGTTTTCAAGAACAGTCATTGATTTAAAAGGTTTAGGAATCTGAAAACTACGGGCAATTCCTGCATGAACACGCTGATGCGGTGCTAACTCACCAATGTCATTACCTCGCAGTGTGACTTGACCACCGTCAATTTTTAACATGCCTGAGATGCAGTTCACTAAAGTACTTTTACCGGAACCATTAGGTCCAATTAAACCTAAACGCTCTCCAGGATGAATGATGAGGTCTACGTTATTTAATGCCGTAAACCCACCAAACCTTTTGGTAATGCCTAAGGCTTTTACAAGGGGTTCTTGTGTGTTATTTGTCATATTGAATTATTTCTTTTTAAAAATGCCCATGATCCCATTCGGGGCCACGGTGACAAAGAAGACCAACATACCACCAACAATCAGTAAATTCCAAGTTGATGACAGGGTTACAGTTCCAATCTGTTGAATCGTTCCGAGCAGTAAGGCACCAATCACAGGACCTAGCCACGTACCTAAACCACCCACAATCGGCATCGCAATACTATTTACCGCAAAGGATAAATTAAACACCGATGTCGGCTCCATATAAGTGATCAGATAAGGGAATGTCGTTCCTGCAAGTCCCATCATGGCACCGCTAATGGTGGTTGCAATCAATTTCAGTCGTAAAGTCGGTACACCTAATCCCTCAGCGGCTAACTCATCATCACGAATCGCCATCAAACCCTGACCTAAAGATGAGTACTGAATCATCCGTGCAATGACTACAGAGACAATGGCCATACCTAAAATCATAAAATATAACCAATGGATGTAAAAACCCACTCCAATGGGCGATTCACGCGGGACGATAACATATACACCCCGTGCACCACCTAAGAATGGCGTGTTAAGAACAATCGTCAACAACACAACTGACAAAGCTAAAGTGGCGATGGAGAAAAATACCCCCTTGAGTCTAAGCGTTAAATAGCCCATTCCCAAACCAATTAAACCCGCTACAAATGTGCCCAGAAGAATGTTAACTCCCTGTGGAAGCTGCAACTTAAAGCCTGCAACACTGGCATAAGCCCCGATTGCAAAAAATGCGGCTGAACCAAAATTAACATAACCGGCGTACCCACCAAGAATATTCCAGGCAGTTGCTAAGATGACAAATTGCAAGACCGAGTAAGCGGCAAAGAAAAAGTATTCGGAGTTAATCAGAAATGGTAGCGAACCTAAGGCTGCGCCAACAACCAATACCCCAAAAAGAAATTTTGAATGATTTTTCATTTTCCAAAAATTCCTTGTGGTCTAAATGCTAGGGTTAATAAGAGTAGGCCAAAAGATACCGCAGGCGCCCATGAAGGACCAGCAAAGGTCGAAGTCATACTTTCAGCAATACCTAAAATCATCGCCGCAAAGAGTGTTCCCATGAGATTACCCATACCCCCTAAGACGACCACGGCAAATACAAGTCCAATATACTCACGTCCACCAGCGGGTTGCACGCTTTGAATGATGATCAACATCGCGCCACTAAATCCTGCTACAGCAAGTGACAGACCGAAAGCATAGCCTTTAACCTTTACTGGATCAACACCCATTAACTGCAAAGCGAGCGGATCTTGCGCAACTGCACTTACTGCCCGTCCAAAATAAGTTCTTCTGAAGAACTCACGAATGAGTAATAACAATGTGACAGAGAGCAAACATGGAATCAATAACCGGTAAGGTAGGTTAACAAAGCCTAAGTTCAAAGATACATCGGTATAAGGCGTATTGACGTTACGGTAGTCAACACCGAATACCAAGATTAAGACCATCTCAACAATAAAGAGGAGTCCAAAGAAAAACGCTAGGCCTCGTAATGAATCACCACCCCCTGCGTCTCTCTCAAATCGATCATAATAAAGTCGGTAAATAGCGATCCCCAAAAACACAAAAAAAGGCGCCATTAAAAAGGCTGAGGCGATCGGATCGACCCCATATGCCCCATGTAACCACCAAGCCAAATAGGCTCCAAGCACAATCATGGCAGGATGGGTAATGTTCACAATATCTAACATACCAAACGAAATCGAAAGGCCCAGGCTCATTGCAGCGTAAAAACCACCAAGCAATAATCCGGAAACGATCGCATTAAATAGCAAATCTAAAGACATATCTATGACTCAATTCTGTAAATAGATCCCCAACCAGAAAGGTTGGGGATTGATTAAAAATGAAGAATTACTTCATTGCTTCTTGATATGGAGTAATCAACTCACCAGACTGAAGTGATTTTGGTGAAATAATCACACTTGGACCTGGCTTACGGAACTGATCAAGTTCATTACCTTTAACACCACGGTACTGAACATACATTGGACGTCCAACTTCCCATTCGCCGTTTGCCGCAAACTTCACGTCACCAACCACTGTTTTAAAGTTTGTTGCACGGACATAATCAATGAGCTTCTTCTGGTCTAAACTGCCGACCTTCTCAACCGCTTGACCTAAGATTTCCATCTGAGCATATGCAAAAGGAGGTAAGTAAAAACCGAGTTCATCAACACCTTCTTTTACTGCGCGTGCTTGATAAGTCTTTAAGAAAGCATCAACACCTGGGAAATTAACTGTCTTTTCAGCAGCATACAACTCAAAGCCAACAACTCCGTTGAGTAATGGACCTAACTGCTTCTTGATAGATGCAAAACCAAGACCAATCATCGTGCCACCAAATACTTCAGTTTTTAAACCGATTTCGCGCGCTGCACGAATAATACCTGCGGTTTCATTTGGATAGGATGCGAAAAACACCATGTCAGGATTAGTTGCTTGTACTGCACGCAAAATAGGCGTGTAGTCAGTCGTGTTTGGTGGATATGTTTTATCGTAAACAATCTTCAAACCTTTACGCTTAGCATTTTCACGAGCACCTTCATTCGTCAGCGCTGCAAATTCGTTATCACCACCAATAATCGCTACAGTCTGTGGTTTCTTTTTAGCTGTCAATGCTGCGTCAAAGAATCCGCCTGTTAAACCAACTGCTGGCTCCTTACCATTTGGCATCATTTGGAAATAACCTGGATAGTTAAATTTCGCATTGACGTTTGTACCAAACAAAGTCATGAAGAACATATTTCTTTGCATAGCAATTGGCATCGCCGGAGCAATAAAGTTCGTACCGTATCCAGAAACAATCAGGTCAACTTTATCTACGTCTAATAATTTTGTGTAAATACCTGGTACTAAAGAAGCATTGGATTGATCATCATAGTAAACAAATTCAACTTGACGACCTAAGAGACCACCTTTTTTGTTTACTTCTTCACGCCAAATTTCCATCGCAACTACCGCTGCCTTACCGTTAGCAGCCATACCACCTGTTAAACCCATACCAAAACCAATTTTGATTGGCGCCTTGTTTTGTGCTACGGCAACAGATGCCATACCAAGAGAAGCCACTACTGCAACTGCAGTCGCTAAAACGCGACGACGTACATTAGAAATAATCATCATTTTCTCCTTATTAAACTAATGATCAAATGCTAAACTATTTCCGTCAAATTACTATCTATGGAAAACCCTAATAAGTTTAATTTTTTTTCTTACCTAATCACTTAACTTAAACAAGAGTGTAAGTTAACAAGTAATAAATTATTGATTTATATCAATTTAAATTTTTAGAAAGAAAACGCCGATGGATTCTTATTGATGCCGTCAATGCGGGACATGTAAGGGTTTTTTTTAATCTAACTTTGATCAATTAAAACTACTTTGGCCAGAGTAACTGAAAATTGGATTGAAAGTCGTGCTTCACTAAAGTGATGGGGTCTGTAAACACAAGTCTTTGCGCCAATAATTGCAAAGGTGCATCATATTTCCTTTCCTCCGGAGACGTATAAGTAGCCATCTCGGGATAGATTTGATCATTCAATATGGGAATGCCTAGAGCATTCATATGCACCCTCAGTTGGTGCTTTTTTCCGGTAGCCGGAAGCAATTGGTAAAGAGCCATGTCACCATGGTGTTCTAACATCTGAATTTGCGTGATTGCATTACATGGCCCTGGTATTTCTTGCATCTTCATGAACTGCTCAGAGTCTTCAATACGGCTCTGATACATTTTTGGCCACGCATGTTGCTCGGTATATCTCGCTACTGCTAAATAAGTTTTTTCGACAGATCGTTCTCTAAATAAGCTGGCGTAATGATCTCTTGTGTGCGCTTGTTTCGTAAACATCACCAGTCCCGCAGTCTCCAGATCAAGACGGTGGACCGCACTTAATTCCGCGATTCCCGTTCGATTCCTTAGTCTAACGAGTAAAGTCTCTTGAATATAGGGGCCTACGGGTGTGACCGGTAAAAAATGCGGTTTATCTGCAACGAGCAAATACGCGTCTTCGTAAAGTATGGATTCCTGAAATGGAATCACAAAGTTTTCGCTAACCTCTCGGTAGTAGTAAACAACGGACCTTGGCAAATAGGGACTATCAGGCGAAAGTTCTTGACCTTGTTGATTAAAGACTCGTCCCGCAAGCATACGCTTCTCCCAACCAACTCGTGTACCTCTAGGAAATCTTTCTTCCAAAAAGTCGAGTATGGTCAGGTAAGGTCCTTCCGGTAAGTAAACCTTACTTGGACCAACACCATTGAAGTTGTTTAGATTCTTGAGCACTTCAGAACCTATCTCACCTGATTTAGTCTCTTGAAGCTTTTTTACGTTCGTGCTCTTTTAAGTAACGTTTACGCAAGCGAATACTTTTAGGCGTTACCTCCACGAGTTCATCGTCCGCAATAAACTCCACCGCGTACTCCAATGACATCTGTATTGGCGGCACTAAACGCACTGCTTCGTCCGTTCCTGAAGCCCGCACGTTAGTGAGTTGCTTACCTTTAATTGGGTTAACTACAAGATCATTGTCACGACTATGAATACCAATAATCATGCCTTCATACAAAGGATCTCCAGGAACCACGAACATACGCCCCCGGTCTTGCAGTTTCCACAAGGCATAAGCTACCGCCTCACCATTGTCTTGACTGATGAGAACGCCATTGTGACGCTCACCCAAAATGCCATCTTTGGCCTGATCGTATGTATCAAAGGTATGACTCATCAAACCAGTACCACGTGTCATCGTTAAGAAGTCGCCCTGGAAGCCAATGAGTCCGCGAGCCGGAATGCGATACTCCAGACGCGTACGTCCCTTACCGTCACTGACCATGTCGAGTAACTCGCCTTTGCGTTTGCCAAGCTCTTCCATCACAGAACCCTGCGTCGTATCTTCAACATCCACTGTGAGATTTTCAAATGGCTCTAATTTATTCCCCTGCGCATCTTCGTGAAACACGACACGTGGTCTTGATACAGCTAATTCATATCCTTCTCGGCGCATGTTTTCAATCAAGATAGTCAGATGCAATTCACCACGACCAGAAACTTCAAAAATCGTATCGTCATCTGTGTCTTTGACGCGTAGAGCCATATTCGCTTTTAACTCACGATCTAGCCGGTCTCTTAATTGACGACTCGTCACAAACTTACCTTCACGACCTGCTAGCGGACTGGTATTGACCATAAAGTTCATGGTTAATGTCGGTTCGTCTACTTTGAGCATCGGCAGTGGATCTGGATGATCAGGCGCACAAATCGTCGTACCAATACCAATATCCTCAATACCATTAATCAAAACAATGTCACCTGCAATCGCTTCAGTGACTTGCTCACGCTCTAATCCTTTGAACTTCAAACATTGATTGATACGCCCTTTAAATAGAGTGCCGTCACTCCCATTCATACAGATCACATCCATGCCAGGCTTAATCGTTCCTCGAGAAATACGTCCCACCCCAATTTTTCCAACATAACTGTTGTAATCAATCGAGGAGATTTGTAATTGCAATGGCCCCACAGTGTCATCATCACGTACCGGGACGTGTTCAATAATGGTTTCAAATAAAGCTCGCATGTCACCTTCCCGCACATCAGGTTTCATACCCGAAAAGCCATTCAGTCCTGAGGCATAAACGATCGGAAAATCGAGCTGTTCTTCTGAAGCGCCTAATTTGTCAAATAATTCAAAGGTCGCATTCTCTACATACTCTATCCGTGCTCCTGGACGGTCTACTTTGTTGACCACAACAATCGGACGCAGTCCCAAAGCCAAGGCTTTCTTAGTCACAAATCGAGTTTGTGGCATCGGTCCTTCAACAGCATCCACCAAAAGCAAAACACCATCTACCATCGATAAGACTCGCTCGACTTCTCCACCAAAGTCAGCGTGACCCGGGGTATCCACAATATTAATGTGCGTACCTTCGTACTCCACAGCACAGTTTTTGGCCAAAATTGTAATACCACGTTCTTTCTCTAAATCATTGGAATCCATCACCCTCTCAGTCATAGCCTGATTAGAGCGAAAAGTTCCAGACTGTCGCAGAAGTTGATCAACCAAGGTCGTTTTTCCATGGTCGACGTGGGCAATAATTGCAATGTTTCTAATAGCGCGTTGTGTCATCGTGATACTTTCAAAAATAAAAACTAAAAATGAGAATTATGTAAATGATGCTTGATAGATGTGTCAATACTAAAATGTGGTGCCAATATGGGTTGTTCTAAGACATGTTCTAAACGATCCGTCGCGAGCAGTCGCTTGGGATGCAAAACACCGTTCTTTTGCTCAACTAAACCCATAAATTGTTCTGTACTGTGTTGCAAATGATAAATACGTAATAGCGGGGATTGTAAGATCGGGTCATCCATTTGAGTAAGGACATCACGTACATGAATCCGCTGCCCCTTTTTTAATCGTAAGGCCGTATGATGCTCTAAAACAATCGCTGGCACATGCGTAATTAATGAGTCCACTTGCATCATCTTGAAATCACTTTTTACCTCGTCTAAAGTTTGTGCATCTGCAAGCTTTAAGTGTCCGATTCTTGTACGTCGTAATTCGGTCATATGCGCTCCAACCCCAAGAGCATCGCCAATATCAGAAATGAGACTGCGTATATACGTTCCTTTGCTACAACTGACTTTAAGGACTGCAACTGGCCATGCACAAGAAAGCACTTCTAATTCCGTAATTTGAACTTGACGTGCCTCTAAATCAAACATTTCGCCCTCTCGCGCATAAGCATATAGGGGCCTGCCATCTTTTTTAATCGCTGAATACATGGGCGGTACTTGTGCGATTTGACCTAAAAAACGCGGCACAATATGTTGCAATTGGTCCGTAAAAACCTCCTTAAACTGCTCTGTAGGCTCTGGAGCGCGTGCTATGATCTTTCCCTCTGAGTCCCCAGTATCTGTCTTTACACCGAATAGTAGAGTAGCAATATACGATTTGTCCGAGTTAAAAAGATCTTGCGAATACTTTGTCGCCTCCCCTAAACATACCGCTAAAAGTCCTGTTGCCAACGGATCTAAAGTACCTGTATGACCAGCCTTGTCCGCTCCACACGCATGCTTAACAAGCGTGACGGCTTTTTGGGAGCTGATACCACGGGGTTTATCTAGTAAAACAACCCCGTCAGTCCAGCGCAATATTGCATTGCGCATCATTGTTCCTCTTTGGGGTTTTCCGGTGCAGAGCTTTTGATTGCACGATCAATCAATAAGGACATCTCAATGCCTCGCTCTATCGATTGATCATGAAAAAAATGCAAGGTAGGAACTGTATGAATATGTAGGCGCTTAAATAAGATGGAGTGCAATAAGCCGGCTTTTTCTTTAAAAATACGTGCAGCAATTTCTGGATCAGCTCCTAAAACAGAGTAATACACCTTCGCATGCGCCATATCCGGGGTCAACTCAACTGACTGTAATGTCACCAGTCCAATCGCAGGATCCCTGATCTCCTGCGGTATGATTTGCGCAAGGTCTCTTTGGATTTGGTCCGCAACACGTTGGTTACGATGTTTAGGAGCTTTAGCCATGGCGAATTATAGAGTTCTAGCCACTTCCGTCACTTCGAAAATCTCTAATTGATCACCCTCTTTAATGTCGTTGTAGTTTTTCAGTGATAAACCGCATTCCAGTCCAGCTCGGACTTCTTTAGCATCATCCTTAAAGCGCTTGAGCGAGTCTAGCTCACCTGTCCAAATCACGACATTGTCTCGCAGTAATCTTGCTTTCGATGATCGTTTAATTACGCCATCAACCACTAAACATCCTGCAATAGATCCAATCTTCGACACACTAAAGACCTGACGAATCTCTACCATACCGGTGATTTCCTCTTTCTTGTCTGGAGTCAACATTCCACTCATCGCCGCTTTGATCTCATCCACAGCATCATAGATGATGTTGTAATAACGAATATCGACGCCATTAGATTCAGCTAATTTACGCGCAAGTGCATCTGCCCGAGAGTTAAAGCCTAAAACCACAGCCTTGGAGGCTACTGCTAAATTAATGTCAGTTTCAGTAATTCCCCCTACGGCAGCATGTACAATTTGCACGCGAACTTCCGGAGTTGATAACTTGGTAAGTGACTGTGATAAAGCCTCTTGTGAACCTTGAACGTCTGCCTTAATAATGATCGGTAAATATTTAGTTTCAACACTGCCCTCACCAACATTCTCAAACATATTTTCAAGTTTGACTGCCTGTTGTTTTGCCAATTTGACATCTCTATACTTACCCTGACGAAAGAGTGCAATTTCTCTTGCTTTTCGCTCATCTGCTACAGCCAAGACTTCCTCACCTGCAGCAGGCACTTCAGATAAACCCTGAATCTCAACCGGTATCGATGGACCCGCTTCATTACATGGCTTGCCATTTTCATCTAACATGGCTCTGACGCGTCCAAAGGACTGCCCTACCAACAACATATCGCCACGTTTTAAGGTGCCACTTTGAACTAATATCGTTGCGACTGGTCCCTTACCTTTATCCAGTCGAGCTTCAATCACTAAACCTTTGGCTGGAGCCTTTACAGGTGCTTTTAGCTCAAGTACTTCAGCTTGTAATAAAACGTTTTCTAATAACTCATCAATACCAATACCAGTCTTGGCCGATACATCTATGAATGGTGAATCACCGCCATACTCCTCAGGCACTACTTGTTCTGCCACTAACTCTTGTTTGACGCGTTCAGGATTAGCTTCAGGTTTATCGATCTTATTGACGGCAACTACAATCGGCACACCTGCAGCCTTAGCATGCGCTATCGCCTCTTTGGTCTGCGGCATTACGCCATCATCTGCTGCAACGACTAGGATCACAATGTCTGTGGCTTGCGCACCGCGCGCTCGCATTGCCGTAAATGCTTCATGGCCTGGAGTATCTAAAAATGTAATCATACCCCGTGGAGTTTCAACGTGATAGGCACCAATGTGCTGGGTTATACCGCCCGCTTCACCAGAGGCTACTTTTGCGAATCGAATTTTATCTAATAAAGAAGTCTTACCATGGTCAACGTGACCCATGACAGTCACCACAGGTGGTCGTGTGAGTAACTCCACATCAACTGCTGCCTGCTCACCGAGATCTAATTCAGGATCATCTAATTTGGCGGCAATAGCTGTATGCCCCATTTCCTGAACAATAATCATTGCCGTATCTTGATCGAGGACTTGATTAATCGTCACCATTTGCCCCATACCCATCAACAACTTAATCACTTCTGCCGCTTTGACAGACATTTTGTGGGATAAGTCAGCAACCGTAATCGTCTCAGGAATATGAACATCACGGACTACGGGCTCAGTTGGCGCCACAAAATTAGTCGGCACGTCTGATTGGGATGCATGTGATTTCTTCTTACCACCACCGCTGCGCCAACCACCACCAATACCACCCGTAGAATCACCACGGGTTTTTAATGTTGTTTTTTTCTTTGCGCCTTCTTCTTGCCATGTCGAAGAGGTCTTTGCAGTCTTGATGAGTTTACCTGTTGGCTTGATAACCGTTTTTTTCTTATCATCGGCACCTTCAACTTTTACCGGCTTGTGCAGCGTTCCCTTTTTGTCATCCACTACTGGTGCAGGAGGGGGCGCAGGTGCCTTTAAGACCTTTGAAGGTGTACTCATCATTTCACGAATCGCCAATGCCTCAGCTTCAGCAATCGCTCTTCTTGCGCGAATCGATTTTAAGGCCTCTTCAGTAGTATCTTTTTCTACCGCCACAACTGGAGTAGGCTTTGAGACATCAGGTTTTGAATCTTCTAGCTTTACTTCGACAGGCGTTAAATTCTCATTATTAGTATTACCTGATTGTTCTTGCACTTTTTTACTTGCCGCTAGCTCTGCATCTTGAGCTTCTTGAAGCTTACGTTTTTTAGCATCATTCGCTGCTTGTAATTCCGCTTCTTGCAAAGCAAGTAATTGTGCTTGGCGACTGGCCTCAGCTTCGCGCTTAGCTAATTCTTGTTCATCGAGCAAAGGCTTGATTGCCTCAACTTGATCGACTTTTTCAGGAACAACTTCTTCAACAGGGCTTTCATCACGCTTAACAAGAACACGTTTTTTTCGAACTTCAACCTGAACAGTACGTGTCCTTCCTGCCGCATCCGATTGCCGAATTTCGCTGGTTTCTCGCTTAGTTAGGGTAATCTTTTTTCTGCCACTAGCATCCGTGGTTGCCGGTGTTTTTTCAATATGATCCAATAGTGCCTTCTTCTCTTTATCAGTAAGCGTATCTGTTACTGCTTTTTTTTCAATTCCAATCGACCGCAATTGTTCAAGAACATTGTCGGTCGAACTTTTTAACTCTTCAGCCAATATCTTTACAGTTGTGGTCGCCATGCGATCCCTCTATTCTTAATTAAACCAATGTGCTCGCGCAGTCATGATCAACTTTTTAGCACTTTCTTCATCTATTTGTGTCATCTCAACTAACTCATCAACCGCGAGCTCTGCTAAATCATCTCGTGTGGCAATTTGATGGGCCATCAATTGGGCAATCGTTTCTGCTGTCAAACCTTCTACTGTCGAAAGCTCTTGTGACACACCACCTTGGCTCTGCACTTTTTCCATTGCCTCTAGAGAGTCTCTTGCGCGTGTTCTGAGTTCATTGACCGTATCTTCATCAAATGCTTCAATTTCTAACATCTCACTCAAAGGTACGTAAGCGACTTCCTCTAAACTGTTGAATCCTTCTTCAATCAAAATATCTGCCACTTCACTATCCACATCTAACTTGGCCATGAAAATCTCACGCACCTTTTGCATTTCATCTTCCACTTTTTTCGCAGACTCTTCAGGTGTCATGATGTTAATCTGCCACCCAGTTAACTCACTAGCTAACCGAACATTTTGACCACTTCGACCAATCGCTATTGCCAAATTATCTTCATCGACCACCACATCCATAACATGCTTTTCTTCATCAACCACAATGGAAGAAACTTGTGCTGGAGCTAATGCACCAATCACAAATTGAGCAGGATCTTCAGACCACAAAACAATATCTACAGCTTCACCAGCAACTTCATTTCTGACGGCAGTCACACGTGTTCCGCGCACCCCAACACAAGTACCAATGGGATCAATTCTCTTATCATGCGTCACAACGGCAATCTTTGCACGAATACCGGGATCTCTAGCTGCACCTTTGAGCTCTAGTAAACCCTGCTCAATTTCAGGAACTTCGTTTTCAAATAACTTTAGTAAGAAATCTGGGCAAGTTCTCGACAATTCAATTTGTGGCCCTCTTGCTTCACGATCGACTTTTAAAATATATGCTCGAACGCGATCGCCACTGCGTAAATTTTCTTTTGGAATCATTTGATCACGACGTAAAAGCGCTTCCACACGTCCAGACTCAATAATCAAACCATTTTTGTCAGCACGCTTGACCGTGCCATTCATTATCTTTTCACCACGCTCTAAAAAGTCATTGAGAATTTGTTCACGCTCTGCATCACGAATACGCTGCAAAATGACTTGCTTGGCTGTTTGTGCCCCAATGCGACCAAAAACAACTGACTCAATTTGTTCTTCCATAAACTCCCCAACTTCGATATCAGGGATGTCGTCTTGTGCTTCAAAAAGTAAAATCTCTTTATCAGGCTCTTGTAATCCCGACTCACTCGGAACCACTAACCATCGACGAAAGGACTCATATTCCCCAGTTTGGCGATCAATCGCAACACGAATGTCCACATCTGATTCATAACGCTTTTTCGTTGCCGAAGCTAAAGCCATTTCTAAAGCATCAAAAACAACGACACGATCCACATTTTTTTCATGTGCTAACGCATCAACTAAGAGAAGAACTTCACGACTCATGATTTTTTTCCTTTGAAATCAAGTACTGGAACTAACCGCGCTTTATCAACGTCGGCCAATGAAAACTCAAGCATTGCTGGTTCGCCAGGTTTTGGCTCAATTAACAACCCCCATACTGCATCCCGAGACTTTGGCTCACCACTGATTAGCCCTTGCAAAACCCCA
>JBBAKF010000065.1:0-12381 GCA_040403635.1 Polynucleobacter sp.
GGGTCGCAAAGGTTTTGGTGTCGTACTTATTTAAGGCCGATATCAGAACCTTGTCTGGCTTGGTAGCTCAGTTGGTACGAGCGAACGACTGAAAATCGTTAGGTCGTCGGTTCGATCCCGGCCCAAGCCACATTACAAATCACTTCAATTTTTCACTCGACTGTTAGAGTTCAAACATGACCGTTATTGTGGCTGGAGCAACTGGCTTAGCGGGTTCTGCGATAGTCAAAGCTTTCCAAGCAGTTGGTCATGATGTGATTGGTATTAATCGTACTGTTGTAGATCTCATGGATGCAAAAGCAACCGAAGATTTTATTTCTCGGTCCGAGCCATCATTGATTGTCGATGCCGCTGCAAAGGTTGGTGGCATCGGAGCGAATAACTCTTATCCAGTCGAATTCTTGGGTGACAACATCACCATCCAGGGTAACTTAATGCGAGCTGCACATAAGGCTAATGTCTCAAACTTCGTTTTCCTGGGATCTAGCTGCATCTATCCACGTGACTGTGCGCAGCCGATCAAAGAAGAGTATCTAATGACCGGCCCATTGGAAGCAACTAACTCTGCGTATGCTGTTGCCAAGATTGCCGGTATTGAAATGGTTAATTCATACCGTAAAGAGTATGGAACTAAATGGATTTCATTAATGCCTACTAATCTTTATGGTCCGCGAGATAACTTTGATTTGACTGCGTCCCATGTTCTGCCGGCCTTTATTCGCAGGTTTGTTGAAGCTGCCGAAAGTGGGGCTGACAAAGTCACTCTATGGGGCTCTGGCGCTCCTCTACGTGAGTTCTTGCACGTGGATGATTTAGCTCATGCAGTTGTCCTGGCATCTGAAAAATATGACTCCAACCTCCATATAAATGTTGGCACTGGTGAAGATTTATCAATCAAGGAATTAGCCCAAAAAATTGCAAATACCGCGGGATTCACTGGTCAAATTGAATGGGATTCAACGAAACCAGATGGAACGCCTCGAAAAGTTCTGGATGTTTCACGAATCAAAGCTCTGGGCTGGAAGCCAACAATTACACTTGAAGATGGGATTGCATCAACAATTGCCTGGTACATAGAGGCAAATGCTCGAGGAGAGGTCCGTAAATGAGTCGTAAGGTTGCTTTGATCACTGGTGTCACCGGTCAAGATGGCTCATATTTAGCTGAATTGCTTTTGAGCAAAGGCTATGAAGTCCACGGGTTGATTCGCCGCTCTTCTACTTTCAATACCTCGCGTATCGATCACATTTACCAGGATCCTCATGACGCAAATCCAAAATTGTTCTTGCATTATGGCGATCTGATTGACGGCGTTGGATTAACTAATTTAGTTCGTGAAATTAAACCAACTGAGGTCTATAACCTTGGCGCACAATCGCATGTTCAAGTTTCCTTCACAATGCCCCAGTACACAGGCCAGGTTGATGCAGTTGGAGCTGTTGGATTGCTTGAGGCCATTCGTTCAGCTGAAATTGATACTCGTTTTTATCAGGCAAGCACATCTGAATTGTTTGGTGCCACACCACCTCCGCAAAATGAAGATAGTGTTTTCAAGCCACGCAGCCCATATGCGGCAGCAAAGTTAATGGCTTACTGGTGCACAGTTAACTACCGAGAAGGCTACGGAATGCATGCAACCAATGGCATTTTGTTCAACCATGAATCACCTCGTCGTGGAGAAACCTTTGTTACTAGAAAAATTACTCGAGCGGTTGCGGAGATCGCCAATGGCTCAAAAAAGAAGCTCTTCTTAGGTAACTTAGATGCTGTTCGTGACTGGGGTTTTGCAAAAGAGTATGTAGAGTCCATGTGGTTGATGCTTCAGCAAGAAAATTCCTCAGATTATGTTGTGGCTACAGGTGTTGGGGCAACAGTTAAAGACTTTGCCGAAGCCTCCTTTGCTAGAGTTGGCTTGAATTGGATGGACCATGTTGAAGTCGATCAAAAATACGTTCGCCCAACGGAGGTTGATGCTTTGATTGGAGATCCATCAAAGGTAACCAAGGAATTAAGGTGGCAAGCCAAAACTCACTGGAAAGAGCTTGCTGAAATGATGGTTGATTCGGATTTATCTGACTTAAGTGTTTGAAACGAAAATTCCGTTGAGGCAATTGTCAGTGATTCAACATTTCAGTTATCTAATTTGATGTCAGCGGAAGCGAGTAAATGAATGAATCGCGCTGCCAAACCTTGGGACTGATTGTCACTCTTACCATTTCACTTGGAGAATCTTATAAATATATTTCATAGGTTGTTCGTGATGAACGGCCGTACCTTTGAGCCTAATCAATTATCTATTTTGAGATGACAGAAGGCTGAAATGAATTTAGTCGACCTCGCATAGCTCTCCAATGATCTTGAGCGACACATCCATTGGCGATTCCATAGCTAAGACACTTCTTGCAATTCTATCGAACTTTACAAATTCAGTCAGGCCTTGTTTAATGTCCGAAAAATTATTCTCAACTACTAATGTGTTGGAAGTATCTTGAAGCTGTTCTTTCAGCCCACCAACATTGGTGGACAAAATTGGTATTCCAAGATTCAATGCAATCGCAGCTACGCCAGATTGAGTAGCTTGTTCATACAGAAGTATCAATCCCTTGGCATTATCGATCAATTCCCAAACCTCCTCGTCGGTTAACCACCTATCTACTTGAATCACATTATTTGGAATACGTCTACCGATTAAACACTTCTTGATCCCTGCTCCTGCAATTAAAAGACGGCTTTCTGGATCTTCTAACTCTTCCCAAACCGCTAACATTCTTTCAAGACCTTTATAACTTTTCATTCGTCCAACGTGTAGGAAATAGTTTCCATATTGCTTTGTAAAGTTTATTTTCGCACCCTCGAAGTGCCGTCTTGCTTCAAGCTTGGAAGTTATACTCTTTTTTTCTACATCGAGTGACGTAAAATGATTGGCTACAAAACTAGAGAGGAAAAAAACTTTGTACGAAATTCGGAAACGAGCTTTCATCGAGCTGTGAAATGGCCAAAATTCTCCGCGATGATGAGATGGATCATGAATGACGTAGGAGACTCGAACTTTAGACAAACGAAAAAAAATACTAATTAGGTAATCTGTTGGTTGAGGCATCAGAAAAACGACGTCTGAAATTCCCAATCGAGATACCTTTCGTACCATCGCAATCGACGAAGCAATCCATCTTAAATCAAAAAAGAGGTCCCAAACTTTATGCGGGGTTCGAGTATGTATTAATCTTGATGAAATTGGTAACTTTACCTCAGTGTCGGTTGCAAGGATTCCAAGAATATTTCCAAACTCATACAAGTCCAAGTAGACACTTTCAAAAAAAGCGACACCGCCGCCTGACTTCCCCA
Organism: Polynucleobacter sp.; assembly: GCA_040403635.1. Taxonomy (GTDB): domain Bacteria; phylum Pseudomonadota; class Gammaproteobacteria; order Burkholderiales; family Burkholderiaceae; genus Polynucleobacter. Next base: position 3,346 of record JBBAKF010000065.1, read on the forward strand.
AGTACACTAATGCTACTTGATCAATTCTTGACTTCACAAAACTCCGAATCAAATGCTAATTGAGAACGTTATAGTACTGCTACTTTAGTACCATGCTAAGCGGATCATTTAAAAATAAAGTTGTAACAGCTGCGGGTGACGAATACTTCTTCACACTTTTAACGTTAGTTCAAACATTGCTTGAGTGCAATAAGAACATGGATGTGAGCCTAGAGATATGGGACATAGGTTTAACGTTGAAACAAAAGCGGTTTCTCAGTCTAATTGAAAGTGATTACATTCGTGTACGGGATTTGTCCGAAGTGGCGGTTGAACCATTCCCCGGAGCTTTTTTGGGATCTAACCGGAACTATGCATGGAAGCCTTTTTGCGTAATCAATTCTCTTGAAAATTGTCGAAATGTTCTTTGGGTCGATGCAGGGATAGCTGTTACTGCTGATTTAAGTTTATTTTTTGAAAAGATTCAATCTGAAAGTTACGTTTTTTTCGATAACTTTGAACGAACCAATTCGGAATGGACTTCAAAAGAATGTAAGGAAGTAATGCATTTTGATGCCAGCGACCAAACAGGTTTACAAATTTCAGCAGGTGTCTTCGGTGTATCCAATACATCACCTACTTTGGATCTATTACTCGAATGGCTTGATCAATGTTCGCAAGAAGCAAACATGAAGTCAGATAATCAAAAACATCGATATGACCAAAGCGTTTTGTCCATTTTAGCTTTTAGGAAAGGCATCCGCCTTACGGCTTTTTCAGATTTTTGCCTTGAAGGTCCGGATGCTGGTTTAGCGCGCGCTACGAAAAAAACTTTTCTCGTTCACAGGTGCACGTTTAATTGGTACGACTTAAACTTCCTAATCAACTTGAATGAATTGAATCCTAACGATTCACCTATCTTGACGATTGTTACGACAACATTGAATGACGCAGAAGGGTTTCACAAAACTGCGATGTCGATTCCGATTTCTAATGAGATTGAATGGATCGTTGTGGATGGGGGAAGTGATTCAACCACATTGAAACTGATTGAATCCTTGGTTGAAATGCGATCTGGCAAGCTTTTATATGGCCCCGATACCGGCATTTTTCATGGTATGAATAAGGGGTTGTCCCATGCTCGTGGAAGATATGTCCTCTTTCTTAATGGCGGCGATTGCTTAGACGAAAACATTATGACGGAAGATGTTTTGGATAAACTCGTGCAAAATGACTTTGGTTGGTGGACTGGCTCGGCTGTTGGTATTAACAAAGATGATGAAATTTTATGGTCGTGGCCAATCCCGAATAGAATAAAGTTATTACTTGGCGTCAATAGTTATTGCCACCAGGCCACCGTGGTTTCAAGGCATGCCTTGAATGAGCTTAAAGGGTTCAGGGAAGATTCCATTTACTCAGACTGGGCACTATCTCTGGTTTTGCGGAAACGATTTGGAGAACCTCAAAGACTAAATGCACTAAATGTTAGATTTTTGGTAGGTGGTGTCTCTGGAAATCAAACTATTGAGTTTTGGGTCCTAGAATCATCTCGGTTGCGAGTTTTACATGGCTTAGCGATATGGAAAAGTGATTTCCTTGATCTAATGATTCAGAAGGTTGTGGGTCGGCTAATTAGATCAAGGCGAGGACAATTGATTAGACCTGACCTTACTTAAGTAGCTACCTAGGAGATGACCCAGAATTATGTCTAACTTTGATTCCCAAGAGGATGTATTAAACAGAGTAAACAAATTGATCCCAAACCTTGATTTAATTGTTGACGTTGGTGCCGCGGTTGGAACTTGGTCCAAACTTGCTCATAAAATTTGGCCGGGAGTTGAAATATTGGCGATTGAACCTCAGCCCAATTTTGTTAAAGAACTGATATCTACCAAAGCTGCAAAGTACGTGCGGGATTGCGTGGTTTCTGATACTTGCGGCCAAATCTCTTTTAATATTACAGAAGATGGGTGGTCGTCTTCCTTACTCTATGATGGAGCTTATAGAATTCAAACTCAAGCACACACGCTCGAATGTATTTTTGACGATCTAAAACTAGGTTTTGAAAATGCATTTATTAAAACCGATTTACAAGGCCACGACTTTATTTCATTTCAATCTATAGGAAAGTATTTAAAGCATGTCAATGTGGTTCAGATGGAGTGTCAAATAGCCCCGTATGCCCCTCGGATGACCGGTCTTTCCGAGAGAATAACTGAGATGGCAAAATTGGGGTTTGAAGTTTACGAAATATTTGAACCGCTATATCGGCCGAGCGACTCAGCCCTAGGACAGGTTGATGTAATCTTTCTTCGTGCCAATGCTAGTTCGCCTTGGAATTTTAAATGGTAGAAATTGGAAGGTGGTGGACATACCATGAAAATTGTTGTGGCCATATGCACACGAAACCCTCGCTTGGATGTCTTAACTGAAGTACTTGAATCGCTTAGGAAACAAACTGAGACTTCTTTTAAGACTCTTCTAATTAATAACGGTGGGGATGAACTCCCTTTATTGCGACTCAAGGAGAAGTTTGCATTTGACCTATTTTTTGAAGGTCGTGTAGGCAATTCATGGGCTCGCTTTACAGCTTTAAGTATCTCTGAAGCTGATTTACTTGTATTTGTCGATGATGACAACATTTTAGCGCCTAACTATATTGAGGCGGCGGCGGCCCTAAGTATCAAGAATCCTACTTGGGGTGTATTTGGTGGGAAACAGATTAGGCATCAAGAGTTAAGAGTTTCAAAAAACAAAGAATTTGTTCTTCCCTATCTAGCCATTCGAGATCTTGGATCCACCACCCTGACACAAAAAGCTGAGCTGCGTTGGATGCCAATCGAACCGATGGGTGCGGGAATGTGTATCACCAAAGAGGTGATCACAACATTTCTGAATTCACCGAATCTGGATCATTATTTTCTTTTGGGGCGCAAGGGAAAGAGATTACTTTCTGGTGAAGATAGTTTTATTGCTAGACAGGCAACGTTCACAAGGTTAGATTACGGATACTCTCCATCTTTAGAACTAACACACCGAATAAAAACTAATCGTTTGTCAGTTTCATATTTGGCAAAACTCATGTTTGGCTATGGTTTGTCTGACGTTTATCTAGAACGTGCGTTGGGTTTAGGAGAAAACAACTTCCCACGTGACATAAAAGTGGCAGTTCTTCATTTCTTGTTCAATTTCAAAAAAGGCAAGCACGGATATTTGTTAGGGTTACGGTCCTTGGGTCAGTATTGGGGGAATAAGAAATGAACGGAGTGCCCAGTAAACTGGAATTCAGAAAATTTCTGCATAGTGGGGGCGCGTTTAGTCAGGCCTTTATTCTATCATTTTGTTGCACTTTGTTATTTCAAGGACCTCAAAACTTTGTAGCTTCCTCAACAATTAACTTTTTTTTGTTTTTGCTATTTTTTTTCTTCCATGTTGTGTCCGGTCAAGTCGCATCAGCCCTTTCTTACTTTGTTTTTTATCTTTCAAGCTTGCTCATTCTTGGACAATTCGCATATCAAATAGGTTTCAGATTTGACTCTCTTCTCATCACTTGCTCATATACTTTGTTGGCTTTTGCCTCAAGTCTCAAGTTCAGGAAAGTTCACAATGTGGAGGCGCGTCGGCTTTCACAACTACATCTTGGAATCTTTCTAATTGCCCCACTTGCTCTTTTTAAGAAATTCGGTTCTGATACGAATCTGGCTACCTTTCTAACGGGATGGGATCACACAGGCGGACATTTATACGTGATTAGTGTCGTCAAGAAACTTGGGACATTTTCATATTTTCCAGCTGACTATGTTGGCTCTGCACCAAAATTGTTTCATCAATTCATTGCGCTCTTTGTAAACCAAGAAACAATTTCAGAGGCATATTTCATTATTTTATTTCTTGAATTCTTTTTTTGCTACACGATAAGTTTGGCCCTTGTTCACATTGTATCTAATCATTCAAACATATGGGGTGGATTAAAATCAAAGTCAGGCCGATTTACTGGCCCATTTTCCTTTGCACTCATTCCATTTTTCGGACCTTTTTTCGCATGGTCAATAGGATTTGGTTATCCCACAATTCTGTTAGCGCTGACTATTTTCCTTTGCACCTCCGTTTTGATCGCGGACTCGGCTTCTAGAGGGGGCCGTGTTCGGCTGGGATTAATACTCCTTATTGCATTAGTGGGGAACACCTGGAACCCTGCATTACCTGCAGCATTCCTAGTTTTCGTTTATTTCCATGTTATGGAAATTCGTAGAATTGGTTTGCTACTGTGCGACTCTCTTCTTGGATTAGCAACAATCGCGCTACCTATCATTTCTATATATGTGAATGCTGGAGTCGGTGCAGCATCAATGGGTTCCACAACGTTTTCTATCTTCTTACTTTTTTGGCTTTGCTTTAGCGCATGCATATCTATCTATTCGCTTATCGTCGGACGGAAACCCATGGTTGCTTTTCTGGGAAGTTTTGTTTTGGGGAATGTAATTTTTGCACTAATAGTAAAGTTGTTATCAAACAGTGCGTTCGGCGAATTCCCATACTATGCGGTGAAAATTTTGTGGATATCCACGATACCAACTTTGTTGCTTTGCGCCTTTTTTACCCTGGAGAAGGGGAAATGGGTTTTCTTAAAACCATGGTCTTGTTTCGTTCTCTCAATATTGATTTTCGTTTGCTCTAATATGTTGCACCTTTTTCCTGATAAAAACAATGGGATAGCGATTTTTAGGCCAATAAACGTTAATCTTATTTGGCAAACAACGGCCATAGAAAAAGCAATTAAATTTGATCTTGCCCAATCATTGTTGATTTACTCAGGGTCCGGATGGGATAGTCGTTCGGCCCAGTTTCTCTCAGTTTTGGGATATTCCACTTGGAATTCTCAAAGTGCATTGATTGGCGATGAGACAGCATTATGCAGATTTGCGCTTGACAATCCAAAACTTTTGGTCATAGCTCGATCAAGTACTACTTTTCCAGATTGTTTAATTGGTTCTACGAAAATTTTTGTTGAGTAAGCCGCATATGCGCTTTAAAGTCTCTAGATTTTTCTACCACTTAAATGAAGAGTTATAGTCTTCAATTATTTCACTAAGATTCTTGAAAAAATCTAATTTAAAGACTTTTCTTGCTAAATCGACATTTGCGATGGCGTATCCAACTTCCCCATCTCTCTTATCCCTTAATTCACATCTAAATTCCTTCTGCGTGACTGACATGAATTCTTTGATAACTTCCATTACCGAGAAGCCTTTCCCGCTCCCCAAATTAAAGATATTTTGTGAACGGGAATGAATTTCTCTTTCTAATAAAGAGTTCGATATGAATTGGATCAAATCTGAAATGTGTATGTAATCTCGAACAGCAAACCCGTCTGTGGTATCCCAATTTGAGCCAAAAATTTCAAACAAATCACCATTTTTACTACTTTGAAATATCTTAGGAATCAAATTATCTGCGATACTCTCCGTAGGATGACCTTGGATCGCTCCACCAACATTGAAGAATCTAAATATCGTTAGGTTGTTTTCGATATTCTCCGACAACCAGTTTTGAGACATTTCTTCCGCTATGAGCTTAGATTTACCGTAGGAACTAAGCGGAATTTTTTCGCTAGTTTCGGAATACCCTGTTTGTGGACACTCGCCAGAATACACCGCGGCGGTAGATGAAAAAATCACATTTGAGATGCCTAATTCTGTTGCCATATGTAAAACATTTGCTGTTCCATCAATATTAACTCTGTTCAACCAAATATCACTCTGTGTGCTTACAACAGATTTGATTGCAGCAAGATGAATAACTGTATCGAAATTCTCGAAAGCCACAGATTGGCACAATCTATCAAAATCTAAAATTGATTCCTTTTTTATTGGAAATTCGTAAACTGCGTTTTCACTAGAGTATCTACTTGCAGATGCGTCATCTATTCCGACTATCTCGTGTCCAGACCTGGCTAAATAATTTCCTAACTGAGAACCAATGTAGCCAGCGGCACCTGTAATTAGGACCTTCATTCATGCTTCCGTTCTACAGAAATTAGAGCTATTTCCCTCGCGATCAGGGTCAAATCTCGTTCAATTTGCTTAATCTTTCCTAGGATCAAGAAAATAAAACTGATAGCACAAAAAGTTGTCATATAAGTTAAAAGGTCAGCACCTCTGCCGACTCCAAATAGTTCAGCAAACCAATCAAAAATATTTGGAAACAAAATTGCCACGATAGCCGCACCAATAAAAAATAAGAGACCGAGACGTGATAAAGCTCTGCCTAAACTTCTTCTTTGAACTTGAAAAAGAAAACCAAGAGCAATAAATCCTGTTCCCACTACAAATTGAATAGGTTTCAATTATGCCTCCAAATTTTGTCGAAGATAATGTTAATACCGTTGATAAGTGGTTGGCCTTTACTCTTACTGTATTCCGTATAGGTAATATTTGTGTAATGCTCGGTAAAAGTGTACCCACCAGATTGAATTGCTCTTAAAATTTCATCGGCATGGCCATATCCATCAGTATAGATATTGAAGTTTCTAACCAAATCCATTCGAAAAACACGAAGTCCATTGTGCACATCTGTTACCTGAATACGTGTGCTAAGCCTAAGAATCAATGCATACAACCGAAGAAGCCCAACCTTAAGGTTGATATCCTTCTTTAGAGGGGTGTGGAATCGGGAGCCTAATACGACTGAATAGTTAGATTCTGAGATTCGTCGATACATTGACTTCAAGTCGTCCACAGGGTGCTGGCCATCTGCATCAAAAGTTGCAATGAATTTAACTTCGCTGGCACGCCTCAAGAATTCGAAACCTGTTTCCAGAGCGGCCCCTTGGCCACGATTTGTAGGGTGGCGTAAGTAGATCACGTTTGAAAATTTTGAAACTGTTTCTCGGGTACCATCTCGAGATGCGTCATCTACAAGCACTACAAGCGGGAAATCACTTAAGGCGAACAAGGTCTGCTCTAAAACCTGATTCTCATTGTACGAGGGGATAACTATTGCCAAATCCTCATATTCCATGCCACGAGTATACTAAGGAATGTGGCCGAATCGGCTTTGCTTGAGGTCTTGAGCTTAAGGAGTGCGATGTCGGGAATTTTGATCCTAGCTCATCAGGATGACGAAGTTTTTTTCTTAAGCGCATTGCGCAAATTCGCGATTTCACATGTTATTTATTTGACTGATGGTGTGCGTAAAGATGCCGCATATTCAAGCGACATAAGGTCAAGGGAAGTGAATACATCCTGGGCATTGATTCAACCAAATGTGGAAATCATCGAACTTGGGAAAAAATTGAGAATTAAGGATGGAAAAGTACACGAATTCTTGTCGCGGCAACTCTTTACAGAATTAAGGGACATCGTAGGAAGAACTAATCCGCGGTTTGTGTTGACCACTCTAAATGATGGAGGTCATCAAGACCATGACGCTGTTTTTCTGATTTCCAGGATGATAAAGCCCGATAATGCAAAGTTGATCGCAATTCCGAGTTATAGGGCAAATTTCATGTTTCGAAGACTATATAGAGTATTAAAGATGCCATCAAATTTCCCTCACTCATACTTTAAAATTAAAGGAAGTCTAGGGAGTTCAATTTTGGCTTATCGTGTAATGCGACTTTACCCAACCCAGAAAATTACTTGGCTTGGATTAGGGCCAATGACTTTGATTAGATTACTCATTGGATTCAAAGCACTCATATGTGAGGATAAATGGTGCCGACATATTCCAGATTCTTACTTATATGAAATTCGACATCGTGCTAAAAGTGAAGATTTGAAAATATTTGAATCAGAAATTCAAAGATACTGATTTTTATAATTTCGAGCCAAAGGTGAAATGGGAGTATAAATCTGGTGATAAAGATGACCTCAACTTATAAAGATTACTCAATCAGACCTTTAAACATCGACAAGGTTTCGGATTATCAAAGGCTTTTTCGCTATACCTTTAACGATTTTAACCCGACTTCTGAGTACTTAAATTGGCTGTATGGAAACAATCCAAGAGGTTTAGCAGTGGGTTTTGACGCATTTCATGGGGAAGAATTGGTTGCCCATTATGCGTGTATTCCCATTCAAATCGAGGGATGCAAAAGGAAGAGTCTCCTGTCCCTCAACACAGCAACTCATCCCCAACATCAAGGAAAAGGCTTATTCAAGACTTTAGCTGAGACGACTTTCAACGCACAATTAGATGATTTTTCAAATGTCATTGGAGTCGCAAATTCAAACAGTACTGGTGGTTTTCTCAAACACCTTGGGTTCTCTAAATTGGGTAACTTAGAATTACGATTTGGAAATTTGAAACGTGAGTTAATCGGTTCCCGGGTGTATTCGACAGAAGAAATAGACTGGAGGCTTAGTTGCCCATCGAGGCCTTTGAAGAAAAAAGCACTCAAGAATGGTGACTTCTTGATCAGTTCAAATTCGACATCTAAGTACATAAGAATCAAATCGATAATTAGCGATGAAAATCGAGATAGAGATAAACTGCAGAGCAAGGTCTTTGGACTTACCCTGGATTGGCGAAGAGGAGCAACTCCGATTGTAAAATTACCTGAAAAGTTAAAGCCATCGCCCTTAAATCTAATTTTTAAAAGCCTAGGTGACCCAAATGATAACGTCTTGACTTCGTTTTCGTTTCCAGATTTTGACGCACTATGAGTCGTGTTTCAGCTCGAAATCATTAAATGTGAAGGTTGGCCATAGGTACCTGTAATCAAAACCTCACACGCTGCCGACAGTTTTTTCCTATTGGGCAACTTTTTCGAGGCTTACGGATGGCTCAAACTGTTAACAACCTTCTCTATTGAAGTTGCTGTCGAAAAACAGTTATTTGATCCGGACTGGCAAAAATGCACTGTAAACACTTCTGATTCTAGGAATTCTACGATTGGATTTCCATCGACTCTTATGCGTTTAAGTGAATTCCACTTTGCAAAGAGTTAAGAACTCTAGATTCTCATTCAATCGAGAACGACAGATCCCGTCGGCGTCATTAAATGCACCGCAACAATCCCTGACTCACCATCATTTGTTGATGGGTCAATGAACT
>JBBAKF010000066.1:0-12321 GCA_040403635.1 Polynucleobacter sp.
CTGGGACGAAGCAGAAAACCGCATGCATGTCCAAAAAGCGCTGATGGAATATTTGCTGCTGGGCCGGCAAAGCTAAAGCAAAAATCAGCAGCTAAAAGGCCTAAAGCTTAGAAAAATTAGTCTGCTTAGTTAATATTTAGACTTACATCGAAGCCAATAAAATTTCCCGGTAATCCTGCCTACTCGCGATTCGCGGATTGGTCTTGTGGCAATGGTCTGCCATGGCTCCGTCAATGACGCGTTCAAACAAATCCTCGTTTACACCCAAAGCGGCTAAGCCGTTTGGCAGGCCAAGACGAGCATTCATCTCACGAATGGCATCATTGATTTCAGTTCCTTTGGCATCACAGCGTCCTATGCCCATGGCATCAGCCATGCGCTGCAGTCGCTTCTCATTTTGAATCGTAGCAGCGCTGGCGTTAAAGCTTACAACTGCACCCATGAACAATGCATTGAGCGTTCCATGGTGCAAGCGCGGATTCACACCGCCAAGGCTGTGACTCAAACTGTGGACACAGCCAAGACCTTTTTGAAAAGCCATCGCACCTTGCATGCTTGCGCTCATCATGTTCCAGCGTGCCATCCGGTCACTACCGTTTTCAGTAGCACGAGCAATATGCTCCCAGCCGCGTGCTAGGCCATCGAGGCCAATCCCGTCGGCAGGAGGGTTAACCGCAGGCGCCATAAAGGTTTCCATACAGTGCGCAATGGCATCCATTCCAGTTGCGGCAGTCAGAAGTGATGGGAGACCAAAAGTAAGTTCAGGGTCACAAATAGCAGACTTTGGGACCAAAAACCAACTGTGGAAACCCACTTTTCGTCCATCATCAAGGATAACGATGGCTCCGCGTGCCACTTCGCTACCCGTTCCTGCCGTTGTCGGCACTGCGATAAGTGGCAACACACGGTCGGTGATCTTAGGGCTTCCTCCTTCGATAGTGGCGTAGGTCTTGAGCGGCCCAGGGTGGGTTGCAGCGATACAAACACCTTTTGCCAAATCCAGACTCGAACCACCCCCAACACCGATCAGACCGTCGCAACCATTCGCCAGAAAAAATTCTGCAGCGGCGCGAACTGCTGCCTCAGTTGGGTTAGATGGTGTCTGATCAAAAACGGCGTGAGGCACATCGCCCAACGCAAAAAGAGCTTTGTCTAAAACCCCAGCTGCACGGACGCCAGCATCAGTCACTATGAGCGGTTTACGAATTCCCACCCGTTCGCATTCACCTCGCAAAAGTGCGATGGCACCGAAGTCCAAATTGATTTGCGTGAGGTAATTTATAAGCGCCATTGAGTTTCTCTTACTGTTGGTTGGGTCAATTAGGCAACCAAAGACTTCTGGCCACTAGCCAGACAAATTTCACTGATTCGCAAACCATTTGGCAAAACACGGGAGGTGAAAACCTCTTTCAGGCGCTCCTCGTGTACAGGAATCACTCTTTTGATTTCATAATCCACAGATTTCATTATTTCCTCCGTAGTCATAACCAAGTTCGTAATACTTCCAAGGGCTAAACCAACAGGAAGATACATTTTGTCAGTGCCCGTTCCTTCTAGGTTTTCATAGACGTAAATCAGATCCCCCGCCAGCACCCAGCCGTCTCGCGATGGAGCTTGCAAATCATTACGAACGTGAACCCATTGACAACCGTAAGTATGCGTATCTGGAGCAATGTGCAAATCAATCCCAGGGATTGCGTTTTCCATGTCACCTTGCACAAGACGCAACCGCCCCTGGCGGGCAAGATCGGCAGCGCGCAAGATATCTGAAGGATCGGTTGCTACCATCATGTAGCGCAATCGATCGGGTAAGGACATCGCCCAAAGCCACTTGCTGAGTTCGCGTTCTTGGATATAAAACGTTGCGTTGGGAAAAGCATCTGTATTTCCCATGTGATCAAAGTGCGCATGCGTTATGAAAATACTATCCACATCTTCAGGACGAATACCGCATGGAGCCAGAACGTCGGCTGGAGAATGCCAATTTTCACCCAAAAATTTGTCTGAAATATAGCGTCCGTATTCCTTGTCGTTGTAACCTACATCCACCATAGCGATATGGTCATTGCTTTTGATCAATACATAACAGTAAGGCAGTTTACGGATACCTTGGTTATGAGCGCCATAGATCACACTGCTCACAGCGCACTGACTAACGTAAGCGTATTCCAAAACCCATATGGAGTATTGCGACATGAAAAGTCCTGAAAAAATTAAGAGGCAGCGTTGCCGCAGTTGCAACAAGCTTGGCTGAAGTCCAATGGCATGAGTCCGAGTGCTTCTACGGCGCATCCACTCAATGTGCGGCCTACTACCTGTAGTTGCCTCGTCCAGCGATCCAGTTGCTCACCCAGACCCTCACTCCGAGGAAGTCGTTTTCCAAAAGCATCCACTACCTCTACCGTTTGTCTCATCGCAACAAGCAATGCTTCGTGGTGTTGGGATGCTAGGCTAGGCGGCTTTATCGCATGCAACTCGGTTGCGGTAAGACGCGCCTGATCCCTTACAAGCTCGACAGTTGGCCAATCCGCCTCTAATCGACTGCCCAAGCGAGCGAGAATGAAGAGCCCAGCTAATTGTCCAATCACGCGGCCGAGTCGGTCATAGGCCGAGCGCAGCGCTTGAGCATAGGCCAGCAAATCGTCCCGATCAAAAGGAGTCCCAGCCGCTAGGTCCAGCGGTGGGGGCAACTTAGCCCATTCACATTCCACTTTGTGAATCACAAAGGGAGGATTGGCCAGTTCATAGAGACGACTTGGACGCATAACCTATTAGCCCTTACGCTCGTGGATGATGCGCAGAGCTTCCTTTAGGTATATTTTAAAAACAGGATAGTTTTCACTCATTGGGAAATGTCCGATATCCTCCATCTCGATATAGACGCCACCCTTGATTCGCCGCGCAGTGTTCTCGGTCATTTCAGGCGTAGTGAGGTAGTCATAAGTTCCCGTCATCATGATTACTGGACATTTGCGACCATCAATTCGCTCTAGCTCCTCACGTAAGTCATGGTCTACAGAATAAAAGTACAAATCGCCTTTAAAGGATTCCGAACCTTGACTGTAATAAAACCAAGTCAACCATCGATCCATTTCTGGCGACTGGGGTGCCATCAAATCCCAAGTTCCACTGGCACAGACTTGTGCTGCATTGGAATGCGGGTGACGCCACCAGTCGAGAAAGAATCCGGGCGCATAGTCACTCGCCTCGACAGGAATGACCGCTTTGAAGCGGTCTGGATGGCGCAAAGCCAGTTGCAATGCCACATTTCCACCGAAAGAAGAACCCATAAATATTGGGTCCCGAAGTTCCAGCGCATCACAAAGCTTGAGAATGAAATTAACGTAATGGTCAGCAGTGAGTTTGTATTCGGACTCCCACCATCTGGAATTGTGGGGCGGATCGGACTTTCCATGACGCGGCAAATCGTATGCAATCACGTTATAGTTTTTCGTAATTTCCTCGTCCTCCAACAATCCTCGCCACTGGTGGTTATGGCATCCTGCGGTATGTTGGCAAATTAAGGGTTGTCCGGTACCATTTTGAAGGTAGAAAACTTTGTACTCCATGCCGTCAACGTCAATCGTAACGTAGCGGCCTGTGACAGGTGAATGGCGTGCCATAGGTATATCCTTCGCAATAAAAATTAATTTTTGATAGATGCTTAAACCGGAACGCCGCATTTGCGCAGCATTTCAAATTGCAACGTGAAATTACGCAGGTTTTGCATCATGACTAAGATGTTTCCCTCCATAGTCAGGTCGTGGCGAAAACTAGCGGCCCAAATACCGTGAAACATTGGTCTAGGCACAGGACGGGCAAATTCTCGCCAAGTCTGCGCACTTGCACGCAGTGCAAAGTCATAGGCATCTAGCGGAGCTGGATCAATATTGATGTTCCTAACTTTGCCATCAAGCATTTCGATAATGACCTTGGCCTCGCCCATGTCCCACATATAAGTGCAGGTGTAATAGCGAGCCATTGCGGAAAGCGCCTTGTCGCTATCGGACAGATTCTTAAACTTAACTGCCCAGCTTTTCAGATCAGTGGCCATAAGGGCTCCTTCATATTGGAATTAAACAGGTACATAGATAAAAATACAGCACGCATTGCTGTTAGAAGAACTTAGCCTGGTGATTCATGCACGATGACCTCCATTTGCTCGAAACTAGGTCGACTCGCCATTCGCATGGGATAAGCCAACAACCACAAAACCATAACGCCAAGCGCCCACCAAATCAACTGCCACAACCAAAGCGATGGAATACCTCCGATCCACTCGGCAAGGCCAGCGTTAGGCGCACCAAACAAATCATTTCCCAATACAGCACCTGGACCTACTGCGAAGAAAAACCAAATAAGGGTGAAGGACCAGGCTACCGGACGCAGGAACCGCTGATTTTTCGGCATGACAGCCGTTTCTGTAAAAATTCGGTGGTACTTCTGACGCCGTGCAAGCTCAACTTTGTAGTTAGAAATCCAAGAGACAACGACGCAAAAAACGATGTTGACCATAATCCCCCAGCCCGCAGAATGAATGGTCCAAGGCCAACGTCCCCAAGGCAGCTCAAACCCTAAAAGACGACAGATCGTTCCTCCCAAAGGCTCTGTGATCAATACAGCAAATGCACCAGCCACCAGGCCTACGCTCGCGCCATCACGCGTAATCCAAGGCAACCAACACACGCCAGCTAAAGCTGGTATCAATTGAACCGAAAGTCCTAACGCTAAGGCCCCTAACTGAATCTGAGCATTGGGTGCAAAAGTAGCAAGAAGTAAGGCACAGCCTGTTACCGCAGCAATGCAGCATCGGGCATAGAATTTTTGCTGTTTTGCATCTGCCAGTGGTGTCATGTAGCGCATAAATACATCACGCACTATGACAGTTCCAGTGGTAGTAACAAAGAGTGCAACCATTACGTGAATAGAAGCTAATGCGCAAACGCCCAGCAATGCCATAAACCAAGGAGAAGTATCAGCCAAAGTTAAGAGGTAATTTGCATACAACTGTCCCTCCTGACCGGGCGCAAGAACTGGCAAGGTGGTTAGGCTAGTTAAGCCAGCAACATTAATAGCTGCAGATGCGCCTAGGAAATCAGCGCCCAGCCCCGAAACCACTCCAAAAAACAAGAGAAGAATACCCATGCCAGCACCGGAGATCCATACTAACTGTGGTCCGAAGGCCTTAGCATCGCGGCAACTGTATGCAAGCATACTAAAGGCAGGCGAAGCTTGAATTCCCATGAATGCAAAGCAAGTAGATAGCACCATTGCTGACGTCCAAATACCCGCAACGGGATTCTCCTTGCCTATACCAGCGGTAAATTGGACGACCCCCGGCAAGGACAGATAAGAATTGTAATTTTGTGCGCTATTGCCCCAGTCCCCAACCGCAGTGCCTCCCAGCTTGGAAAGGAACTCCATAAAAGTGCCGAATGCTTGTACGCCACCCAAGTGACCGAGAGCTAACATGCCCAAGCCCAACATCGCAGCACACAAAAGCAATCCTTGCAGGCTGCCCACATAGGCGGCCCCCCTCAGGCCCCCCAAGCAGAGATACAGCATCACAACCAATGTCAGCACCCACATTGCAAAAGGAGCAGGTAACACCCCATTGCTAAGCCACTGCATCAGACTTCCGCTAAGGCTTAATTGCAAACCAACATAAGGAATTGCAGAAAACAAAGCAATACCCACCACCAAGATGCGCAAAGCATCACCCCCGAAATAGTCACTTAACATTTCCCCGGAAGTTACATAACCATGGCGCTTGCTAAGAAGCCATTGCCGCTTGAAAAAAAGAACTCCTGTCAAGGGAACAGTTACCGCAAGTAACGCAAGCTGTCCGAATTGCAAACCGTCCCGCATTACCAACGAGGGAAAGCCCACCAAAGCCCAAGCACCAAATGACGCCCCCGTAGCAAATATTCCGAACACCCAAGCGGGTAACTGACCGCCAACGAGGAGAAAATCAGCGGGGCCTTTTCCAAGACGAGCGCTGCTTACGCCCCATAAAACACAATAAGCGCAATAAAGAGCTGTCAAGGCCAAGAGCCAGGTCAGAGCTTGATTCATTTCAATATTCCGCCTTGCGGTACCAAAAGCTATGCACGACATTCCAAGTTCCACGGGTACCGTAGCGAATAATCATATAAAGCACTATTGCCAAACCCATGATTAAAAATCCGGTTAACCCGAGCCCTAACTTGGTAGGACTTGATCCGCCGCCAAATAGAACATTGGCCACGAAAATAAGTGCAAAAAATCCAACCATTACCAAGCCCAGTGCCACTTCGCCAGCTTGGAAACCGGAGTCAAAGAAATGATTGACTAAGACGTGAGCCACAAAAGCTGTAATCAAAAACGCATAGCCGAGCAAGCCCAACCCCCAATCGGGAGTCCCAAAACCTGACAATAAAAACGCCATACCAAAGCTGCCCAGAAGGCCCCAGAGAGTCATCACAGCCAATCTACGCTCCAAGTGCGTACTAGCCTGGTCAAGGTTCGTAGAACTCATAGCGCGCTACTAATTTTTCTAAGGAGTATCAAAAGTTGATGTTGCATCAGATCGCCCCATGCACAGATTCCGAACCATCGGTCTTGTCATCGCTTACGGGTAAGGCAACGATGTTTCCCAACTGTCCAAGGCTAGTGATCGAGCTAGGTGACATACCGATTTCACTAAGCAAGTTATCTACAAACGGTGCTTGGGCTCGGTATCGTAAAGCAGAGTTGACAACGTTGTCCGCAAGGCTTCCATTGCGACCACCGCCTGAGTTGCCGCCGTCTGCCCCTGAACCCACGGCTCCACCCTGTCCCGTTGGGCTGGCTCCGCTCAGACCAGGCAAGCCATCGACCTGCAAAATCTTGATTGAGTCAATATTCTCCATAGGCTTGACACTTTCACGGATGATGCTGGGGAGATTGTCAATGAGGCGAGCATGAAGACCACTTTTTCGAGAGGCATCGGAACGCATGTTTTCGGCTTCGTTTAGTTTGCGTTTACCCTCAGCTTCAACCTCATAACGGTACGCAGCTGCTTCTGCGCTGACACGCTCGGCGCTGGCTTGATCAACTGCAGCAATCCTTTCTGACTCAGCTTCTTTGGTCCGTTTGATGGACTCACGCTCAGCCTGTTGACTTGCCTGGATCAAGTCAATAGTTTTACGTCGTTCAGCCACCTCAACATCCCGAACAGTTGCTACTCTCTCCTGTGCGGCAATCATCAATGCCCGCGCGTGCTCAGCATGGGCTTGTGCCTCTGACTCAGATTTGGACATCTCGGCGACCGCAATGACACGATTTTGTTCTTCAATTTCAAGTGCTCTGCGTCTTTGAATATCCAGCTGAGCAGTTTCTTGTTCGCGCAAGATACGTTCGGACTCAACCGAGCGGGTTTGGTTGATTCGTGCTTTTTCGACCTGCTCGTATGCTCGAATCTGCACTTCTTCGGTATCGCGCTCGCGCTCAGCGCGCTCGCAAGCAATTTCAGCCTTTTGCTGTGCCCGCCTTGTAGCGACTTCACTTTCTTGCTGAAGTCTCGCGTATTCACTTTCCCGATCAATACTTAAAGCCAGCTTTTCCGATTCAAGATTTTTCTTGCGGATGGCAATCATGGTGTCTTGTTCGATATCGTTACGCTTTTTCTTTCGTGTTTCGATTTCTTCAGTAAGACGCGTCAAACCTTCGGCGTCAAATGCATTAGAAGGATTGAACATTTTCATATCCGCTTGATCTAAGCTGGTCAGCGAAGCCGTTTCAAGCTCCAATCCGTTTGCAGTCAGAGAGTCAGCAACCAGCTCCTTGACTCCCCGAATGTATTCGCTACGTTTTTCATGAATTTCCTCCATGGTCATTCGTGCTGCCACCGAACCCATGGCATCAACAAAACGACCCTGTACTAAGTCTTTCAAACTATCAGGATTAAGCGTTCGATTACCCAAGGTACGCGCAGCTGCAGCTACAGCTTCAGCAGTTGGAATGACACGAACAAAAAATTCCACGCTTACTTCAATCCGCATGCGGTTTTTGGTAATTAACGATTTTTCACCCATCCGACGCACGTCAATTCGAAGCGTGTTCATACTCACTTCGGTAATGTCATGGACGATGGGCAATACCAATGCCCCGCTACCCATGACAACACGCTCGCCGCCAAAACCGGTTCGGACAAAGGACAGGTCCTTTGACGAATGTCGGTAGAGCCAATGCAGCAAGTACACAACGATTGCGATAACAATCGCAATGAGAATTACGATAGCAATAATATCGGCGCCATTCATAGGTCAAGCCCTCCAAGTCTTAATCGAAAAATTAACAACAAATCAGTTTCAAAAAAAGTCATCGCGAGGTGCCTGAATCTCGCACTGACGCGGATAACACCGTAAGGCAAAAAGCCACTTGGTTCACCAAATCGGCCAAGTTGTAGACGATGCTTAGCTTGCCCTCGCCCGCCCCTCCGGAAAAAGCCACAATGAAATATGTAAGGGGATACAAACCCCATCCAATCGAGACGATTAAACGCATCCAGAAGTAGCCACGGTGAACACTAAAGTTATTGCTTTTGGCGCTTACATCACTCATGCGACCAAAGAAAATTTCGCCTAGCACATATAGCCAGCATGCGAGTCCAATTAGGAAACCAAGGCCAGGATAAATGAGGTTGGTTTCACCCAGGTAGCGTGCAACAACCATTGCAACTGACGCAACTAGCAAACGCCAAAACAGCCAGGTAGACAAACCAGCCATCGTGTTTACAAAGAAATACATCACCATGATCTGCATGGGCATTGTCGCCAGCCACATGACATAACGGTACAAAACCGGCATATGACCGCTCGCTTGCCATACTTGAGCCGCCTCAAAGTAGTGTATCGCGCTAACGCCCATTACCAAGCCGGCCATGGTCAATGGAAGTTTCCACTTGCGTGTGACCCAACCAGTACCCATAAAAAGTAGGACCGCTGCTGCCAAAGTCATCAGCATCAATAAAAGAAAAGACCCGCTTGCAACATCGGTCGCATCAAGCAACTTGGCACTCATAAGTAACTCTCCATTAGGATTAAGTAAGAATAATTCATGTTTAATACTTCGGCTAAATTAAATTTGGGTTCGAATATGCGGAGACCGCGCATACAGTGCAACCATCGGCAATATCAGCAAACCGAAGATGAATTGTTGCCACTCAAACTTCAGCCCCATGCCTACCAGAAAAGATGTCAATACCTGCAATACCAACACTCCAATGACAGTAAAACCGTACCCACCTTGGCCACCCAGAAGGGATGTCCCTCCCATGACAACTGCCGCCAGAGTCATGAACAAATATGGCTGACCAACACCAATAAAGCCACCACCACTCCAGCCTAGCAGCAGCACGCCTGTTAACGCAGCGGATGTGCCGCTCACCATATAGGCAATCACCCAATAACGTCTCTCGCTTATGGATAAACGCCCTGCGGATGTCCTGTTACCGCCAAGCGCATATAAAAAGCGTCCGTACACCGTATTTTTTAAGCCATAAATTAGTACGATCGCAACAACCGCCCATATCAGAATAACCGGGGGAATTTGCAAGCCAAATGTAGTTCCGTTCATAGCCGCCAGGTTCTTAAGCCAATCCGGAACTACACCAAAAACATTCCCTGCAAATGCACTGCCGATACTGGTGACAATTTGGGTCAAACCAGATACTGCAAAACCTACTCCTAGGGTGAGAATAAGCGCTTGGCCTTGCAATCGGAAACTGAGGATGCCGTTGAGCCAGCCAATGAATGCACCCAGCAACAAAATAATTAAGATTGCAACCCATGGGTAGACACCCAAACCAATCATGTAGAGCAAAAAAACATTGGATGCACCTATTACGAAGGGGATAGACAAATCCAAGCCCCCAAGCAATGCGACCATCGTTTGACCCACGCAGGCCAAACCTAGGAAAGAGGCAAATAAAAGCATCGATTTGATGTTCTGCCCAGATGAGAATCCTTCAATGAAGATACTGCCAATAGTAAACATCGTTACCAGTACCATCAGTCCTATAAAAGCGCTTCGGTTATCGACAAACAACTGACTGACCTGCACGGTGAACACCAAGAGCGCACACAGCACCAGAAAAGTAACGATATTGACCCAATTAAAAAACTCATTCACAGTCGCAGAAGCAATCAGGAATATTCCCAAAATAATTAAGAGGGAAATCAGCAGAACTTTATTTCGATAAGCAAAATCCCTCGCAATGGCGAAACCACTTGGCGACCCTTCACTTTGATCCTGTCCAAATTTGGCATGTGGTGCAACATAAGCATTCCAGATCCATATCACCAAGGCAAATGTTGCTACCGTATAAAAAATCAACTGTTGCAAAACCACTTTTTGCAACAGTCCAAAAATAAAGCCCAAACCAGCAATGACAATGGCCACTAAAAGTCCCACCCATTGCAATGAGGACAACTTGGTGTAAATAGTGGCGGGGAAATTTTCCTTAATCATGAGGCCTCCTTGGAGGAGGCCTGGGGCTGCTTAACAGCATTGGGTAAAACGCTGTTGTCCCAAGCCATAAAGATACTCACAACCAACGCTGCAAATACGATGTAAATCATACGCGGCGAAAACTTTTGCAATCGTGTCTGCAAAACAGTTGCACGGGCGACAATCAACAAAACGATTGCCCACAAAAGACCCAAAGCTATCGGCTTAGCCAACGCACTGTCGGCCCCACCAAAGTCAGTTTTGTTTTCAAAGAAGAAATCGGTTGATACTATTTTAGTTACGGAATTTTCTCGAATCGCGTTTTGCGTAACCAAGGGGCCGGCTGCAGTGCTCTGTGCAATCTCTGTCTTACCGGTCAAGTCAGGGACTCTTGGTATTTCAATTTGACTGTCGACTGACGATGTGACACGCGCTACTTGGTCACTCGATGTGCTCGTGGCCACAGCATTACTAGCATCATCAGACAAGCTATCCTTTGATATTGATGTTGGAGCTTCAATTACCTGAGTTTTGTTGATAACTTCTACAACCAATTGACTATAGTCATACTTAGCGTGCAGTATTACGCCAGCAAAGGCGATACTAAGAACTACAAATACTATCGTAGGCGAAATATTTGGAATACGCCTTTGCAACCAAGGAATTGCCACGGTAAGCAGAAGAGATAGCACCAATATGACCCCGTAAGCCAGATCGGTCACAAACCCTTGAACAGCGCCAAAGTTAAATGTCGCTAATACGTAGCCAATTAAAAACAAATTGACCGCGCCCATCAACGAGCCAATCACACCACCGCGTCCTCCAGACAGACTGGTACCACCTAAAACAAGTGCCGTCACTGAAATGAGTGTGTAAGTGGTTCCCTGTGTAGGATCACCCGAGCCGATCAATGCCGTATAGGTTAAGGCTGCAAGGGCTGCAAAGAGACCAGAGATGATGTGGGCGCCCAAGCGCACAATAGTAATTCGAACACCGCTGGTGTAGGCCGCACGTTCGTCAGAGCCCATCAGTCGCAGGTGACCGTAAAAAGCGGTGCTTGTAAATATCAGCCATAGAGCGGTCGCCAGCACCAAAATCAAAAGAATGGGCGAAAAAATGGTTGTTCCTAGGCCCCACGACGACATCCACTCAGGTGCTGTACCGCCCGGTCGCGGCAATATGACTAAATTGATGCCTGATAGTGCAAGGTATCCACTTAGTGCAACGATGATGGGCTGAACACGAACATAAATGATGATCAACGCCACAATTAATTGGTAGATCACACCAACAGCTGCGGCATACAAAAAGAACGCCACAGGTGACTCTAGCGCCCCCGTTCCGCTGAGAACTACTAGCGTCACATTAATAAATCCCATCAAAGGGCCAACCGACAAATCAACCGTACCACGGCCGGCAATAGCCAGCACCATCAAAGAAAAAGTTGCCAATGCCAAAGGCGTTAAAACAATGACCGCACTGCCAATACCCGCAGAAGAGATCAGGTTAGGGCTACGCAATACCGCGATGATTAAAAGCAAAAACAGCAACAGAATAGGCACCAGCATGTAAGTGCTGGAGGAGGATGCCGCCGCTGTTGATGAATTGCTGCTGTCGCTCATTTGCGATAAGCCGTGGGTTTGTCAAATTCAACAATTTTCATTCCGCTTCGCGTTGAGGCGGCCGCAGTTTCAATTGAATTTTCATCAAACTGCATAATTTTGATTGACGGGGTAGTGGCCGCTGGAACTACTTCAGCAGGAACAGTCCGGTGTTTATAACCTGCAACCCGTTGATCTGGTTTGGGTTCACTTTCATTTGGTCCTTTATTGAACTCCATGATCTTGATAG
>JBBAKF010000067.1:0-12277 GCA_040403635.1 Polynucleobacter sp.
CGCCTTTGATGGACGGGAAATACGGCGTACCCAGCAGGCCGCAGAGCATCGACAGGTTACCGCCCCATAAACGCCCCGCTGTCTCCCAGCCCTCAAGCCGGGCCTCTGAGGCCGGCAGACGCCAGCCGGTGCCCTCGCCCTGACTCAGCAGTAAATCCTCGAAGCAGGCCCGCATGATTTCATCCGGTCCATCGGCGCTGCCAAAGTCCGCCACCACATCGGGGCCCTGCCAGGTCACCGAGCCGGTTTTGGCGTAGACCGCCGCCTGGAATGCCGTGAAGTCACTCAGGCCCATCCAGCGGGTGCCGTGTGCCGCTGACTTGGCGATCGCGTCATAAGGCAGGTCTGCCAATAAGCGGGTGAGGCCGTAGCCGCCGCGCGCAATCATGGCCACATCGGCGTGGCTTGCGGCCGCCCGGCCGATCGCCGCCAGCCGCGTGGCGTCATCGCCGGCGAAGCGCATATGACTGCTTAGCGCGGCCTCATCGACCGTCACCGTGCAATCCAAGCCTTGCAGCTGCTTGACGCCGCGCCGGAACGCAGCCTTGTCGCGGACCGCGCTCGATGGGGAGTAAATGTATAGATCACGCATATTTATCTAGGAAATTTCAAGTTATTTATTGCAGTCAGATTTCTTTTGAAACCCTTAACTTAGCAAACGCACGCAGCGCGGCACGGTGGCCGCCATCCGGGAACGGCGCATCATAGGCATGCGAGGACTCCCCGCCCGCTGCCGCCGTTTGTAATACCTGCAAGCCAAGGTAACCGTGCTGCGCTTCTATGGGCGGCGTCAATCCCAGAATCGCGCCCCGGTCGGGTATGACGAGCACCAGGCTGCCTGGCTCAAGGTGTTCGATGAACTCCAACAGCACGCCGTGGTGGAAATCCAAGGTATGAAAGGCATCCTTTTTGGGTTTGTCGCTCTTGCCAAAACCAATCAAGTCCGGTGCGACCACGCGGTGCCCTGCCCTGGTCCACGCGGGAATTTGCTCACGAAAGACGTAACTCCAGTCGGAGTCGCCGTGTAGGCACAGATAGGTGTGGCCAGATGGGGGTACGCCGGGGTCCGCGGGCACATCAAGGTAGTGCATCCGCAGTCCGTTCAACGCAGGCAGCGCATCGGTATAGAACCCGTGCCACGGATAGTGTGGCAATCCCTCAAAACAGGCATCGGGTGTGCGCAGTGCGTCTTCGCGAACCGGTTCGGGGTTGACACGCCGTGGTTTGAAGAAGGCCTGCAGTTGCAGCGCCGCCTCAGCCGCGAGCACGCCGCCTTGCAACTGGGTTTGATGGTTGAGTTGGGAATGGGCAAACACGTTAATGACAGACCCTGCCGCGCCGGTACGCGGGTCCGTGGCACCAAAAACTACGCGTTTCAGCCTCGCGTGCAACATGGCACCGCTGCACATGGCGCAGGGCTCCAGGGTGACAAACAGTTCACACCCATCGAGGCGGTAATTGCCAAGGACGGCGGCGGCGGCGCGCAACGCCAGAATTTCGGCGTGGGCGCTGGGGTCGTGGGCGGCAATCGGCGCGTTTCGCCCGCTGGCGATCAATTGGCCGTTTTTGACCACCACAGCGCCCACCGGAACCTCCCCCTCTTGCGCGGCCAAGTGCGCCTGGTCCAGCGCCAGGCGCATCCAGTGCGAATCGGCGTAGCCGATATCGATCACGCCGAGGCGACCCCCAGCCCCAGCTTGCGCATCCAATGCGCCAGACCCTGCTCGCCCGGACCGCCGGCGTCATAAATCTCCAGCATCCGCGCATGCGCCTCCGGACGATGTTGATTGACTTTAAGTTTGCACTTCAATTCTTTGATTTCTAATGTAAAAGCAACAATGCCCCGGAGCATCTTCTCCGTGTAGTCCTGGCTCAAACCGCGCCATTGCGCGGCGTACGCGGGCTCGTGGTCGGCGATCAATTGCTTCAAAAGCGCATCCTTGGCGGGCTCGCCGTCCAGCACGCGTGCCTGCACTTTGCAGTGGACCGCGATGTAATTCCAGGTCGGAACCCGAGCCAAATCGGGGTAGACCTTAGGCGACATATAGGCGTGCGGCCCCATGAACGTGACCACCGCCTGGGGCCTGTCGCGCAGGAACTTCCAGTGCGGGTTGCCCATGGCGCAGTGACCCAGCAATACGCCGTGATCGCCCGCGCCCTCCCCCGGTTCCCAATGCAGCGGGATGTGTGTCACAAACGGGCAATCCTCCTCGTCGACAGAAATCAGGCTGGCGAACGGGTGCTCACGCATGATGGTCTGCGCCATCAGCGGATCGGTGGATTGGAACTGTGCTGGGAGATAGATAGACATGGGCGGCGATCGGTGTCCGTGGACATGGTATCCGATCGACGTCTGCACAACTGCCTTCAAACAGCTTGCCTAAATGCGGGAAAATCAGACGGTGACGACCACAACACGATTAAAAGAAGCTGTAGCGCTACACCAGCAGGGCCACCTGGCTCAAGCGAAAGCGATCTACACCAGCCTGCTGGATGGGGATAGCGGTAACTCCGATGCATGGCATTTGCTTGGCATGGTGGCCTATCAGGAACGGGACTATCTTCTGGCGTCGGACCATATACACAAGGCCATTGCGATCAATCCGAACATGGCCGGTTTTTACTCCAACCTCGGATTGGTCCTGCGCGAGTTAGGCCAATTCGAGGCCGCCTTGGCAAATTTCCAAAAATCGCTTTCCATAAGGCCTGGCGTTGCTGAAACGTACAACAACCAAGGTAACGTCTACGCCGCTACTCAAAGGTACAAAGAAGCCATTGAAAGTTTCGACCTGGCGATTCGTTCCAACCCCGAATTTGCGTCAGCGCACTACAACCGCGGCAACACCTTGTTGCGTATCCGGAAATTGAGCGCCGCCATTGCCAGTTACGACAAGGCAATTGGCTTGAAACCGGACTACCACCAGGCATTCGACAACCGAGGCATCGCATTCAAAGAGACAGCGCAGCATGCGAAGGCCATGGCAGACCATGACCAGGCCATCCGTATCAAGCCCG
This sequence comes from Polynucleobacter sp., assembly GCA_040403635.1. Taxonomy (GTDB): domain Bacteria; phylum Pseudomonadota; class Gammaproteobacteria; order Burkholderiales; family Burkholderiaceae; genus Polynucleobacter. The sequence goes on from JBBAKF010000067.1 coordinate 3,016, forward strand.
ACTACGTCGAAGCCCATTACAACCGGGCTTTGGCCCTGACTGAGCTGAAGGACTTGGAATCGGCTGCAGTGAGTTTCCAAAAAGCCCTTTCGCTGGATGCCGGATATCCATTTCTGGCGGGTGCGCAGCTCCATAACGTGATGCAACTCTGCGACTGGCAAGGTTTGCGTGAGGGTCTTCAGTCTCTGCAAGGCCATGTCCGTCAGTCGCGGCCTGTTACGACTCCATTTGTAGTGACCGGATTACTGGACGACCCGGCACTGCATCGCGAGGTGGCCCAGATCTACATCCAAACCCGGTTTCCGCAAAGCGATGTCCTGGGCCCCATACCCGCCCGCACGCCGAGCCAGAAAATCCGCATTGGGTACTACTCGGCCGATTTCCGAAACCATGCGATTGCCTACCTCATTGCAGAAATGCTCGAAAAGCATGACAAAGATGTCTTCGAAATTTACGCTTTCAAGCTCAACCCGGGGCCGCCCGACGAGACCAGCCAACGCTTATTTGCTGCGGTGACCCAAGTCATCCACCTGAGCGACAAGAGCGACAGAAGCGCCGCGCAGCTTTCACGGGCCTTGAATATTGATATTGCTATCGACTTAGGCGGGCACACAGTCGATTCGCGAACCGGAGTCTTTGCGCACCGCTGTGCCCCCGTGCAGGTCAACTACCTCGGATTTCCTGGCACCCTGGGCGCACCCTATTACGACTACATCCTGGCTGATGCAACAGTCATCCCTGAAGACCAACGACAGCACTATGTTGAGAAGGTGGTTTATCTACCGCACTGCTACCAGCCCAATGATTCCCAGCGCAAAATTTCGCAGCGCATTTTTTCGCGCAGCGAGGTGGGTCTACCCGAGCAGGTATTTGTCTTTTGTTGCTTTAACAATGGCTACAAGATATTGCCGGCAACCTTTGACGGGTGGATGCGGATTCTGCAAGCCGTGGAAGGCAGTGTCTTATGGCTACTGGATCACAACCCTGTGGCCACGCGCAATCTTCAACGTGAAGCGCAAACACGCGGGATCGACGCCAATCGGCTGATTTTTGCTGCCCGCATGCCGCTTGCAGACCACTTGGCCCGGCATCGATTGGCTGACTTGTTCATCGATACCCTGCCCTACAACGCACACACGACTGCCAGCGACGCATTGTGGGCAGGTTTGCCGGTGCTGACGTGCATGGGAACATCTTTTGCCGCGCGGGTGGCAGCGAGTTTGCTGCGAACGATGGACTTGCCCGAACTGATCACCCATACGCAGTCTGCGTTCGAGGCGCGGGCGATCGAATTGGCTAAGGACCCATCTGCCTTGGGGGCAATTAAATCCAAAGTGCTGGCCCACCGGGAGACAAGCCCACTGTTCGACGCCCAGCTATTCACCCACCATATCGAGGCTGCTTACCGGAATATGCAATCCCGACAACAGGCGGGATCTCCGCCCGAGCATTTCTCCGTAGCACCATGACCCGCAGATGAAGTACCTACGCAACCTTTTTTGGGCGCTAGCCGTCTGTTTGTATTGGTCTGGTGCCACCCTCGCCGCCCCCGACGAAGAAACCCTGTGCACGTCACGCGGCTATCCCGTGGGCACCGCCAGAAATTGGTTTTTCGATGAATGCGTGCGGGTCGGGTCTTTTACGCATCATGCAGAGATTCCCGGCATTTTTGGTGGATGGGTCAACACCATGCAGCCGGCGGCAACGCCACTGACGCTGGAGAAAGCCGATAAAGAGCCTGGCTATAGATGGGCGGTTGCGGGGCAGGCCGGCCTCAGCATGGAGGACTACCTCCAGCGCCAGCGGGTGATGGCCTTGCTGGTGATCAAAGACGGCGTTATCCAGTTCGAGCGCTACCAGTTCGACCGCAAAGAGACCGACCGTTATTTGTCTAACTCGATGGCGAAAACCATTACCGCGATGGGGGTCGGAATAGCCTTGCGAGAGGGGCTTATCCGTTCGCTGGATGACAGGGCCGAAACCTATGCGCCCTCTCTTACTGGAACCCTGTACGGCGAAACAACGATCCGCCATTTGCTGCGCATGTCTTCCGGTGCGAAGTTTGAAGAGCTGTACAACGGCGCCGATGACCTGGCGCGGTATGGCGCGGCCTCGTATCGCGAGGGCGCGGCGGGCGGTGCGAAAGTGATCAACCAACGCCTTAACCCGCAGGGCAGCGTGTTCAACTACGCCAGCGCAGAAACCGATATGTTGGCGCTCGTCATGCACGGAGCCACCGGAGAGAACCTCAGCGCTTACCTGCAGCCCAGGCTCTGGCAGCCCATGGGCGCTGCCAGTTCAGGTTTGTGGCGCACGGATGCCACAGGGCTAGAACGCGCGAGCGGCAATTTCAACGCCACCGCCCGCGATTACGCCCGTTTGGGAGTCCTGTTGTCGAACGATGGCCGCCGCCCGGACCGGCCCGATATGGGTGACATCATTCCGCGTGATTTCCTGATCGAAGCGACTGACTGGAAGCAGCATCCACCGGCATTTGCCCCCAAAAAAGCCACGCCTTATTACGGTTACGGCTACCAGGTGTGGACCTTTCCGGGAGCGCAGCGCCGCTTTGCCTTGTTAGGCGTGTATGGCCAGTGCATTTTTGTGGATCCCGCGCAAAAATTAGTCCTGGTTCACTTGGCTGCCAACGCCACGGCCAAGGCTGGGCAAACCAGCATGGGCCGAGAACTGGGGGCCTTGTGGTACGGACTTGTCACCCATTACGGGGCGTGGTAGGTCGGTCAGCGCCAAGGCGCACTCAGGCTGCTTGGCGCGCCTGGAACACAGCTTTCAGCAGCCGCGCATAGTTTTCCCCGGCAACCTTGCGAACCGTGGACTCGGGCATATTGGCAGCGAGCATGCGGTTAACGATGTCGCGTAAACCGCTGTAGTTGTCAATCATCGTGCTTGCCGGAGCCAGCCCGTGCATATCGGTACCGAAGGCCACGTGGTCCTCTCCGACCATGGCGATCGCCTCTTGCAAACCCGCCACATAGGCCGGCTGGTTATCAAAATTGAAGCGACTGGGCCACACGCCGATTACGCCGCCGCGCTTGGCTAGTTCCTGGGCATTGGGCAGCCCAATGCTCATGACCTGATTCCCGCGAGTGCGCCAATCGGTGGGCTGGCGCGCGATGGCGCTATGTGACCACAGCATGGGCTGCGTTGAAACCTCGAGCGCATGCGCAACGGCCTGGTCTGTTGCGTGCGCCAGATCCACCACAATGCCCAATGTGTTGCAACGGCGTATGACCCGCCGCCCCAAATCGCTCAGACCGCCCAGCTTGGGAGCTTCGGTGCGGATATCCAGCAAGTCGCCCTCAACAAAATGCCCCAAGCCGATTTGCCGAACGCCCCACCCGTAAACCGCATCCACAAAGTCGACATCACCGCCAAGATACTGCGCGCCTTCGGTCGACAGAACAATATGCAGTTCGCCCGCCAACGCGCGGTCCACGTCCTGCGGCGTGCGCAGCAGGAGCAGATTTTCCCGCTCGATGCGCCGCTGCATGGATGACAGCATCCGCTGGAATGCTTCGCGAAATTGCTCCGGCGTAGCCTTCAAGTTGACCTGCATGGCTCCGCTGGGAAGCCGCTGAATGAAAGGACCATCGGCAACCAGGGCCCATGACATCAGCGTTACATCGGCAGCCTGCAGCTCGCATCGCAAACACCGCGGGTCACGCAAGGCCATGGTGGAGTGAGAGTGGGTGTCCGAAATGAAAATGTCCGCTGCGGCCTGAGGAGGCAAACCTGCCACGCTTCCCATCGCAGCGCCCATCCAGGCGATAAATCGCCGCCGACGCAGCGTGGGGCTATCCGATGACACCGAGGTTTCGGCGGTCATTCCCACTCAATAGTTACTCGGTTAAAAAACATATATAAATCATATAGTTACAGTCAGCAAAACAAGTGCGTGTAACTTTTGTGTAACTTGACTGAGATGGGACTGTTTGTAACAAAGCAAAATCCTATTCGTTTTCAATGCTTAATTTTAATGCTGTAACACAGGTTGCGGGAATTAATTTAATCATAAAACTTGCTTAACCAAGCTCATAATATATTCCAAGTCTTTATCGCTATTGAAGTTAACTTCATAGTCACCAGTACCCCAATGTCCCGTATTCCTAACATCAATAGCTAATGTTTTCGCATCATCTATTGCACCCCACTTAGCACCTATCCACATTCTTATTTGCTTCTTTTGTATGTTCATACATACAATATTTCTATTCTTTCTAAAAGCAATGTATTGTTTATTTGCTATAACTTGTATGTCATCTGCTAAGTTAAGAATTCCATCCTTAAACTTATAATAAAGTTCCCTTGTTTCATCACTTCCAGCCGTTAATAAATCATCTTCTGTGTAAACAACAATCTCATCTGTAACACGTTTAAGTTCTTTATTTTGCTGTGTTATCGGCTTAATACTTTCAGCACTACGTGATTTTTTAACTTCATTAACAACAATAGTATTGTCTTCGTAACGCTTAACTTCCCACAACTCAATCGCTATGTCCTTAAAGTTCGTAGCTAGAATTTGATTTTCAGTAAAACTAGGTGAAACAAAAGCAACACGAGTTTGCGTCCAATCAACATCTGTTCGTTGTAAATTTAACTTAAGATTTTCATTAAATTCAACAATAAAATCAGCTTTATTTTCTAACATTAAACTTAGGTAAGTAAAACCTTGGTCAACAACACTAATATTTTTATCTCTCTTGTATTCAATAATTATAAAAGCATTTTTTTGCTTGTCATAAGCTAACGTATCAATGCGTTTATTCTTAATAGTAAACTCACTACGTACAAGCGTCAAACCCATTAAAGCCTCTAAATTTTCCTCAAATAGTTGCTGTATTTCACGCTCAAGCTTAAACTGATTTTCACTAACTTCAGTTAGCTTTTTACTTTGAAGTTTATAAATTTTCATAGTCACCTTAAATCAACAAATCATTATTAGTTTTATTAACACGCTTCTTCTTAACAACAGTAGCAGGTAACAAACTGGTTAACTCTTCGTAACGCTTAAACAAGAATGCAACTCTGCTTGCGTCATCATCAGCACCTTTGTATCCATATGCTTCATCTACAACCTTATCCAAGTCTTTGTGTGCCTTAATTAGTGAAGCAGGAGTTGTGGAATTATTATATAAAGTTGCTAGCGTAGTGTTAGTAAAAGTTTCTCTTAAATCAATAATAAAATTAGCACAATCTACAATTTTATTTTTAAATAAATCAGTAAAATTATTTGGCCAAATAAAATTGTTATAGACAATAGTTGCAGAATACTGATAATCACTTTTCATTCTTCCGCAAACAGTTCGCATCCAAGCCATGTGCATTTTACTTTGTAAAATTCCGTATTCAAATAAGCTAGCATTTGGAACAACTAAAGCACTACCACTAACAATTACATCACTATCAACAAAAGCAATTGGCATGTAATCACGATTTTTTGAAGATACTTTAGGAAGTACAAGATAATTATTTTTAGGCTGTCTAATTTCTCCAAAAAGCATGGGGTACGTAGCTAATTTATTAGTAGCTTCTCTATCACTAGCTAGTCTAAACTGTCTAACTAATTCAATACGTTCTTTTACTAAACGACTTTTATTGACTATGTTAGGTTCAGCGTCAACTAGCCACAAGCAATACCTTTCAATGCTGTTAATAAATTCATTACCACCAATATATTTCTTAATAAGTCTAACGTTATCAAAACTCTCTGCAATAAAATTATCACGTTCTACAGGTGTTAAAGTAAAACAATTATTATCAATTGGCATACTACCGTAATTCATCTCAGCAACATTACATATTGGATTACTACGTTTACTAATTGCAACAAACGGAGCATTAACAAGATATGGATTAATGTTGTCTACCAAATGCAGTTCGCCACTATCCGCATCATCTTCATCTGCATAATAATAAAGTTGTTTTTTCTTATTTGTAGTGCCATAACCAAACCCAATAATTACACAATGAACTGCGGCAACACCTCTACCTTCATTACTCCACTTAAATGTTCTGTGTGCAAATTCAATAACTATTCCACTTGCATTTAAGTATCCCCAAAAAATACCAACTTGCTCACCCTGCGTAATACTGTTAGTAGATACAAATGCACATCGAATTTCATGATTTAGCTTAATAAATTCGTTAGCTATCAAATACCAACTGCATACATAATCTAAAACACCGTTACCCTTTATACCTTTAGCTACATTAAGTAATTCTATTTTTTGTACTGAAGTTTGTTCTTTTTTACCAATAAACGGTGGATTACCAAATATAAAATCACAATCTTCTGCCTTAATTATGCTATTCCAATCAGTTCGTAACGCATTACCTTGTTGTATGTGTGGAGTAGATATAAGTGGAACAGTTGCACGTGTTTGTCCAAATCTACTACCGCTTTCTAAGTTTAGTTGATGGTCAGTTATGTACATTGCTACACGTGCAATATGCACAGCCGCATCATCAATTTCAATGCCATAAAACTGTTCAATACTGACTTTACAGTACTCTCTAACATCTAATAATCCACCCTGCTCACCCTTAAAGTACAGCTTAGCAATAACATCATTTTCAATCCTACGTAGCTCTCTATAAGCAATAACTAAGAAGTTACCGCAACCACAAGCTGGGTCAAAAAACTTAAGTTTGTGCAACTTATCGTAAAGTGCTTGTAACTTAGGCTTGTTCGTAGCTTGCTCAAATTCCTTATGTAAATCATCTAGAAATAATGGTTGTATTACTTTAAGTATGTTACGTTCGCTTGTATAGTGAGCACCTAATTCTCTTCTTGTTTCTCTTCTATGCGCTGTATCCGTTGCACCAGCTTCCAATACACTTTGAAACATTGCACCAAAAATAGCTGGACTAATGCCACTCCAATCTAACTCTGAACATTTAACCAATATTGTTCTTAAATCAAAGTCGAAACTTGGTATTGCTATTTGCTCAATAAACAATCCACCATTTACATATTCAAAAGCATTAAGTGCTTCATCTAAATTAGTCTGTCGCTTATCGTGTGCTGTATTTAGAACTTGGAACAGCATAGCAATAGCCATTCCTAAATCACTACCACCTTCTTTTGTCTTAGCTACAAGTTTCTTAAACTGTCCGTCTTCGCCAAATATACCTGTATCGTCTGCAAATAAACAGAATAGTAATCTAGTTAAAAAACTCTCTAAATCTTTGCCTGTATAGTTTGCTTTAAGTAATGCATCATGTAATTTAGCAATCTGTTCTACTGCTTTACGGTTAACTGGTAATTCTTCACTGTAAGCAATAACACGCTTATCAACAAGAAACATAAACCAATCAGCACGTTTACTAATTTCAGCTAAAGTGCAGACAAGTGGTTCTTTATCTAAGCCATGTAAATTGTATAAGTGGAATGTTTGGAAGTCACAAACAAGTATGTAATGTGGCTTTTCAAATTCATTTGTAATAGCTAACGCATAGTCTTTAGCTTGCTCAAATGCTCTAAACAAATCTTCACCAGTTGTCTTCTGTTCTACCAACAAAACACCTGGAATAAAACTATCAATAAATCCGCGCTTGTTACCAAACTTCAATACTTTCTTTTCAAACATTGAAGCAGAACTTTTACTCAATCCAAAGCAAGCGTAGAAGTCACGCATAAATTGTTGTGCGTATTGCTTCTCGTCTCTGTCGCCACTATGCTCTTTAGCAAATAGCTGTAAACGTCTCCGTACTTCGTTAATGGTTATATCAGCCATGTTCTGTTTTTAAGGATTGAGGACTTTTTGATACACTTGCCGTGCTTGTCATTCTACAAGCTATTGACATACGAATGTGCCTTATGTACAGTGAAATGTCAATTCATACAACACACTAGGAGTGAACAATGGCAACAGCTACTAAGGCAACACGTACACGCAAAGCTAAGACGGCAGAAGACTTGAAAGCAGACTTGGCTAAGGCACGTGCCGCACTAGCCGCACTAGAACAACGTGCTTACGCTGGTGAACTGGACGGACACGTACAGAAGTCAGCTATCGTTAAAGAGTTTACAGCTATACGTGAAAAAGTTAAGGGTGCTAGTGACATTGCTATCTTAGCTAGCATTGGTAAAGCTGTTGGAATTAAACGTGTTGAAGTTACGATTAAGCCAGCCGCAACACGCAAGCCCAAAGTAAAGAAGTAAAGCAGAATGGATAAGCCGTCAACCAAGTCAATTCAGCAACAAATTTGGGAACAAAAACTCAAAATTGCTGAATTGGAAGATGAATTATTAACACTAAATTATTTTGAAACAATGCCCGAGTACGGGCCAACATACAAGTATTGTTATGCTACGTCTAACATGTCAATAAATGGATTAGAGCAACATGTAGATAATTGGATAAAGGCTGTAATTAAGCATATGGGAACAAGGCGCTATGGACATGGTGGCGAAAAGACTAACGCAATGTTAATTAGCATTCCTGAATTTAAAACTGAACAAGATATGGAAAGATGGTTAAGCTACACGACTGATAAAATAAGAAAAAAGGCACAGCCAAAAAAACGTAATAAAAGTAATTGACTATAAGATTATCTTAATCTGAAAAACCGATATTTAAAAGGAAAAAAATGACTATTTTTGACCACGCAAGAGAACATGATTTGAACTGTCAATGTAGCTACTGTAATGATGTTGACCCTACTAAAAGTATATCGAGAGAACTTGAAAAATGTATTGAAGAACTAACTAATTTTTCAATTAATAATCTTACAGATGAGCAACAAACTCATATACATAAGATATCGGGAAAGATACTTTTACTACGCCGTTATTTCCCTGAAAAAGAACTTCCATCAAAACATCAACGCTTAATTGATACCTTAAATTAACTCAATAGCTTTGCGCTTCATAGCGTCATTGACGTCTATGTAGCATTGTGTAGTGCTGATGTTAGCGTGACGGGCAATGCTTTGTAGCACTCTAACGCTAACACCTTTGTCAGCCAAGTTGGTAATTCCTGTACGACGAGGACTATGACTACTAGCACCACTGATACCGCAATTCTTAAACAAATGGTGGAAGTATTGGCATAGTGTGTTGCTGTTCCAGCCCGCTTGTGGGCGCTTTTGTGAGTAGAATAACTTGTCCGTAATTACTTTGTACGGTACAGCTCGAACGTAAGTTTGTAGTTCTTTGCGTAGCTTATCGCTGACAAACACAGTACCTGACTTGCTACCTTTAGTCTGTTCCGCTGTTAAGTAAATCTCAGCTTTAATC
>JBBAKF010000068.1:0-12149 GCA_040403635.1 Polynucleobacter sp.
CGATTGTGCTGAGCGTTGATGCAGAGCGCCCCCAAATCTATACCCTCAAGGGGCGTCAGGATGTCGATTCCTTTTTCTCAGTCATGCGTGCTTATTTTATTAAACAAGCTCGTGCCCAGGGCTTTGAGGTGCTCGATTTGCGCCCAGTCATGATTGCGCAGTTTGATCGCACCGGTGAGCGCTTTGAATTTTCTAATGACAATCACTGGAATGCGGCTGTATATCAATTACTCGCTAACCAGCTATTACGTGCACCTGCAATTAGTGTGCTTTGTCAGGGATCTGCTTCCTCGCGTTAATACTTGCCTATATAGCTGTGTAGCTATATAGCTATGGTCGACAGGTATAAAGCTCACTCATAACCAGGGTTTGAGTAGATAGAGGAAGAATGCGCTCTTCTGAGTGCAAGATGGTGCAGTTGGGAATGGGTAGCGCCTTCACTTTATCTCTCACTGGAAGACCAATCCAATAAGCCTGTTCTATAGATTGATTTTGGGAAGATGCTGAGCCATTTTGAGGGCGCTCACTAAAGTCTTTAACGCAAGCAACCTTCTGATTATTGATTGCGTATTGCCAAAGATGCAAGGGTGAGACGTATACGCATTCAGCACTTGGTGCTTGAGTATTTTTTTGAGTGTTTTTTCGGGTATTTTGATTGAGCCATCTAGCTGATTGGGTGCTTGATAAGCCAAAGTAATCTTTTTCATATTGCGTAGCAATCGGAAATTGGCGGGCAATCTCATTAAAGTAAACATATTGATAAGGAAAGAGTTTGAGGTTATCCCAGCTAAATAGGGCAATACTCGCAAGTAGCAGTCCTAGAGTCAATTTGCGATTAATCAATCGCAAGCTACTAATTGCTACTATCCATAGCAGTGGAAAGATAAAGAGAATTTGCCTGAGCTCGTTATAGAGCGATACCTTTTTAATTACCAGCGCCAGTAAGATGAGTGCGACAGTTAAAAGTAGGGCTGTGATGGCGCGTGCGTTCCAATGTGCTTGCTCGGTAGCGCCTGATGCGGTTGACTTCTCGAGTGTATGTTGTGATGAGCTGGGATTGCGTATCAGACTATAGATTGCTATCGGGCAGAGTGCTAAACCGAGTATGGCAATCAAAGGTAGTTTAACTGCCAGCCAAGCAGCGATATACGAAGGCAATTGGTTACCAGCAATGAAGCGTCCTGCGGTTAAGGTATCCCCATCCCATGGGTGGCGACTCATATAAGAAATGGCATTAAAAATCTCTAGTGGGTTGTGCCACAAAATGGGGTAGCACACATAGAGCGTGATGCAAGTTGTGAGTGCATATATCCCAATAGATTTCCAGGAGAAAGTGCTTGGTGCTAATGGGGTTTGCATGCTTAGTTGATCTTTGTTTCTGGCGCTCCAAAAGATCAATAGAAATGCCAGGTACTCTAGACCAATGAGTACTCCAGAGATGCGAATAGAAATGAGCCAGCCAGTAAAGATACCCAGTAAGGCATACGCACCGATTAAAGACCTTGCGTGGGTTTTGCTCAAAATGAAGAGGAGTTGGTTAGTGCATAAGAGCCAAGCAAACATAAAAGGTACATCTTTGATGTTCATCAGGCCATGCCCTAAAAGGTAGGGCCAAAGCAAGCAGGCGATCATTCCTAGAGTAGCAGTCCAATCGTCTTGCGTGATACGTTTGAGAATTTGGCCTACCAAATACCCAGAGCCTACCCAACTGAGAAAAATAGCGATGTGATTGAGAGTAATGCGACGGGCTTCACTGCCAAGATCTGCCGATATGGGGCTAACGGTTTCTATCAAGAATGAGAGCAGATTGGCAGGTATATGAAAGCCCACCCCGTAATAGCGATCACCATAAGCCAAAAGCGCTTGATAGGGGGCTGAATCACCCTGGGTGATCCCTAGTAGGGCTTCTAGATTGACTTTGTAGGTATTGAGCTCAATGCCTTCATCCCAGGAAATGCCAACCTGTTGACAAGCCCATAAGCCTACAGGGATGTAGATACACCAAAAGAGCGCTTGGATGAGCTTCGGGGTCAGTATTGTTTTCATCGATTTAAGGTCGATTTGAGCTGGGTCCAGGATGTGTAATTATAAAAACCATTAAAATAACATTGTTGCGATTATCGCTCCGATTGACGATAGATAACTTGCTTTAAGCCCCTTTATATTTAGATGCGAATGACATGGACCCTATAAAGTATTTTGATGCTGATGTGATTGTGATTGGTACCAGTATTGCTAGTCAAACGGTCATCCAGCAATTAAAAAACTCTAACTTGCGGATCTTGGTATTAGAAGGTGGAGATTATGAACGTACTCAGTTTGGCGATAGCCTCACTTTTAGCGATGAGCGTGGGCACTATATTAATCATCATTGGGGCGGACATTGGTCTCGCGCTTATGGTGGTGCATCCCGAATTTGGAATGGTTTTTCAGCCCCTTTAGAAAAGTGGGATTTGGTAGGGATTGATGGTCGTCCAAAGTGGCCCATCTCGATTGATGAAATTGAAAAGTATTACCGCATTTCTGCGCCGATTATGGGCGAAGATCCTTCAGTAGCCAATTTAGTCAAATACGATACTGCCAAGATGTTTGTCGATCGTCCCTACATCATCATGGAAACACCCCTATCTTATTCTGATCCTAAGCTGCTCACTAAAAATAAGAATATTGAGTTGAGGGTGAAGCACAATGTGATTCGCTTTACTGCGGATGAAGCGGGTACTCACATTAATGGTATGTGGTATTCAGTAGACGGTGATGTGCGCTTTGCGGGTGTGAAGAAAAATACCCGCATTGTCTTAGGTACCGGCGGCTTGGGTAATGCTCAAATCTTGTTGCAGCCTGACCCAAAGCGTCAGATTCCGGTTGGCAATGAATCTGGCTTAGTTGGAAAAACTCTGATGGGCCACCCCCACGTGCCTACTGGTGAAGGCTTTATTGATCCCTCGGTTGTTAAAAAACCCACTTGGGGAGCGGTTAAGTATAAGAGGTGGTTACCTGCCTACATCATCGGTGCCGATTACAAGACCAAACTCAATCTCTTAAATGCGTCAATTTCTTTTACTCCTGCAGCAGTGCGTGAGATTAGCCCTAACGAGCAAGCGGTACAAGAGTTTTATGAAAAGAAATGGGGCAAAAAGTTAGCCCTTTATACGCTTTATGGTCGCACCGAGCAATTACCTAATCCGGATAATCGCATTGAGATTGTGAGCGAGAAAAATGCTGCTGGATTACATCGCTTGAAAACCTATTGTGTTTTTAGTGCAAAAGACACGATGTCAATTGATGCTACGGCGCGCTTATTAGGTGAGCATCTATTGAGAAATAAATTGGGCGTGACAACGGTTGATAATGACTCTATCTTTTTGAAAACTTGGGGCTGGGCGCATCCTAGCGGAGTAACTCGATTCGGTACCGATCCCAAGGAGAGTGTTTGCGATAGTTATGGCCGGGTATGGGCTTATCAAAACCTTTATATCAATGGCAGCAGTCTTTTCCCAACAGTTGGCTATGCTAATCCGACTTGGACTATTGCAGCATTAGGTATGCGCCTAGGCGATCACCTTCTCAAAGAAATGAAGAAGGTAGGCTAAGCTCATGAACAGACGATCAATACTGAAGTTAGGGCTCAGCGCTCTTTTATTGCCAATCATGAGCGGTAGTTTGTTTGCACAATCTAGTCCCGCCATAAAGCCTGTTGGAATCATAGGGGCCAATCCTGATGCATTGCCGCGTATTGACGGCATTGATACCTATAACGCTGGCTGGATCACTATGCTGGAAGATAAGCCAGGATTGCTAGAGCTAGAGGCTAAAAAAACTAAAGCGCTACAAGAGAAAACAGCAAAGCCAGCGGCTGATACTGCAGCACCTGCTCCTCCCGCAAAAGATAAAGGGGCGATGGGCAAGGTTCAGGACTTCTTTGGGAAAGTCAAAGGCTGGTTTTAATTTTCAATGAAGCATTAACACGCTTTAAATGAAATCCATGTAGCGAAGAATCAGCGCATTGACTGCGTATTGGCTTAGCGCAATAAAAACAACAAACCCTTTTCTTGCAAAGTCGCTTCTTTTAGTTAAAGAGTCAATTGCCATTGCTGCAATCAGGCAAATGTAAGGATTGAGGTATATCCAAAGTCGCGCAGTCTCCGATTTGGTTTTTCCAAACATAATAATGAGCGCCAGACTTGCCAATAAAGAAAGTGTCAGTAAAAAATACAAGCGATGCTTATTAAAGAATTGCCATGAAGTGAGAAGTCCATACATAAAACAAGTGGCTAAAGGCAGACCAATCCAGACGCAGTATTCAATGACATTGGTGGTATTGGCTTCCCTGAATACCTGCCAAGTTCCTTCCCAGCCTTTCGTGTTGTGATGCTTTGCTAGGGCTTGCACATAACGGAAAGAATGGTTGTAGTCAAAAGCAATATAGAGAATCAACCAGGGTAATACAAATCCAATAGTAAATAATGGAATGAGCTTAAGGGAGATGGTCGGTCTATAGGCCAGCAAGAGTGCGCCAAAAAATACCACTCCTAGGGGTAGCATTCCAAACGATAGATAGCTCACAAAAAAGAATAAGGCCCCAGAAACAAAGGCGAGTAGTGCCCTATTGAGCGCAAATGCTTTAAAAAGTGTGAATGCACATAGAAGGCTTATCAAGGGGTAGAACGTTTGATCGGTATGTAAGTTGATCAAATTCATTGCCGGGATAGTGATGTATAGCAATGAGGCAAGAATGGCATTGTCTTTGCCGACAATGCTTCTACCAAACAAGAAGATCAGAAAAACCGGCAGATAAGAAATGGCTGGCCAGGTATAAGTGGAAAAATCAATAATTCTGCTTGCTCTCACTTTGGGATCATCTTCTACCGTACTAAGTAGGCGATCGGAAAATAAATAGATTAATGAGGTGCCTGGCGGCTTGGTAGGTGCATAGTCTCCGAGAGCACCACTTTTGGCAAGAGATTCAAAGTTGGAGAGAAATTCAGGAATGCTGGGCGTGCTTGCTGCCATTCGGACGTAGGTCGCATGCCCTGTGTTGACCATACGATCCTTGATGAAATTAATATTGCCTTTTGCCAAGCCAAAGGAGTAGTGAATAACGATGCCGGCAATAAAAATGGCGAGTAACTTCACCCATGTTTTTGAGTTCGATAAGCTTAGTAATGTTGCAACACCAAGAGCACAAAACCCTAAAAGCATATAGCTTGAAGAGATGGCGGTCAGATGCCTTGGAATAAACCAAAGATAGAGCTTTTCCAATACGGGGATGCCAAAATATAGAATGCCTCCAAAAGTGGTCACTAGCGCAGTGATCAGCAGGCAAACTAGTATCAGTGGGAAACTGGCTAATAAATTGCGGGGCTGCTGAAAATGAGGGATGTGGCTTGAAGGGTTCATTAGAGACATCTGAGGATCATAAAATCTCCAATGATTTTATCCTTCTTTGAATCAGATCTAGAGAAAGATCTTCATAGAGATAATTCCATAACTCACTAGGGCGCCAAGCAAAATTGTCCATATCAGAAGGATACTTTCCCATTTTTTAGGCATCGGGATCCTAAAAAGCATGAATAGCACTAATGGAATAATGTAATAGCGCTGTTCTATCAGATGCACTGGCAAGAGTGAGGCCAGGGTGATGGGGTAAAGCCAATAATATGAGCGTTTTTCAAGGCTCGTCACCATCAAGGATAGCAAGGCCCAAGCCATAGGAACAAATGCAATAAGGCGCCAGTATTGATGATCTTTGAGCTTATATAAAACCCAGTTTCTTATGAAGTAATCAGATGGAAAGTTATAAGGGTGGGAAATATCAAAACTGAGATAGTAAGCAACTCCTAATGCAGACAATAAAAGAATAAGCCAAGGGCGCGCCTTGAGGAGTGCAAAAATGGACGCTAAATTGTTGATATGCATTGGCAACAGCACGAGCCAAAAAACTAGAAGACAGAAAAATACCTGAGTTGGGTATAGGCCGCTTGCTTGATGCAGATCTTTATTGCCCATAGCTACTCCACCATTCAAGAAAACAAAAATAGCGAATGCAATAAGGGGTGTAACAAATAAGAAGGTTTTTTTAAGGGCGGGGACTATCTTCTTTAGAAAGTCATTGAATGAAGATTTCCGATCTTCTAGCAAACTCGAGATACTGCAGTTATCGCCCATGGCAATGAGCCAAATTAAGACGGCCCAAAAAATATTATTTTGTCGAAATGCTAGGGAAAAAGTGCATACCAATGCAGCAAGTTTGAAGTGCCGACGCTCAATTAGTACCATGCTAGCTAGGATTAGTAAAAGTGAGCTTAGATCTGTGTATAGCAGAAAGAAAAATGGCCAAATAATTGGCGAGAGTAATGCTTGGGTAGTTCTTAATGTTGGGAGTTTAGATTTTTCAGATACCAAATACATCCAAAATAGCAAAGGGTACATCAATGTGATTGCCGCATTAATGACTCTAAGCTCGCGAAGTTCTTGAAGTCCAAGTAAATTCGCTATTGAGGCAATCGTAAGGTGAAAGCCTGGTGGCATCGCTACGATTCCATTTAAGATCATTGATCCAGCCATGAAAGACTGGATCTGGGGTAAGTGAATCAGTTCGTCTGCAATGGGTTTAGCTGGAAGGATCCACAACATGACTAGAGCTGCAAGGACCACAAAGCCCAATAAAAGCCAAAAATTAGAAATTGAAGACTTTACTTCTGGTGTGCTTACATTATCCGAAATAGGACTTTCTCTCATCCCCACCCCTACTCAATGACCACACGTTTAATACCAACACCTAACTTACGAGTATCTTCGCCTATGCCTAAATCTTTAGGGCTAGCAGGATCAGTCATCTTGAAGTCCAGAACTAAAAACTCTTTGTCATAGGCTGATGCTGGGATAGTAAGCTTGATGGTGTTTTGCTCAAATTGGCTTAAGGTAAAAGCTTTAGATGGCTGCCCACTGATTGCAACTTCAAGCGATTGCTTGGGGTGTTTGGGCCCTACAAAGGCTCTGAGGTCTAGGGTAATTGTCTTAGGGGTGCCAGGAGGCATAAAGACGGCTAACTTAGCTTCTTTGCCCACTGTCCAGGTTCCCCAATCTTCGGTATTGTCGGCCCAGCCGCTTTTAAGGAAGCAGCGAGTATGAGGGCTATCAAATCCTACTGGCTTACCAAGCTCGGGCTTGTAGTACTCATACAAAGGGATCTTGCGTTTGAAGGTGGTGTAAATAATCTGACCATCTACCTTGAGCTCATCAAATAACTCAAACTCTTTTTTCTCGGTGTATTGCTTACGGTTGCCTGCTAAGACAGTAAAGATATAGTCAGAGCAGTTTTCAGAGCGGTTGTGGATGACTCTATTTTTATCTGAGCTAGAAAAAGCATTGAGACTTCTTAAGTAATCTAGCTGCCAGATTCCCCAGTTAACACCCCCTTCGGTAGAAAAGAAGATTGCGTACTTTCCTTGGGGATCTTGATTGATAATTTTCTGTATTAAAGGTCGATATGCTGTAGCCCAATAATCCACATCAAACCGCTTAGAAGACTCTCCTGCTAAGACATTGAAATACAAATATTGATAGGGATGCCAGCGCACCATCCAAAAAGTTGTCAGACTCAATGAAATAATCACCACAATATTCAGACTTGTGCGCAGTGCTTTTTTGGTATCACTTAGGTCTCGTAAAAAGACTAAACCTCTCATAGCGACTAATAAAAAAGCAGGGTAAATAAAGTACATCTGGCGCCAGCCGTTATAGAGAACTGAATTTAAAACAATGACGGCGGTGAGTGGCGCTAAAAAGAGTCCTAAAAATAAGAGGTCTTGCAGTTGGTCTGAGTTGATCCAGAGTTTTTTGCCAGCAAGGGCGAACTTACGTAAGGTGCCAAGCGCGCCAAGCAAAAAGAATAGGGAATAGAGGATGGGAGTCGTGATGCCGATCCAAGCCGGAATGTAGTACCAAGGAAGGGACCCACTAGAAACAATCCGCCCCATAAAGTACATATCAATCACATGCCTAAAGCGCGCCATGTTCTTAAAGGCGGTAATAAAGTTGCCCAAAGGATCTAGCCAGAGCCAGGGCCAAAAAGCGACCACTAGCGCTGCCATAGCAACTAGATAAACGCCTAAAGCTCCAAAAGTCTTACCAGCACCAACATCTTTTCTGAGAACTAGGGCAACTAAAGTTACGAGCGTAGCGGCTGGAATGATGATGGCCATAATCCGGACATCAATGGCGATAGCGCAGGCTAAAGCATGCCAAAGACCAGTCTTCCAGCTAGGCTGCAATACAAATCGAATCAGTGTGTAGGTCGCAATGACAAAAGTGGACATGAACACCAGATCTTTGTCATTAAAAAAGCCATCTCCAAAGATCCGGGGGCTGAGCACTAAAAAGAGGGCGCCTAATAGACCAAAGGCTTGACTTGAGTAACGCTCTTTAACTAAGCGATAAAAGAAAAAGACTGCACAGAAAAAAACCAAAAAGGTCAGTAGGTGACGAAAAAAATACACATCAGCATCTTGCAGTTGTAATAAGCGTACTAAAAACTCAGCGGGCAGCTCAAAGGCAACCCCGTAATCACGATCTTTTTGAGCTAGAAACACACTGGCAGGATCTTGGAGTGGTGCCGCACCGTTGAGTAGGAATGGAATCTGAAAGAGATTGGCAATATAGGCAAGACTGGTGAGGCCGATCCCTCTTTGAGTCATTTCATCTGCAGATACACCGTAGCTCTTTAGTGAGAGCAGACCCACCATTGCAAATAGTAAGAAAAATGCAAATGGAGCAAATCTATTAAATAGCTTATGCATTGAATCCTGGGGTGGACTTTCTCTCATCCCCACCCCTACTCAATGACCACACGTTTAATACCAACACCTAACTTACGAGTATCTTCGCCTATGCCTAAATCTTTAGGGCTAGCAGGATCAGTCATCTTGAAGTCCAGAACTAAAAACTCTTTGTCATAGGCTGATGCTGGGATAGTAAGCTTGATGGTGTTTTGCTCAAATTGGCTTAAGGTAAAAGCTTTAGATGGCTGCCCACTGATTGCAACTTCAAGCGATTGCTTGGGGTGTTTGGGCCCTACAAAGGCTCTGAGGTCTAGGGTAATTGTCTTAGGGGTGCCAGGAGGCATAAAGACGGCTAACTTAGCTTCTTTGCCCACTGTCCAGGTTCCCCAATCTTCGGTATTGTCGGCCCAGCCGCTTTTAAGGAAGCAGCGAGTATGAGGGCTATCAAATCCTACTGGCTTACCAAGCTCGGGCTTGTAGTACTCATACAAAGGGATCTTGCGTTTGAAGGTGGTGTAAATAATCTGACCATCTACCTTGAGCTCATCAAATAACTCAAACTCTTTTTTCTCGGTGTATTGCTTACGGTTGCCTGCTAAGACAGTAAAGATATAGTCAGAGCAGTTTTCAGAGCGGTTGTGGATGACTCTATTTTTATCTGAGCTAGAAAAAGCATTGAGACTTCTTAAGTAATCTAGCTGCCAGATTCCCCAGTTAACACCCCCTTCGGTAGAAAAGAAGATTGCGTACTTTCCTTGGGGATCTTGATTGATAATTTTCTGTATTAAAGGTCGATATGCTGTAGCCCAATAATCCACATCAAACCGCTTAGAAGACTCTCCTGCTAAGACATTGAAATACAAATATTGATAGGGATGCCAGCGCACCATCCAAAAAGTTGTCAGACTCAATGAAATAATCACCACAATATTCAGACTTGTGCGCAGTGCTTTTTTGGTATCACTTAGGTCTCGTAAAAAGACTAAACCTCTCATAGCGACTAATAAAAAAGCAGGGTAAATAAAGTACATCTGGCGCCAGCCGTTATAGAGAACTGAATTTAAAACAATGACGGCGGTGAGTGGCGCTAAAAAGAGTCCTAAAAATAAGAGGTCTTGCAGTTGGTCTGAGTTGATCCAGAGTTTTTTGCCAGCAAGGGCGAACTTACGTAAGGTGCCAAGCGCGCCAAGCAAAAAGAATAGGGAATAGAGGATGGGAGTCGTGATGCCGATCCAAGCCGGAATGTAGTACCAAGGAAGGGACCCACTAGAAACAATCCGCCCCATAAAGTACATATCAATCACATGCCTAAAGCGCGCCATGTTCTTAAAGGCGGTAATAAAGTTGCCCAAAGGATCTAGCCAGAGCCAGGGCCAAAAAGCGACCACTAGCGCTGCCATAGCAACTAGATAAACGCCTAAAGCTCCAAAAGTCTTACCAGCACCAACATCTTTTCTGAGAACTAGGGCAACTAAAGTTACGAGCGTAGCGGCTGGAATGATGATGGCCATAATCCGGACATCAATGGCGATAGCGCAGGCTAAAGCATGCCAAAGACCAGTCTTCCAGCTAGGCTGCAATACAAATCGAATCAGTGTGTAGGTCGCAATGACAAAAGTGGACATGAACACCAGATCTTTGTCATTAAAAAAGCCATCTCCAAAGATCCGGGGGCTGAGCACTAAAAAGAGGGCGCCTAATAGACCAAAGGCTTGACTTGAGTAACGCTCTTTAACTAAGCGATAAAAGAAAAAGACTGCACAGAAAAAAACCAAAAAGGTCAGTAGGTGACGAAAAAAATACACATCAGCATCTTGCAGTTGTAATAAGCGTACTAAAAACTCAGCGGGCAGCTCAAAGGCAACCCCGTAATCACGATCTTTTTGAGCTAGAAACACACTGGCAGGATCTTGGAGTGGTGCCGCACCGTTGAGTAGGAATGGAATCTGAAAGAGATTGGCAATATAGGCAAGACTGGTGAGGCCGATTTCACGCTGTTGCTGTTCATCAGTGGAAACACCAAAATCTTGGTAAATCCATAATCCTAAGCATAGGAAGGCCACAAAAAAAACAAAAACCATTCTTGAAGACCTTAATGCTTGAGAGAAGGGCTTGGAGGCTTTGTTTGTCATTAAGGCAATATTGTAATTTCGAGTGATTTATGAAAATACAGCCGACTTGATGCCAATCCCTAGCTTTCGCTCATCAGCCCCAATACCAATACTCTTGGGGCTAGCAGCATCAGGAAATTGAAAGCGTATGGTGATAAAAGGTAAGCCCCTTAATTCTTTTGGAATTTCAATTGTCAATGAGTTTTCTTCGGAGTTTGATAAGGAAAATTGTTGAACCTTAGTTCCATTGACATCCACATTCACTTGTTGCCTGGGATGATTAGGGGAAACAAAAGCCTTGGTATTGAGGGTAACAATTGATGGTCGATCAGTTGGCATTGGTAATACGAGTTCCGCGCTTGAGCCATCCGACCAAATCCCGCCCCAACTTTCTCTTATAGACCAGCCTTTAGTAATAAATTTTTCTCTATTGGCCCAGTCATTTGCGAATGAAATCTTCTGACCACGACGTATGTAGGAAATGCCATCTAAATTTCCAAGGTATCCAAGGGTAACGAGGTGATCTTGGAGGCTCTCGACCCCCTCAATTTTGACTAAATTACCTTTTTGGATTGAAGGATCATAGTTATAGAACCATAAGTTATTGGGAGTAGCTTTCCACCAGTGATCAATGGAAAGGGATCCATTTTCAAATTTTAAATTACGAAAATCTCCTCGCCTTGTATCAATGACGGCGCCTCCACCTACTTGTTGCTTGGTGAGAATTGCTAGTGCAGAGCCGAAATCCCATGGCTGACTGAATACAATTTCATTGTTGTAATTTTTGGGGAGAAATTGCGGGAGGTCTCCAATAACAATAGCATGTTTCGGGACTTTATTCTTTTCAATTAACTCAATTGCATCGCTCAATATTTCATTTTGTAATTTCCAGGACGCAATATAATTATCACGTTGTATCGAAAAGGAGATGGAGCTAAAAAATCCAAACGTAATGATGATTATTAGTAAAAACTTTTTAATGAGGGCATTTTGAGTGATGGCCACAAGGCTGCAAATCAGAATCGTAAGCGAGTACCAGGTAGATGAAAGCCCCCGTGCTTGATAACCCCAAGATTCTGCAGTTGCTCCAGAGAGAATAAAAATTGATGAGGATCCAATAAAGCAGGCGGCTGCAACAAAAAAGAATTTCCAATGTCTTTTTTTATCTGCTTGGGATGGAAGCCTAAAAGCAAAAAATATACCCGTAATCATTAATAGGGCAGTTAATACATCGTAAGTAGTTACAAAACCCTTA
>JBBAKF010000069.1:0-11782 GCA_040403635.1 Polynucleobacter sp.
ATATCTGCAAAACGCTCCGGGAGTCATTTAAAGACATCGACATCAGCCTCACGTGACCCCTCATACCAAGCCTTTCCAAATTGCCAAACTCGTTCAACTGAGCGTCGCGGGAAGTGCCGATGACTTCGTAGCCGTTTTCGAGCAACAACTGAGCAAGATAAGCCCCGTCTTGTCCTGAAATTCCGCATATCAACGCTTTTTTCATTTGCTAACTATTCCACTGTTGCGTATGCATTTTGCCGAAAAGTCGGGCTTGACTTTAGTAACTCCTCGTATGTTCCCTTAGCCACCACCTGGCCTTGCTCCAATTCCACAATCATGTCGCATCCTCTTAAAGTGGTTAGACGATGAGCGATGAGCAGAACAGTGAGGCTGCGATTAAGCCCCTCAATGGCGTCCATCACAGACTTTTCGGTGGCGTTGTCGAGGGCGCTGGTAGCTTCATCGAACACAAGCACGCTAGCACGCTTATAAAGCGCCCGGGCGATGCCGATACGTTGGCGTTGGCCACCCGATAGACGGATCCCTCGTTCACCCACGTAAGCGCGATAACCATCGGGCCGGCTTTCAATAAAGTCTGCAATCTGGGCATAGCGAGCAGCCTGACGCACCCTCTCCAAATCAATAGCATTAGCTGGTATGCCGAAGGCAATATTTTCAGCCAAGGTGGCATCGGCCAAGTAAATAATTTGCGGCACGTGAGCTATAGTAAGTTGCCACGCTCTAAGACGATTTCCACTTAAAGGCTGACCGTCCACTAGCAGTTCACCCTCGGCAGGTATCAACAGCCCCATTAATAGATCCAGCGCAGTACTCTTGCCACTGCCGGTGCTTCCAACAAAGCCCACACGTGCACCCCTGGGGATGGTTAGGTTCAGTTTATCCAGCACCCAGGGGCCAATGCTGCTGTAACGAAAGCGCACAGCTTCGAATCGTATGGCTTCCTTAAACGCCAATGGCACAGAAACAGGTTGCAATATCTCTGCCGGCAGGGGCTGGTCGAGTAGCTCAATGATATTGGCCAGAGAGGCATGACTGCCGGCTATGATTGACCAAGCGCCGTATATCATCTGCATGGCTGGCAACATGCGTTGCGCGCCGAGTGCTAGCGCACCAAGCACTGGTAGGGCTGTAGCGACACCCCCTCCTTGCAGGCTAAGTCCATAAGCAATCGATGCGATTAGGGCCATCCCCAAGGCCTCCATGAAGTAACGGGGACTTTGGCCAATAAAGGAGTTGTTGCCTGCGGCTCGTCGAAGCGGTAGATCCGCTTGGCGGTAAATGTCGCAATAAACCGGCTGGGTGCCATCCAGCAGTACATCGCGAATGCCGCCCAGTCCTTCTTGCAATGCCTTTACCACTTGAGCTTCTTCGTATGCGATACGTCGGCTGTTTCGATGCAACTGCCGACGGGCCAACCGTGTTATGAGACCATAACTAGCACCAAAGCCCATGGTTGCCACCAAGGCCACTGCCGGATCGATGGCAATTAAGGCTAACATAATTGCTACCAGCAATACGGTTGAACTAAAAAGTGTAAGCAAGTTCTGCAGCACATTAACGGCACCACCCACCTTGTTGGTGATGCTGCTGATCACTTCACTACTATTGCGGGCTAAATGCACCGCGTAAGGCTGGTAAAGGGTCCGGCGATATACCTCGATACTAAGGTCTGCCCCACTTGCCTGGGCAAGGCGTAAGCTGGCCCACAAAAGCAAAATGCGAATTGCTCCCGCAAACAAAGCTACCGAGGCAAAAGCTAAGGTGAGGGGAAACACCAATTGATCGGCGGTGGTGATACCCAAGGCATGAGCCACTTCAGCCACAACAGGGTGGTAAAAGACCAAATCGGGAGTAGTGAGTATGCCCAAGAACGGCAAAACAGCTCCCAAACTAATGACCTCCACGAATGCACTAACTAGCATTAAAGACGTAAGCAAACCAAATTGGCACTTACGTCGCCAGCTTAGCTTATTCCAGAGGCCCCTGAGTAAATTTTTGAGTGGAGCAGCGAGGTTGGTATTTGTCAATATAAAAATTACTTAAAAGCGAAATTGAGTGCCCAAGGTTTAGACCTACTATTTTCAAAAGCTCAATTGAGTGCTGCTCGAAAATACTTGATCGTCTTGGCCAACCCTTCATCCAGGAAGATTTTTGGAGCCCAGTTTAGTTTGTCCTTCGCCAGACAAATGTCCGGACAGCGCTGCATAGGATCATCGCTCGGCAAAGATTTAAAAACAATACCAGATTTAGATCCTGTTAATGCAGTAACTTTTTGAGCTAATTCAAGTATCGTAAATTCAACTGGATTGCCGATATTCACCGGACCAATAAATTCATCGTGCGAGTTCATCAATCTAATGAGGGCTTCAATAAGGTCGTCAACATAGCAGAACGACCGGGTCTGACTACCTTCGCCGTATACAGTTATCGGTTCATTCTTCAGTGCCTGGACGATGAAATTGGAAACCACGCGGCCATCATTCGGGTGCATGCGTGGTCCGTATGTATTAAATATACGCGCCACCTTGATGCGCAGATTATGCTGACGACGGTAGTCGAAAAAAAGTGTTTCAGCGCATCTTTTGCCCTCGTCGTAGCACGACCGCAGTCCGATGGGATTTACGTGGCCCCAGTAACTCTCTGACTGTGGGTGCATCTTTGGATCACCATAAACCTCACTGGTGGATGCCTGAAGAATCTTTGCTTTCGTGCGCTTAGCTAACCCCAGCATGTTGATGGCTCCGTGCACGCTGGTCTTAGTGGTCTGCACCGGATCGTGCTGGTAATGAATAGGTGAAGCTGGGCAGGCAAGGTTGTAAATCTCATCCACCTCCAAATATAAAGGGAAGGTCACATCATGCCGCAGGAGCTCAAAATGCGGGTTCGGTAAAAGATGCACGATATTATCTTTGTTGCCAGTAAAAAAATTGTCTACGCAAATGACATCGTGACCCTGCGCGAGCAAGCGCTCACAAAGATGTGAGCCAAGGAAGCCGGCTCCACCAGTGACTAGTATTCTTTTTTTAATATCATTTGACATAGTAATTATTTCAAGAGTGTCAAGCTAACAGGCTCCAACATCAGGTGACCCAACGATTGTTGAGTAAAAAATCTTCATAGGCATTGCGAATGCCCTCACGGAATCCGGTCTTCGCCTTCCAACCAAGTGCATTCATACGGGCAGTATCTAGCAATTTGCGCGGTGTACCGTCAGGTTTTGAAGCATCGAATATCAGCATGCCGCTAAAACCAACAACTTCAGCCACCATCTGCGCCAGTTCGCGGATGGTGACTTCTCTCCCAACGCCAATGTTCACAAATTCGCCGATATCAACCGCGTTGTATCGCTCCATCAGAAATACACAGGCATCCGCAAGATCCTCACTACAAAGGAATTCACGCCGCGGAGTGCCGCTGCCCCAAATCACTACTTCCGCGTGGCGATTCATCTTGGCTTCATGCATTCGACGGATCAAAGCAGGAAGGACATGCGCATTTTTAGTATCGTAGTTGTCCCCTAAACCATAAAGATTAGTCGGCATCACACTAAGATAGTTGGTACTGTACTGGCGGTTGAAAGCAGCACACATCTTGATACCAGCAATTTTTGCAATTGCATAGGGTTCATTGGTTGGCTCTAGGAGTCCTGTAAGGAGTTCTTTTTCATTCATTGGCTGAGGGGCACTTCTCGGATAAATGCAACTCGAACCAAGAAATAGAAGTTTCTGCACCTGATTTCGCCAGGCAGCATGAATGACGTTGGATTCAATCATCAGATTTTGATAAATAAACTCCGCCGGGAAGGTGTTGTTAGCATAAATACCGCCCACTCGACCAGCAGCAATGAAAACGAATTCCGGCTTTTCTTCCTCAAAAAAGTTGTTTACAGCATCCTGTCGAGTTAGATCAAGTTCTGCGTGTGTGCGGATGATGACATTGCGGTAGCCGCAGGCCTGAAGGCGTCGGATGATGGCGGAACCTGCTAGCCCAAGATGTCCAGCCACGTATATAGAACTGTTGGGAGTCATCTTACAACTTAGGAGGAATAAAAATAATTCATGGAGTCATTCTACTGAATGATTTTTCACACTGAACCATAGTAACTACCTCTAAAAGAGTACGACAAGGTTGTGAACTCATCAAAGACACTCACGACACTAACCAGTAGATTGATCTTGCAAGCAACCATCATCTGCTCGAGATATCCCAATGCTTAATATCCGTGTCGTTTAACAAGCTCATCACACTCTGCAGACTTGAGATCCTCCCGCACCATTTCGGCCACGAGTTCGTAAAAGCTTACCTTAGGTGTCCATTTGAGTTTCTCTCTAGCTTTTGTTGAATCGCCCAAAAGTGTTTCTACCTCGGTAGGACGGAAGTAATGCTCATCCACGGCAACAACAAGCCTCTCCCCCGTTATCCCTACCCCTAGAGAAGAGGCGTTTACCCAATAGCCTCTTTCCTGGACGCCTTTACCTTCCCAGCGGATGGACATGCCGAGTTCGGTTGCTGAAGCATTTACAAAGTCGCGCACGCTGAACTGAACTCCAGTGGCAATGACAAAGTCTTCAGGCTGATTTTGCTGCAACATCAACCATTGCGCCTCAACAAAATCGCGCGCATGACCCCAGTCGCGCTTTGCATCGAGGTTGCCCAGGTAAAGGCAGTCTTGCAGGCCCAGCTTGATGCGCGCTAGTGCGCGAGTAATTTTGCGCGTAACGAATGTTTCACCGCGGCGCGGACTCTCGTGATTAAACAATATACCGTTGCACGCGTAAATGCCATAGGCTTCGCGGTAGTTGAGCGTAATCCAATATGCATACATTTTGGCAACTGCGTAAGGACTTCGAGGATAAAACGGTGTGGTTTCTTTTTGTGGGGTTTCTTGCACCAAGCCATAAAGCTCAGAGGTGGAGGCTTGGTAGAAGCGGCTTTTCTTCTCCAAACCCAAAATGCGGATGGCTTCTAACAAACGAAGGGTGCCCATTGCGTCTACATCAGCGGTGTTTTCAGGGCTCTCAAAGCTAACAGCAACATGGCTTTGGGCACCAAGATTGTAGATCTCATCTGGCTGAGTTTCTTGAACGATTCGGACTAGGTTGCTGGTATCCGTCAGGTCGCCATAGTGCAACTTGAAATTGGCATTATCAATATGCGGGTCTTGGTAGATATGGTCTACGCGCTGAGTATTGAAAAGAGAAGCACGGCGTTTGATACCATGAACAACGTATCCTTTTGTCAACAAGAACTCAGCTAGGTAAGAGCCATCTTGCCCTGTGATGCCGGTGATGAGAGCTACTTTACTCGCTTGACTTGAGGTGGCTTGCGTCATAGTTTTATGTTATTGGTATTGCAATTAGTTAGGATATAAAGACAAGTTCTTGGGCTTAAAAAAATTTATATTATCGATTTGCCCTTTTTTCAGTTTCACGAATCTGCAGCCAAATAACTGGCATAACTCTCGCCACTCCTGTTAACAACAAACCCAAAATCAAACCCAACGCCAAACACAGCATAAGTGCAAAAAAAGGGGGCTCATTGTTTGGCGCTTCTGGCGCGTAAATCGAACCTACCAGTGTAGCTTTTTTGGTTTGCGGGGCAATAAGTTCGTTTTCTAAATCGACTATCTCCCCCCTCAATTTATAAATTTCCTGAGCATTGATAGCACTGTAAAGCATTACTATGTTTCGAGCAGAAAACTGCTCATCTGCTGGGTTGTTATACCGTTTAGACGCAGGAAAAGTTTTAGCCATTCCTTCAGCTAGTTCGAGTCGCTCATTAAGTTGCCGGATTTTTTGCTTTTTATGCTCTATCAATGGCTTTGCTATCGCATCTTGGTTACTTAAGACCTCAGAAATGACCGATTCCATACAGGCTTTTGCCGCATACGTACTTTTCGCTTGCGTGACAAAAGATACAAATGGTGCAACTCTATTGGCAGAAGGCCTGATTTTGTCAACAAACTTGGCTTGCGAATCGGTCTCACCAACTGAGCCGCATAATTGAAGGGTTGAGTTTGAAAAGTAATGCAGTAACTTTATTTTTTCTAATAATACGGACGGGGCCTCGACCGGCTTACCTGCAACT
The DNA here is from genome assembly GCA_040403635.1 of Polynucleobacter sp. Lineage (GTDB taxonomy): Bacteria > Pseudomonadota > Gammaproteobacteria > Burkholderiales > Burkholderiaceae > Polynucleobacter. The sequence continues at coordinate 6,091 of JBBAKF010000069.1, forward strand.
ATTGCCAACTCGATAGTGGCTGAGGCTTTAAACACATTGGGCACAAAAAAGTAATACGCGCCAACTACCAAGATACAAGCTAAAGTAGATTTTATGATGTTGCCAAAACTGGCTTTGACAAGGAGAAATAATTTTATAAAGGTGAGTTCGTCGTGTTCAACATCCGGATTCTTTTGTTGTTTCATATAAATATATTAGATTTTTTAGCCAGTCCAAACCGCCATTGCATATGGATATTCAATCCAAACACACTTGCCATTTATCAAAATTTTCAGCGATGCAGTTTCACAGTTTTTTGAGAAAATCCTAGAACATCGCCAATGACCTTCAAACGCAGACCTCGCTTTCAAGAGGTTTTGGCTTTTATCAAGGGGCCGCATAAAGAGTCCCAAAATGGTTGACGATTCTTTCTCGGGGCGTCTTCAGTTCTCAGCTCTGAAAACGAATAGCGCCCAAGAATAATTTCAAAAACAAAGTTAATCAATTTAAATGCCTTTTACTATTCTACGATCAATTTCTAATTTAATTTGACTTGCAATATAGTAATTTCCTAGTAAATTTAAATGATGCCAGTCATAGAATATTCTGTCTTTATTAGTTTTATTGTTAAGGGCAGCTGTAGCGTCAACCACGTCAAAGAGTTTTGATCACCGATCAGAAAGGATCAATTCCGTTAATTGAGGATAACTTTTTCCGTATAATTCACTTTTTAGCATATTCAATTCTGCTTTGTGAAGCACCGTTTCTTTTGCTGAAAATACAGATGGCTGAATTATAAAAAAACACTTTATTTTAAATTCACTACAAATTGCATTTATTACCCTTACATTTGCAAAATATCTCTCTTTTGTATTTGTTAAAAAATCTTGATTGGCAAAAGTGGTTTGGGACGGCCTTAATAGCCGATTGTAAATATAAAAAAGATTTGATTGATTCCAAGAAAAACCGAAGCCATTCGAATTTATTATTCCCGCGCGAACCCCATCTAAATATGGGGTTCCGAGTAAAAACTCCGACTCATTGGACTTTAATCCCTTTATTGCACCATCTTGCGCACGACCTAGCTCATTAATTCAATCATAAAAAAAAGCCATTTTTAAAGTCGGATAGGCCCTTAGAGATTCAACAAGGGTCATAATTTCCGCTGAGCTTGAGTACCCGCCAACACCGAAATTTAGAACTTGATACACATCACTTTGCCGTGAAATATGTTCCGCGATTGTTCCATTTTGATCTGTCAACACTGAGAATGTAGTCGAACCACCAAACATACCGACCTTAATACGATTGTCTAAAGCTCGATTGTCAATACGAAATCCACTCGCATCTGTGATTACATTAACTCCTTGAAAATTCTCTAAATTTTGATACCACCGGTACTGCGAGAGTTTGGCTTGAGCTTGTACCAATGATAGTTCTTGAGCCAGAGATCTTTCCATACTGCCAAAGTCAGTTGAATCACTGCGAGATTTTCTGTATATGTCTAATGCATATTTTGCGGATACTTCAGCAATAGTAAATAAGAAAATCAAATAGCAAGTCCAATTCATGACTTTCTGAAAGAAGGGCAAGAATTTTTTTCTATCTGATGCGTTAGTCAAACTCATATTGAACCTTGTAATTAGCTGCCAGCAAATTGGACTGCTCTGTTTTTGATAAAAAATAATTGCCAACAACTAGCACAACCAGCTCTGTTCCCATGAAACATTTAAATGCATCTTCATGCGAGCATATGATTGGTTCACCACGCACATTGAATGAGGTGTTGACAATCACTGGGCATCCACTGATGTCTTTGAATCGCTTAATGAGTGCGTAGAAACGCGGGTTAGTCTCTTTATGAACGGTCTGCACTCGCGCGGAGTTGTCTACATGCGTGACTGCGGGAATCTCCGAACGAGGAACATTAAGTTTGTCTATTCCAAATAATGCCTGTTCTTCTGCCGTCATCTGCTTTCGCTTGTTTTTTGCAATATCAGCAACAAGGAGCATATACGGACTATCGCAGTCCATTTCAAACCACTGAGAAACATCTTCTCTTAGTATGCTCGGCGCAAAAGGTCTGAATGATTCGCGTTGCTTAACCTTCAGATTGAGTAATTTCTGCATTGTCGGTGACCTTGGATCTGCAATGATGCTGCGTCCACCTAATGCACGCGGACCAAATTCCATACGACCATTCATCCACCCTACAGCTTGTCCATTTACAAGCGCATTTGCTGTTTTATCCAACAATTCATCATCATTAAGTCTTTCAAATATAGCTCCACAACTTTTCAATCTACTTGATATTTCTTCTTGACTAAACTCTGGACCTAGATAGGAGCCTTTCATCGCATCTATACCGTCTCTAGGCTTTCTAGGTTGATTTAGCATAATGTGATACGCACCCAATGCCGCTCCTATAGCACCGCCAGCATCACCAGAAGCAGGCTGTATCCAAAAACGCTCAAACATCTTCTCTTTTAAAAGTTTTCCATTCGCTACACAATTCAGTGCCACGCCCCCGGCAAGACAGAGGTTTTTCTCTTCGGTAATTTTTGCCACGCCAATAGCTAGCTTGAGAACAACCTCTTCTACAACAACTTGAATCGATGCAGCCAAATCCATTTCGCGCTGGGTAAGGACGGATTCTGGATTGCGCGGAGCCCCCCCGAAAAGAGCATTAAACTTTGAGTTGGTCATTGTGTGACCAGTGCAGTAATTAAAGTAGCTCATATCGAGCGCAAACGTACCATCCGCTTTAACGTCGATAAGGTGGTCCTTTATCAGTTTTGCAAACTTGGGCTCGCCATAAGGCGCGAGACCCATTACCTTATACTCTCCGCTATTAACCTTAAACCCAGTGTAGTAGGTCATGGCAGAGTACAACAAGCCAATGGAGTGAGGAAAGTGTATTTCCTTAAGTACTGAAAGCTTGTTCCCATCACCAAGGGAGAGTGAAGTTGTTGTCCACTCACCAACACCGTCCATTGTAAGTACTGCGGCACGCTCAAATGGGCTTGGGAAAAAAGCGCTAGCTGCATGACTTAGATGGTGTTCGGAGAACAAAAGCTTTTCTTTCCATCTGATGTCTTTACCTCACAGTTCTTTCAATGCATCTATAAGGACCTTTTTTTGAAATAACTTATCCTTCAACCAAACCGGTAAAAAGGTTACAAAGCTTTTAAAACCTCTTGGTGCAAATGCGAAATATGTTTCGAGCAAGCGCTCAAACTTTAGAAAAGGCTTATCGTAAAAAACAACAAAGTCAATATCTTTATAAGCAAGTTTTCCTTCGATTAGACAATATGAGATTGAATTAACGGGGAAATTAGAGTCATGCTTTTTGCGCGTAAATCGCTCCTCTTGGGCGGCAGCGATGATCTCCCCGTCTATAACCAAACAGGCTGCAGCATCATGATAAAAAGCAGAAATCTCTAGTATCTTCATGGATTTTATTAAAACAAGGTGTATGTGAAGGGCGCTAAAACCGAACCCTGCGCAAGGACTAGTAAACCACCAAGGATAATCATTATGATGATAATCGGAGCAAGCCAAAGCTTCTTTCTCATTTTAAGAAAATCCCAAAGCTCTTTAAGAAATGCCATTTTAAACTCCTAAAATTGCCTTTCAAACGAATCAGGCGCAGGTCCGGGTGGTAATCGATCAACCCAGTAGCTTTTAGCAAATGATTTTTTAAGCATCAATTCATCCCTATTTAAAAGCCGCATGATCAAAGCAATCGGAGTTATGAGCCCAAAAAACAAGACACCCAACACTAACGGGCTAGTAACGTTTCCAAGAAGTATTCCAAGCTCAAACCAAAGCTTATTTAGCGGGATAAGCAATTTAGGCGCCCAAAAGGTGGCGGCCAAAAACACAAAGGCAAGGGATGTCGTTCCAGCTTTAATAAAAAAATTTAACGATTCATACTAACCGTAGAGCGACATCAGCGCGAATAAAGCCGAAAAAAATAACCCAAATTTTTTTTCAGAAGTGTGCGTATTGCTGTTGGCAAGAACAATCATGTTTACTTTTCTTATGGTTTTAGTTGGTTTGTGAAAAATTTAATCCGTACTTTGCAAACCAGGCTTGAATACATGTGCATAAGTTAATTTAACCTTGTCAATATACCTCAAAAATCCACCTGAGGTATGTTCAAACAATTAACGTACTTTACTCCCACCCGAACGATTAAATAGATCTAAATATTATGAAATTAGAGTTGCTTTATGGTGGTTTGATTAATTATTTGTATTAACATCACTTTGTCTTATCATTGAAGATCTAGCAAAGGTAGAATGCCGAGAATCCCCATGCATCAAAAAATTTGATCATGGATATGATTCAAGTTGGGATATTGAATATTAGATGACTTGGCGCGCCGACTGATTTGCTGCTTGACTCAAGTCTTGGCTAACAAGGACGCAGGAAGAATATAAATTCGTTTCTGGCATATATTCTCTAGATTTTAATACTTTGTCTATTTTTCCATTTTAGGTAGAGTGAAATATCATTTGTTAACTCGACTCAATGTGCTGGCCAAGCTCTCTCCGAAAATAGAATTTGAATAGCAAAACTTTCCCACCAAGATTGACGCAATACACGTGCGTGAGCATGAAAGGGTAAGCACGCAGATGACTGGAAACATCGTGGAAGCCGTATCAGCCGCCGTCAAAGTGAGTGCGGCCTTTTGCCACAATATTTATATTAACAACACTTCTGTTCTTAGGCCTTTTCAACGCGGCCCAATACAGTGTTGTATTGGACTGAATTTTGATTTCACACCACAGGCCACCAATGAAGCGTTGCATTTCGATCTCAACGCAGCGATTCAAAGCTTAGAAGAGGTCTCAAACGGCGATAAGCAGGCGAATGGGGCATCTTTGCATCAGCACGGGGGGCACAGTTTTACAGCTTAAGCTAGCTTATAGTGTCGACGTTACATGAATTGCAGCAGTAAGTCCGGTGAGGCTCTAACAAACTTACCCCACTTACTAGACTTCTGCTTTCACCCGTCCAAACCGGCGTTGCCTAGTCCGATACCAGTCCAAAGCCAGCATGAGTTGCGCGGCGTCAAACTCCGGCCACAACACATCGGTGAAATACAGCTCAGCATAAGCCACTTGCCACAGCAGGAAGTTGCTGATGCGTTGCTCACCGCCAGTTCGAATCAGCAAGTCAGGGTCTGGCATGTGGGCGGTACTCAAATACTGCGCCAATTGCTCTTGGGTAAGGCTTTGAGCGTCAGCCTGCGGGTGAGCCGCTTGCCAACGCTGCACCGCTTGCACGATGTCCCACTGGCCACCGTAGTTGGCGGCAACTGTCAGCACAATGCCGTCGTTACCTGCCGTGGCTCTAACAGCTTCGGCGATGCGGTCTTGCAACTCCTGCGCAAAACCTGTGGCGTCGCCAATGACCTGCAAACGCACGCCGGCTTGGGAGAGGTTTTTGAGTTCTTTTTCTAGGTACTGCAGGAATAGGCCCATGAGGGTGGAGACCTCTTCTTCAGGGCGGCTCCAGTTTTCGGTACTGAAGGCAAAAAGGGTGAGATATTTCACGCCCTTATTCGCACAAAACTCGACCAATTGGCGCACCCCCGCCGCACCCTTGGCATGCCCCACAGTGCGCGGCATATGCCGCTTTTGCGCCCAACGGCCGTTGCCGTCCATGATGATGGCGATGTGGTGGGGGATGGAGGTCATTCGTT